>NZ_JFWP02000001.1:0-720776 GCF_000588715.1 Acinetobacter sp. 1000160 | reverse complement strand
GAACGGATCATGTAATCAAAGGCAGACAGTGAGGCTTTGGCACCTTCACCGGTAGCAATGATAATTTGCTTGTACGGCACAGTGGTACAGTCACCTGCGGCAAATACACCCTTGACACTGGTTTCGTTACGGTCGTTGATCACGATCTCGCCACGGTTGCTCAACTCAACCGCACTGTTCTTCAGGAAATCAGTGTTTGGCAATAAGCCGATCTGTACAAAGATCCCTGCCAGCTCAACCGTATGCTCAATATCAGTCGCACGGTCTTTATATTTCAATGCCGTCACCTGAGCACCATCACCGACCACTTCGGTACTCAATGCATTCATGATCACGGTGGTATTTGGCAAGCTGTTTAACTTGTCTTGCAACACTTGGTCGGCACGAAGTTTGGTATCGAATTCAACCAGTGTGACATGTTCAACAATACCGGCAAGGTCAATCGCTGCTTCTACACCCGAGTTACCGCCACCAATCACCGCAACACGTTTGCCTTTGAATAATGGGCCATCACAGTGCGGGCAGTAAGCCACACCACGGGTACGGTATTCTGCTTCACCCGGCACATTCATCTCTCTCCAGCGTGCACCGGTGGAAAGAATGATGGTTTTCGATTCCAGCTTGGCACCATTTTCCAGTTCAACTTCAACCAAACCGTTGGCCGTTTGATCTGCACCTGTGATCTTGCTGACACGTTGCAGGTTCATGATATCCACACCGTATTCACGGACATGTGCTTCCATATCCTGAGCAAACTTCGGACCAACGGTTTTCTGCACCGTGGTGAAGTTTTCAATGTCCATGGTATCCATCACCTGACCGCCAAAGCGTTCAGCCACGATACCGGTCTTGATGCCTTTACGTGCTGCATAGATTGCCGCAGTACCACCGGCAGGACCACCACCAATCACCAACACATCAAATGCATCTTTGGCATTGATGGCTGCTGCATCTTTCTCAGCAGAATTGGTATCTAATTTGGCCACGATTTCTTCCAAAGTCATACGACCTTGACCGATATGTTCATTGTCCTGAAACACCATTGGTACGGCCAAGATTTTGCGCTCTTCCACTTCATCCTGGAAGAAAGCACCATCAATCATGGTTGCGGTGGTGTTCGGGTTGTTGATTGCAATCAGGTTAAGTGCCTGCACCACATCTGGACAGTTATGACAGCTCAGTGACACAAACACATCAAAGTTGGCAGTCAGGTTGAGGCCTTTGATCTGGGCTAAGACTTCATCAGAGACTTTTGGCGCATAGCCAGATACTTGCAGCAATGCCAGAATCAAAGAAGTAAACTCATGGCCCATCGGCAAGCCAGCAAAGAACACACGTGGTTGTTCGCCTGCTTTGGCCACACCGAAGCTAGGACGGCGAGCGTTTGAACCGTCAAAACGCGCCGTAACCTGACCAGAAAGTTCCGCGATTTCAGTCACCAGTTCTTTGATTTTCTCTGCTTTGTCTGAGTCATCCAAAGCAGCAACCAGTTCGATCGGACTTTCTAAACGTTCTAAATAAGCTTTTAATTGAGTTTTGATATTTTGATCTAACATGTATTTCTCCAAACCCTAAGACTTTTAAATCGGTCAATTCATTCAATGAGGCTATATTACGTAAAAATAATAAATAGGTAAAACAGTATGTTTTTATTGTTTTGATCGGTTTTTTGAATTTTTAATTCATCAGTTGAATTTTGAAATATATCTTTCGATAAAAAAATCAGTACAATCATACTTGTTATACAACTGCAATCATTGCATGACATAAAGAAAGGGTAAGCAATATGGCATTACAGCGCGGCATCTATCAACATTATAAAGGGCAGCTTTATCAGGTCTTTCATGTTGCCCGTCATAGTGAAACAGAAGAGCAACTGGTCGTGTATCAATGCTTATATGGCGATTATTCAATGTGGGTACGCCCATTGGCAATGTTTACTGAAACGGTTGAACTGGCGGATGGTCAAATCCAGCCCCGTTTTAAATTGATTCAGGCGACTTAAGCGGAATTGCCGACTTAACATCTGGAGGGTCAATGATGACCAGTAATGTGTTTTTACAGCGTATTGCTGATTTATATGATCAGTTTAAGCAACACGATGCGCAACAGTCTGATCGTCTGAGCCGTTACCGCAATATAGAAGCCGAGTCGGCAAAGTTATTGGCGATGCTGATTCGTTGTCAGCAATCAAAGCGTATACTGGAAATTGGGACTTCGACTGGTTATTCAACCTTATGGCTGGCTGAGGCTGCCCAAGCGGTCAGTGGAAAAGTTCAAACGCTAGAAATTGATTCTTTCCGCAGTGCTCAGGCGAAAAAATATGCGGAAGAGTTTGAGCTGGCACAGCACATTGATTTCTGGATAGGAGATGCGGCGGATTTTCTGGCTCAGGCCAGTCAACCGTTTGATTTTATTTTACTGGATGCAGAGCGTGGCAATTATGTGAGTTACTGGGCCGATTTAAAGCGTTTATTACAAACATCTGGTAGCACCTTGGTAATCGATAATGTGATTTCTCATGCCGCCGAAGTGAAAAGCTTTCTGGAATTGATTAAGCAAGATGACGATTACATGAGTACGATTTTGCCGATTGGCGCGGGCTTATGTATGGTGGTGTTAAAGTGAACGGATTTGATCCTGATGTTTTAAGCGATACGCTTGCGGACTACAACCCATGACCTTGTTAAAGGCACGGGTAAAATTGGCAGGATTGGAATAACCCAGTTCATACGCTATCGCTGTAATGGTAAGGCTAGAATTCTCTAATAAATCAATGGCGCGTTCTGTGCTGATCTTCTGTTTTAATCCCTGAAACTCAGCACCTTGTTGCTGCAAATAGCGTTGCAGGGTTTTTGTCGAAATATTCAGGACTCGGGCACATTCGGTTAAGGTGGGCACTTGATTGGCTTGTCGCAACATCATGCTGACCCATTCCACAATTTCACCTTGATGGTAGATCTTCTGGATTTGTTCCTGGCAGCGTTGCTCAACCACTTTTAAGCTATGCGCGTCTGCCAACGGTAAGGGCAGTGCCAATTGTTGCTGGTCAATCACGACCCTTATACCGGATAGCCAGCTATAGTTAAACTGGAAACTGGCTTTGACTAAGGATAGATAACGTTCCTGATAAGTCGGTTCGGGGATACTTAAATAGATTTGATAACGTTGTAATTGCTGACCGGCCAGTTCTAGCAGACTGTAGTAAAAGGCAACTGCAATGGCTTCGATATGAAAAGCCAGACATTGTTTATTCATCTGCAAAATTGGTTCAAATAACAGTTCGACTTTTTGTGAGCCTGCTGGAAACTGAATACTGAGCTTAAAACTCGGCATAATCAGCCTAAAGTATTGTGCAATGAGTCTGAGTGCATGTTCCAGATTCGGGCTGGTCATCAGGGCATAACCCACCAGACTATGCGAGCTGAGTTTAAGATTTTTTCCAAGTACAAAGGCCAGATCATGGGTATTAGGCAGGCTTAAACCCATTTCAATAAATTGCTCTATCTGCTGAATAGACAATAGCTCTGTTTGTGCCAGTTGCTGCTGCAATGCACTCAACACATGATTATCGTATTGATGTGTGCCGATTAAAATTTCAATCAGACGCAAATAGTAGCGTGCTGGAATCACCGGAATCTGTTGCTTTTGCACAAGAAAAACTCAGTAAAGTCTTAAAATGATAATAGCAAGTCTTAAAATGATAATATAGTGCTGCTGTATAATTACACAATTACCTCAAGCAAAAGAGTTTGTGTTTGATTGAGGAGATTGTAATGAATATGCATACTCAACTGGATGTCGAGCAAGCGGCAACAATATTTAAGGATAAAAAACGGCATTTATGGTTATTGGGTCTGGCTGTCCCTACGATTGCAATGAGTGGTTTGGCAGGCTATCAGTTTGGCCCTAAAAGAACCAAAAAATTCTTCGCTTCATTTGGACCCTTATTTATTCATGTTGTTATTCCGACATTGGATAAATTGATTGGTGAGGACACGAAAACCCCGCCACTCGATGCAATCGCAGATTTAGAAGCCGATCCTTATTATGCCCGTATTGTTAAACTTTTTATTCCTTTGCAATACGCGACCAATATCTATGGCGCGTATTTAGCCAGTCGTAAAGATACTTCGCTTGCGGATCAACTGTTACTGGGAAGCTTGGTCGGGATGGTCAATGGTATTGCGATTAATACCGCACATGAATTGAGCCATAAATCAGGACGGCTGGAACATTATCTGTCACATCTGGCCTTGGCACCATCGGGATATAACCATTTTCGCATCGAGCATCCTTATGGTCACCACCGTCGTGTAGCCACGCCTGAAGATCCGGCATCGTCACAATTTGGCGAAAGCTTCTGGAAGTTTTTACCGCGTACCGTGATGGGTAGCTTTAAATCGGCGATCGAGATTGAAAAGAATCGTTTACAACGCAAGAAATTGCCTTTCTTATGTAAGGAAAATGAGTTGATCCATGGTTGGGCCATGTCGGCTCTGTACCATGCTGCCATGTTTACGAAGTTTGGTATGCGCTCAGTCCCATTCCAAGTCACGCAAGCGGCTTATGCGATTACCTTGTTTGAGTCGGTCAATTATATTGAACACTATGGTTTAAAGCGGGCAAAGAAAGAAAATGGCCAATATGAACGGACGTTGCCTGAGCATAGCTGGAACAATAATAATGTGGTGACCAATTTATTCTTGTATCAATTACAACGCCACTCTGATCATCACGCCAATCCGACCCGAAGCTTTCAGACCTTACGTCATTTTGAAGATGCGCCGCAGTTACCTGCAGGTTATGGGGCCATGATTCTGCCCGCCTTTATTCCAGCGTGGTGGTCAAAAATTATGGATGATCGGGTGGTGCAACACTATCAAGGTCACTTGGACAGAATCAATGTCCATCCTGAAGCCAGACAGAAGATGTTAGAAAAATATAGTCAGCAGGATGATGCTGCCTGAATAGGCAAGTGAAATAGCTTAAATCAGCCCGAGCGGGCTGATTTTTTTATACTTCAAGCTGAAATACACAGTCGTTTAAAGTGCAGATCGAACTCAAGATATTTATGTACAAAGGCCGTTTTATCATGGGTACGAAGTAAATTATTGTAGATAAACTCTGGAACTGGATGGTAAAGCTCGCCTGAGCCATTGCTATAAAAGATTTTTAAATAGCGTGAAGAAACATCATATTTCCAGGAGGTTACAACAACAGATTTTTCCATAGATTCGTCCCCATATTGATTTGATCTTTTAGTACATTTTTGAACAACTCTTATCCTTCATTCTTTGACAGTACTCCAACTCAGCCCCTGTGACAATTGATAAATGAAGCTGGCTATAAATTTATAAGTATAAGAATTGTAAAAAATTAGCTATAAAATTTGGCTACAAGAAATGGGAAATTTTTAAAATAACGCAGGCAAAAAGAAACCACCCTAAAAAGGGTGGTTTCGGACCATTGGGTAAAATCTAAATAATTAGATTTTACCAACTAAGTCGATAGATGGAGCAAGGGTTGCTTCGCCTTCTTTCCATTTAGCCGGGCAAACTTCACCTGGGTGAGCGTGAACGTATTGAGCAGCTTTTACTTTACGAAGAAGTTCAGATGCGTCACGGCCGATACCACCAGCGTTGATTTCAACGATTTGGATTTTGCCTTCTGGATCGATAACGAAAGTACCACGGTCAGCAAGACCAGCAGCTTCGATTAATACGTCGAAGTTTTTAGAAAGAGTCCAAGTTGGATCGCCGATCAATGGGTATTGGATTTTACCAATAACGTCTGAAGTGTCGTGCCAAGCTTTGTGCGTGAAGTGAGTGTCAGTAGACACGCCATAGATTTCAACGCCTAATTTTTGGAATTCAGCATAGTTGTCAGCAAGGTCGCCTAACTCAGTTGGACATACGAAAGTAAAGTCAGCTGGGTAGAAGAATACAACAGACCATTTGCCTTTAAGATCTGCTTCAGATACGTCAACAAATTGACCGTTGTGGTACGCAGTTGCTTTAAATGGTTTAACTTCAGTATTAATTAAGCTCATCATTGTCTCCATGATTGAGGTTTTATTGAGAGGCTAACGCCTTACTTGTTTACGAGGTCTAGAATAAATAATTTTTAGTTATTGGGGAAATAGTATTTTTACATGACTAAAATCGGAAAATTGAATAACTCAATCAAAAACGACTTTCACCCAAAGATATCTGCTCTATTTGACGACATAAAAATGAAGCCAACATGACAAAACATCTGAAAACTAATGTGCATAACAACATGAAGTCTACGTGATCAAAATTCAAGGGTAAAATTGAAAAAATCTAAAAATATATAAAAAACCAAGATATACGATTAAAATTTCTTCATTCAATAAAGGCTTTGAATGAGAGCAGTGACAGAGCACGATGATGGAAGCATGCCTTCATTTTTACTGCTTAGTCTGAACAGATTGATGCAGTTTCTTTGCATAGCAAGGCTTTAAGGCGTAAAATAGCCGATTAGTTTATTTTTCAGGAAAGCTGTTCAGTGCAGAGTCATTTAAATGTAGATCAATTGGTTATGGCACGTGACCGTCACCGTTTAAATCGACTGCGCAAGGATAAGAAAATACAACCAGCAGATATCGAAAAACTGTTTGAACAGTCTAATCACAAGGTTAAGCAACGCCTTGCACGCCTTCCAAAGATCAAACTCAATCAGGATTTACCTGTCACCCAGTATGCAGATCGTTTGATTGAAGCGATTCAAAAGCATCAGGTCATTATTGTGGCGGGTGAAACCGGTTCCGGTAAAACCACACAGCTCCCGCAGATTGCCATGCTGGCAGGGCGTGGACTGACGGGCATGATTGGTCACACCCAGCCACGTCGTCTGGCTGCACGTAGTGTTTCGCAGCGTATCGCCGAAGAAGTTGGTGAGAAACTCGGTGAATCAATCGGTTTTAAAATCCGTTTTAACGAGCAGGGCTCACAAGACTCAATTGTTCGTTTGATGACCGATGGTATCTTGTTAGCTGAACTGACCAATGACCGGTTCCTGTCAAAATACGACACCATTATTATTGATGAGGCGCACGAACGCTCCCTCAATATTGACTTTATTATGGGCTATCTCAAGCAGCTTTTACCAAAACGCCCTGATTTAAAAGTCATTGTTACTTCGGCAACACTCGATGTGAATCGCTTTAGCCAGTATTTCTATGACGCACCGATTTTTGAAGTCGAAGGGCGTAGTTTCCCTGTTGAAGTGCGTTATCGCCCGATTTCAGAACTGAGCATCGTTGGCAGTGATGATGATGAATTCGATGACTTTGAAGAAAACCTCCCGCGTGCCGTGGTACAGGCTGTCGAAGAATGTTTTGCCGATGCAGAGAGCAAGGGCCATCCTGAGCATGCCGACATTCTGGTTTTCGCCAGTACCGAACAGGAAATTCGTGAATTACAGGAGACCTTACAGAAGTATGGTCCTCGTCATACCGAAGTGTTGCCTTTATACGCACGTTTAGCCTTGGCAGAGCAGCAAAAGATTTTCAGTCCAAGTGGTAAAGGTCGGCGTATCATTATTGCCACCAACGTGGCTGAAACAGCACTGACAGTTCCGAATATTCGCTATGTGATTGATAGCGGTTTTGCCCGTATTTCGCGTTATAACTATCGTTCACGGGTGCAACGTCTGCCAATTGAAGCGATTTCACAGGCTGCTGCCAATCAGCGTAAAGGCCGTTGTGGTCGTATTGCGGCGGGTGTGTGTATTCGCTTATATAGTGAAGAAGACTTTTTAAGCCGTCCTGAGTTTACCGAACCAGAAATTAAACGAACCAACTTGGCCTCTGTGATTTTGCAAATGCAAAGCCTTGGACTAGGTAGTCTTGAAGATTTTGATTTTATCGAGCCACCTGATTTTCGTCTGGTCAATGATGGCCGGAAGCTCTTGGTTGAGTTAGGTGCATTATCATCCCTCTCCTCTAACTCCTCTCCCAAAGAGAGAGGAGAACTCCTTCTCCCAGTGGGAGAAGGTTGGGATGAGGGTAAAAGAAAAGCTAGTGGGGGCTTAACCAAAGTCGGTCAGATGATGGCACGTATGCCGATTGACCCGCGTTTAGCTCGTATGATTATCGGTGGGGCACATTTTGGCGTACTCAAAGAAACGTTGATTATTGTCAGTGCTTTGGCAATTCAGGATCCGCGTGAACGTCCTGCCGATAAACAAATGCAGGCCGATCAGAAGCATGCGTTATTCAAAGAAGCGGATTCAGACTTTTTATTCTATTTAAAGCTTTGGAATACGATACAAACCAGTCCGGATACCCAGACGGAAAATAAGCGCCGTCAATTTGCACGTCAGCATTTCTTAAGCTGGTTGCGTTTGCGTGAATGGAAGCAGACCCATCAGCAACTGGTTGAGCTGGCAGAAGGATTAAAACTGAGTTTTAATGAAAAGGGTGCCAATTATGAAAATTTACACCGTGCTCTGTTAACAGGTCTACTTTCATTTATCGCCAATAAAACCGATGAACGTAATACCTTTATGGCAGTACGCCAGCAGAAAGCCAAGGTGTTCCCAGCCAGTACCTTGCATAAAACCAATACCGCTTGGGTGATGGCCTTTGAAATGGTGGAAACCTCTCAGGTGTATTTACGGACTTTGGCCAAAATTGATCCTGAATGGATTTTGCTGGCAGCCCGTGATTTATTGAAGTACCACTATTTCGAACCGCACTGGTCCAAGAAAGCGGGTATTGTGAATGCCTATGCACAGATTTCTCTGTTTGGTTTAATCATTGAGCCGAAGCGTTTGATTAACTTTGAAAAGGTGGATCAGCCTGCGGCCCATGAAATCTTTTTACGCGATGCTCTGACCACAGGGAATCTGGGGATTACACCACCGTTCTTGAAGCATAACTTGTTAAAGCTTGAAGAAGTGGAGCGCGTTGAGGATAAGTTGCGTCGCCGTGACTTGGTGGTCGATGAAGAAACCATTTACCAGTTTTATGCTGCGAAGGTGCCTGAGGAAATTGCCAGCCGTCGTAGTTTCGAAGATTGGCGTGCAACCATTGAACCTGATCAGCCCCGTTATCTGTTTGTCGAAGATGATGCATTATGGATGAACGATCGTCCGACCACGCAACAATTTCCTGACTATTTGCATAATGGTCAATTGCGCTTGGCGGCCAGCTATCGATTTGACCCAAGCCATGATGAAGATGGGGCAACGGTCAAGATTCCGATGCAGGCTTTACCGCAAGTGGATGAAAAGCAATGGTCATGGGGAATCCCAGGCTGGCGTCAAGACCTGATCGAAGCATTACTGAAAGCATTACCGAAAGATAAGCGCCGTAATCTGGTACCGATTCCTGATACTGCGAGAAAGCTGATGCAAGGCGTCGATGCAACGCATTTACGTGAACATCTGTTTAGTTATCTGGCATTTGCTTTGCGTGGTGAGCAAATCACGGAAAAAGATTTTTCTTTTGAACGGATTGACCAGTATCTGGTACCTTTTATTAAGGTGCTGGATGAAAAAGGCAAGTTGATTGCGCAAGGGCGTGATCTGGATGAGCTAAAAGCACGCTGTCGTGTTGAAACCCATCGTCCAGTGAAACAGCAAAAAGGTGAGTTTAAAACCTTCCCTGAAAATTTCATCTTTGAAGCTTCGCAGAAGGTCACGGGCGTTGTGGTCAAGCAATATCAAGCGTTGGTACCAACCAAGCTTTTTGCCGAGCTGGATGCTAAGGATGAGTCTGGTGTGGTGATTCAAACCTTTAATGATCAGGATGAAGCAATCAAGCAGCATCGTGAAGGGGTGATCCGGCTGGTGCATATGCAGTTGGGGGATTTAATCCGTCAACTCAAAAAGCAGATTTCCAAGCCATTGGCTCTGGCTTATTCACCTTTAGGTGAGCGGGCAAAACTGGAGCAGATGCTGGTTTATGCAACTTTACAAGTGTCGATCCAGCAATTGCCTAAAAATGCCGATGAATTTCAGCAGTTATTAACTGAAACCAAAAAGCAGTTTTTAGCAAATGGTCAACAGACATTAGCTGATTTAACTGAAATATTTACCCAATGGCAGCAAATTCGCCGTGAATTGCTGGTACTCGACCAAAGTATCTTTGGTCGTAGTGTGGATGATATTGAAGATCAGCTTGATTTAATGTCATTGGCAGACTTTGTTTATAGCCAATCGTCCGAGATTTGGCAGGAATACCCGCGTTATTTGAAAGCACTGCTATTGCGTTTAGACCGTTTGCCAAATAATCTACAACGTGATCTTGCTGCAATTGATGATGTCGATCCATGGATGGACAAAGTATTTAAATTTAAAAAAGATCCTAAAATCAAAGAATTGTATTTGATGTTGGAAGAACTCAGAATTTCCTTGTTTTCTCAACCGATGAAAACAAAGCTGCCTATTTCACCAACTAGATTACAAAAACTATGGGATCGATTAGCAATCGGTTAAACTGAGAAATATGAAAGTTAGAAGCATTCTTTACAGGAGTTTTACATGGGCATCCGTATAACAGGTACAGGTTTATTTCACCCAACCGAATCGATTTCCAATGAAGAGTTGGTTGAAAGTTTAAATGCTTATGTAGAACAATATAACCAAGACAACGCCGCTCAGATTGAAGCAGGCGAAATCGAGGCTTTACGTGGTTCAAGCCCTGAATTTATTGAAAAAGCATCAGGAATTAAACGTCGTTATGTGGTCGAAAAATCAGGTATTTTAGATCCAACCCGCTTGCGTCCACGTTTGCAGGAACGTAGCAATGATGAGCTTTCACTTCAAGCGGAGTGGGGCGTAATTGCGGCTAAACAGGCGATGGAAAATGCAGGTGTAACCGCTGACGACATCGATGTAGTGATTTTAGCATGTTCAAACATGCAACGTGCTTATCCTGCGGTTGCGATCGAGATCCAGACAGCTCTTGGGATTAAAGGCTATGCTTATGATATGAATGTGGCGTGTTCTGCTGCAACATTCGGTTTGAAGCAAGCTTATGATGCGGTGAAATGTGGCGCTCGCCGTGTATTATTGCTCAATGTTGAAATCACGTCGGGCCATCTGGATTATCGTACCCGTGATGCACACTTTATTTTTGGTGATGTGGCGACAGCGTCGATTATTGAAGATACTGAAACCAAATCAGGTTTCGAAATTTTAGATATTCATTTGTTTACTCAATTTTCAAATAATATCCGTAATAACTTTGGTTTCTTGAATCGCAGTGAAGATGCAGTAGTCGATGACAAACTGTTCCGTCAAGACGGTCGTA
This sequence comes from Acinetobacter sp. 1000160, assembly GCF_000588715.1. Lineage (NCBI taxonomy): Bacteria > Pseudomonadati > Pseudomonadota > Gammaproteobacteria > Moraxellales > Moraxellaceae > Acinetobacter > Acinetobacter sp. 1000160. The sequence continues at coordinate 709,492 of NZ_JFWP02000001.1, read as the reverse complement.
AAGTATTTAAAGAAGTTTGTCCGCTTGTTGCGAAGATCATTACTGCACAGCTGGAAAAACTTGAATTAACGCCTGAACAAATCAAGCGTTTCTGGTTGCATCAAGCCAATGCCAACATGAATGAACTGATTTTAAAACTGGTTGTTGGTAAAGACGCTGATCTTGAACGTGCACCGATTATTCTGGATGAGTTCGCCAATACTTCATCTGCGGGGGTTATCATTGCGATGCACCGTACCGGTGAACAGGTCGACAATGGCGAATTTGCGGTAATTTCTTCTTTCGGTGCTGGCTATTCAGTCGGTTCGATTGTGGTGCAAAAGCATATTGCTTAAGCTTTTGGCTAGAATATAAAAAAACACCACGATTGTGGTGTTTTTTTATGCCTTATGAAACTTTAAGCTTCAATCGCCTGAACTGCAATTTTCTTGGCAGGATCTGCCTTACGACGTACCGCAGGCACTGGTTCACCATGATATTGGCGATCAGCAAAGTAGCTTGAACGAACCATTGGCGCAGACCAGATATTTCTGAAACCGAGTTTACGGCCATGTTCAGCATAACGCTCGAATTCTTCTGGCGTAACAAAACGGTCAATTGGGGCATGTTGTTTAGACGGTTGCAGATATTGACCAATAGTCACGTAATCCACATCGTGTGCACGTAGATCATCCAGTAACGAAATCACTTCTTCTTCAGTTTCACCAATACCGACCATCAAACCACATTTGGTTGGTACATCAGGGCAGTATTCTTTAAACATTTTTAACAGGTTTAAAGAGTGCTGATAGTCAGAGCCTGGACGCATCGCTTTATAAAGGCGAGGCACAGTTTCAATATTGTGGTTGAATACATCTGGCGGACATTCAGTCATGATGCGTAAGGCGATATCCATACGACCACGGAAGTCAGGCACCAGAATTTCCAATAAGGTTTTTGGACTTAATGCACGTGCTTCCTTGATACAGTCAACAAAGTGTTGAGCACCACCATCAAGCAGGTCATCACGGTCAACCGAGGTAATCACGGCATATTTTAAGCCAAGATTAGAAATGGTTTCAGCCATGTGACGCGGTTCATCCGGGTCCAATGCATTTGGACGACCGTGTGCAACATCACAGAAAGGACAGCGACGGGTACAGATATCGCCCATGATCATGAAGGTTGCTGTACCACCACCGAAGCATTCAGGCAGGTTAGGGCAGGCAGCTTCTTCACATACGGTATGCAGTTTTTGTGAACGCAAGGTTGTTTTGATACGCTGAACTTCTTCTGGAGCGGTCATCTTGACTCGAATCCAGTCAGGTTTGCGAGGTACTTCAACCGTAGGGATAACTTTTACAGGAATTCTTGCGACTTTTTCCGCGCCACGAAGTTTTATACCCTGTTCAGGTTTACGGTGTTCAGACATATACTTCCTACAGCCTTTGATTTGAGATATGTGAATATTATAGTCAAATTTACCGCATTAAAGCAGGAAAAGTGGTATTCATTTTGAAAATGTAAATATATAAAAATATATAGTTGTGAAATACATCATCTCGCTGCATATTGGTTATCATATAGAGAGCAAAAACGGTTAAGAGACAAAGGAGCTTTGAATGCCACGTAAGAAAGAGGTCGTTGGTGGGAATATTGTTAAATATGATGCAGTAATTCTCGGTTCTGGCCCAGCTGGCGAAGGCGCGGCAATGAAGCTTGCAAAAGCAGGTAAAAAAGTTGCAATCGTTGATGTTCGTGATCAACTCGGCGGTAACTGCGCACATGTAGGCACAATTCCAAGTAAAGCTTTGCGTCAAACAGTTTCAAGTATCATTCGTTATCAGCGTGATCCAATGTTTCAGAAAGTCGGTGAATGGAAACAATTCACTATGAAACAGGTATTACGTAATGCGCATAAAGTGATTCAACAGCAAGTTGACACGCATACACGTTTCTATGATCGCAATAAAATCGAAGTCTTTCATGGACGTGCTTATATTCAGGATAAGAACACGGTTCTGATTTTTGGTCAGGATGGTATTAAAGACACCATTATTTGCAAGCAGATTGTGATTGCAACGGGTAGCCGTCCATATCAGCCAAAAGGTCTGGATTTTAATCATCCACGTGTATTTGATTCAGACAAGATTCTCGATCTTGATTTCGCTATCCAGAAAATCATCATTTATGGTGCAGGCGTGATCGGTTGTGAATATGCGTCAATTTTCATTGGATTAGATCATAAGGTTGATCTGATCAATACCCAGCAAAAGCTTTTAAGCTATCTGGATGATGAAATTGCCGATGCATTATCTTACCACTTACGTGAGCAAGGCGTGTTGATCCGTCACAATGAGCAGATTGATCATTTAGAGACGTTTGATGATCACGTGGTTCTGCATTTATTAAGTGGCAAGAAGATCAAGGCAGATGCGATCTTGTGGTGTAATGGCCGTTCAGGCAATACTGATGGTTTAGGTCTTGAAAATGTAGGCCTGGTGCCAAATGGTCGTGGTCAGTTGATGGTGAATGATCAATACCAGACCGAAGCAGAAAATATTTATGCAGCGGGTGATGTGATTGGCTGGCCGTCATTGGCATCAGCGGCATATGACCAAGGTCGTTGCGCAGGTGCGAACATGGTTGGCGAGAAAAATGTCAAGCCAATCCGTGATGTTCCAACTGGTATTTATACCATTCCAGAGATTTCTTCGATTGGTAAGACCGAACAGGAGTTAACGGAAGAGAAAGTCCCTTACGAAGTGGGGCAGGCTTCTTTCCGTCATCTGGCGCGTGCGCAGATTACCGGTGATACGGTGGGTGAATTAAAGATTCTGTTCCACCGTGATACTTTAGAAGTATTAGGTATTCATTGCTTTGGTAATAATGCGGCAGAGATTATCCACATTGGACAAGTGGTGATGCATAGTCCGAACAATACCTTGAAGTATTTTGTTGAGACTACTTTCAACTATCCAACCATGGCTGAAGCCTATCGTGTTGCGTCTTTAAATGGTATGAATCGTTTGTTCTAAGCCAGCCAGTCCTTGTATGATGCAAATGCCAATCACCTTGATTGGCATTTTGCTATCTTGAGTTGAATAAAAGGGAAATATGAAAAATCAAAAAAATAATCTGATCATTGTTGCCATCGTCTTGTTGGTTGCTGCTTATTTTGGTCTGGATCTTAAGCAAAAACAAAACACCGGATCTGATGCTCTTACCACCAATACCGAAAATACTGTTTCTGTCGATGATCAGCACAAGATCATGCAGGCTTATCAGCAGCAACGCAGTAATGTTCAGGTACAAGCTCAGGGCGTAGTGAAAGCGATTTTGCCTGATGATAATGATGGCTCAAGACATCAGAAAATGATTCTTAAGCTGGGCAATGGATTAACCGTTCTCATTGCGCACAATATTGATTTGGCGCCAAGAATTGAGGGGCTTAAAAAGGGCGATGTCGTGGAGTTCTATGGTGAATATGAATATAGCCAGAAAGGTGGCGTGATTCACTGGACGCATCATGATCCACGCGGAAAACACATGGATGGATGGCTAAAATATCAAGGGAAAATGTATCAATAATATAAGAGAGTTAAGGAGAAAGAGTTATTTGTTCATCCCAGAAATCTCGATCAAATGGTTTAAATTGAAGAGCATCTTTCTTTGAGATGCCAAATTCATTCATTAAATTGATATAAACTCTCTCAACATTTTCAAGTGCTGACTCTTCAATTGGACCATATATTTCACCATTTTTCATAATAAGTGCATAAATATAGTCAATTGAGCCGCCAAAACACTCATATTCAATAAAAAGCCATTGTCTAACATGATTAATATTCATCGCTCTAAAAAGAGCTTTTATTTCATCTGGTGACGATGGCGTTTTAATTGATGGGGAGAGCTTTATCCCAATGCCATGGAATGGTTCTTTGATATCTTTCCAAGTAGTCCCGTCAATAGGATAAAAAGGGCTTTTCATTTGCGCGGTTAATGCAAAAAAGCCTACAAATTGATATGACATTTAAATCCTATTCCTGAATATTTAAAGGTTACTTGCAAGATAGGCGCTAAATTAGCGTGTAAGCGCCAATTTTTGACGAATTTTCCATTTAGGTAGGACTTTAGCTAAATACGCGTCCATGCACCATACAGGGCCAATCAGAAGGAATTGTAAGTCTTTAAAGAAAGAAGGCTTCTTACCTTCAACTTTATGACCATAAAATTGACCGATCCAGGCAATTACAAATACCCCGATATAGAATCCGACACCGACTGGCAAGATCACAATCAGCCATGCCATCACAGCCAATAAAGCTGCCATTGCAATTGCAAGTACCAGGTCTAAACGAGCATAAAAGACTAAAGTTAAAACCAGCAATAACGCGGTAAGTAAGGTGCTAAAGTGCGCAAGGATACCAATAATCGAAAATAAGATGGCAGGCACACAAACCCAGTGAATTTTTTTGTTGGTCTGGTTCTGATGGCTATCGCTATACTCATCAAACCACTCATCTATCGATTTCACAATGCGCTCCTCGCTATATTCATTTTTATGGCTTCAATATACCGAACAAAAGAACAGGGCGTAAAGCGTTAAAAAAGATTGCCGATAAAAATAAAAAAAAGCCGCATGAAGCGACTTTTTTTGAATGCTGTGGTTTAACGCTTAAGAGTTAGGACCATCAACACGTTCAATGCTGACATTACCTGTACCAGCGCTAGACATACCGAGTTGCTTGGCAGCACCATAAGATAAGTCTAATACACGGTTACCATGGAATGGGCCACGATCGTTGACTTTCACAACCACACTCTTGCCATTGTCTTTGTTAGTTACACGGATGTAACAGTTCAAAGGCAGGCTACGGTGTGCAGCAGTCATGGCATTCATATCGAATGTTTCACCGCTTGCTGTTTTACGACCATGGAATTGACGACCATACCATGAGGCAACGCCGCTTTGGCTGAATTTACGAACTGTGTTCGAAGCAACAGTATTCAGTTTTTCAATCACTGAAGGCTCTTCTTCAGGGATATCGATCTTTGCAGCAATCGTCTGGCGACGTACTTTGTCACCTGAACTCTCAGTGATTGAAAGACTATTAACGTTAGAGAAACGAGAATTAAAATTTTGAGAATCTTTGCTTAGAACGCGGGCAGCCAAATTAGAACCATCCACATCATTTGATAATGATGAAGACTGTACCATTTCAGCATGTAACGGGCTTAAACTTAAGCCTGCCGTCAGCGCTAGAATATATTTTAGCGAAAACTGCATTGTATAAACTCCTAGAGAACATGCTTTTCTATTTCATCAAAACTGCCTGAAATATAGTGCACATGTCTAATTATTCACTTTTGCAATTACTTTTAACTTGCGGCGATAATATTCATCGCTTACGAAGTGTGTCTAGTCTTTAACGATAAATAGTTACAAAAAGGGCAAAAACTTACAGTTTGCGGTTAAATAATAATCAATATTGTAACAAGAAATGAATTATGCTGATTCTGTGTTCGTTTTTTATTAAAAAATTATTGACTTTCCATAATCTTGTAAAAAAGCTAGCCTATCGGCTAGCTACTTCTGTACCTAATAACCATACTGCTGTCGCATACATACGGCTCTTATTGTAGGTGGTGATCACCTGAAAATTTGGATAAGTAATATAGTAAATCGGACCAAACTGATCTTGTAACTGAATCACATTGACCAGATCTAGATCATCAATTTTTACCAATGGGTTAACGGGGGTAATACCCAGTCTTTTCAGCTCACCATAAGGCGTTGGCTGGGTGAGGTCCTTGGCAATTACGCTGTCAGGATTATTGCCTGAGTAGCGTGCAGGGAAGCCAATTGGACGATCACGTTCCCAGCCATATTGAGCTAAATAGTTTGCAATTGATCCAATCGCATCAGCAGCAGAATTTCTAAGATCAATGTGTCCATTTCCATCGTAATCGACCCCAAGTTTCTGGATGTTACTTGGCATGAATTGTGGATATCCAATTGCACCTGCATAAGAGCCAACGATGCTATTCGTCGGGTAACCCTCTTTATAGGTCCAGGAAATGAGCGCTGCGAGTTCATCACTAAAATAGTCGGCACGACGTGGATAGCCAAAAGCGAGCGTTGCAAGGGCATCACGTGTGATGAAAGAGCCTTTATTTGCGCCGTAACCGGTTTCTACGCCGAGAATACCTAAAATGACCGCTTTAGGGACGCCATACTGCTGTTCTGCGCGATTAAGCACATCCTCATACTCGTTTTTGAAGCGGACACCACGTTGAATGGTACCTTCGACTAAAAACATCGAGCGATATTGATACCAAGGTTTGCTTTCACCCGGGCGGGTCATGATATTTAGAATGTTAGGCAGGTTGCGTGCACCGCTCATGGCAGCATCAATTTGTTCGCTGCTTAAGCCATAAGTGGTCATGGCTTTTTGTTTAAACGCAAAGTAATTCGGGTGATTATAAAATTCATTTGCTTGTGCCCAATTACTGCTCAAGAATAAACCAGCACTTAAAGTTAAAAATTTAAAAGTGTTATTTAAAGTAGGAAGAAACATAAGTTTATAAAATTCCTCATTATCGATGTGTATGAATAGACATAACCAGTCCAAAAGTTGACATAAGAGTAATAATTGCAGTTCCGCCATAACTCATGAACGGCAAAGGCACACCTACTACAGGTAAAATACCACTGACCATGCCTGCGTTTACAAATACATAAACAAAAAATGACAAACCAAAGGCGCCAGCCACTAAGCGACCGTAGTTATGAAAGCTTTGTAGGCCAATCTGGAAGGTCCTGAAAATAATCGCACAGTAAAGAAGAATCAGCAGAGTAACACCAATCAGGCCAAACTCTTCTGAATAGGCTGCAATAATAAAGTCAGTATGACCTTCTGGTAAAAAGTGTAAATGTGATTGTGTACCTTCAAGGAAGCCTTTACCCGAAAAACCACCAGAACCAATCGCAGTTTTGGACTGGATAATGTTCCAGCCTGTACCTAAGGCATCTGCCTCAGGATTAAAAAGTGTTAATACGCGTTGACGTTGATAGTCATGCAGCAAGAATTCCCAGGCGATTGGAATAACAATCCCTGCAGCACCTGCGGCGGCTGCTATTAATTTCCATGACAGGCCACTAAGGAAAAGCACAAAGATCCCGCTGGCAAGGACCAGCAAGGAGGTACCTAAGTCGGGTTGTTCTGCAATCAGGAGAAAAGGCACCACAATCAGCATTAACGATAGAATAACCTGGGAGAAGCTTGGCGGCAGGGCCTTGCGTGACAAGAACCAGGCCACCATCATTGGCATGCCGATTTTCATAAACTCACTCGGCTGCACACTACCAAAGCCGGGAATATCAATCCAGCGTTGTGCACCCATACGCACTTCACCAAAGACCATCACTGCAATCAGGCACAAGACACCGAACACATAAAAGTAAGGTGAGAATGCCTGATAGACTTTGGGTGGAATCTGAGCCAAACCAAACATCACGGCAAAACCGATCCCGAAACTCATCGCCTGTTTGGTAACAAGCCCGACGTCTTGGGCAGATGCACTATATAAAACCGTCAGTCCGAGTATGGCATTGAGAATTAAAAACAGACAGAGCCAGGGATCAAGGTGGAGTTGTTGCCAACGGGAAAGTTGATTGGCTGTGCTCAAGCCATCACGTGGTGCTTGACGCAAAAATTTGTATTGTGAGCTTGGGGACATGCGATTCTAAATCAAGTAAATCAACGCTTCGCGCATGCTAACATAATCGCCGATTTAGACAATGCAAATTTAGAATTTGTGACATTTATAAGCGCTTAATTTTGCATAAAATCGGCATAAAAAAAGCGACGATTTTGCAATCGTCGCTTGTCTTCAGAGACAAAGCTTATTTTTGAACCAATAATTGATCAAAGTGCTTGGTGAAGACTTCAAGTTCGACCTGGCTTAGGCTTGGAATCAATTTCTTGATCACGATATGCACGGCGGTTTCAACACCACTGGTTGCCACACTGGCAACGCCACGTTTGACCATACCCAGACCCAGTGTCTTGTTATATTCAGTCATAAAGTGGTGAATCAGCGCATCAGCGAAAGTCTTAAACTGTTGTGTTAATACATCGCGTTGCTCTTTACCGTTTCCGGCAGCCACTTCGGCAAAGCTCTTTTTCATGTCAGTCACAAGGCTATCCGGTAATACTGTACCGATACGTTGTTTACCGTCATTGTCAATGAACAGGCTCTTTTCCATAAAGGCTAAAGATTCACGCACCTGATCATTTGACGCTTTGCCTAACAACTGTTTCATGAGTGTTTCAACAATGCCGCGAATTTTAATCGCCAGACCTTCGGTGGTATCCCGTTTATCACTTGGTGGAAACTGCTGAACCAGGTGAACCAACATGGTGTCAATTAACTCATCAGTAAGCTGTAGAGAGATTTTGTCACGTAAAGGGTATTGAGGCTCTTTACTGTCACGATTGGCTTGTGCAAGCTGAATGTCCTGACTCAAACTTGCTGACGGAAGAATACCGAAATAACTGGTCATTGAAGAACGTCCTCTATATATCAAATTTATTCGTTTTATTGTCGTGCCAAGCGAATTGGCTCGGGCATCCATGACAAATCTGATACTCGGCATGGGTTAATATCCAAGCCCCCGCGGCGAGTATAAGTTGCATAAACCATCAGTTTTTCAGGTTGCAAAAGTTGCCAGATATCGGCAAAGATTTGCTCGACACACTGCTCATGGAAACCATTATGCTGACGGTACGAGATAATATAAGCTAAAACGCTGCGATAACAAGGCTTTTTACCTTGCAAGCGAATAAAAACTGTACCCCAGTCTGGTTGACCTGTGACCGGGCAATTACTTCTTAAAAGATGAGAGTAAAGTTCAATTTCTAGGTTTTCTTCGGCCGTAGCATCGAATTGCAATAAGCTTGAATCCGGATGTTCTGAAAGACGCTCAGGAACCAAATCATCAATGCAAATGCCTTGCGGTTTTGAAATCTCCAAGTCATCAACTTGAAATAGCTGTAATTCAACTTGAGCACCCGCAGCTTTGGACAGATCCTGTTCAACTGTTGCAATAAAGGCTTGTTTCGAATCAAATTGGGTAAAGTTCATGCTATTGAAATACAGCTTGAGTGACTTTGATTCAATTAAGTTCGGTGAGCTGGCTGGCAAGGTTAAACGGCCAATCGCCACCTGAGGCAAACCTAGCTGATTCAACCATGAAATTTCAAAAACATGCCACCAGTCTTTACCTTGAGTAATGCCTTCAATATGCGCATATTGTTGACGAGACTCAGCACGGGCAATTGGAAATAAAACTTCCGGTTGATATTGAGTCGGGTATTGGGTGTCTTTACCCAATAAAGAAAGTTCAACACTCATTCACGCATTCCTGAACCACGAGCTAATAAATGATAGGCAATTGCATAGAGGACAACACAGCACAGGGTTACAACACCTAAAGAGAAGGCCACATTGACGTCGCTGTGTCCTAAAATGCCATAACGGAAGGCATTGACCATATATACAATCGGATTAACTAAAGAGACGTTTTGCCAAAAAGGGCTTAATGCACTGATGGCATAGAACACACCACCTAAGTAGGTGAGCGGGGTCAATACGAAAGTCGGGATAATGGAAATATCATCAAAAGACTTCGCATAGACGGCATTAATAAAGCCACCCAGAGAAAATAATAATGAAGTAATAATGACGGTGTAGATCGTCACAAATAAATTATAAATTTCTAAATGGGTAAAGAATAAACTCATGATGGTCACAATCAGGCCAACCAGAACGCCACGGCTGACACCACCAATCACATAACCCCACAGGATTAAATGCAGTGGCACGGGACTCATAATCAGTTCTTCAATACTTTTCTGGAATTTTGCACTAAAGAAACTCGAAGAAACGTTGGCATAACTATTGGTAATGACAGCCATCATGATCAAACCCGGCACGATGAACTGCATATAGCTAAAGCCACCCATTTCACCAATACGTGAACCGACCAGATTTCCGAAGATCACAAAGTACAGACTCATGGTGATCGCTGGTGGCAGCAAGGTTTGTGGCCAGATGCGCATGAAACGACGAATTTCTTTAACAACTAAAGTCCAGAGTGCAGTTTTTAATTGACTGAAGTTCATTCATTCGCTCCTGCAAGATTTTTCTCGACCATTTTCACGAATAACTCTTCCAGACGATTGGATTTGTTCCGCATACTGTTTACTTGAATGTTCTGAGACTGCAATAACAGGAACAGGTCATTCATACTGTGGGCTTTATCCATGGTGACTTCGAGGGTCACAGGATCAATCAGATTAAATTTGAAGCCGATAATATTCAGGTCAAAACCACTAATCGGTTCAGCCAGATCACAAATGAATGATTCTTCATTCAACTGATTAAGGAAGCCTTTCATGGTGGTATCTTCTTTAATCACACCACGATCGATAATTGCAATACGACGACACAACATTTCTGCTTCTTCTAGATAGTGCGTGGTCAGAATGATAGAGGTACCGTTGTCATTCATTTCAGTGAGAAAGTCCCACATCGAACGGCGCAATTCAATATCAACACCAGCAGTAGGTTCATCCAGAATCAGCAGCTTCGGCTCATGCATCATGGCACGTGCAATCATCAAACGGCGTTTCATACCACCTGAAAGCATACGTGATTGAATATTACGTTTTTCCCATAGGCCAAGCTTTTCTAAATAATGTTCGGCACGTTGTTCTGCCACTTTTTTAGGAATGCCGTAATAACCGGCCTGAGTCACTAGAATATCGAAGGTTTTTTCGAATTGACCAAAGTTAAATTCTTGAGGAACAACACCAAGACATTGTTTTGCTTGAGAAGGATGGGTATCTAAGTTATGTCCAAAAATCTCAACTGAACCAGATGTTTTTTTGGCTAAAGAGCTAATGATACTGATCGTCGTCGATTTTCCTGCACCATTAGGGCCTAATAATGCATAAAACTCACCCTCAGGCACGGTTAAATTAATACCTTTTAACGCCTGAAAACCATTACGATAAGTTTTGGACAAATCGCTCAACACCAAAGCATCAGTCATAAACGTCTCACGTTGTTAAATAGAACGGGTATTTTGAGCGATATGAAAAAATAAACCAAGTAGAAAAATAGGTTTATGGCGTGTTAAAAACAGAACGTTGTGTATTCAAGCCGATTTAAAAGAGAATAGTCCTGTTTTTTATCCAGTTTGGGGCTTAAAACTAATAATATCGTAATAAAAAACATGAAATTGTTGTTTTAATAAGCAAAAAACATTTTTGTTTAAGCCTACATGTTTACCAATATGTTTTTTTTGCCTATGATGTGGCTCGCATGCGCTCATAGCTCAACTGGATAGAGTACAGGTCTCCGAAGCCTGTGGCGTGGGTTCGAGTCCCGCTGAGCGCACCAAATTTACATTTTAAGACTAAAAAAATTACTCATATATTATATCTATTCAATCAGTTAACTCTTAATACTTCTCATCAATTGTAGCTATCCAGCTTTTTCCTTATGATAATTTTGCAGTCCACAGGTAAATTAACCTATTGCTAATCGCTATAACCTAAAACATCAGTGTGTTGGATAAAACATGTATAAGAAAATATTAGTATTAAGTTTGCTTCTAAGTGCAGGTTGTACGGATTCTTATAAAAAGGTCGTAGATATTGAAAGATCAGATTATCTGGCGATGACTACTTTTGTGGATAGACTTGCTAAACAGTTGGTTGATCTTGATACTCAGGTTCGGGCTGATAAGAATCAGGTGAGATTTAATAATATAGATGCCAACTCAAGTTATTTTTTCTTGCCAGAGCAACATTGGCTGGATATTAAAGTATCAAAACGACCCGATCTCGAAAGTTGGAGTGAGGTTGTTGTCTCTTCAAGATATCCGAACGATTATCAGGCTTCAAAAAATGAGGCATTAAAATATTGTCGGGATTTATTGAAACTTGCGAATCCCAATTTTGCTGATGTATTTAATCAACTATCCAAAGAGTTTGAGACATCGTCACAAGGGCGAAAATACAATAGCTTGTTAAAAACAGAAGGGCTATATCTGATTGTACTGGATGGAGAACCTTTTGAAAGAGGTGCTCCATTTGTATGTTCAGTCACTCAAAGCTCGTAAATGATGAATCAAAACTTTATTTAATTATGATAAATGCTGTACAGAATAATTAATCAGTTTCAAGGTTTGATTCAATTGACTTGGTGGAATCCGTGATTCCTGCAATGAGGTAATCCATTGCATCTGACAAGCTTTCAGCTGATTTAATGAATCAATCGACTGAATTTTTTGTATTAGCGGGCGGGCCATCAAACCACAATAACTGCTTAGTGTCTGAACCATGACCTGCTGGATTTCAACAAAAGCAAGTTTTTCAAGTTCAAGCATTTCTTCAACTGCAGGCGCCGGTCGAATTATTTGCTTTTCTTGAACTGGCGCAGATTGAGTAGATAGGGCCTGATCAAAAGCAGCCATTGTGAACGTTGTTTGGCTTTGTTGTTTATTTACGGGTGAAGACTGCTGTTGCGCCAATAGTCCCATATCAATCAGTTGTTGCACCAGTTCGGTGGGTGCGATCCGTTGCTTATACGCCTGATCAAGCTCTTTAAAATCTTCGTGATCAATTAGAAGTAATAAACGACGTTGGCGGGCGGTTAAAGCAATACTGCGTTGTTGTAATGCATTTTGCCCAAGTTCAGTTTTAAAAAAATGTGACATCTCTTAATTTCCCCCTAATCAAGATAATACGGAAATTAAGATAGAGTTAAAAAATGACAGTAATATTAACAATTTATTAAATATTACTGCCTTTTAAAATCAAGATCGAAGGCTGTTAAGCTGCTTTGGCTTTGAGTTTGTTCTACTCATTTTGCTTCTAAGGCTTTGCGTAAATATGGGTCCAGATCTTCCTGACGCATCAACCATTGAATATAGTCGGCAGGAAGGTCCTGAATGGCCGTTCCTTTATGTTTGCCAAAGGTGATACTTTTAGGAATGCGTGCTTGTTCTGAGGCAACATAGAGTTGTTCAATATCTTGAATATTCAGCTGATGAATAATATGCATCAGGATATTGGCCGTTAAGATAATGTCGGCATCGGCACGATGCGCACCTTTAAGCATTTCACGCGCTTTATCGCTACCTTTAGAAATCAGATAGATGAGGGCGGAGATATTGTGTGCTTCAGCATTTTCCCAGACATGGCGTGCAAGGGCTAAAGTACAGATTGGCTTTAATTGAGATACATCGACACCACAACGGGCAATAGCAGCAATATCATAGTCAACGTTATGACCAATAATATAGGTGGTTTGAGTCGGAAGCTGAAACTCATTATAAAAAGGTTGTCCCACCAGATCAGACTCTAAAATATGGTGCACTGCCATGGCAGCATAAGAAATCGGTTGTCCAACCTGATAAAGCTGATCAAAAATCTGCTTTTTATCCAGACTGAGTTTTGCATTTTCTATTTCAATCGGAGCGTAGGCAATTTCAATCGGCAAACCATTCAAGGTATGGGTTTCTGTATCTAGGATAATGGCTTGCATGAAAGTCGACCTGATCTGAGTGGAGAATGCCAATATCTTACAAGAAATTTATTTGAAACAGGATTGAATCCATAAAGGTCACTTTATTTTTTTTAAACATAAAATTGAGTTTGGGTAAATTAACAGCGAAAATTGAAAAAATACTTGAACAATTTGATATTAAGCGCATTCTTATGGAAGGAATTGCCTTAGTAAAAAAAATACTAAGTATTAAAATGAAAAACAAAATAGTTCAGGGAAAACTGTATGAAAATGAAATTATTATCCATTGCGATGCTGAGTTCGAGCCTATTGTTGACGGCATGTGGTGGAGGTGGTGATGGCGATACAACCTATACACCGAAACCCGAAGTTCCTGAGAATAATATTAAAGATCCAGTTGTGGGGGTTCCAGTAGCATATACTAAAACAGATTTTAGCGCGGTGGCTACGGAAAGCTCGGTATTGACCTATAAGATGTTGGGACAGAATGGTAAGGAAACGATGGCAACCAGTCTGTTGTTCGTACCTGGCGGGCCAACACCCCAAGGGGGATGGAAAATTGTTGCATGGGCACATGGTACGACAGGGGTGGCAGATCAATGTGCGCCAAGTCGTAATGTAACTAACCCTTACATTCAAAGTATGATTACGCAATTACTTGCTGCTGGTTACGTGGTGGTTGCGCCTGATTACGAAGGCTTGGGAGAACCGAGTGGCCGAGAATTGCATCCATTTTTGAATGTTAAAAGCGAAGCATTCTCTATTACCGATGCTGTAGTTGCTGCACGATATTATTTAGCTGGAAAAGGTAAAGTTGTATCTCGTCAATGGATGACAGTAGGGCATTCACAAGGTGGGCAAGCAGCATTGGGCGCAGCGCAATATCAAAGCCGTGCCAAACTGGATTATAAAGGAACAATTGCTGTTGCTCCTGCATCTAATTTGGCAGCCATTTTGGTCAATGGGAATGCATCTGTTGAAAATGCACCTTTGCCGCAAAAAATTGAAATGTATGCACAACTGGATACATTTACTGCCTTAATTACCGCTGGACTAAGAAACCTTGAACCAAGCTTTAGCTATACCAATGTATTCCAGTCGCCAACGGATGGGATCGCTAACAATGCAGAAACGGATTGCTTTGATGTGCTAGGTAAAAAGTTTGGAGCCGCCATGCAGAAATATGCACTGAGCAATGGTAATTTAACCAATTATCCTCGTACACAAACCAATTTTATGGCTGTGCCATTGGTGAAAACATTTCTGGAAAAGGATTCGCAACCCGCTCAAGTGAAGTTGAATCAGCCTGTCACGATTTATCAAGGTGCACAAGATACTACCGTTCCTAAAGTGGCAACGGATGCACTTGTTGCGCTAGCTCAGAATAAAGGCTCCAAAATCCAATATCTTACTAGTGCCGAATGGGATCACGGTACAGCTTATGTCTTGAATATCGGGAATATTGTCAATGATGTAAAAACTGCGATGCCTGCGAATAATTAAGTCAGTATCCTGACAAGCCTAATCGGCGTATCACGATGATTGGGCTTGTTTTATCAGTTTTTAATGATCTGGGTTTCCCAGCCATCATATTTTGCATTAAATTGCTGGGCTAATTTCCAGAGTTTTAAGGTACATGCATCGATAGAGTGTAGGTCTACGTGATCAATTCTGGAAATCTGTAACTGGTAGGGGTGATGTGCTGGCTCCGCAAGGTATGTTTGATTCACTATCTCAAAACCTAAACCATTAACGACATTCAAAAAATTTGTACTGTCATTTTCATTCTGAAAATAAATCCAGTGATCTACAGGTCGGGCAAGCTCAAGATTGTCTCCGTGACTTTGAAGGTTCTCAATGACCGCTCTATTAGAAATCGTTTGCATGATTTCTTCACTGGGAAACATATAATTCAAATAGGTTGACCAGCTTGAATCGTTCTCTTTACTGAGTCGATAGCTATAGTCTGGATACCTTTGCATGATGTGGTGAATGCTATGTTCGACATCTACGCCATCCTGAGCATAGAAATAAAATGTTCTCAAGTGATTATGGGTTAAACGTCCTACATAAAGCATCGGATAGTGATTTGTGAGTGCGGGAATGATTTGATCTTCCATCTCGGCCAGATGATCGAACTCTTCACTGGAAGATAACCCGTCTTCTCTGGAGTGGTTCATTTGTATTTCCACCCATACTAAGGTTGATCTTTCTGGTAGCGGTGCCACATCTGCTAAAGCCAGATTTAAGAAATAACTGGCCGGCTGTTCATCTATTTGGCACATATAAAAATTCCAATTTTCAGGAACTTCTAATATCTGCTTCTCAGCGGAGTTGTTTGGTGTACGATTTTTCTTCGAAAGAAATTTGTCAATAAATCCCATTTCCATATCCTTTTTTATTTGATTGATAGAATACCAAGCAAGATCAGTAAAATTCAGCAAGAATTTAATCAATATCAATCTGTGAAAAGGCAAACTTCGTGCTACAATACGCACCAATCTTTAGCACGGCTTAAAAGCCCTAATTTATAGGACCCTCCGCTAATGTTTGCCAATATTTCTATTGCTGAATTTGATCCAGAATTAGCTCAAGCGATTGCTTCTGAAGGCGTACGCCAAGAAGCGCATATTGAGTTAATTGCATCTGAAAACTATTGTTCACCAGCTGTGATGGAAGCACAGGGATCAAAACTTACTAACAAATATGCAGAAGGCTATCCTGGCAAACGCTACTACGGCGGTTGTGAATATGTTGACGTGATCGAGCAACTTGCAATTGATCGCGCAAAAGAATTATTCGGCGCTGATTACGCAAACGTTCAACCACACGCTGGTTCTCAAGCAAACTCGGCTGTTTACCTTGCACTTCTTAACCCTGGCGATACCGTATTGGGTATGAGCTTGGCGCACGGTGGTCACTTGACTCACGGTGCTAAAGTAAGCTTCTCTGGTAAGACTTATAATGCGATCCAGTATGGTTTAAACCCAGAAACGGGTGAAATCGATTATGAAGAAGTTGAACGTCTAGCACTAGAACATAAGCCACGTATGATCGTTGCTGGTTTCTCTGCATATAGCCAAGTTGTAGACTGGCAGCGTTTCCGTGACATCGCTGACAAAGTAGATGCGTACCTTTTTGTTGATATGGCTCACGTTGCAGGTCTTGTTGCTGCTGGTGTATATCCAAACCCGGTACAAATCGCAGACGTAACCACTACAACGACGCATAAAACCCTTCGTGGTCCACGTTCTGGTTTGATCCTTGCTAAAGCAAACGAAGAAATCGAGAAAAAACTTCAATCGGCTGTATTCCCGGGCAACCAGGGTGGTCCGTTGATGCATGCGATTGCTGCAAAAGCAATCTGTTTCAAAGAAGCAATGTCTGCTGAATTCAAAACTTACCAGCAACAAGTTGTGAAGAATGCGCAAGCAATGGCTGAAGTATTAATCGCACGTGGTTATGATGTTGTATCTGGCGGTACAGAAAACCATTTATTCTTATTGTCTTTGATCAAACAAGACGTAACGGGTAAAGATGCAGATGCATGGTTAGGTGCAGCGCATATCACTGTAAACAAAAACGCGGTTCCAAATGACCCACGTTCTCCATTTGTGACTTCTGGTATCCGTATTGGTACGCCAGCAGTGACCACACGTGGTTTTGGTGAAGCGGAAGTGCGTGAACTTGCTGGCTGGATCGCTGACGTGATCGATAGCAAAGGTGATGAGAAAGTTATCGCTGATGTAAAAGCAAAAGTTGAAGCAGTTTGTGTAAAATTCCCGGTATATGCAAACTAATTTGTATAGCTAAAAAAAGCGCCGTCAGGCGCTTTTTTTATTGCTGTTTTTTTATGCCATTTGTAGACGATTAAACTTTTGCAAAAGTTCAGTTTGCGTTTCAGAGTAGTGCGGATCGGGTTTGATACAGTCAATCGGACACACCGCCACACAAGTGGCTACTTCATAAAAACCGACACACTCGGTACAGCGGAGTGGGTCGATTTCATAGACTTTTGCACCTTCATCAATCGCCTGATTAGGGCATTCAGGCAAACACATATCACAGTTGATACAAGCGTTGGTAATCAATAAAGCCATTTTAATCTGCCGAATAGGCTAAAGCTGTCGAATGTAATTGCTCAGTGGCATCAGGTAAATGACGGATCAGCAGCCCATAAGCAATATCAATCTCTGGAGAGAGGGGAATTTCGACAATATGGCCTGAGCCTTTAGCATTTTCAATGATATTGCCTTTAAGATCGCGCATCTGTTCTAATTTGAAGTTGATATTGCCTTTGGGTGTCATCAATTCCAGTGAGTCGCCGACCAGAAAGCGGTTTTTGACTTCAATCCGAATATAGGCGCCATTACGCCCGATCACTTCACCACAGAACTGTTGGTAGTCAAACTGAGATGAACCATCTGCATAGTTTTGATAATCCTGATGCACATGACGACGTAAGAAGCCCTCGGTATAGCCTCGATTAGCCAAACCTTCCAGTTGGCTCATTAAGCTTGTATCAAATGCCTTGCCTGCAAGTGCATCATCTATGGCCTTACGGTAAATCTGCGCGGTACGGGCACAATAAAAATAGGATTTGGTACGACCTTCAATTTTGAGTGAAGCTACTCTAATTTTAGTAAGTCGATCCACGTGCTGTACTGCACGTAAATCCTTTGAATTCATGAAATAAGTGCCATGCTCATCTTCTTCAGCCGCAAACATATCTTCATCGTTACGCTGTACCAGAACGGTTTGCGCTGAAATCGCCGCATCAGGGCGCTGAGCGCAGCAAGTGTTTTTTGTATCAAGTTGCTGAACAGGTATCACATCACCATTGGCATCTTCCTGTGCCTCGTGGATTTTATACTCCCAGCGACAGGCATTGGTGCAGGCACCTTGATTAGCATCGCGTTTATTCATATAGCCGGATAACAGACAACGTCCGGAATAGGCCATACACAGTGCGCCATGTACGAACACTTCCAGTTCAATATCTGGTACCTGTGCCTGAATTTCCTCAATTTCTTCGATTGACAATTCTCGAGACAAAATAATGCGGCTGAGACCGTAATCTTTCCAGAATTTTACTGTGGCCCAGTTAATGGCATTGGCTTGTACAGAGAGATGAATCTGCATCTGTGGAAAATGATCACGCACCATCATGATCAAGCCTGGATCAGACATAATCAATGCATCCGGTTGCATGGCAATAATCGGTGCAAGGTCACGGATAAAATTTTTAAGCTTGCTGTTATGCGGCTGGATATTCACCACCACATAAAATTTTTTGCCTAAGGCGTGCGCTTCATCAATCCCGATTTTTAGATTGTCATGGTCAAATTCATTATTCCGTACGCGTAAGCTATAGCGAGGCTGGCCAGCATAGACCGCATCTGCGCCATAGGCAAAGGCATAGCGCATATTTTTAAGCGAACCGGCAGGAGAGAGTAATTCGGTATTCATCATGCAAAAAAGGCATATAAAAAATAGGGAATTATTCTAGAAAGTTCGGGAACAGGATTCAACCTAGCATTTTGCTCAGGATTTTATTGTCGTGTAGAGAAAGCTCAGCGCATAAAAAAGCACCCGAAGGTGCTTTCTAAGAAATTAGTGATGACGATGCTTTCTCTTTTTCTTGTATTTTTTAGATTGGTGATTGTCATAGTAACGGTCTTGACCTACTTTACGGCCTAAGGCTGAACCCCCTGCCGCACCCGCAGCAGCACCGATATAACCGCCTGTTGTACCGCCAAGGTTACGTCCTACGGTATAACCACCCACGCCACCTAGACCACCACCAATCGCAGCTTCAGTACGTGTACGTTTGCTACTTGCAGCAGCAGCCCCACCAGCGCCACCAAGCGCAGAGCCAATCATTGCGCCGTTATTGCCACCAATTTGTTTACCGAGTGCCGTACCCACGACACTGCCGAGTGCAGATGTTGCTGCCACACGAGTTCCGTTATCGGCATGAGCGACAGTAACAAGTGATGAAGTTGCAAAGATTGCACCACATAACCAAGCGTTTAATTTCATTTTTGACTCCGTGTCCGCCAAAAAATCGGACCTCTTTGTAATGGCTGCAAATGTAACAAAGTTTGAGAATGAAAGTGTGGAGAAGCATGCCAGAAGTATTACTCTTTGGTGTCCAGATTGTAATCTTTTGTTTTCGATTATCTTTTTTTAAACTGTATATGTTTTTAAAAACAGTGGTTTAGATGAATAATGTTGCAAGCAAGGCTTAAATATTTTTTAAGCCTTTATTGAAAAATATCTATTAATCCTGTGGCTGATCTTTTACAGAATCCTCATTTAGCTTAAGTTGACGGGGATGAGGTTCTGTTTGCAGGCGTAAATAATTAAGATCACGAATATTCTTTTGAGTGGCGACCACACCGAATAAACTGAGCAGGAAAGACATAATATAAAAGCCTTTTTCGCTCATGCTCAGTTCAGCATTCCATAAGCTAATCAGTAATAGCACAATACACACTGCCATGGAGGCCCAGCACAGTCCATAGTAAATGGCCGTTACCGGAATCTCTTCGAGCTGGTCACGGACAGTTTTCTGAAGGGAGGCTGCCGAGAAAAGTCCATAAAGTAAAATCACCAGATAATAGCCTTTTTCATGCAAGGGCATGTTGGCATTCCACAACCCAATCATAAAGCCGACAGCACCGGCGAGTAAGGCCACCCAGCTTGCTGCAATAAAGGCCGATGTGGGGCGGTTAATAAAATTATTCATGGTTTATCCTGTTGTTTTATCATTCTATTTGTCCTGTATTATTTATAGCCAAGCGCTGAGCAGAGAACAAGTCGTAAAAACTAAAACTGAACAATTTGTGATGAAATGATGGGGGAATGGTAAGTTCCACTATTTCACTATGTCTTTTAAGTGGCAGAGTCTGTAAACTATGCGCAATTTTTTGATTTTACTCATGCTTCATCTGCACTGAGTCTTTAGATTTTTGAGATATTCCACCCATGAAAGCATCACTCCGTTTAAGACTCGATCAACTTTGTGATCGTCATGAAGAGCTGACTGCATTACTCGCTGATGTAGAAGTGATTTCGGACAATAAACGTTTCCGTAAATTGTCTCGTGAACATAATGATTTAACTGAAATCACCGAAGTTTGGAGTAAGTATCGTCAAGCGGAAGAAGATATCGAAACTGCTGAAATGATGAAATCAGACCCTGATTTCAAAGATATGGCAGAAGAAGAAATTAAAGAAAATAAGGCAATGCTGGTTGAGCTTGAAGATCAGCTGAATGTGTTGATGATTCCAAAAGATCCAAACGATGCCAATGCAGCTTATCTTGAGGTTCGTGCGGGAACGGGTGGTGACGAAGCTGCGATCTTCTCGGGTGATTTGTTCCGTATGTATAGTAAATACGCTGAAACCCAAGGCTGGCGTATTGAAGTGCTTTCTGAAAATGAAGGCGAGCATGGCGGTTATAAAGAAATCATTTGCCGGATTGATGGTGAAGGGGTTTATGGTCGCCTGAAATTTGAAAGCGGCGCGCATCGTGTGCAACGTGTCCCTGCAACGGAATCACAGGGCCGTGTCCATACCTCGGCTTGTACGGTTGCGATTCTTCCAGAAGTGGATGTAGATACCACCGTGGAAATCAATCCTGCCGATTTACGTATTGATACCTACCGTGCATCAGGTGCGGGTGGTCAGCACATTAACAAAACCGATTCTGCGGTACGTATTACTCATATCCCATCTGGTGTGGTGGTGGAATGTCAAGAAGAGCGTTCACAGCATAAGAACAAAGCCAAAGCGATGGCGTTGTTAGTGTCGCGTCTGGAAAATGCCAAACGTGCAGCGGCCGATGCAGCAACCTCAGAAATGCGTCGTGATCTGGTCGGTTCAGGTGACCGTTCAGAGCGTATTCGGACTTATAACTATCCGCAAGGTCGTATGACCGACCACCGTATTAACCTGACTTTATATAAGTTAGATGCGATTATGGAAGGTGATTTAACCGAATTACTGGATAGCTTGCATCGTGAATATCAGGCCGATCAGCTGGCAATGCTTGCACAGGAAAATGGCGGCTAATGAATATTGCTCAAGCGTTAGAGATCAAAGGCGAAATTGATAGCTATGAGCGCCAAGAGGCGGCATGGCTACTTGAGCATCTTTTGGGGGTTAATGCCTTAGAACTGAAACTGCGACTTGAGCAAGAATTGACGGACATGCAGGAGCAGGCTTTTCTGGAAGGACTGGCCCGCATCGAGCAGGGTGAACCACTGGCTTATGTCACCGGTTCACAGCCATTCTGGACCTTAGACCTGAAAGTGACGCATGATACTTTGGTACCGCGTCCAGATACTGAAATTCTTGTAGAAACGGTATTAAAGCTGCCGCTGGATCAACAGGCCAATATTGTTGATTTAGGTACAGGTACCGGTGCAATTGCGTTGGCACTGGCGAGTGAACGTCCGCAGTGGCAGGTCATGGCGACTGATATTTATGCGCCTACTTTAGCGGTTGCGCAGGAAAATGCGCTACGGCATGGTCTTATGCAGGTGAAATTTGCCTGTGGTGCCTGGTTTGAGGCACTGGATCAGCAGCAGTTTGATTTAATTGTCTCAAATCCACCGTATATTGATCCAGAAGATGTGCATATGCAAAAGCTCAAGTCTGAACCTGAGCGTGCGCTCATTGCAGATCACCATGGCATGGCAGATATTGAAACCATTATCCAGCAAGGCCAAGACTGGCTCAAACCAGAGGGCTGGATTGTGCTGGAACATGGTTATGACCAAGGTGAGGCTGTTCGTCAAATCTTTGAGCAGCAGGGTTTTGAGCAAATCCAGACCATCAAGGACTATGGCGGCAATGATCGGGTCAGTTTAGCCCAAAAGTCTGCTTAATCTTCTATATAGTGCTGTACGGCTTTTGCTAGATTGGGATGGCCATATTTTTCCAGCCCTTCAACTACGCCTAAGGCATCGACTTTTTCCCGGTTCTGGCTGAGTTTAAATTTGCCCGTGATCCCGGTGATCTGAATTTCAATACCCACAATTCCTTGTAGTTGCTGAGTAATGTATTCGGCAGGCGCATCGGACATTTTCCATGGAACAGGCTGATTGGCTTCATGTGTCCGTGTCAGCTTCGCCAAAATGCCGCGTAATGCTTTTTCATCAGATAAGAAATTAATTTTACCTTTGACATGTACCACCTGATAGTTCCATGTCGGTACATGCTGATGGTGCTGTTGTTTGCTGGGATACCAGTTCGGTGAAATATAACCCTGTTCACCGTGAAAGATAATCAGGACTTCTGTGCCGTTTGGGATTTGCATGTGTAATGGATTATTTCTGGCAATGTGCGCAAGCAGTGTCGCCGTTTGATTTTGTTCATCCGGTATCAGTTTAAAAGGCAAATGATTGGCATCCAGACCTTCGCTACTCTGGCTGATAAGCGTTGCAAACGGATAATCCTGAATCAGTTGATAAAGTTTTTGAGGATCTTTTTCTTCAAATATTTCAGGAAGGTACATAGGTTTAACTCCTTTTACTCATCAACAAGGTTGCGTCTGTTTTTCTGCAAGGGTAAGCTTTTTCGATAACTGCCCGGACTGACACCGCTCCACTTTTTAAAGGCACGATGAAAAGCGCTGGGATCATGAAAGTTCAGATCGTCGCTAATAGTCTGAATCGAGTCGTCTGTCTTGCTCAGTCGTTCAATGGCGATATCACAGCGTATGTCATTTTTCAGTTGCTGGTAGCTGACACCTTCCTGTTTTAAACGACGCTGGATGGTCGCAGTCGACATATTCAACTGTTGGGCAATATCTTTCAGTTCTGCCCATTCTGAAGGTGCTTGCAGCAGTAATTGCCGGCGTATTTGCAGGCTTAACGAATTTTCATTCTTGAAACGCACGATCAGGTTGTAAGGCGTATGTCTCAGGAAATCATTGAGCGCCTGTTTGTCTTTTTTGATTTTATGTTTCAGATAATGTGCATCGAATTCTATGCTGTTTTGTGCGGCATGAAACTGGATATTTTCACAGAAACGGACACGATAATCCTGTAACTCAACAGGTGGATGGCACCTAAAGCTCATTTTATGAAAATGAATACGTTGATCGCTCAGCCAGCACATCAAGCTGTGGACCAGCATCAGAAAGGTTGAATAGGTAAACATCCGCTTCGGTTGTTCACGATCATGCAGAATCAGATAGGCCTTATTGCCTTTTTGAACCAGTTCGCCGCGAATATCGTCCAGAATCAGGGCTAAAAACTTGAGAATTTCTTTAATGGCCTGTTCCAGATTCTCTGCATTAAAGGCAAGTTTTGCCAGTAATTGATAGCTGCCCCTACGCATGGGATGGGTATCCATGCCGAGAAACTCATCATTCATGCTTTCTGCCAGTTCTACCCATAATTGGGCACACTGGGTAACGGGAACGCGTGCTTTGCCTGAGCTTAACAGTTCAGCTGAAATGCCTGCCCGATTGGCAATACTGACAATATTTAAGCCGCGACTGGCAGCAACGCTTAATGCTTCCCGAATTAAAGCATTTGAAATTGTATCCTTGGCCGCATTAAGATCGGGATTGTGGTTTTTGGTCATAGGCACATGATATACAGGAGAATAAATAGATCGACTGCTCAAAAGTCGCATTCAATTTGCTACTTTTTGAAATTGTATCGGAAAAAAGTTGCCTTTAGGCTTGGTTATAAAAATTTATATCTTTAATTTGATAGGAAACGTAAATGAAAATTCAGGGAAAACATTTTGTTATTACAGGCGGTGGCTCTGGTCTAGGTGCAGCAACAGCTGAATATTTAGTTGAAAAAGGTGCGTCAGTCACCTTGGTTGACATGAATGTTGAAGCAGGAGAACAACAGGCACAGGCATTGGGAGCACAGGCTGAATTTGTAAAACTGGATGTGACCGATGAAGCTGCTGCGGAACAGTTTTTTAAAGATGTACTTGCCAAACATGGCAGTGTTCATGGCCTGATCAATTGCGCCGGCATTGGCCCCTCTGCAAAAGTTGTGGGTAAAGAGGGTGTGCATGATCTGGCGATGTTCTCGAAAACCTTACAGATTAATGTCACAGGGACATTTAATATGCTGCGCTTTGCAGCGGATGCCATGAGCAGGAATACCGTTGCGGAAGGCGATGAAGATCGTGGTGTGATCGTCAATACAGCTTCGGTGGCTGCTTTTGACGGGCAAATCGGGCAAGCGGCCTATTCTGCTTCGAAAGGTGCTGTTGTCGCGATGACCTTGCCGATTGCACGTGAACTGGCCCGCCATGCGATACGGGTCATGACCATTGCGCCGGGCATCATGGAAACCCCGATGTTAAAAGGTTTACCACAGAACGTACAGGATGCGTTAGGCCAAATGGTGCCGTATCCTTCACGTTTGGGACGTCCAGAAGAATTTGCACGCTTGGTGGCCCATATCGCCGAGAATTCATATCTGAATGGTGAGGTGATTCGTCTGGATGGAGCGATTCGTATGGCACCAAAATAAGCCTTGCTAAAAGTATTTAATCACGCCATAGAACAGTTGTGGACTTCACCTTCACAACTGTTTTTTCTTTTCTTGCTCAAATTTTATATTGTCTGTGAACAGCTTTGCTTCTAAGGTAATAGACCGTGGCTTGATAAAAATAATCATACTAAAAGGATTGATATGACATATAGATTGATTCTGTCCGCATGCTTGGGCCTGTGTCTGAGCGGTTGTGTTGGCAATATGAATCCAACGGGTGGAAACTCAACACCGAATTATCCCTATTACAAAACCCGTGAAGCCCGTGTGGTGAAAAAAATTCTGGTCCCTGCAGGTACTACACTAGTCTATGACACTCAGTTTTTGAAGGAAGGTGAACAAGATAAGATCATGCCGGAAGATAAACTCACCGATATTCGTTTTCCGGAAGATCAACCCATGCGCTGGGGCGGGGTGCCTGTCAGCATGATTTCGAAATTCTTTAATTCAGAGATGCATGGTTTTTCTGTTTATGCCGAATTTCAGCAACTGGATGCCAGTCAGCGCAGTCGATTTGCCCAATTGTGGCAGAGTTGCGATGATGATCTCGGGATTACTGTCAAAGACACCAGCGACTGGTCTTTTAACAAGGCCAATATTGCGGATGTAGAAAGTTGTAGTGTCAATTATCAACGTTATTTTAAGCATAACCAGAAACAGCAGCAGTTTCTGGATACCTTGTATCGTGAAATGATGAAAGCTGAATAAACAACACAGGCAATGCTGAAAATCATTGCCTGAGCTTTTGCTGATTATTTGGCTTTGACTTCATCACCAATCAAATAAAAGGTTCCGCCTGCAATATAGTGCAGACTACGTAATTCTTTTGCAGCGTCCTGAAAATACCAGTGCCCATCACGAAACACGCGAGAATCTGCCCAGGCTGCAACCACAGCGCCAATAAATAAATCGTGTGCTTGCTGGTTATGTGGTTCTGGAATCACTTTGCAAATCAACCATGCCAGACTACCTGTGACCAGCGGTACAGGAAAGGCGTCCTGATAAAACAGTTCGGTTTTGCAATCTGCCAGTTTGGTGGGCTGGTCAAATTTACTAATCGTACCGAGTTGATGCACCATGTCAATTTGCGCGTAACACGGCACTTGTAGCGCAAAGTAGCCGCTTTGTTCAACCAGTTGACGGGTCTTGGTGCTTTTATCAAGCACAACCGTGACCTTTGCTGGGGTAAGTTCCAGTGCACATGCCCATGCTGCTGCCATGACATCCGTATCCTGCTTATGTTGCGCCGACACCAGTACGGTTGGGCCGTGGTTGAGTAGACGATAAGCTTTGGAAAGTTCAACGGCGGTAATATGTTGGGCACTCATACGCGATCCAGAAAGGAGATAACACGGATTATTGTTGCATAATCTCTAAGGGAATAAGATTCATTTTTACGGTATTTATAACGTTAAACGCAATAAAAATGGAAGCGTGATTCAGATTTTCCGGTCTAGAACATTCAGAAAGACAATTCATTACCATACCTATCACGACTTATACTCTTATGCGGTAGTCCAGATGAGCACCGCCCTTATTGCAGCTTTGCGCATGTACATTCATCGGAATTTTATCAATCGATCGTAATTTTGGCCTGAACTGTTATGATTTTGGCGCAGTTTGCTTTAGTCTAAAAATCAAACAATATACAGGGAGGGGAAATTTTACATTGTTTTTGTATGGTAGGAATGATTCCACATACAAAAGTATAGGACTAACACTTTGTAATAAAAATGAAAAATGCTCGGAGCAAAAACGTGAAAAAGAAATATTTAAATGCTATGGCGTTAATGGCAGGCATGTTTGTGAGTAGTGGTACCGTGGTTCATGCAGGTTTGTTTGATTTTCTATCACCCAAGGCCTCATGGCAAAACTGTAATGTGAACGGTTGCTCAGTCGGCGGTAGTACGAACATCACTTCCAGTTATGCAAAAACCAAGTATCCGATTCTGCTGGCGCATGGTATGGCCGGCTTCTCGGCGGTTGGCCCATTGCAATACTGGAACGGGATTACTGAAGATCTGGTTGGAAACGGGGCCAGTGTATTTGTGGCACAGCAAGCTTCTTTTAACTCATCGGAAGTACGTGGTGAACAGCTACTGTTACAGGCAAAACAGGTGCTGGCAATTACCGGTGCTGAAAAAATCAATTTAATTGGCCATAGTCATGGCTCACAGTCGGTTCGTTATGTGGCAAGCTTATTGCCGAATAAGATTGCTTCAGTAACAGCAGTAGGAGGCCCAACCAAAGGTTCAGATGTTGCAGATGTGGTCGACTCAGTGGTGAAATCACCAGTTGGTCCAGCACTTGCACCTGTTATTGCAGCAGGCGTTAATGCGTTCTTCTCTTTGGTCGGCATTGGCTCAGGTCATTATTATGATCAGGATGCCCTTGCGGGGTTAAACTCACTCACCACCAAGGGTTCTGCAGACTTTAACCAGCGCTTCCCGGCAGGTGTACCTACCACAGCCTGTGGATCAGGCGCCGAACTGGTGAATGGTGTCCGTTATTATTCGTGGAGTGGTACCAGCCCGTTTACCAATGCGGCTGATCCGATGGACTATGCGTTAACGGCAACTTCTTTACTCATTTCAGGTGAAAATGATGGCTTGGTACCGCGTTGTTCGAGCCATTTAGGCACGGTCATTCGTGATAACTATGCATTTAACCATTTGGATGAGGTGAATCAGGTATTAGGTTTGGTCGGTTTCTTGCAAAATCCGGTTACGCCGTTCCGTGCACAAGCCAACCGTTTAAAAAATCAGGGGCTATAATCAATGCGCTAAAGGGGCATCTGTGCTCCTTTAGCCAGGATGATTTTAAAAAAGGATCAATAGAGCAAGGGATGATGAACGGTAAATTTTTAAATAATAAAACCATCAGTTTGTGTGTCATTATCGGTTTATTGCTGATATTGGCTTTGATTTACTGGATATTTAAACCAGATACTCAAGCGGTTCCATATCCTTTAGGGCAGCAGGCTCAACAACAGTCCGCACAAAGCAATATTGCAGGCGGTGCTACACAAGATCATCAAAAGGGAAAATTACCTGTTCTGGCGGCTTCATTACAAGGCACCGAAATTGATTGTCCGATTCAGGTGGATGCCAACGGTAAACTGATACTGACGGTTGGTATCCGTAGCTGTTTTGATTATTTCTTTTCTAGTCTGGGTGAAAAAACAGAAACTGAACTGATCGCTGATATTCGTCAATATCTGACCGGGACATTACCAGAGACGGCTTCAGGTTATGCCATTTATTTGTTGGATCAATATGTGGCGTATAGCCATACCCTCAAAAATTTAAAACCCAATGGTAATTTTAAAACAGGTGATATTGAGGGCTTTCAGAAAGTTCTTGATCAGATGTATAAAGTCCAGCAGCAGTTTTTTAATGCGGCTGAGATCAATGCCTTGTTTGGTAATGAACGTAAGCTGAACCAGTTTAATATTGAACAGATGCGTATTCATGCCAATAAGACTTTAACGGCACAGCAAAAAGCGGCTGAACTGGCAAAATTGATTGATCAACTTCCTGCCACCATGGCGGATGGTGTTCGGGTTTCCATGCAATTTGCTGAATTACAGCAATTGACGCAGGAAATCCGTGAGAAAGGTGGCTCTGCGCAAGAGCTACGCAATATGCGTGAAAGTTTATTGGGGCCAGAGGCTGCGGACCGTCTGGAAAAGGTTGATCAGGAAGAAGCTGACTGGCAAACACAGGTCAATGGATATCTGGCTGAGCGTGACCAGATTTTAAAAAGTAATGCGAGTGATGCCAGTAAACAGCAGTCGATTAACCAGTTAAGAACTCAGTCTTTTGCCACCAAGGAAGAGTTATTAAGAGCGCAATCTTATGAAATGATGCATGATCGCAAATGAAATAGCTCGTTTGAATAACCTGTATTGAAATCAGCCATTCAAGATTGAGGTTAGAGAGAATTTTATAGAGCCTAAAGCAGTTTAGGCCCTATACAAATAATAGGCTTAGTTAAGTTGGACAGAATCAACATTCCACTTTATCTTTTATAGGGAAGTCATTCTAACGAGTATTTAAAAAGTCTTCGATCAGTTCGGCGGTCTGTTTCGGTTGCTCTAAATTAATATTATGGCCTACATTTTTAAAAGCAATAAATTTGGCTTTAGGATAGGCTGCTTGAAGTTTCTTTTGATGATCTGCTCCAAGAAGTTGATCCTGATCACCCCATAAGATCAGCATTGGAGCGGACATCAGCTTTGCGGCATTGCTCAAATCTCCATACATGGCTCCACTCAATACACCTTTCCATACATGCAGAGGTACAACTGCGCTCTCCTGACTTAATATTTCTTCAAGTTTTGAATCAATCGGATTGGGGTTCCATCTCCATTCCTGCATAAACTTCCCATGGGGATCAATCGGCGCTTGAAGAGGGTGAATATTATCCCATAACCAATTACCTGGCCCATTTATTCCAATATTCAATGTAGAGGATATCAGGACGACTTTATTCACGCGATCTGGATAAGCCGTAGCTAATACTTGAGTCGTTAAAGAACCTAATGAATGTCCAACCACGTCGGCTTTGGCAATTTTTAATTTTTTAAGGAACAGGTTGGCATCACTGGCTAAATCTGTATAGGCATAACAGCATGTAGGCGCGTCAGATTGGCCATGGCCACGTAAATCAATCGCATAAATATGTCTGTTTTTGAAATAGGGCATGATTAAAGACCAGGTGCGGCTGCTATCGGTATAGCCGTGTATGAATAATAACGGTTTACCGTCAGTGTTACCTGCTTCGATATAA
The DNA here is from genome assembly GCF_000588715.1 of Acinetobacter sp. 1000160. Lineage (NCBI taxonomy): Bacteria > Pseudomonadati > Pseudomonadota > Gammaproteobacteria > Moraxellales > Moraxellaceae > Acinetobacter > Acinetobacter sp. 1000160. The sequence goes on along the minus strand of NZ_JFWP02000001.1, from coordinate 679,580 downwards.
GACAGGTTGATGCCATTATCGAGGTGTATTTTTTTCTTGGCATGTACCCATTGTTCTTGTGTAGGGATTGGAATTATTTTTGCACTGCAATCAAATGCCAAAAATAACAAGATTAAAAAGGCAGTATTCCTAAGCAAAGACATATATCAACTCCATGATGGTCTTAAAATGATCCTTTATTACAGAAATTGAGAGGAGGCTTGTCAATTGGAGCAGAAGCGTTGAACTGGGATATCAGCTGTTTAAGACGAAATAATTTCGTGCTGGACACAACTGGGTTGAGTAATAAATAATAGTTTTTTATAACAGTTAGGCTTTTGTTTTTAAATAATTAAATATGTTTTTAAAAAAAGTGCGGCAAGTGGACATTAAGATGATTTACCCAGATGCTATAGCGAGTTGGTCCCAATTTTATCTACTTTAGTGGACGTGGAATAATGGAATGAACTGTTAATAAAAATGTATTTTGCAGTATTAATCTTTTTAGTTGCATTAAGACAAGTAGAAATTAGCGAGATAAAAATAAAGCTGCGCCAAAAGAAAACAGGGTTCGTTCCAATTTACTACTTTCCTCCAACCTTCCATCGACTTAGAATCAGCATTCCCTTGAACAAAGAAGTAAAGCCACGTGTCAGACCATTTAGAAAACGAATTTGAGCTAAGCAATGAGGAAATGCATCTCTATAGCCGTCAGATTTTACTGGATGGTTGGGATCTCGAGGCACAAGAACGGCTGAAACTTGCCAATGTACTGATCATCGGTGCAGGTGGAATCGGCTGTACCAGTGCCGAACTGTTGGCACGTGCCGGGGTAGGTAAAATTACGATTATCGATGCGGATACCATTGAGATCAGTAATCTACAACGTCAAATTGCATTTACCTCAAATGATTTAGGTCGATATAAAGCTGAAATCTTGGCAAAACATCTCCAAGCCATTAATCCACATATACAGGTCAGCTATCAAAATATACGTTTCGATGCAACAAATGCGCATGAACTCGTACAGCATCAGGATGTAGTGTTAGATGGTTGTGATAATTTTACCACCCGTTATCTGGTCAATGCAGTATGTAAAGAATATCAGGTTCCGTTAATTAGTGCTTCAGCCATTGGCTTTGAAGGGCAAATGTTTATGGTTGAGTCAGATTCAGCCTGTTATGAATGCTTATTTCCAAAGGAAGAGCATGCCAATGAAGGGTTACGCTGTGCCGAGTCTGGCGTGTTGGCAACTACGCCTGTAATGATCGCGTCATTACAAGCACATCACACTTTGCTATTTTTAGGATTAGGTTTAACCCCACTGAAGCAAAAACTGTTGCTCTGGAATGGCCTAAACCTATCGCAACGTATTCTTAAATTTGAAAAAGATGTAAATTGTCCAGTTTGTCAGGCAACTTGATCGGTAAAATGAGCAAAATTTGCTAAACTAATGCCATCTGTGAGGCAAGAAAGATTATGAAAAGAAATATTTTATTCGATGGATTACGCTCTGTTGCACGTATCGGTGAAACAGTGGTGGTTGCAGCACAAGCAGGTGTGAAATATGCAACTGAGAAACCAAGCAATGCCAAACTCATGCGTGAAACCTTTGAGTCGCTTGGTTCGACTTATATCAAGCTGGGTCAGTTTATTGCCAGTACGCCGTCTTTATTCCCGCGAGAATATGTGCAGGAGTTTCAGGGCTGTCTAGATCAAACACCGACTTTACCGTTTAGCTATATTCAAAAGGTTTTGGCAGAAGAGTTCGAAGGTCGCAACCTCAATGAAATCTTCAGTTTTATTGATGAAAAACCATTGGCGTCTGCCTCAATTGCACAGGTACATCCGGCCAGACTGGTCACCGGTGAAGACGTGGTTTTAAAAGTACAGAAACCCGGTGTGGAAACGATTCTGTATACCGATCTGAATGTCGTGCACTGGGCAACCAAATTACTGGAAAAAGCCGTGCCGAAAATCAAGTTTGCATCGCTTTCTGAAATTGTGGATGAGATCAAGACACGCATGGTACGTGAAGTTGATTTTATTGAAGAAGCGCAAAATCTGGATGACTTTATCCAGTACCTGAACATTTCAGGCAATCAGGCTGCGACTGCACCCAAAGTTTATCATCAATTTTCGACCCGTCGTGTACTGACCATGCAGCGTTTATATGGTGTGCCATTAACCGACTTTGATGTGGTTAAGCAGTATGCTAAAGATCCTACCCAAGTCCTGATTACAGCCATGAATACCTGGTTTGGTAGCTTGATGTTGTGCAAGAGTTTCCATGCAGACTTACATGCCGGTAACCTGATGCTGCTGGAAGACGGTCGTATTGGCTTTATCGATTTCGGTATTGTCGGTCAGTTAAAGCCGGAAGTCTGGACGGCATGTATGGCCTTTATGGATGCGTTACAGCATACCAACTATGTGGCAATGGCTGAGAATATGCTCAAGATGGGCATGACCCATCAGAAAATTGATACTCAGGTATTGGCGGATGATCTGGAGCGTTTGTTTAGTGGGGTATTGCTGGCAGATCCACAAGAAATTCTAAGTTCGAATCCGGCAGATCTGAATGACATCATGATGGATATGGTGGCTGTGGGTGAACGTCATGGCATTAAGTTCCCGCGTGACTTCGCGTTATTATTCAAGCAAATGTTATATTTTGATCGTTTCATGCGTGTTCTCGCACCTTATACCGATATTTATGCTGACCAACGTTTGAAAATGGTTCACAATATTGAACCTGCTTCGTTTTTAAAGCATTAATTTATTTATCGGTTCAATAGGTCATTATGGATGCCATTATTATTGAAGGGTTAAAGGTGGATACGGTCGTTGGCTGTTTCAACTGGGAACGCCAGATTATTCAACCTTTAATGCTAGATCTCACCATTCATAATGATCTATCCCAAGCTGCACTCTCGGATGAGCTGGAAGACACGCTCAACTATGCTCAAATTTGCGAGCTTGCAGCTCAAGTCATTCAAGAGGCACAACCCAAACTGATTGAGCATGCTGCCCAACTGGTGCTTGAATGCCTATTTACCACTTTTCCTTCGATCGAGTCGATCACTATCACCATTCGTAAACCCGCCATTATTGCTCAAGCTAATGCAGTAGGAATTCGCCTTGAACGCAACAGAAACAATTTTTGCGCTCGCACTGGCGAGTAATCTTCAGCAGCAACAAAATTTCACTTTTGCTTATGAGCAGATTGCCCAGCTCGGTAGAGTGGTATTTTCTCCGATTTATGAAATTCCTTGTCGGGATGGAATTGGGGCAGATTATTGGAACTCGGCATGTCTGTTAAGCAGTCGACTCGGCGTTGATGAAGTCATCGAATTGCTTAAAAAACTGGAACAGCAATCGGGACGGATTCGTCCATCACACCAGATCACGCTAGATATTGATGTAATTGCCTGGGGAAAGGATTTAGACACTATGCAGTTTAATCCTAAGAAGTTACCTCTGGCGCTGGATGTGAAAATTCCTTTATTTGATTTATGGCCACATGCTGATTTAAGCTATGATCAAAAGATAAACTATCCTGTCATTACAATGTAATTTGTTTGAATGTAATCTCATAATAATTAGGACCATTGTTCATGAAAAGTATTTTAATTTTATCGGCTTTGACGGTATTACTTTCTGGTTGTGCAGCCATGAGTGTTGAGCAATGTAAAACGGCCAATTGGTTGAGTGTGGGTGAAAAAGACGGTTCGGCCGGGCATGAATCGCGTCTAGATAAGTATTATTCTTCTTGTCAGAAAGCCAATATTGTTCCCAATCAAAGCCTGTATGAAAAAGGCTATCAACAAGGTCTGGGCTATTACTGCCAGCCTGAGAATATCTTTAGTGAAGCCTTGGATGGACGGGGTGATTACAGGGTCTGTCCGGCGGAAAAGCGCCAGACTTTACGACCTTATTATCAGGCTGCCAATGAATATTATCTGGCTGATTCAGAGTTCAGTCGCTCACAGAGCGAGATGAACCGTTACTTAAAGGAACTGGAGCGTACTGATCTATCCTCTAAAGTCCGGGATGATTATAAGAAGCGTTTGTATGATCTACGTATCAATAGCAGCAGTGTCCAGTCACGCTATCATAATGCAGTCCGCAATATGGAACGCTTTAAGGCTGAACATGGCCTGAATTAAGTTGCAAGCATCTTGCTCTCATACGCCTGTGATTTTGGTCACAGGCGTTTTGCTTTGTGAATTAAACATTTAAATTACAGACCCATGCCGAGATCAATGTTTAAATATTCAATTGAATCAACCGCAAGGGATGCAGCATGCACATCAAATTTATTACGGTTGGAGTGATGGCCTATGTAGTCATGAACTCCGCTTATGCCATTGATGCCAAATATAGAGAACAACTCGAACGTTCAGGCTGTACGCAAATCAGTGAAGCGCAAGGCTGTGACATCAATAAGACTGCAGAAGAAAATATCAAGGCTGGCTTTAGCATACCCGATGCAGTTGCGACACCGGAACCTGCGGTCAATCAACCGCAATGGATTGCCGAAAGATCAGATGGCTCGACCTTGGCGACCATCCGAATTGACCCGCAGCAACGTGTCTGGGTGAATGATACCCGAGTGGCAGCCACTCAGAAAAATGGCCAGTTTGAGTTTAGGCAAGGCAAGATTAACTATACGATTTTTACTGATCTGGAAAAGCAGCCACAAAGTTTCTGGTCGGACCGTTATTCAACAGATAAAGGAAAAATTGTGTTTCGCTGATCTTTGAAGAAGCGTGTTTACGAAGATTTTAAAATAAAAAAGGGAATTAAAAATTCATAATTCCCTTGAATGATTTATAGATAATAACTGGTTTTTGTCATTAATTTTGAAATCGCGGTCATGGTAATCCGCACAGGCACTGGTAAATCCACACCACCTGCATTCAATGCGGTATCCCGATGATGCAACTCATCTTCATTCATCTGCTCAAGGATTTTGCGGGAGCGGTCATCATGCGCTGGCAACTGCTGGATATGTTCCTGTAAATGTTGGCTGACCTGACGTTCAGTCTCTGCAACAAAACCTAAACTGTATTTATCGCCTGCAATCCCTGCAATTGCACCCATGCCATAAGACAAGCCGTACCAGATCGGGTTCAAGACACTGGTATGGCTATCCAGTTCTTTTAAACGATCTTCACACCAGGCCAGATGATCCTGTTCTTCAATTGCAGCCTGCTGCATTTCTTCACGTACATGGGGCAGTTTTGCAGTCAATGCCTGACCGTGATAAAGCGCCTGGGCACACACTTCACCGCTATGGTTAACGCGCATCAAACCTGCAACATGGCGTGCATCGCTGACACACAGCTGTGAAGGTTCATCGCTGGCTGGATTGGCGCGTTGGGCACTGGTCGCGCCCGGTACCAGACTACGTAAAGCCTGATCAAAAGAATTAATAACTTTATCGAGACCTGTGTATTGACGCATATATTAATCCTCTAGAGTATTGGGCGCATTTTGCAGTAACGGTTTGAGTCGTTTTAATAACCAGAACGAAAAAATTGCGCTTAAAACAGCAGTAATAGTGAATAAGATTTTAATATCAATTTTTAAAATGCTTAAGATTAAAATTGAAAAAATTGCTGAAGAGACCATAAATACAGCATTCAGGATATTGTTTGCTGCCACCACACGCGCCCGATGAGAACGTGGTGAATAGGCCTGCATCATGGCATAAAGCGGTACGATATAAAAACCGCCGCTGATGCCCAATAAGGTCACGGCAAGCATCACATGATAATAGACTGCGCCTTGTGTAAACATATCTTTCAACGTCAGCAGGTCACCTGTACGTTCGGGTACAAATGCCAGACTGGCAGCGAGATAAAGGGCAAAAACCGTCAGGCCAATTGCGCCATAGGGCACCATCTTGATATTGATTTCCGTACCGCCAATACGTCGGCATAACAGAGAACCAACGCCAATTCCGACCGAGAAGAAGGTTAACAGCAGACTGACCACATTTTCTGAGGCATGTAAATTTTGTTGTGTCAGTTGCGGAATCTGGGTCAGGTAGGTTGCACCATAGAACCAGTACCAAGAATTACCTAACAGAATCACAAACACAACCGGGATGCTTTTGGCATAGCCAATGGTCTGGAAACTGGTGCGGAAAAAGTTCCAGTCAATTTTTAAATCAGGTGCAGCAACTTTTTGCGGCAGGATAAAACGGCTACACAAATAGCCTAAGCAAGCAATAGTCACCACAGTTACGCTGATCCAGAGCAGGTTGCCTTTAGAAGAAGCAATTACCGCGCCGCCCAGAATCATGCCCAGTAAAATAGCGATCGATGTACCTGACTGGAATAAGGCATTACCAGACATTAGCTCTTGTGGCTTTAAAATCTCAGGTAAAATGGCATATTTGATCGGCCCGAAACAGGTGGAATGCGTTCCCATCAGAAAAAGCGCAAATAACAATAACCACAGATTGCCCAGCAAGAAACCTGCAGTACCAATCAGCATAATGACGATTTCTAATATTTTAATGAAGCGAATCAGTTGGGAACGTTCATATTTATCCGCAATTTGCCCGGCTGTAGCCGAAAAGAAAAAGTAAGGCAGAATAAACAGTAAAGCTGCTAAATTATTTAAAGTACTGACTGGCGCACTTTGTTGTTGTATCCAGCCATAAGTGATGACCAATAAGAGCGCTTGTTTATAAACATTATCATTCAGTGCTCCAAAAAATTGCGTGAAAAACATCGGTGCAAACCGACGTGATGTCATTAAGCGCTCATCTTGTTTCATCGTGTGTTCACTTCATTGTGTTTTATAAAAAAATGTGACGAACTGTAAAAATGTGATGAAATGCATGTATGATATCCCTGTCTGATTGGATGAAAAATCAAAGATTTGAAGTTATTTCAGCCATCAAAAACGATAAATTAAAAAATAAGTTTAGAGTTCTACATGCCATCTAAATCGAAGTTTAAACAGTCAACACTGGTTCATTCTATGCATTTAATCTTTAAAATGCAGGGTTTTCCTAAACTTATTTGTAGCGGTTTCTTAATTAGTTCTTGTATATCAGTTGCTTGTGCACAAGAGCAAATTCCGGACTCGCCTGAAAATCAGACAGCGGATCAGACTGAGCCACAGGCGAATGCAGCAGCTGCACTGATGAAACAACGGCAAGCGCTTCTCAATAGCCCGGAGAATCCGTTGTCTGTGCAGGACAGTTTGTCTGCCTTAAAACATCAGGAGCAGGCGGCCAACCAGATTGACGAGTTAAAACCGATTCAGCTCGACGATAATCTGGAAGATCTGCCGGTGATTCCGGTGGATCAAGGTATGGCCAATGAAATCTTCCGTGTAGCAGAAGATGCAAAAAATGAAGCAAAAAATTATCGTGAAAATACGGCCAAAACACCCGAAGTTTCGGTGAGCGATGTTTCTCAAACCGAACTGACCGAGATTAAAAGTGCACCCGTCAATATTGACAAGTTAATGCACGACATTCAGACCGACAGTAAAATTGTTGTTGAAGCCAACGAGGCCGGCCGGACCTTACCTGAATTTCAGACTCAAACTGAGCAGGATGCTGAAAAAGAAGGTTTCTTTAAACGTATCTGGCATCGGTTCCGTCCAGAGAATTTGCTTAATCCAGATAAGGTGCCGCGTATTACCGCCGATGTGACAGGGGCACCACCTGTTCTGGCCGCAAATATCAAGGCCAAGTTATCCAGCTTTACACAGGAATCTTTTGAAGAATTCAATGTCGCCTTACCGCAATTGCGTGCTTTAACCAATCAGGCAGCACAGGCTGTGGGGTATTACAATGCCACTTACACTTTTGTCAAAGAAAGTGACAACAAGGTCAAGGTGATTGTGGTGCCGAATGAACCGGTGAAAATCAAAGAACAGAATATCGAATTTACCGGTGCAGGGGCTAACATTCCGCAGTTCCAGGTCATCAGTTTGATTCCGGAACAAGATGAAGGTGATATTTTTAACCACGGCAAATATGAAGAAACCAAGAACAAAATTACCACAGTCGCCTCAGATAACGGTTATTTTGATGCGTTCTGGCGTTTGCATGACGTGAAGATCAGCCAGCCGGAAAAGACTGCCGATATTAATCTGAAATATGAAACCGGTGAGCGTTACAAACTCAAGAAAGTGGAATACCGGATGAGTGATCCGAGCAAACCATTGCCTTTGACCCAAAAAGTGCTGGATAGTCTGGCACCGTGGAATGAAGATGATGATTATGCCTTCTGGCGTGTAAATGCTCTGGCAAATAACTTAACCAATACCCGTTATTTTAACTATACGCTGGTGGATACCATCAAGCCGGATGCTATCCAGCCTCCGCTGGAGTTGCCGCCTGATCTGCAAGCTTTGGTCGACCAGCAACGTATTGAACAGTCCCAGCTGTTAAATAGCCAGCAAAAGGCGGATCTTGCCCGTGCGAAAATTACCTCTGCTGAAGAAGTCACTCAGGATGTTGTAGACGAATCGCAATTCTCGGGGGCCGAACAGGCACAGACCTATTCGTTAGCCCGGTCAATGCCGATGCCAACGCATGAGGATGATGACGAGACACGTCAGAAGCAGGAAGAGCAAGCGCGTATTGACCAGAAGATTCCGGTAGTGGTGACCTTGAATGCTGACCGTTTAAACAGTCTGGAAACAGGTATTGGTTATGGGACCGATACCGGGGCGCGTATTCGTAGCCAGTACCGTCGTGCTATTGTCAATAAATATGGTCATTCTTTTGATGCCAACGTCGAGGTTTCCGAAATTCGTCAGTCGATTGATGGTCGTTACAGCATTCCTTATAAACATCCGTTAAATGACTATTTCAACCTTGTGGGTGGTTATGAGCGTGAAACGCGTGATGACATTGGTCCGGATGTCAACTTGCTGATCGAGTCAGCCGTACTGGGTGGCGAACGTGTTATCAAGAATCCACTGGGAGACTGGCAACATACTTTTGGCCTGCGTTACCGCCTAGACCGTTTAACTCAAAAAGGCGATGTTGATATTGATGAATTACCTGATGCATTTAAAGTATCTGGTATTGATTCGGAACAAGAGTCTTTGCTGTTGGGGTATGAAGCTTCTAAAACCAATAGTAATACCCGTTTGAATCCAACCCGAGGCTTTAAACAGACCTATAAAGTTGAACTGGGCACAGAATCGCTGCTGTCTGACGCCAATATGGCGATTGTGAGTGCCGGCTGGCGCTTTATTTATTCACTGGGTGAAAATGACAATCATCAGTTTGTCGGTCGTGGCGATGCCAGCTATATTTTTACCGATGACTTTAATAAAGTACCTTATAACTTGCGCTTCTTTACTGGTGGGGATCAGTCACTACGGGGCTTCGACTATAAGAGCTTATCACCAGAAGAAAATGGCTATAAATTGGGTGGACAGGCTTTAGGGGTTGGCTCGCTCGAATATAACTACCAGTTTAAAGATGGTTGGCGTGCGGCCGTGTTCTCGGATTTTGGTAATGCTTATGACAAACAGTTTAGCAATCCAACAGAATATAGTGTGGGTGTCGGTATTCGCTGGAGATCACCAATTGGGCCAATTCGTCTCGATGTTGCTTCAGGTATTTCCAATGAGAATCATCCGATTCGATTGCATTTCTTTATTGGTCCACAACTTTAAAAACTTTTATTTAGCCTGCTAACGCGGCAAAACAATTTCAGGTTGATTATGACGGAAGTAGAACAGCAACTGACACCTCCCGCTGGACCAAGAAAAAAACGGCACCTTGGTCGTAATATTGCGCTGATCGTGCTGATCATTCTTTTGTTATTGGTCAGTTCTTTAATTGTGATGATGTCTACCGATAAAGGTAGCCGCTTTCTACTGGATCGCGTATTGCAAAGCCAGAAAATTATTAAATATGAATATGAAGGCGGTAATCTGCTCAAGGGTATTATCCTGAAAAATATTCTGGTGCAGTTACAGGCGGTAGATGTTTCTTTAGATCGGGCGGATGTCTCTTTGGGCTGGCGCGCGATTCTAAATAAAGAAGTACATTTGAGTCATGCCGATGTCCGGAACCTAAAAATTATCAATAAGAAACCACCTTCGGATGAACCTTTTGGATTCGAGCCGATCAAGCTGCCTTTTGTCTTACGGATTGATGAAGCCAGTCTGGATCATCTGCAAATCCAGACCGCAACTTCAAAAGTTGATTTTAACGATGTCTATCTGAAAGATGCCTTATGGTCTGAGACCAAGCTGGAGTTTGAAGACTCGCGCATGGACATGGGTTATCTCGCTGTCCAGAATGCTTCAGGTCATATGGATTTCAGTGGGAAATATCCTTTAAATGCCAAGGCTGATCTGATCATTCCTTCATTAAAAAGTCTGGATATCGAAACCATTAAGGTGGCAGCGCGCGGTTCTTTAGATACCTTAAGACTGGGGGTTGCGACTACCACTCCTGATCTGCTCACAGGTCGGGCGATTCTGCATCCGGTGCGTGAACATGTGCCGATGCAGGGCGAATTGTTCTTAAAAAATTATCATTTGCCTTTATTGAAAGACCAGAAGCTGTTTGCCAAAGATGGTGTGGTCAAGTTTAACGGTGATATACAAAAACTGGTGTTGAATCTTGATACGGATTTAAAAGGTGAGCAGATTCCGGAAGGTAAATATACGGCACTGATGGATACCGATTTAACGCATCAGTTAAATATCCGTGATTTAAATGGCCAGCTAATGAAAGGTGCAGTGAGCCTGAACGGTATTGTAAACTGGCATGAGCATGTCACCTGGGATCTGAAAGGGCGTCTGGACCATTTAGATCCTGAAAATACTACGGTACCGCAGATCGCACAGGACTTTTTACCACCGAAACTGGATGCCAATATCAGTTCTTCCGGTTCCTTGCAAAAAGGTCTGGCACTGACTGCTCAAGTGGCTTTTGACAAATATGAAAGCTGGGCACTCAAGCTGGATCAGGCCGAAGAAAAAAATAACAAAGCTCAGCCTATGTTGCTGGATATTTCATGGAAAGGCATTGATCGTGCCATGCCTTATATCGGCTGGTTAAGCAGTGAAGAAGGTCATACCAATGTGGCGTTAAAAGAGGGTCAACAGGATATTTATGTTGCGACCACGGTACGTCCGCATGAACAGGGTTTATTGCCAACGGGTAAATATGAAGCGCGTTTGGATTTAAAAGACAATCTGTTAAATGTTGAAAATTTCCGTTATCTGGCTGAAAAAGGCAGTTTGTCTGGTCAGGCCAAAGTAAAATTACCTACCGAAAAGCAGCAACTTTCTTGGCAAGCGCAGCTTAAGGCACAAGATTTTAATCCGCAAACGATTGCGGCAGCTGCACCGGTCAATGTGCTCAATGGGGAAATCAAAGCCAATGGTTTTGCCAAACCGAATCAGCAAGTGATCAAGTTTGAACAGATTGATTTAAAAGGTCAGCTGGCACAGGCCAACCAGAAAGAAACCATTGCGCTGAAAGGTAAAAGTACAGCCGCTTTAATTTTCCATGATGAAAAAGCGGGTGGCGGATTCAAGAGCTTTGCCGTGGACTATGACGGTTCGCTTAACGCCTTGAATCAGGGAGATGGCTTATTAAAGATTAATGTAGCCGGAACGCCTGAATACATTAATATTAAAGAATTAAAACATGATGGTGTCGCAGGTAAAGTATTTGCGACCGGTTCAGTGAATCTGAAAGACAAGCTGGGCTGGGATATTGATGCCTCACTGGTACGTTTCAAACCGCAATACTTTGTTTCTACGGTTAAAGGTGAAGTCTCCGGGCATGTGAAAACACAAGGGGTCTGGTCCGACAAGCTGAAACGGATTGATATTCGCCAGCTTAACGCAGCCGGTTTCATCAACAATAAGCCAGTTCGTGGTCGTGGTAATCTTAGCCTGTTACTTGATTCAAATCAGCAAGGTTTTTTACCGCAGCAATTTGAGGCTAACGACCTATTCCTGGCTTATGCACAGAATCAGTTACAGGCCACTGGCAATGCACAAAGCTTGAGAATTAAACTTAATGCTCCTGCATTATATGAGTTATATCCGGGCTTACGTGGCCGTGCCTATGGTAGCCTAAACGTCCAGTCACAACCGCGTTTAAGAGCAACCGCGAACATGGCGGTCGATAACTTTGCCTTTAATGATCTTGTCAGTATCAAGTCATTACGTGTACAAGGTGAACTGCCGACATCTGAAACCACTCCAACCCAGTTAACGGCGACCTTAACCCAGTTACGTAACGGTAATCGTGAAATCCAGAATGCCACCGTAAATCTGGCCGGAACGCGTAAAGCGCATGTATTGAAGGTTGAAAGTAAAAACCGACAATCTAATTTCTATGTACAACTGGCGGGGGGCTTTAATCCAAACAATGACTGGTTAGGACTGGTTCAGAAAGGTAACTTTACCTCGCGTAATATCAGTCTGGTGCAAAACCAGAATGCGCCGATTATCTATACCGCAGCACAACAGCAACTCTATATTGGCCAGCACTGCTGGCAGAGTTCAAACAGTCAGTTGTGTCTGGATCAACCGGCCCGTATCAGTAAGGCCAAAGGTAACTTCTCGCTGATTACCAAAAATCTGGATCTAAAAGACTTTACCGCCTTTATGCCAGAGGGTTTGGCTGTTACAGGTCAACTCAACGGTTATGCCAAAGCATCCTGGGCGAACGGCAGTCATCCAAAACTGGATGCGCGTTTAGTCACACGTAAAGGTGAGATTGGTCTGGCGGCAGATGATCCGCAAGATCCTGCCACGACAGTGACTTATGATGAACTGAGCCTGATTGCCAAAAGTATCAGCGAAGGCATGTTATTCCGTGTCGATATGAAGACACCGGATATCGGAACGGGTTATGCCAATGTGATTATTGATCCATTCCAGAACAATATGCCGATGCGTGGTGAAGTAGCATTTGATGATGTACAGCTCAAAGTATTCAAGCCATTTATCAAGGATGTGCGTTCGATGGCGGGCACCTTGTCCTTGGCCGGAAAAGTTAATGGTACTTTGACCCAGCCACAGATTACCGGTGAGATGCGCTTGAAAAATGGTGCAATCAGCATGATTTCACTGCCGGTCAATTTAAGCAACATCCAGCTGTATTCATCGATTCGCCAAGACTATGCCACGATTGATGGTGCATTTAACAGCGGACAAGGTGTGGGGCGCTTAAAGGGTAACTTTGACTGGAAGAATGATCCACATTTAAACCTGACTTTGAAAGGCGATAATTTGCTGGTTCGTCAGGCGCCTATGATTACGGCTATTGTGAAGCCTGATCTGAGTCTGGATGTTTATCCATTTGACAAGCGATTAAGTCTGAAAGGTACGGTGGATGTTCCGCGTGCGCGTATTTCCATGCCAGAAACCTCTGAAAGTGTTGTCAATCTTTCACCGGATGTGCGTGTAGTACAACAGGGACAAGATTTGCTGGCTACGCTGAAAGCGGCCAAGCCTTGGGATATTCGTGCAGATATGACCGTGACACTTGGAAATCAGGTAATCTTCCAGGGCTTCGAAAGTACTATTCCACTGGTCGGACGTTTACATTTATCGCAACGTGGTCTGGAAACAGCCATGCGTGCTAATGGTGCCATTGGTGTTAGCCAGAAAGTCAAGATCGAAGCCTACGGTCAAAGCCTTGACCTGAATCGTGCGATTGCGCGTTTCAACGGACCGTTGGCGAACCCGACACTGGATATTGATGCCAATAAACCGGTTCAGGGCAGCATGGTCGGTGTCCGTGTTACAGGTACCGCAACCGTGCCGAATATTCAGATTTATAACGATGCTGGCTTGTCTGAACAGGAAGCATTGAATGCCTTACTGACTGGCCGTATTAATGAAGGTAACAGCGGTTTAAGTAATACGGAGGGCTTTAAGTCGGATGTAAACAATACCATTGCTGCCGCAGGGATCAGTATGGGCTTGGGTGGTACTCGTGCCTTGACTAACCAGATTGGCCGAACCTTCGGTTTAAGTGGTCTGGCGCTGGATGCACAGGGTACCGGTGATGATACGCAAGTCAGCCTGACAGGCTATATCACGCCAGACCTGTTTATTCGTTATGGTATTGGTGTATTTACCCCAGTGAACAAGTTGACCTTGCGTTATCAGATGAACCGCCGTTTATATCTGGAAGCAAGTCAGTCCTTAGAACGTGCAATTGACGTATTCTATAACTGGCGGTTCTAAGCTTTCTTTAAGCTAGGCTTAGAACAGGAAAGAGGAATTATTTCGCTGAAATAGTTCCTCTTTTTTTATGGGCTAAAATCACGTCTGAAACCTTTAAGATCTGATCGTCACAAAGAAATAATGAGGACAGATCTATTAACAGTCTATGCCAATTTTTTAGAGGCTATGCTAAGGGTGATGCTGAAAATTTTAGATTCAAGTCATTGTTTTATTTTCATAATTTAAAGTTTTGATCCTGTCATTTAGGACGTTTTATCTCTTGGTTAGAAATTAAAATCATTGTTCCGAATCGTGTTGATTTCTATAGTGGAATATATCAATCCACTTTTTGAGTGCATCTGTTGTGATGTTTGTACAACTGCACAATAGAGGGAGGTGCGTGATAAGGAGGATTTGGAATGGGTGAATTTCTTAGGCGATTAATAGTGTTGAGCGTGATATTTCTAAGAATATCGAGTTCTATAGGCACGATTGCTAAAAATAGTGTACGTATTTTATTGATCTTGATGGGTATGACTTGGAGTACGTTAGCGTTAGCAGAGGGTGGATGTCCAGAGGGGCAATTTCCTCAGCAATATGGCACGACCATGGGCTGTACGACGATGAATGCTGGAGGTAATCAACCTCTGGCACCAGTTTGGGCAAAGCGTTGGGGAGCGATCGCTACAGACAGCCATAATGCTAGTGTAGGCACAGTTGTAGACATGCGAAGCAAGAAACAAGCTGAAAAAGCTGCATTGTCTGAATGTAGAGCTAATGGCGGGGGGAAATGTGAAGTGGATTTAGCTTACTACAATCAATGTGCAGTCATAATAACGGGGGATAATTCATACCTATCACAGGGTACTGTGTCGAAAGAAGAGGCTACCCGAATTGCTATGCAGAAGTGTCAAGCGAAAGACGTTAATTGTCGTGTCTATTACTCTGGCTGCAGTATGCCAGTCCGTGTGAACTGATCATGAGATCTTTTTTGCTCGGGAGAGATTAAATGAACAAATTTATAAAGCGATTAATAGTGTTGAGCGTTATGTTTCTAGGAGTAAGTAGCTCTATCTATGCTTGTCCTGCGGGCATGGTTGAATTGCCGGGAGGAGTTTGCCTACCACCCGATCATCAAAACTCACCTTTGAATAATCTACCATCTGCATCACCGCCGCCACCAGTTTGGGCTGATCGCTGGGGTGCAATCGCTAGTGACGGTAAGGGCACCTACGGTATCGTTAGTGATATGACAAGCAAGCGAAAAGCATCAAAGGCGGCTATTCAAGAGTGCAAGAATAGAGGTGGTGGGGCATGCAACGTTAATCTCACATATTACAATCAATGTGCAGCAGTTGGCTCAAATAATATAAACTCGTTTTCTTATAGTGCACCAACTCAAGCTGAAGCTGAGCAGCTAGCGCTTGAGCGTTGCGTAAAGGCAACGAGTAAAAAATGTGATGTCTATTACTCTGGCTGTAGCACCACAGTCCGTGTGAACTGAATACAAAACTGCTTTAATCTGTTAAGACAGTTTTTCTAAAAGACGTTATTTTAGCAAATAAAAGTATGATAGAATTTTTATAAGACATTGATAATAAATGAATTTAAGACATTTTTTGGAGAAAATACATGAAAACTGTCACTTTCGGTCAGCTTTGGGCAGTGCTTGGCTTGATACTGCTCAGTTCCACACTCCAAATCAATGCCAAGGAATACTATAAATGGGTCGATGCCAAAGGCGTTACCACCTATTCAGCAACGCCACCACCTGCACAAAAAACCGAACCACAACTCGATCCGGTCAAGAACAACAACAATATCGCAGCACAGCAGTCAAATGCTCCCAAAGAACCAAAAGCGGCCACAATGACTGCAACCCCAGCAACGACATCCAAACCCGTAAGCAATGCCACAGCCAGCAATCTGACGGCAGCAAGTGGAGTCCTGATTTCCGTAAAAAACTGCAATGGCGTAAGGTGTTGGGATACAAAAGGCAAGTCTTATAATTTAGTGGCGGGCACGACTTATCTTTCAGCACATGGAGGGAAGTGTCAAAAGATCGCCAATAACATGCAATGTAATAAATGATTTGTATGTTTTTATTACGGAAAGCAAGCTTTTAGCTGCTTCCTTTTTGCAAAATAAACAAGTTTCAGTATGATGGTGGGCATCAAATTAGCCGCAGTATGAAGATGAAAAAAGTTTTGTTGATTGCACTAGGTTTAGTTTTGGCTGGTTGTGCTGAGAAAAAGCCGTTAACCCCTGAAGAACAATGGCACGGTTACTGTGTCAGTGTCGGGAACGCTGCACGCTCAATCACTTTAGATCGTCAAAATGGAATTGACCAAAAGCAGGCAACGGAACATGCGGGCAAAATTGAAGATGAAATGACACGTAAGTTCATCTTTAATATTCTGGATAAAGTTTATGCAATCCCGGTTGATGAACTGAAAAAAGATCCAGAAGCATTACGTGAAAATTTAAAGAAAAAATTTATGGACGAATGCTTGTCTACACCATATGACAAGCTACCGAACTATAAACTTTTTTAATGTGTTCATAAAAAAGACAACATCGTTTGTCTTTTTTTATAGATGTAATTTATTGTTTTATTAGACATTAACCTTAGACCAAAGCGGTATTTAAAAGAGGGGATCATTTCGCTATAAAATAATGGACATCACGTAGAAATACGGTAGTTGCATTAACATTTGACGCGAAGTCTAGTAAAATTTTGCTGTCCACATTGCTTGTAAAGCTTGTACAAAGCTGGAACTTACAAGTAATTTTTTAAAAAAGAGGAATAACACTGTGCTAGAAGCTTACCGCCAACACGTTGAAGAACGTGCCGCACTCGGAGTCCCACCGAAGCCGCTTGATGATGCTCAAACTGCTGAACTTGTAGCCCTATTAAAAAATCCACCAGCAGGTGAAGAAGCATACCTGGTTGATTTGCTAGAAAACCGTGTTCCAGCAGGTGTTGACCAAGCTGCATATGTAAAAGCTGCTTTCTTAGCTGCCGTTGCAAAAGGCGAAGCAACCTCTCCACTCGTAACCAAAGAGCGCGCAGTATACTTACTCGGTACGATGCTTGGTGGTTATAACGTAGCGCCACTTGTTGAGCTTCTTGATAATGCTGAACTTGCTGAGCTAGCTGCTGAAGCGTTAAAGAAAACACTTCTTGTATTTGATGCATTCCATGACGTAGCAGATAAAGCCAAAGCAGGTAATGCTGCGGCTAAAGCTGTTTTACAATCTTGGGCTGATGCTGAATGGTTCACAAGCCGTCCAGATGTTCCAGAAGAAATCAAAATCACTGTGTTCAAAGTAACTGGTGAGACTAATACCGATGACTTGTCTCCAGCTCAAGATGCTTGGAGCCGTCCGGACATCCCGTTACACGCAAACGCTATGTTGAAAAACGAGCGTGATGGTATCAACCCTGAAAAACCAGGTGAAGTTGGTCCATTAAGCCAAATTAAAGAACTCATCGCGAAAGGCAACCAGGTTGCTTACGTAGGTGACGTTGTTGGTACAGGTTCTTCTCGTAAGTCTGCAACTAACTCGGTTCTTTGGTTCTTCGGTGACGAACTTCCACACATTCCAAACAAAAAAGACGGTGGTGTGTGCTTAGGTTCTAAAATCGCGCCAATTTTCTTCAATACAATGGAAGATGCAGGTGCATTACCTGTAGAAATCGATGTTGCCAACATGAACATGGGCGACGAAGTTGTATTGAAAATTGACCACGCTGCTGCAAAAGTAACTGCATTCAAAGACGGCGCTCAAATTTCAGAAGCTGACCTTAAAACCCCTGTACTTTTAGACGAAGTACGTGCGGGTGGTCGTATTAACCTGATCATTGGTCGTGGTTTAACTGCAAAAGCACGTGAAGAATTAGGTCTTGCACCTTCTACATTGTTCCGTACTCCAGTACAACCTGCTGACACTGGCAAAGGTTTCACCCAAGCTCAGAAGATGGTTGGCCGTGCATGTGGTTTACCGGAAGGTCAAGGTATCCGTCCAGGAACTTACTGTGAACCTAAGATGACGACTGTTGGTTCTCAAGATACAACAGGTCCAATGACTCGTGACGAGTTAAAAGACTTGGCGTGCTTGGGCTTCTCGTCTGACTTGGTGATGCAGTCTTTCTGTCACACTGCTGCGTATCCAAAACCAGTTGATGTAACAACTCACCATACATTACCTGACTTCATCATGAACCGTGGTGGTGTATCTTTACGTCCAGGTGACGGTATTATCCACTCTTGGTTAAACCGTATGCTACTTCCAGATACTGTTGGTACTGGTGGTGACTCACATACTCGTTTCCCAATCGGTATTTCATTCCCGGCGGGTTCTGGTCTTGTTGCGTTCGCAGCTGCGACTGGTGTTATGCCACTGGATATGCCTGAATCTGTACTTGTTAAGTTCAAAGGTAAAATGCAACCTGGTATCACTTTACGTGACCTTGTACATGCAATTCCTTACTACGCAATCCAAGCGGGTGACTTGACTGTAGAGAAGAAAGGTAAGAAAAACATCTTCTCTGGTCGTATCCTTGAGATCGATCTTTCAGAAATGGAAAATGACTTGACTGTTGAGCAAGCATTTGAACTTTCTGATGCGTCTGCTGAACGTTCTGCTGCTGGCTGTTCAATCACGCTTTCTGAAGAGAAAGTTGCTGAATACCTACGTTCTAACATCACCATGTTGAAGTGGATGATCGCTGAAGGTTATGGCGATGCGCGTACACTTGCACGCCGTGCTGAAAACATGCAGAAGTGGTTAGACAACCCAAGCCTGTTAAAAGCAGATGCTGATGCAGAATACTTAAAAGTTTACGAAATCGATCTTGCTGACATCAAAGAACCAATTCTTTGCTGCCCGAACGATCCAGATGACGCGAAACTTCTTTCTGATGTTCAAGGCGACAAGATTGATGAAGTATTCATCGGTTCTTGTATGACCAACATCGGTCACTTCCGTGCAGCGGGTCAGTTACTTGACAAAGTACCTGGTGGTTCATTGTCTACTCGTTTATGGTTGGCTCCACCAACACGTATGGACGAGCATCAATTGATGGAAGAAGGCATGTACAACATCTATGGTCGTGCTGGTGCGCGTACCGAGATGCCAGGCTGTTCATTGTGTATGGGTAACCAGGCACGTGTAGCACCGAACACAACATGTGTATCGACTTCTACTCGTAACTTCCCGAACCGTCTAGGTCAAGGTGCAAACGTTTACTTGGCTTCTGCTGAGCTTGCATCAGTCGCTGCGGTTCTTGGTAAATTACCAAGCCCTGAAGAATATCAACAGTACGCGTCGCAAATCGACAGCGCTTCTGCTGATATCTACAAATACTTGAACTTCGACAAGATGAGCGAATATACCAAAGAAGCTGATCAAATTGATACCAAGAAAATCCAGGCTGCTCAATTGACTTAATGAGTTAGGATCAAGAAAAGCCGAAAGGCTTTTCCCTGGCACAAGCTATTGATTTAGTACATCGTAAGGGCTGAGTAATCAGCCCTTATTTTTTGGGATAAAGTAAGCTGAATCCATACTTAACAATTCAGGCCAAGTGTTTGTATTGAAAATGAATAATTATTTCACAGAATAAGCATTCTCTGTATTTTTTATCAACAAAATCATATTTAAATTTTTTTATATAAGATAATTAAGAACCTATAATTTTTTAAAATATTATTAATTTTTGTTAATAATAAATACGGCTAGTTGGCTTAAAAAGATGATTCTTATCCGCATTCTATTGAGCTTATAAACACTTGTTCAATTTAAAAATGGAACTTCTTATGGAAACTTTATCCAAGAGTTATCTCAAGGCAGCAAGTATTCTTTTTTTAGGATATTTTCTGGTTGCTTGTAATGATGATAAAAATGAAATCGGTTCAGAATACAAGCGACAGGAAACCAGTGCCGCATTAAAAGTTCTGAGCGAACGTTTGGTATGGCAAAATAATCAATGTGATGCTGTATACAGTGGGATTCTTGATCAAAACCTTAAGGCAAAAAAAGCATTGCAAGAATTGAGGGCATCATTAACCAGCTCCGAAAATAATTTGGCTGCTTTTATTGATCAGCGAATGTTACCCAAATTATTACAACTTGAGTCAGAATCCAGCTTCCTTCAACAACGTTGTAATGCACCAGATTATGATGGTTCAGGTGTCAGTATGGAGCGCCCAGCCATGCTGCGTGAAATGGTCAGTGAGTGGCAAGGTACCATTAATTTATTAACTCGGCAGTTAGATAACCCTCCTCAAATGAACAAGGTAATTCAACCAGCAAAACTGACAAATACTAAAGTAAATGTAGATACTGCGGCCTTGGTTAAATTTAAGGACTGTTCAGATAGTTTTTGCCCTGAGTTAACAGTTATTCCAAAGGGCAGCTATCAGATGGGAGGTACACCAGCCGAGCATGAAAGAGAAGAGGTGCCAGCTCAGGCAAGACCTTATGAATTGCCACAACATCAGGTCAATATTACCCAGCCTTTTGCAATGGCATCCCACGAAACCACTGTAGCCCAGTTTCAGCAATTCCAGAAAGAAACCGGTTGGGAAGTGCAAGGCTGCCGCAATTGGGAGGTCCGTGATGGCAATTTTAACATGTGGTATCGAAAGGATCTGAATCCAAGTAACCCGGGATTTGCTCAAACTGCCCAAGATCCGGTCGTATGTGTACGTCGCGAAGATGGACAGGCTTTTGCTGCATGGTTGTCTGAAAAAACAGGTAAAACCTATCGGTTACCGACCGAGGCTGAATGGGAGTATGCAGCTAGGGCAGGCACCTCAACGACCTTTTACTGGGGCAATGATCCTGAGCGTGATCAAGCGTGTAAATATGCCAATGTTCTGGATATCACCACGACCTCAACCGAAAAGAATACTGCGGCATGGCGTTCATTTAACTGTAGTGATGGCTATGCTTATACCGCACCTGTAGGTTCATTTTTACCGAATGCTTTTGGACTATATGATGTCCTTGCCAATGCCCGTGAATGGGTAGATGATTGTTGGCATGCCAATTATCAAGGTGCACCGACTACTCAGGTACGTTGGGGTGCTGAGAATAATGGCTTATGTCATTTCCCTGTATTACGTGGTGGTGCATGGATTTACAATGTACATAATGTCCGTACTGCTTATCGTAATGCCTATTATTCGTCACAAGCTAGCTCAACCATGTGGGGCTTTCGTGTAGTGCGGGAAATTTGATAAAGAATAAGAAACCTGAATTTGTTCAATTGACTTAATTTATTGATTTAGCTAAAAATAAGGGCTGAGTAATCAGCCCTTATTTTTTATAAAATGAAAAGCATTTTAAATTTAAAAGACAATATCCTTGAGTTAGAAAATATTTTTTATAAAGAGCAAAATCTTGAAGAGTTAAAAATCTCAATCCAACAATTATTTTCTAAGATATTAAAAGCGTATCCGTATCTAAAACCTCCAACGTTTTCAATTATTCCTACTAAAAGTTTAGAGTTTATCGTTTGGTATCAAGATCCAAATGCTGTTGCTGAGACATTGTTAATCGAGCAAAATGGTTCAGATGCATATATATGGAAAGGGGCTGATCAGAAATGGTATTTAGATGATTTTTATTCTGAGCCATATCAAATTGCCTGCAAATTAATAGAAATTATTCCTGTATTTCATTCTCTTCCTGAAAATCCTAGAGAGGTAAAGCATCTACTTGAAATAGGTATAATGGATTTTGATGCTAATTTTTGTCCAAAGTTTTCAGAAAGAAAACTAGAAGATGATAGGGAGGTTCTTACATGGGATGATCGTTTTTTGTTGGTAGGAACTCAGCTAGAAAATCTTAAACTTTATAGCCATGAAGAGTGGAAAGCTTTCATAGATAGAGATAACTACCATTTAAATTGAGGTTCTATTTATGGCATTACTACATGATTTTGTTTTATTAAATAAAAATGAATTCTCTTATGATGATTGCTGCGAGCTAGTCGGTAAGGTTTCTCATGATGTTTCAATCCATGATGATCTTATTATTTATTTTAATGATTTTTTAAAATGGATACCTGCCTATAATCCAAGTTTAAAAGTTAGGCATACTGGTTTAAATTATTATGGTGTAACAGTGATTGATGGAGATGGAGCTAAAGAAGCATTTCAATTGTTTTCTAGTCTAGTTAATATTTTAAAGTTATCGCCAAAAGTTTTAACCTTAACAGGCGAGTATACTTTTATTCATGCATATGATGATGTGATTGACCCAAATGAAAATGTTGATCGTATTTTAAGACAAACAGCAGGTTATGAAAAAATCATTATGCAAAAGAATGAAATTATACAAAAAATTGAAATATTGGCAGAACTTATGCAGAAGGTCATTGATTCTAATAATAGTTTATATGTTCTACATTTGGGAATCTAAATTTAGAGGAACATTCCTAATTGTACAGAATGTTCCTCTGCTTTTTAAATCACCAATAACCCAACACTTTCCACCACAGTCCGCCAATCACCACAAAGATGATGATATTAATGACACTCATGACAAAGCCAGCTTTCCACCATTCACCCAGTGTGGTGTAACCAGAACCGAATACCACAGGCGATGTACCTGTTGCATAATGGGTTAAGGTCATCATGATGCTTGACGCTGCTGCCATCATTAAGGCAAATAACATCGGTGGTGCGCCTAATGCCAGTCCAGCCGTATAGAAGGCTGCAAACATGGCAGTGATGTGTGCCGTGGTGCTGGCAAACATATAATGTGCATATAGATAGGCAAGCATTAATAATAAACAGGCAGGCATCCAGCTGAGCCCCAAATGACCAATCCCTGTTTCTAGTACGCCTGAGAACCATGTGATTAAACCGAGTTTATTTAAATAAGTCGCCATCATCACCAAAGCTGCGAACCAGGTAATGGTATCCCATGCGCTTTTTTGCGTCAGAATATCTTCCCAAGTCAGTACGCCAGTAATCAGCAGCAGGCCTAAACCAATAAAGGCTGTCGTGGTCGGATCAACCGCCCAAGCTGAACCGAAAATCATGGCAGGGATGCCTGCCCATAACAGCAGTAAAATCCCAAATACACCCAGCATAATGATTTCATTTTTGCTGACAGGCCCCATTTCTTTTAACTTGGTTTTGGCAAACTGCGCTGCGTTTGGGGTTTCCTTGACTTCAGGTGGGTACATCCAGTACATGATTAACGGCATGATGATCAAGGCAATTAAACCTGGTAATAACATCGCCAGTGCCCAAGTACTCCAACTCAATGAAATCTGGCTGTTGGTTGCTTTCGCTACCAGATCCACCACCAAAGGGTTAGGGGCGGTTGCGGTAATAAACATGGCAGAAGTAATCGGATTGGCTTGGTAGTTCACCAAAGCTAAATATTTCCCCATACGACCTTCGGTGCCTTTAGCAGGGTCAGAGTCGTAACTGGTCGAAATTGCACGGACAATTGGGTGAATAATCCCGCCACCACGTGCCGTATTGCTTGGGGTCACTGGTGCAAGAATCAGTTCAGACAGCACCATGCTATAACCGATACCAATGGTTTTCTTACCCCATACCGCAATAAATAAATAGCCTAAGCGTGCGCCCAGTCCGGTTTTTTGCAATCCTTTGGAGATCATGATCGAAATACCGATCAACCAGATCAGCGGATTGGCAAAGCTGCTGAGCGCATCCTGAATGGCACCACTTGGACTATCGTTGGTGACACCGGTCACGGCGACCAAAGTAATGGCAATAATCGCAATTGCACCGATCGGCATGGCTTTACCAATAATGGCGGCAATCACACCGACAAACATCGCCAATAAATGCCATGTATCAGGATCGACGCCAGCAGGTACAGGAATTACGAACCAGATAATCAATGCAATAAATAAAGAGATCAGCGTCGGGAGAGCTTTAAATCCCATGTTAAATTCCCCTTGTTGTCACGGGTTTAATAAAATTTATAGTTCTTTATGAATGAATCGTTAAAGAAATAACCACGAAGCTTTTATTATGGTTGAAGCGGAGGCCCAACTGCAAAGAAAGTTTTGTTGAAACAGCGTCAGATAGCTCAATGTATTGGCAAATGATCTTGTTTTAAACCTGAAAATAGGGCTTCAAGTGAAAATCCCTTATCAAATTTGAAAACAACATGCTACATTTTGAGCTTGCTTGAACAGACAATAAGTACGGTATGACTCAACTTTCATGGCAGCAATTAAGACGTTTTGTGTATGACAATCTGCATAATGATGACTATAAAAGTACCGTCAGTACCTGCGTAAATTATCTGCTGATTGCCTTGATCATTGGTAACGTTGCTGCCGTTCTGCTGGAGTCTGTGAACGAGTTTTATCAACTGTATAAGCCTTATTTCGATATCTTTGAAAATCTCTCGATCATGATTTTTAGTGGCGAATACCTGCTCAGGCTGTGGAGTATTGTTGAGCAGGAACCACAAGAGGCGGCTTGGAAGCAACGCATTCGCTGGATGAAAAGTGGCGGGGCCATTATTGATTTATTGGCGATTCTACCTGCCTATCTCAACTTTATTGTGCCGATTGACTTACGTTTCTTGCGGGTCTTGCGTTTAGTCCGTTTACTCAAGCTGACGCGCTACTTTGTTTCCTTGCAAATTCTATTACGTGTCATCCAGCGTGAAAAAGGTTCATTTCAGGCGGTCATCTTTATTCTGGTCATTATGATTGTCATGACTGCATCTGCGATTTATGTGGTTGAAAATAAAGCCCAGCCCGAAGCCTTTAGTTCGATACCGCAATCGATGTGGTGGGCGGTGGTCACCCTCACCACGGTCGGTTATGGCGATGTGACCCCAGTGACTAATTTGGGGCGGATACTGGGTGCATTTATTACCATTCTCGGTGTCGGTATTGCCGCTTTGCCCGCGGGTATTCTGGCTTCGGGTCTGGCCAATGAATTGAATATGCGAAATCAGCGACTGGAACAGGAGTTTCGTGAAGTCTTGCAGGCCAAGGGGCTAGACTTGCTGCATGATCAGATTGAAATTGAACGGATTCGCAAGAAAGTCGGTTTACCCAAAGAGCAGACCCATGAAATTATCATGCAACTGGTCAGGGAAAAGTTGCTTGAAGATCAGGAGCAGGAAAAGAAGCATTACCATTTTTGCCCGCATTGTGGTGAAAAGCTTCCTGAATAATTCAAAAATTTATTATAGAAATGTAGAGCAGGGTTAAGCTCAAGTTCTTAATCATTTCCAAATCTGAATAATTTTAATGCGCTATAACTTCGGTGTGTGAGTGCTTAGCGCTTTTTATTCCTAAAAGTAAAATTCGATCAGTATTAAGTTGTACTTCATTGAGATTAAATTCCATTTAAAAAACTTAACAATAATCTTTATCATTTGTGATAGTTTCTTATTATCTGATTTGTATTTTTTAAGCTTATTTTAAGTTTACGCATCCTATGAAGTTCTCCCAACATGGTTAAGCGGCGTTACCTGATTTTATTATTACTTCCACTGGCAATGATTTCCTTATTTGTCGGTGTAGGCGAGATGAGTCTCGCGGGCTTGTGGGCGGGTAACCCTCAAGACTGGCAACTGTTCTGGACTAGCCGTTTACCGCGTCTGATGGCAATTGTGGTGGCGGGTGCGGGGCTGAGTGTCTGCGGTCTGATCATGCAGTCGTTGAGTCGTAACCGTTTTGTGTCTCCCACCACCGCAGGTCTATATGACTGTGCCCGTTTAGGTGTTCTGGTTTCAATCATTTTACTGCCGAGTGCTTCAATTTTTATTAAAACCGGTTTTGCCATTGCGGTAACACTTATTGGTGCGATGGCCTTTATGAGTATTCTGGCGACGCTCAAGCACCGTGATACGGTTTTTGTGCCACTGGTGGGGATGATCTTTGGCAGTATCATTTCAGCCTTTACCACCTTTATCGCGCTACAACTGGATTTATTACAGAACCTGGCGGGTTGGCTTCAAGGCGACTTCTCCACCATTTTAAATGGGCAATACGAGCTGATCTATCTCAGCGTACCCGTTCTGATCCTGATTTATTTCTTTGCCAATCGTTTTGTTCTGGCTGGCTTGGGACAGGATTTTGCCACCAATCTGGGGCTGAATTATAAACAGACGCTTTTTATTGGCCTGTTACTGGTGTCAGTGATTACCGGTGTGGTGATTGTGACCGTCGGGGCGATTCCATTTCTCGGTTTGATTGTACCGAATCTGGTAAGCCTATACCTCGGTGACAATATCCGGAAGACCCTTTCTCATACTGCATTGTTGGGTGCTTTGCTGGTTCTGCTTTGCGATGTATTTGGTCGGGTGGTGATTTTCCCTTATGAGGTCTCTGTCAGTCTGATTATGGGGGTAGTGGGCAGTGTCATTTTCCTATGGCTGCTGCTTAGGAGATATCGCTATGCCACATAAAATCAAGTTAATGATTTTAGCTGTAGCTGTGATTGCAAGTATTGCACTCTATCTTGGCTGGAATCTGGGTGTGGCCTGGCAATATGCCTTGAATCTGCGTTTAAAAACGGTTGCAGCCATCGTGGTAGCGGGAACTGCGGTCGGTGTTTCGACTCTGGTTTTCCATACCATTGTCAATAATCGGGTGGTGACACCGCAGGCTTTGGGACTGGATAAATTATATGAACTGTCCAAAACGGCGATTATCTATTTCTTTGGTGCCAGTACGTTATTGTCACTGAATTTTGTGACGGATTATCTGATCAGTCTGCTGCTCATGGTGACTTTTGCCTTGCTGCTGTATCGCTTTATTTTCCAGAAAGTGGCGCAGCAAAATATTTATTTCCTGCTGTTGATAGGGCTGATCTGTTCGACTTTATTCGACAACATGACCACTTTTTTTCAGGTCTTGCTCGATCCGGATGAATTCCAGATTGCTGCCTATGCCGGCTTTGCCAGTTTTAATGTGGTGAAGATGGAAACGGTGGGCTTGTCCTTACTTACCATTGTGCCGATTCTGTTGTATGGCTTAAAGCATTATCACACGCTCGATGTGATGGCGTTGGGACGCGATCATGCACTGAATCTGGGACTGGATTATGACAAGACCAGTCGCTTGCTGTTGATTCTGGTGGTATTGGCACTGGCTTCTGCAACAGCTTTGGCTGGCCCAATGATGTTCCTGGGTCTGTTGGTACTCAACATTACCCTGGAACTGTTTAAGACCCATCAACATCATGTTTTACTACTGGGCATCATTCTGGTCAGCATTTTATGTCTGATGCTTGGACAGTTCATGGTGCTGCATGTGCTGAATTTCAAAACTACGCTCAGTGTGATTATTAACTTTGTCGGTGGAATTTATTTCTTCTGGATTTTATTGAAGGAAAATAAAAAATGGCAATAGAGCTCAAGCATTTAAGTAAAAGCTATCAGCAACAGCGGGTCGTGAATGACCTATCGCTGAATATTGCCAAAGGGCAATTTACCGCATTTATTGGGCCGAATGGTGCAGGCAAAAGTACCGTGCTTTCGATGATGAGTCGTTTAATCGAAGCAGATCAGGGGCAGGTTTTGCTGGATGGTCAGGACTTGCAACAGATGAAAAGTGCCGATATTGCTAAAAAACTGGCGATCTTAAAGCAGTCCAACCATACCGAGCTGCGTCTCAGTATTGAGGATCTAGTGGCTTTTGGCCGGTTCCCGTATTCACAAGGACGCCTGACTGAACAAGACCATCAAGTGATTGACCGTTGCATTGCCTATATGGATTTAGATGCCTTACGCCACCGACAAATCAGCGAATTGTCGGGTGGGCAGCGGCAACGTGCCTATATCGCCATGATTCTGGCACAGGACACCGACTATATCTTGCTGGATGAACCCTTGAACAATCTGGATATGAAGCACTCTTCCCAGATTATGAGGGTGTTAAAAGATCTGGCCGAGAATCATGGCAAATCCATCATTGTGGTGATTCATGACATTAACTTTGCTTCCGTCTATGCCGATCACATCATTGCCATGAAAGAAGGTGAGTTGCTGTATCAAGGGCATCCACAACAGTTGATGGATGAACATATTCTGCAAGATATTTTCGATTTCCATATTCCGATCCAGCAGGTTCAGCAACATAAATTAGGTTTGTATTTTATTAGTTAGGAGCTTGTTATGCTTTTCAAAAAAACATTGCCAGTCATGATGTTAAGTGTAGCTTTGGCTGCATGTGGTAATTCCAGTACACCTTCGGCAAATCAGGACAGTCATACTGCAGCTACACAGGATACCTTAAGTTTTAACAGCAAAGCTGGTCAGATTAGCATTCCTACGAATGTGTCCCGTATTGCTGTACTGGATACCAGTGCTTTAAATACCATTCATGCCTTGGGTGCGGATGATAAGGTGGTGGCCTTGCCAAAAGGTACGCCGTTACCGAAAGTCTTGCAAAATTTCAGTGAAGGTAAATATCTGGATGTAGGGACGGTGAAAGAGCCAAATCTGGAAAAGATTGCAGCCAGTCAGCCTGAACTGATTCTGATGAGTGGACGCATGGAAAATCTGGTCGGTCAGATCAAGCAGATTGCGCCGACTTACTTTGTTGATGTGGATTATAACGACCAGTTCAATTCGTTTAAACAGCAAACCTTGAATATTGCTGAAATGGTGGGAAAAAAGCCTGAAGCGAAGCAACAATTGCAAACTTTAGAAAAAGAGATCGCAGCCTTAAAAGCCAAGACCAAAGGTAAAACCGCGTTGGTGGTTCTGGTCAATAACAGCAAGATTGCGGCCTATGGCCCAGGTTCGCGCTTTGGTAATATTCATGACCTCTATGGTTTTACCCCAGCAGATCCTTCAATCAAGGTGGGATTGCATGGTATGGCGGTGTCACATGAGTTTATTGCCCAGAAAAATCCTGATTACCTGTTTGTGATTGACCGTGGAGCAGCCATTACTGAAAATCAGCAAGGTGCAAAACAGGTGTTAAATAACCAGATCATTAACCAGTCTAAAGCGGCTAAAAACGGCAACATTGTCTATCTGGATTCGAGTAACTGGTATTTGATGAACAATGGTCTGGATGGGATGAAAGCCATGCTGAAAGAAGTTGCCGATGCGGTGAAGTAAAATCCAGTCTGTCAGCGTGATAACAACAAACCCGAAGCGCTTGCTTCGGGTTTTTTATATGATAGTGGGAAATAAACACGGCCTTATAAGATGATGCGTATTTCTTTACTGTATTTGGGCACCGCGATTTTAATCTCTTTATTGGTCATTTCTGGGATTCAGCCTTTTGACCGGACCACATGGTGGCTTGAAGTCACACCGGTATTGATTGTGATACCGATATTGTATGCGACACATAAAGCTTTTCCGCTCAGTCCGTTGTTATATGGGCTTATTTTCTTGCATGCCATTGTATTGATTGTCGGTGGCGCGCGCAGCTATGCGCGTGTACCGTTGGGTTTTGAGATGGCACAATGGTTAGGGCTGGACCGCAATCCTTATGACAAGATCGGGCATTTTATGCAGGGCTTTGTACCTGCTATGGTTGCGCGTGAAATCCTGATTCGCAATCATATTTTAAGCAAAGGCAAAATGCTCAGTTTCATTGTGATCTGTATTGTACTGGCAATCAGTGCCAGTTATGAGCTGATTGAATGGGCTGCTGCATTGTTATTGGGACAGGGTGCAGAAGAATTCATTGGAACACAAGGGGATGAGTGGGATACACAATCGGATATGTTTTTTGCCCTGATCGGGTCGATCACGGCCTTGTTACTCTTATCAAAATGGCATGATCGACAGATTGTGAAATTAATGCATTAATATCAATAGCGGAATCTGCTGTTAAGACACAGCAGATTCATTGTTCTGTGAATAGCGGGCATAAGCCAAGGCAATCAATAAAATCGCTAAACCACCTAGACTTAAGACAAAGCCGACCCAGATCGGTGCTAACCAGCCCATATTATGACTCAAAACCCATCCACCCAGGAAAGCACCCAGAGCATTGGCTAAGTTAAATGCCGAATGGTTGAGGGAAGCTGCCAGCGTTTGTGCGTCGCCCGCAATGTCCATGAGATGGGTCTGTAAGGCACCACCGAGACCAATTACGGTAAAACCAATCAGGAATAAGGCTGCAATCGCGGTATACAGATGAGACATCATAAAGCTGGCCGCCACAAAGGCGAGCGCGGAGCTGATCAGAATCCCGATAATGGTTTTAAACAGGTTTTTATCGGCCAGCCAGCCGGCCACCAAGCCACCGATGACCATGCCTATGCCCCAAATCGCTAAAGCAATTGGCACGACACTGATATTGGCGTGGGTATATTCGGTGAGAATCGGAGAAACATAGCTATACACCGAGAACATGCCACCAAAACCAATGGCGCCAACCGCAAGGGTCAGCCACATATTGATATTCTTTAAACCTGCCAGTTCCGCTTTGATACTGGCGGTTTTTTGCAATGGAATATTCGGAACAAATAAACTGACCCCAATCAGGGTAATAAAGGCAATCACGGCAGAAAATTCAAAGCCTGCTTTCCAGCCAAATTGTTGCCCCAACCATGTGGCAATGGGTACACCAATCACATTGGCAATGGTTAAACCCATCATCACTTGTGCAATCGCCGTGGCACGGCGTTGTTTGCCTGCCAGTTCAGCTGCAACCAGTGCCGCTACACCAAAGTAAGCCCCGTGCGGAAAACCGGCAATAAAGCGGGATACCAGCATGGTTTCTGGTGTTGTGGCAAACGCTGTCGCTGCATTGGCCAGACCATAAAACAGCATCAGGCCCAGCAATAAGCTCTTACGTGGAACTTTAGCGCCGAGGATAGCAATAATCGGCGCGCCGACCATCACGCCCAATGCATAAGCACTAATAAAATAGCCTGCATGCGGGACACTGACATTTAAATCAGTGGCGATTTCCTGAATTAGTCCCATTGCCACAAATTCAGTTGTTCCAATACAGAAACTACCGACGGCGAGTGAGAAAATTACCAGAAATAAGGAATAGTGGGGTGGTGTTGACACCACGGGTGTGGGAGAACTTGGAGAGGTCATGTGTCGCTAAAAAATAATATCTGGAGCAGGGATTATTTTTTCATACCTCTGTCAAAACCGATAGAGAGGAAAGTGGAATTTTCAAATAAAATTAGGGAGGCACGGCATAAAAGCTAGGTGCGGCATGAATAGGGTAGCTATTGTAGCGGCGTAGAGAAATAATACCTAAAGAAAGCCCATTGTAAAAATGAGCTTTATCCTGAGTTATCGCGTTGTGGCGTGGGTGAGACTTAGAACATGGTATTACTATTGGCACTGTTTTCTGGAACCGACTGATTGGTATCCCAATGTTCTACGATTTTGCCATTTTCTACCCGGAAAATATCAAAGCCCGCATTTTCTGGCTTATTACTTTGCTTGCTGCGGAGGTGCACCGCCACCAGATCACCTTCAGCAATGACCCGTTTGACTTCGTATTGAGCTGCCGGATCATTTTGGAAGAGCTGCTCAAAGAAGGTCACAAAGGGCTCTTTACCATCTCCAATCCAAGGATTATGCTGGATATAATGATCGGCAAGATAACGGTCGGAAAACTCCCTGACCTGATGTTGTTCAAAGGCACCTTTGACAAAAGCCGTGACCAGCTGTTTATTGGCAGCGGTTTCTGCAGGCGACAAATTCGTTTTATTGCGGCCATCAAACATTACTTCCGGATTGGCTTTGGTTCGGTCATTCTCTGGGACAGCCTGATTGACATCCCAGTGCTCTACAATGATGCCATTCTCAACCCGATACAGATCGAAACCGGCATTGGTCGGCGTATCTGCATTTAGTTTACCCTTGACCTGTAATAGCACCAGATCATTTTCGGCAATGGTGCGTAAAATGTTGTATTGCGCTTCTGGATTATCTGCCAGGCGTTTCTCGAAAAAATCATTAAAGGGTTGTCTGCCATCGGCTACATAGGGGTTGTGTTGAATATAATTTTCCGCGATATAACGTTCAGAGAACTCTCGAACTTTTTTGTCCTTAAATACACCTTCATAGTAGCTGGTGACCAGTGATTTATTACGCTCAGTTTGTTGTTGCTGGGTATCACTGCTATTTTGAGAACCTTGCTGGGCTTTGGAATCATCATTACAGGCGCTGAGGGCTAAAGGAAGCAGGAGGGTGGTTAAAATAAAAAGTTTCTTCATTATTATGAATCCATCGTTAGAACACGAATAATAAGCATAGGGTTAAGCTTCACTGGCTTCTGAACAATCACGACATATTTTGTAAAGACTTGGTAACCGGTGTCGGTGCTACTGAAACCGTAAAAAATGGAGGTATTGCAATATAAATAGCCAGCAGAGGGTGTGAAATTAATGGATGATCATAATAATATTAATGATAATTATTTACATTTGTGTATACTGCAGGTCATACATTTTAAATGACAACTTTCGGGGTGGAAAAGTGAAAAAATTATTAATCAGTTCATTGCTACTTGTTTCTGGGTATAGCGCTGCACATGAACCCTATGTGGCACCGATTGCTTATCAGACCGAGCAGACTCAGGTCGCGATTATTTCCGGTTATGCAGAGGAAGCCCTAAATAGCGAATATGCCCTGAAAGATGCAAAATTTGAGATCACTGCGCCGAACAATACCAAAACCACCATTCAAGCAAATACTAAACTGGACTCAGCGACCGTATTTGATTTGAAACTGCCTGAAGCAGGGACTTATCTGGTGCAAACCAAAGCTTCATATCCATTGAAATACGTGCAAGATCAAAAACAATGGAAGATGTTTTTTGATATGCCGGCCGATAAAGCGCCTGCAAAAGCTGAGCGCGATTTTGTGATTCCTGCCGATCTAAACACTAAGAATATCAAACCAGTTGAAATCACGCGCGAATGGACATTATTGACTTACGTCAGTAAGGAGAAACATACACCCGTTCAGGCCAGCACAGCGCCGATTCAGGTGGAGTTCTTCACCCATCCAAATGAATTAAAAGCCAATCAGGCGGTAAAAATTAAAGTATCGAAGGCCAATAAGGCTTTAGCCAATGCTGAAGTGGTGATTCGTGCTAAAGGAGCAACCGATAAGCAAGGAATCAGCTTGAAAACGGCAGCGGATGGCAGTGCTGAACTGTTATTTCCAAAAGCAGCGGAATACTTGATTGAAGTCAGTGAAACGGTGGATGTGAAACAAAAGCCGAGCAATCAGTTCTATAGCATTATCAGTGTAGCTGTACATTAAAATGTCAAAAGGCTAATTCTGTTGAATTAGCCTTTTTATTTCAACTGCATTGTTATTGACTGGATTCATCATCCATGGCGTTACTATAAAATTTCACACCCAGTTGAATCCGGTCACGGCCATTGCTCATACGCCAGCGATTGGTATCTCTGAGTGAATAGACGCAGCCGCAATATTCTTGTTGATAAAACTCTTCACGTTTGCTGATTTGCAGCATACGCACTGCACCGCCATGTTTGCGCCAGTTATAATCCCAATATTGAATGTCCGGATAATGCGCGGCAGCACGCACACCACAGTCATTAATCTGCTGCATATTTTTCCAGCGCGAAATCCCCAGCGAACTGCTGATCAGGCTAAAACCGTGTTCATAGGCATAAAGGGCGGTCCGTTCAAAACGCATATCAAAGCACATGGTGCAGCGTATACCTTTCTCAGGTTCATTTTCCATGCCTTTGGCACGTGCAAACCAGTTATCGGTATCGTAATCGCAGTCGATAAACGGAATATTGTGTTTTTCGGCAAAGCGAATATTTTCTTCCTTACGAATGAGGTATTCCTTCACCGGATGGATATTTGGATTATAAAAAAAGATCGAAAAGTCGATACCTGATTCAATCAGGGTTTCCATAACTTCACCGGAACATGGTGCGCAGCATGAGTGCAGCAGTAACTTGTCATGTCCTTCCGGTAAGCTTAGTTTTTGGCGTTCAAGCGTCTTTTGACTTTGACGGGTCATAGGCGACATGGTCTATAAAAATAATTTGATATTGTAAAAGTTTTAAATTGGCAAAACGTTTGAATTAACTGAAATATTCTCAGTTCAAGCTGAAAAATTTTTAAAGCGTAAAAACAGATACGATTATCAAAGAACTTTTCTGTTGAGATGAGGTTGTAGAGTTTTGTTAAAAAATATCGCTTCTTTTAATGAGAAAACCTCACGTATCAGAAAAATATGGAAATCAAACTTAAGTTGAGGCTTGCTAATTAATTTTATGTTAAGATGAAATAAATTCAATTTTGGTTTTTGTTGTGCTAGAACTCCGTCATTTAAAAACATTACTTGCGCTAAGAGAACATGGCTCACTCGTGGCTGCCGCGACCGATTTATGCCTGACGCCGTCTGCAATTTCTCACCAGTTAAAGGAACTTGATCATTGGTACGGGGTAGAAGTGGTGAATCGCCGTAGTCGTCCTGTCAGCTTCTCCAATGTTGGGGAACGTCTACTTAAACTGGCAGATGATGTATTGCCGCAAGTTCAGATCGCACAGACTGATATTACCCGTATCGTGCACGGCCAGACGGGGCGGATTATCTTCTCTTCAGAATGTCACAGTTGTTTTGACTGGTTGATGCCGTTATTGAATCAGTATCGTCATCAGTATCCGGATGTAGATCTGGACTTTGCCGCGGGTTTCGAGTCGAATCCTCACGAACTGTTGCAAAATGCCGAGTTTGATCTATTGATCACGGCAGATCCGATTGCATTGAAGGGAATTGAGTATTTCCCAATTTTCAAATATGAATCACGCTTGGTTCTTTCTAGCACACATCCTTTGGCACGTGCCGAGCAGGTGAGCGTGCAGGATCTGGCAGAAGAAACCCTGATTACATATCCGGTTGATAAACATCGCCTGGATATCATGGCGCATCTGTTTATTCCTGCCAATGTTTACCCGAAGCACATCCGCACTACAGATCTGACTCAAATGCTGATCCAGCTGGTGGCAAGTGGACGCGGTATTGCGGCATTGCCGGATTGGGTGGTCAATGAATATGAGCAAAAAGGCTGGGTAGTCAGCCGCCGTCTGGATTGTGTCGCCTCGGAAGGTCTCAGACGTACATTGTATGCGGGTTATCGGGTCGAGGATAAAGAGAAGAACTATTTTGAAGGCTTTATCAAGCAACTGGAAAAGTTTTCCAAGATGCGTGCCGTGTATTATGAAAATTAATTCAAGTTCTTTTTATGATAAAGGTAGCCATGCGCTCCCTTTACTTTTATGAGGTGATTATGCAGATGTAATACGCGTTAAGATTTCCCGATCAGTAGCGACAAAATCCCAGCAGCAATCAGTGGGCCAACTGGAACCCCTCTTAACAAGGCGACACCTGCTACTGTACCGATCAGAAGTCCGGCAACCACATCAGGTTGATTACTCATTAATTTAACGCCTCGTCCGCCCAACCATGCCACCAGCAGGCCAACGGCAATTGCCGCCAGAGATTTGATACTGATAAATGATTTAAGAATGCTTTCGCCACTGATCTTGCCACTGGCAATCGGTGCAAGTACGCCAATGGTGAGAATAATAATACCAATATTCAATCCATGATTCTGAATATAAGGAAAAAACTGGTTTAAAGGAGTCAGTTTGACCAGGATCAGACACGCTGCTGCTACAGTGACGGCCGTGTTTTGACTAAAGATACCGCAACCTAATAAGACCAGCAGCACCACTAAATTGATATCGAATTGAGAGAACATCGCAGGGCATGGGGAAGGGAAATAAAGTTGAATTATATCGTAATTTATCGAGGTTTATTTTAAAAAGCACTTTTTTCTCATCTATAGATACAGGTTTAAAGAAATAAACATTTGAAAAATAATAAAAATAAAGGGAGCCATTTCCAAAATTAGAAATGGCTTTTCCTGAGAAAATTAGGCCAGTTTTTTGAAGGTTCCGTAGTAAGCAATTTGTTCATCCCAGAACTGTTCCCATAAATCACAGTATTCAAGACAGATTTGACGGATTGAATCGTATTCAGATTCAACGCAGGCCTGTGCCAGTACAAACCATAAATCATCTTCATGGTCGTCATCAGCCGCTTCGGCAGTCGCATCATGTGAAACACCATGGACATAGTAATAACCACTATCTACATCAAAACCGACCGCTTTGGTGGCCTGACGTAGCGCAGGACTGAATAAAATCACTTCTTCTTCTGCAACGGCGAGCAAAGCTGAAACTGCCTGATAGCTGTTAAACGAATTTTCCAGATAATGACGTACCCGTTGTGCAATCAGTGAAGGTTGATAGTCATTACGTTCAGACTGGCTCAAATCAAAGTCATTGAGCACATCTTCAAATAATGGATAATGTGCATATTCAGGATTGCCGGAATAATAACCTTCCTGATCCAGACCTGGACGGAAACCAAATTCGTCCAGAATGTTCAGGTTCAATAAAAAGCGCGGGAACATTTTGGAACCGGACAATAAACGTGGTTCTAACTGCTTGGTCTGGAATTGAGCCATCAATAAGGCATCGGTAAATACCTGAACAATGGCATGGCGATATTCAAGATGAATATGTTTTAAAGTTTCTTTGTCAATTACACCGTCATTTAAAAGTTGAATGGCAGGATGTCTTGAAACAGGATGATTTGAAATTTCTGCTCTTAGTTTGTTCAGAAAATCCAGGTTCTTGTTCCATAGATCCGCAGAAATACTATTTTTCATGCCTTCAATAGCTTTCTGTCTCGGGTTGTTAAAGTTTTCAAATTTTTTTGGCATAGTCTTGTACTCGATGAATTAATAATATTATTGCTTTTCCAATTATTTAGTTAGATTTTCTTTGGCTGATTATGAATATAACTATTGTTTCAGCCAAACATCTTTTTATTGGATGATTTAAATATAAAATTATTTTTTTGTGAAATCAATTTATTAAAGCGGCTAAAAAATCGCAAGAAAGCTTATTATTTAACTTAACTGTAAATAAAAGGTGAAGTAATTCACGGTATATTTTTTTATTTAAAAAATAGAAAGATTTTTTTACAAATCATCTTGTGTAGCAGCCGTTTTTTTCATACCCTATAACAGGAACAATAAAGAAAGTATGACTTTTCTATACTGCTCTTAAAATAAGATAAATATACATAGTGGCCAGAAATTTCCAGCATGTAAACTATGTCTTAATAATATGTTAAGTTTTTTGATAGAATTCTAAAAGGATAATAAAATGTCAAAAAAAGAAGATATCATTGTAACGGCTCTAGACCTTTTTAACCGTCATAACTACAGCTCTGTGGGTGTGGATCGAATTATCAGTGAGTCGGGCGTTGCCAAAATGACGTTCTACAAATACTTTCCTTCTAAAGAGAACCTGATTGAAGAGTGTCTGTCGCGAAGGAATAAAAGTATCCAGGCGTCTATCGAAAACGAAATTAGCCTGAAAGCAGCAGATGATTATTTAGGTAAAATTAAAGCCGTCTATTTTTGGCATCTCGGCTGGTTTAATTCAGATGATTTTCATGGTTGTATGTTTCAAAAAGCTTCATTAGAAATTTTACAACAGTATCCTTCCATTATTCGTCCAATCATGGAATATCGTGAGTGGTTAATGGCATTGGTAGAAGACTTGTTTGTAAAGGCACAGGTTTATCAGCCTCATGTATTAACAGCAATGTATATTAATATTCTGGACGGGATGACCTCATATGCAAAAGTAAATAAAGATCATGCCCAGATCGAAGAGTGCTGGTATTATATCGAGCGATTAATCCATTTAGATGCAGCATAAAAACTTATTATTGTAGTTATGCTAAATAATAACCTTTAGATAAATAAAATTACATTTTTATAAAACTTAAAATAAAAAACCGAGGATTTATCCTCGGTTCTTTTTATAGAGCAATATTATTTTTCAACGAATGCGCGTTCAATCACATAATCGCCCATCACGCCCATACGTGGTGATTCAACCAAACCGTGTTGATCGAGCAGCGCAGCGACGTCTTTCAGGAACGCCGGGCTACCACAGAGCATGGCACGGTCAGTTTCACGGTTAAAACGTGGTAAACCAATTTTTTCAAACAGTTCGCCAGTCTCAATTGCCGTAGTTACACGACCTTGGGTGTGGAACGGTTCACGTGTCACAGTCGGGTAGTAGATCAACTTGTCTTTGATGCCTAACTCTTCAAAGAATTCATGATTCGGAAGTTCATTCAAGATTAAATCTTGGTAGGCAAGTTCAGACACATAACGTGTACCATGCACCATAATCACTTTTTCAAACTTCTCGTAAGTTTCCGGGTCACGAAGCAAAGAAAGGAATGGGGCAAGGCCGGTACCAGAAGATAACAGATATAAATTTTTACCTGGTAGTAAATCGTCGTGTACCAAAGTGCCTGTAGGCTTTTTAGAAATCAGGATTTCGTCGCCCACTTGTACTTTTTGTAAAATAGAAGTTAATGGACCGTCTTGTACTTTAATAGAGAAGAATTCAAGTTCTTCTTCATAATTCGCACTGGCGATCGAATAAGCACGCATTAAAGGCTTACCATTCACTTCAAGGCCGATCATTACAAACTGACCATTTTTAAAACGTAAGCTGACGTCGCGTGTAGTTTTAAAACTGAAAAGTGTGTCATTCCAGTGGTGAACATGAGTAATGCGTTCAACGTTAAAAGCAGCCATTAAAGGTCTCGATCACAGTTAAAAGAAACAGATCGCTATTCTAATCTAAAATCATTCTCGATAAACTGAATATATTTAATTGTGTTTATAAGAAAAAGTGATGAACAGTTCAGTAGTGATGCCAATCATTGGTCATATGTGTTCGCCTTATCGTGAGAAATTCGGTATCCCGCGCCAGCCAAATCTGGTGCAGGTCGAGTCATATATAGAGATGACGACGGCTTATAGCGATATTCTGGCATTTGAAGGCATTGAAGATTTTAGCCACTTATGGCTGCTATGGCAGTTTCATGAGAATAAAAATTCAGATAACGCCTTGAATCAAATGCCTAAATTTCGTGCACAAGTACGACCGCCTAGGCTGGGAGGAAACCAGAAAATAGGGGTGTTTGCGACCCGAAGCATGTATCGCCCATCTCCGATTGGTTTATCGGTAGTACAGTTTTTACGCGTTGAAAAGCATGGCAAAGCAGTACGGGTCTATGTCACGGGCAGTGATTTGCTGGATGGTACCCCGATTTTAGATATCAAGCCGTATATTCAATATTCGGATGCGGTGACTGAGGCGGTCAGTGGTTATGCCCAAGAGCAGCCACAGCGTAAAACGGTGGTTTGGTTGGAAAATGCACAACAGCAACAACAGCAGTTATTAAAGCAGGGGATTTTGGATAAAAAGATATTCGATGAACTTGAACAAGTGTTATCTTTAGATCCTCGACCTGCCTATCAAAATGATGCTGAACGTGTGTATGGAATGCGCTTTGCAGTATTGAATGTACGTTTCACGGTGGGTGAACAGGATGTCACCATTGTTGCAGTGGAACAAAGTTAAAACTTTAAAAATATAAATTTCGTTAAAAATTTGGGGAATCAACGGTGATGCAAGCTCAGGCAAAATTCGCAAACTTTTCTTTTTCGATCGATGTGACCTGGTGTCTGGAACAATTGGTGCAGGATGGCCGTATCACGGAACGGGACAAACTGCTGGTACAGACCACACATCGGCAAAAGGATCAGTTGAAATGGCATCCTTTGCAGTGGATTGCCAATTTCAGTCTCAAAGACCAGCTGAATGCCGGTAGTACCTTATCGTTGAATCGTTTGTGTCAATGGCTGGCTGAGAAAGCTGATCTTCCCTTATTTATCATTGATCCACTTAAAGCCGATGTTGCGGCGTTAACCAGCGTCATGTCACAAGAATTTGCCGCCAGAAATCATATTTTGGCGGTAGAAGTACATGCAGACCGGATTCTGATTGGCACCGATCAACCCTTTATCAGCGAATGGTTGAATAATCTGGAACGGAGTCTGGCACCTAAAAAGATTGAAAAAGTTTTGCTCAATCCTGAACAGCTTCAACGTTATATTGTTGAGTACTATCAGGTCAGTCGAGCAGTCAGTTCCTCACAAAATGCCAGTATCTATGACCGCGAAAATAAAGGCGTTGAGGCTTTATTACAGTTAGGCGATACCCAGAATCCTGATGCCAATGACCAGCATATTGTCAAACTGGTGGACTGGGTGCTGCAATTTGCGTTTGAGCAAGGTGCCAGTGATATTCATCTGGAACCACGTAAAGACAAAGGTAAGGTACGCTTTCGTATTGATGGAGTGCTGCATACCATCTATAACATGCCTGCCAATACACTGACCGCAGTAATTTCCCGTATCAAGATTCTTGGCCGCATGAATGTGGCGGAAAAGCGTAAACCACAGGATGGACGCTTAAAAACCCGTACCCCGAAAGGACAGGAAACTGAATTACGTCTTTCGACTTTGCCGACCGCTTTTGGTGAAAAGCTGGTGATGCGTATTTTCGATCCGGAAGTATTGGTGCGGAGTTTCCAGCAACTGGGTTTTGAAGGGCATTTATTGCAGAGCTGGCAGCAGCTGACGCAACATAGTCATGGCATCATTTTGGTCACAGGACCAACAGGTTCAGGTAAGACCACCACGCTGTATTCATCTTTAAAGCAGCTGGCCACCGAACAGGTCAATGTCTGTACCATTGAAGACCCGATTGAAATGCTGGAGCCGAGTTTTAACCAGATGCAGGTCAAT
Organism: Acinetobacter sp. 1000160; assembly: GCF_000588715.1. NCBI lineage: Bacteria > Pseudomonadati > Pseudomonadota > Gammaproteobacteria > Moraxellales > Moraxellaceae > Acinetobacter > Acinetobacter sp. 1000160. The sequence goes on along the minus strand of NZ_JFWP02000001.1, from coordinate 638,688 downwards.
CCAAACATTGAATTAGGCTTTGCAGATGGCGTTCGTGCCTTAATGCGTCAAGATCCTGACATTATCATGGTCGGTGAGATCCGAGACCATGACACCGCAAATATGGCGATTCAGGCTGCATTAACAGGGCATCTGGTATTATCTACTTTACATACCAATGATGCACCGTCCAGTTTGACGCGTTTACATGATCTAGGCGTGCAGCCATTCCTCACGGCTGCCACAATTCTCGGTGTTCTGGCCCAACGTCTGGTTCGTCGCCTTTGTCCGCATTGTAAACAGGAAACGCCAATTCATGAGCAAGAGTGGGAACATCTGACCTTTGATTATATGATGGACATGCCGACCAGCATGTATAAAGCTGTGGGATGTGAAGCTTGCCGCCACACCGGCTATAAGGGCCGAGTCGGGATTTACGAATTTATGCCGGTTAGTCTGGAGCTCAAGTCACTGATTAGTGCGCATGGCACACTCAATGATTTAAAAGCACAAGCGAAAAAAGAAGGCGTTGAGCCTTTGCGGATCGCGGGTGCACGTAAAGTGATTGAAGGCGTAACCACCTTAGAAGAAGTATTGCGCGTGGTACCATTAAATTAACATACAGCATCATCTTCAGATTCACCTCATCTTGGTTTGTTTTAATGACTGCATCGAAATGATGAAACCACGATGAGGGGAAACAAGATGAATGTATTATCTAAATGTGCAGTCGTTGCTGGCTTGGTTGGTGCAACTACTTTTGCTGTAGCCAATACCACCGCGGTAAATCAGCAAGCATTGGCGCCGACTCAAATCACCACAGTCAAACAGGCTTTGACCCTGAAAGATGATACCCTAGTCAAATTGAAAGGTTATGTGGTCAAAGCAACGGGTGATGAGAAATATCAGTTTAGCGACCAGACGGGTTCAATGACGGTCGATATTGATGATGACTTGTGGCAAGGTAAGCCCGTATCAGCAAAAACACCAGTGACCTTAATTGGTGAAATCGACATCGACTATAAGCCAGCGAAACGTGTTGAAGTAGATGTCGATCAGGTTCAATTCTAAAGATTGATGAATCAATATAAAAAAACCACATGATCATCATGTGGTTTTTTGTTGATGATTTATTTTAAAATCATGTGAAAGATCAACTTGGTGCGCGATTAAATGCGAATTTTATTGGCTGAAGATGATGCCTCACAGGCGGAAAGTATCAAGGCCTGGCTGGAAATGGACGGTTATAGTGTTGACTGGGTGGAACGTGGCGATCATGCGATTCTGGCAGTCGAACAGCATCAATACGACTGTATTCTGCTGGATCGGGGCTTACCGCAAGCGTCAGGAGATGAAATTCTTAAAAGCATTCGCCGGCAAAATAGCAAAACCCCGGTGATTTTTATTACTGCCAAAGACCACATTCATGATCGGGTAGAGGGGCTGGATTTGGGGGCCAATGACTATCTGGTCAAGCCATTTAATCTGGAAGAATTATCTGCCCGGGTTCGTTCCCAATTGCGTCAACATCAAGCCCAAGCCAGCCAATATCTTTATTTTGCCAATTTACAACTTGATCCCCAAGCCAAGACCCTGATTCAGGAGGGGAAAGCGGTGAATCTTACGGCCAAAGAGTTTCAGATTCTATATAAGCTGATGCAGCAACCTGAACATATTGTGACACGGGAGCAACTGGAAGAATCCCTGTATGCATGGGGTGATGAAATTGAAAGTAATGCCATCGAGGTGTTTATCTATCAGATTCGTAAAAAGATTGGCGGGCAATATATCAAGACCATTCGCGGTTTAGGCTATCGCATGCATCAGGGTGAATAGGATGAAAGTCGTGTCATTACAAACCAGACTGGTTAAAACTTCATTAATCAGTTCAATCATTGCTGGATGTGTGGCCTTACTTTTGTTCGCGGCAATTTCGGTGTATCAAACCATGCAGATGCAAGATGAGATCATGGACGAGATTTCAGATATGTTGCAGATAACCGACTTAACCCAATCCTCAGGACAGCAGATTGATGAACTGAGTGATGAATTTGATATCCAATACCAGTTGCGCAATTCGCAGCAGGTGTTGACCCAATCCACAGATTTTCAGCTTGATCCACAGCATCACAGCTTGATTGCAGCCAAGCAGGGTAACTTTGGCCTGATTTGGCAAGAAGGTCAGTTATGGCGGAGTTATGCGGGCGAAGATGAGCATGCGCCTATGCAGGTATTGCTTCTACAACCCCTAGGCGAACGTTTTAAAGATTTGCTGAATCATTTCGCAGGTTATACCTTGATCTTGCTGCTGGTATGGCTGATGCAATGGATCATGTTGCATTTCCTGATTAAACGACAATTTAAAGTAATGCATCAGTTATCTTCAGAAATCTCAGCAAAGAATGCAGATGATTTAAGCCCGATATCAACTGGAGAGGTAGAGCTGAAAGAGTTACAGCCCATGCTGGGTCAGCTCAATCGCCTGTTACAGCGCCTCGAACAATCCTTGCATGCAGAACAGCGTTTTACTGCGGATGCCTCCCATGAATTGCGTTCGCCTTTGTCTGCAATTCAGCTTCGATTGCAGTTGTTACAACGTAAGTATCCTGAACGGGCGGGTGATTTTGTCCAGATGCAGCAAGATGTCAATCGCGGCATTCAAACGCTGGAAAATTTACTGCTGTTGGCGCGTCTCGATCCTGAGCATGCCAATAATCTGCCGAAAACTCAGTTTGACCTAAATACGGTAATACAAGAGGCAATGCAAGTCTTGGCATTATTTGTGCAGGAAAAGCAGATTCAAATACAGCTGGATGTCTCAACGCAGCCCAAGATGTTGCATGCTAATCAACAACTGATATTTACCTGTATCCGCAACATAATTGATAATGCGATCCGCTATAGCCTTGAGCACGGACAGATTTATATCAGTTTGAAGCAGCAACAAGATGCAATAGAACTTGTGATCGAAAATGAAGGGCAAGGCGTGGATGTTGAAATTCTGGAACGTTTAGGTGAGCGTTTTTATCGTGCCTTAGGAACTAAAACCCAAGGTTCGGGATTAGGTCTGTCGATTTGTAAAAAAATTGTTGAATTGCATCAGGGCAAAATCAAGTTTTCCCAATCCTGCTATGGCGGACTCAAGGTGAGTATTCAGCTGCCTGTATAAATTTTCTCATAAGCAACATAAAAAAAAGCAGCATGCGCTGACATACTGCTTATTCCCACGTTTATTATTATGCGGTTGTTATTATATTACTTCGTTAAAATCAGGCGATTATTACGCGTTAGACGTAAACGGTATTCTTCACCCGCATGCATAATGCGGATTTCGCGTCCCAAGGCAAAAAGATTGTTTGAATGCAACATTGGCAATGATTGGGCTGCATCTGTACTACGAGTAAATAGGTTGAATGGTGCGTTCATTTGTTATGCTCCGTGGTGTGTTCTTTAACGTTTTAAATGATAATCATTATCGAATAGACCTGTCAACGGAAATTTTAACAATTTACAAAATCAGTGATTAATTTTGTTTTTGGTGATGTGAATTCGTGTTTAAACGCCTTAAAATCGGGATAAAAGATGAGAGATTTTAGTCTGTTATGACCAAAGCTACAGTTGATGTCGCAATCGCAATTTTATTACACAAAACCAAAGTATTGGTCGGCTGGCGACAGGCCAGCCAGCATCAGGGCAATAAACATGAGTTTCCTGGTGGAAAAGTTGAAGCCGGTGAAACACCAGAGCAGGCTTGCCGCCGTGAGATTTATGAAGAAGTAGGCATCGGTTTAAAGGACTGGCATGTTTTTGATGTGATCCGTCATGAATATGACGACATTATTGTGAATCTGCATTTGTTTCATGCCTATGTGCCCGATGAATTGCTCGAACTGATTCATCAACCGTGGGGCTGGTACAAACGTGAGCAACTGGCTGAGTTAAATTTTCCAAAAGCCAATGATGCCATTTTACAACGTTTGATCTGGCCTCATCTCATCAAGATCAGTGATCAAATTGATGCCTTGCCGCAACAACAGGCGCTCTTATATTGGCGTACTGATGCTGCTGATATTGATCAGATCCAGTCGCAGCTTTTAAGCTTGAGCGATGCGCAATTGCAGAAATTGATGATCAATGTCGATCTGTGGCAGCAACTGGATGCTGAATTGCGCGATAAGATTCCAACCATTCACTTGAAGCAATCACAATTGATGAGTTTCAGTAAAGCTGGCTTGGTCGTTGGGAAGCGCTTTATCGCAGCTTGTCATGATGCGGTCTCTTTGCAACATGCCCATCATATTGGTTGTGATGCGGTGTTATTAAGTCCGGTACAGGCCACTGAAACGCATCCTGATGCGAAAGAATTGGGCTGGGAGGGTTTTGAAGAACTCGCCCGAACCAGTGATATTCCTGTGTTTGCCTTAGGGGGGGTTGCACCTGCTGAATTAAAACAAGCCCAAAAGCATCATGCTTATGGGCTTGCCGGGATTCGTCAGTTTAGTGCAATTGACTAGGATTAAAGTGCCTGAAGGGCTCTACGCGCTTCTTGAGCCTTCACCGAATGATTGCGGGCTTCACTGGCTTTCAGAATAATTAACCACAATTGATTTTTCATGGCATTGCTTTGCGCATAACTTAAGCCACGGCGGGCCAATGCTTCTGCATTGGCATATTCTTTACGTTGATCGGCAATCATAGCCAGATACAAATAGGTTTCCGTGGCCTGTGGCGCGATACGTTGTGCCTGAAGGGCATAACGTTCAGCTTCTGCCAGTTGTTGCTGTTTATAAGCGACCTGGGTTTTTTGCATCAAGGTTTTAAATGCCGGCAGTTGGCTACCATCATTAAACTTTTGCTGCACCTTTTGTTGCGGCACAACCACAGGAACGCTTTGACGCTTAATCTCTTTTTGATCATAAGGCGTGATTTTCACTCCGGAAGAGGATTGGCTTTCCTTTTTCGGTGGGTGAGTTGGCGTGGTCTTGCTTGGCGCCTTTTCAGGTGCCGTGGTACAACCCGCCAGTATAAGCATTCCAATAATAACTGCTGTTTTCTTCATCATGTTCAATTATCCTTTTGAGGCTTAGTTCTCACCGTTACCGTTATAACTACCGCTGGAAATCACACGTGCCGGGCTACGATTGGATAAGTCTGTATCCATCTGATTTTCACTTTCACGAATATAGTTACCAATGCTATCGTCCTGCTGATCACCCTGTGTTTCATCTGTTTGTGGAATATAGGTCGGTTCCACTTCATAATGAGACTGGCCACACAGCGTGGCACGACGTGGCACAGTTTGGCGCATTAAAGGAATATACATTGCGCCATCACAGCCTTGCGCAGATAAATCACCGCTGGCGCTATCAATCCATTGCCATTGCACGTTATCGGTCTGACGCAGATTAACAGGCTCTTGACGAAGTTGTTTCATCACATTGGTCCAGACAGGAAGTGCACCTGATGAACCAGTTAAACCTGTGACTTTATTGTCATCGAGACCTAGCCACACCACTGCAACATGATTACCCGAATAACCTGCAAACCATGAATCGCGGGTGTCATTGGTAGTACCTGATTTACCCGCCAGATTTAATGATTCAGGCAAGCTGTTATAGGCAGAGCGACCGGTACCAGAACGCATTACTTGTTGTAAGCCAAAGTTCAGGATATAGGCTGCAGCAGGGTCAATGGTCTGTTGTACATTTAAGCCATAACGTTCAAGTAAATGCCCTTTGGCATCCACCACCGTACGGATCGAGCGAGGCGGATATTTAAAGCCACCTGTCGCGAAGTTGCTATAGATGCTCAAGACTTCCATCGGTGACATATTCACTGCGCCCAGATAGATCGAAGGGTAGGCCGGAATATCTGAAGTCACACCAAACTGTCTTAATTTATTGCTGAACGCAGATAAACCAAATTCATTGCCTAAACGGACAGTGGATAAGTTGTATGAGTTGGCTAGAGCTTGTTGCATTGGTACAACACCATGCTCACCACCGCTGTAGTTTTTCGGGGTCCAGCTTTTATCACCATCAATTGGAATATTGACGGCACTGTCTTCAATCGGGCTGGCCCAGGTGTATCGGCCTGATTCGATTGCATTCAGGTAAATGATCGGTTTAAGCAAAGAACCGACTTGACGTTTGGCATCAAGAGCCCGGTTAAAACCGGTAAAGTCCTGAGTTGAACCTACGGCTGCAACCAGTTCACCATTTTCAGGATGGGCAACCAGTACCGCACCTTGCAGGTTTCTTAAACGGCCCGGGTTGGCATTGGCTAAACGGCTGACGGTACTCTTAAATGCGTTCTGTACCTGAGTCTGTGCGATTGGATCAAGGGTTGTGAAAATTCTCAGTCCTTGATTGGTAATATCACTCTCCTGATATTCGGTACGAAGTTGACGACGCACAATATCCAGGAAATCAGGGAATTTAGCAGGGCCTAAGGTTGGCTTGCTGACCACATTTAATGGACGGGCAATTTCATCTTCATATTCAGCATCAGTCAAATAGCCCATCACTTTCATGTTGTTTAAGACAACATCACGGCGTTTTTTCGCTGATTCTGGATTACGCCAAGGATTATACAAAGAAGGGCCTTGAACCAGACCAACCAGAAAGGCCTGTTGGGAAATATTCAGTTCACGCAATGGTAGACCGAAGTAAAATTGTGATGCCAAACCGTAACCATTAATCGAATAGCTACCATTTTGACCTAAGTTCACTTCATTTAAGTAAGCTTCCAGAATCTCGTCTTTGCTGTAATGTAATTCAATCAATAGCGCCATGAGGGCTTCATTGACCTTACGTTTCAGTGTCTTTTCCGGTGATAAATAGAAGTTCTTGACCAATTGCTGGGTTAAGGTTGAACCCCCTTGGCGACGTCCACCTGTTACATTACTGACGACAGCACGTGCAGTACCACGGATCGAAAGACCATGATGGTGATAGAAGTTACGATCTTCCGTCGAGATCAAGGCTTCGATCAGGGTTTTAGGTACTTTATTCAGTTTAATGAGAACGCGGTCTTCATTATGTTGCGGATAGATACCACCGATCAATAAAGGTTCTAAGCGAGCAATCCCTGTATTTGAGGGTTTGGTAGAGCGCACTTCACTGACTTCGCCATTGGCAAAGGCCAGTTCCAGCACCTGTTCAGGCTCAGTACTATCACCGTAGTCGAAACCACGGGTATGCACATACATCTGGTTGCCCTGAACCACATAGCTACCCGACTTGTCGTAGTTAGCCGTATTCTTATATCCCAGTAATTTTAACTCTTGGGTAAAATTATCCTGAGTAATCGGTGCATTGGCATAGATTTCCAATGGGCGAGCAAACACCTTGGCAGGGATGTCCCAACGCTGACCTTCAAACTTGTCACGAATAATATTATCCAATCGGATCAGATAGATACTAAAGGCAACAAAGACACCTATCACTAACATTGAGAAAATGAGTGCTAGAAAACCAATACCACGTTCAAACTTCATAGATTTGCGTTAAAACCAAAACAATGACGGTAATGATGCGATAGCTTATTGTCATTTTGCAATCATAAAACTGTGAATAAATAGCAACATGCAATAAAAAGTTTAAGCATGTGTTGACATTAAAGGTATAAAAAAGCAACGGATAGACATTTTTATACTTTTTAATCAATCATCAACGCAACATAGGTTGTTAATGATATGATAGTCGATAACCGCGACGGAGCTGAATTATTCGTGCAAATTTCACATAAATCCTTTCGAAATATTGGTCTCATTGGACGACCAGACAAGTATTCTGTAGTAGAAACGTTATGTTTAATTCATGATCATTTGATCAATTTAGGTTTAAACCCCGTTTTTGATCAGGAAACCGCAAAACTTGTCCCCTATAGTCATGGTCAGACCGTGAGCCGAAACTTATTGGGTGAAGTCGTTGATTTAGTGATTGTGGTGGGTGGTGATGGTTCATTGCTCCATGCTGCACGTGCTTTGGTACGCTATAGTACGCCTGTGCTCGGCATTAACCGGGGGAGACTCGGTTTTTTAACCGATATTAAGCCAGCTGAAGCCATTTTTAAACTGGATCAGGTGTTACAAGGCCAGTTTCAACTGGACCGCCGTTTCTTACTGGAAATGGAAGTGCGTACCAATGGTGAAACCATTTATGATGCGATTGCATTGAATGATGTGGTGTTACACTCAGGTAAATCGGTGCATATGATCGATTTCGAGCTGAACATTGATGGGCAATATGTTTATCGTCAGCACAGTGATGGTCTGATTGTTTCAACCCCAACGGGCTCAACGGCGTATGCACTTTCAGGCGGAGGGCCGATTCTGCATCCTAGTATGGATGCGATCGCGCTGGTGCCGATGCATCCGCACACCTTGTCATCACGTCCGATCGTGGTGGGTGGACAAAGTGAAATCAAGATTACCATTCGTGAAAATCGTGTTCTGCCGATGGTGAGTGCCGATGGTCAACATAGTGTTGCATTAAATGTAGGTGACACGGTGCATATCCGCAAACATCCGTTTAAACTAAGCTTATTACATCCACCAGGTTATGACTTTTATATGGCATGCCGTACCAAATTAGGGTGGAATCAAGATTTTGAATCTTTTCAACAGGATGACTCATGAATATTGAACAAATGCTCGCTATTTTAAATCCTGAAATTGTTGAGCGTCTTCGTACTGCTGTTGAAATTGGTAAATGGCCAAATGGCGTTGCACTCACCAAAGAACAGCGTGAAACCTGTATGCAAGCCGTTTATGCCTGGGAAATGGAAAATTTACCAAAAGAACAGCGCAGTGGTTATATTGACCGTGGTACCAAAAAAGATGGTGAAGAGTGTGATGACGACCATCACAAAAATGAACCTGAATTTCAGCCGATTCGTTTTGTTTAAGATGAATTGAATGATTAGAATGCTCCGATGATCGGGGCATTTTTTATAAGACTAGTGATTAATCGACTCTGAGTGTTAATTGGAAGGTTCTTACAAATTGTATGACGAAGAATAATAAAAAATACTTAACGTTATTTCTTTGCTTATTCATTTCGGCCTGTGACCCATATATGGCAGGAGATGATGAAATTGTTCAACATGTTCATTTAGACAAATTAACTGCTTCTCAAATCAGCGGGATGAGTGGTGATATTTTTACATTTAATATGGTGGCTGAAAGAAGCCTTCACCATTTTTATATTCAGGGAAACTATAAATATTCACATTTTAAATGCACGCCCATACAAGATTATGTCGTCATCGGATCTGTTTCGATTGATGAAGAGCATGTTGAACATGGGAGGTATATTTCATCGGGTTCTTTTAAAGTCTGTGAAGATGAATCCATGAATACCTGCCTCAGGAAGACGCAGATTGAGGGGTTATTAACAGATAATCTTTCGTGCCGGCTTGTTGTTGGGGGGCTTTTCAAAAAAAGTAAAGTTATTGCTGATTCTATTGTGATTACGAGAGATTCAATCCTTGAATCGAAAAATTTATAAAATAGTCTGTATATTTTATTCAATGAATGGCGATTTCTTTTACTTGAAATCGCCATTTTGACTTAGTTCAGACGCTTTTCCCATAGTGTTTTGGCTTTATCCATCGCTTCATCATAGCTATTGACTACACCCATGGTATACAACGCAATTCCCATGGTTTCAACGACTGCCAATTCACCATATTCATGCGTCTGCTCACCCAGCCAGACTGCTTTAAACACAGCCAGATCAAGTTCTTCTTCAATCGGACTACGGTCTGGTGTCAATTTTGGAAGTTCGTATTCGTACAACCCACCATTTTTAATCCCGCAAATCAAGGTCTTGGCATCAGGATTACGTTCAAACTCACCACCTTCACCTTTAATCACGGCACTGTTTTGATAACCCAAACGAAACGCTGTCTGTTGATGTGAACTACGATAAGCAGGGTGGAAAATGGCTTGTAAAGTGGCTTTGGCATTAAATGGATTAATCAGGCGTGCCAGTGTGTGAATCGGAGAGCGCAGTCCCATCACATTTCGCAGTGAAATCAGGTCACTTAAAATCGGTGAAATTGCTTCCAGTGGCAGGGAGGCAAAGTTGTGCTGTTCAAGTTGCTCACGGACATCCTGTTGATTCTGGCAAATAGAATAGCCTAAGTACTGCAAAACCTGCTCAGTATAAACACGGTTAATAGTATGACCCGCTGCACCATGCATCACAATTTTATAACCATGATGCGCTAAAGTGAGTGCTGCCAATAAGAACCAAGGATAGTGTTTACGTTTGCCTGCATAAGACGACCAGTCCAGATCGACCTCAAGTGGCTGAAAGTTGAGTTGATCACGCGTGGCTTGAACAAAACCTGCCAGTTCATCAACGGATTCTTCTTTAACACGCAACAACATCAAGAATGCACCCAACTGCACATCCAGTACTTCATCTTGCAAGATCATGCTAAAAGCGTGATAGGCCTCTTCATAACTCAGCGAACGTGAACCGGTTTTACCTTTACCCAAAATACGAACATATTGAGCAAATGGATGTTCTGCAGTTTTATAGATATTTCGTTTTGTGTTCATGGCCGTATTGAGGATTGTCACTGAGAATGAGATCAATATGACATAAAATCGGGTCAGGTAGCATAAAAAAACCAGCAAGCTGTTTAATCAATAAGCAATTGTGGTTTAAAGAACCAAGATGCAAACAAAATTATTGACCGAATCAGTCTAGTGATTTGATGTAAACGGGACATGACATCCTATCTAAAAGTTATTAGCATGACTGCGAACGAATTTTTAAGAACAAAGAAAGCGAAAGGAAATAATGATGTTAGCTTACGATGCAGATTTGGAACTCTTCCGTGATAACTTTAAGCGCTTTATGAGCGAGCAGATCGCACCGCATTATGAGCAATGGGAACGCGAAGGCATCATGCCACGTTCAGTATGGACGGCATTGGGCGAAAATGGATTTTTGTGTGTCGATGTCCCGGAAGAATACGGTGGTTATGGTGTGCCAACCCATTATTCACTCATGTTGGTCGAAGAGTCGGCGCGTGCGGGCTACTGTGCATTATCAACTGCAATTTCATGCCACTCTGAAATCGCTGCACCTTATATCCAGCACATTGCAACAGAAGAACAAAAACAGTACTGGCTACCAAAAATGGTGTCAGGTGAAGTGGTGGGTGCCATTGGCATGACTGAACCAGGTGCTGGCTCAGACTTACAGGCGATGCGGACCAGTGCCATTTTGCAAGATGATCACTATGTGCTAAATGGCTCGAAAACCTTTATTTCAAACGGTCAACATGCTGATCTGGTGGTGCTTGCAGTGAAAACTGATCCTCAAGCACGTGCTAAAGGTGTGTCACTGATGCTGGTGGATACGCATCTGGAAGGCTTTAAAAAGGGCACTAACCTCGACAAAATCGGTTTGCATTCACAAGATACTTCAGAGTTGTTCTTTGATAATGTCAAAGTGCCGAAAGATCAATTACTGGGTCAGGCAGGGCAAGGGTTTGCTTATTTGATGCAGGAGCTTCCACGTGAACGTACTGCGATTGCTGCCACTGCTTTAGGCGCAATTCGTGGTGCAATTGAATTGGCAACGGCGTATGTCAAAGAGCGTCAGGCCTTTGGTCAGGCAATTTCACAATTCCAGAATACCCGTTTTGTCTTGGCACAAGCGAAGATTGATGAGTTGGCAACTGCTGCTTTCTATAACCAAAACGTTGAGCTATATAACGAAGGTAAACTGGATGTAGAAACTGCTGCGGCATTGAAGAGCTTCAGTACTGACATGCAAATGAAAGTTGCAGATAACTTGCTTCAGTTATTTGGTGGTTATGGTTATATGACTGAATACCCGATTTCACGTTTCTTCGTTGATGCGCGTATTCAGCGTATTTATGGTGGAACCAACGAAATCATGAAAGAAATTGTGGCGCGTGGCATTATCGGTAAAGCTTAATCCGCATTTATCTCGTCAAACAGCCTGCTTGAAAGCGGGCTGTTTTGTTTTTACGATTTGTTCGATCGATAAAGAACTGGATAATTTTGCTGTTTAGGCAATTGCTGTAGGGCTTGATTGATCTTGCGTAGAAACTCATCGGCTTCATCTTGCCGAAAAAGGTCTTCCGTATATTCACTGCGTTGTTGAAAGCGGCCACAGCCTCTTATTTGCATATTAGATGGATTAAATGACCAGTCATTTGGGTTTTTTAGATAAATGCTTAAGTCACTTTCACAACTTTTCCATAAATTTAAGAACACATTCGATTGTTCTGATTTAAATCCCATTGCAGGGTAGACGCTAAAACCTTTCATTTCGGGATTTGAAAATTGAAAAAACTTATCAACCGGCATACCTCCCCAAAGGATTGCGGTATTTTCTGGCAAGGTGATGCCTGTTAGGTTTTGTTCTTTTAAGGCATGCGTTTGCTGATGCATCTGTCTAAAGTGTTGTGATTGATAAGTCAGTTTGGTTTGAGACGGGACAGGTAGTCCACGAACTTGATTGCTTAGCGGGGTGATAAAGTAAGGCGATCGGTCGGTGCCATTGCAACCTGCAATCATAGGGCAGCCACCACATGCCGTTAAACCGATACTGATTAGACTCAATAAACCTAAGCTGGAAATCTTATGCATTGTATTTAACTATTGTTATGAGATCTTTTCGCAGTATAACCAATCTATCTTATCAAAAGGTCTGAATTTAAGCGGAGAGAATCGTTCGCTTAAATTCAGTTGTGTTTATTCAAGATTTATGGCGTTGGTTCATCAAATAGATTTGAACAACTTTGCGGCTGACAACCTGCCAACATAATCGCTTTCGGCAAGCTGGCATACATATTGGTGAGATGCTGTTCGGCAGGATGGCTGTAATTCCAGAACAAGAAATGCTTTGAACGTTGCTGATTAAAGTTTTGATAGAAGTTGTTCTGCTTTTGCAAGGATTCAGCATCTAGTGTTGGGCTTCGTCCATGTTCATGCGTACCCACTGTGGTCATCAGCATGATCTCTTGAGCACGATTTGCTTTATTCTTTAACCAGTTCTTTTGTTTGTTGAGCAGTGCATAATCATCAAACCAGAGTGAAGGGCTGGCGGCAATATAACGTTGGAACATGTGTGGTTGGCTAAAGAAAGTGTGTAAAACAAACAGTCCACCAAAGGAGTGCCCAAATAAACTCTGTTGCTGTGAATTGACTTTAATTTTGGTTTGAATTGCAGGCTTTAGCTCTTTTTCTATAAATTGAATAAATTGGTCTGCACCACCATAAGTGTACTTGGCTTGCTTTTGAAACTCAGCCGATGCCTGAGGTGTATAGTCTAAAGCGCGCTTTTCTACATCAAAAGTGCTTTGTTTAGGGTAACCAATCGCAACAATGGCGACCGGACTCAAACCTAAACGATTGGCACCACCACCCACAGATTTAGCGATATTGGCGGCACTATCAAATGCGGCATTACCATCCAGTACATACAGCACAGGAAAACCTTGCTGTGGAGCTTCACCAGCAGGAACCGATATCTGAATCAGATAATCATGTTTTGTATATTTGGATGCTATTACAAAGCTTTGCTGAATATTGGTCTGTGCTTTGAGAGGCGCTTTATTTGAACTGGAGGTATTGGGTTGAGCAAAAGCCAGTGGTGTTGCCATGAGCAGAGAAAAAGTCAAAATCCCAAGATGTTTAAACATCACTTTATTTACACCCATCAAAATTTTGACAAGTAATATATAATGAAAATCATTATCAATAAAGTTTAATCAGAAAAAGAGTTAAAACTCAGCGTGTTTAATGCTTAAAAGTATTGTTATACTCTAGCTCGGATAATCGATTCATAGATAGATTGTAATCCATTCTTATAGATGATTTTGCTGAGGCTGCATTCAATGGTAAACGATGGACAAAACACATCGAATTCACTTAATTTAGAACAAATTCGTAACGATATTGATAGTGTTGATCAACAAATCCAAGAGTTACTCAACCGCCGTGCGACACTGGCAGAAGCGGTAGCTAAAGCGAAATTTGCATCCGAAGAAAATCCACTGTTTTATCGTCCGGAACGTGAAGCGCAAGTGCTGCGTAAAGTCATGGAGCGTAATCAGGGCCCTTTGTCTGATGCAACCATGGCACGTTTATTCCGTGAAATCATGTCAGCATGTCTGGCGCTTGAAGCACCACAAAGCATTGCATTCTTAGGGCCAGAAGGGACATATACCCATTCTGCGGTGTTAAAGCATTTTGGTAAAGATGCGGTTGTACGTCCATTACCGACCATTGATGAAGTGTTTCGTGAAGTTGAAGCGGGCAGCGCGCACTATGGTGTTGTTCCTGTAGAGAACTCATCTGAAGGGATTGTGAACCACACACTGGATTGCTTTAAAGCATCGACTGTCAATGTGATCGGTGAAGTTGAGCTTCGTATCCATCATCAGTTCCTTGTCTCAGAAAATACCCGTAAAGACAGCATCAAGCAGATTTATGCGCATCAGCAAACCTTGGCTCAATGTCGTAAATGGTTAGATGCACATTATCCGGGCGTTGAGCGTGTTGCACTGAACTCAAATGCAGAAGCGGCACGCCGTATTCGTAACGAATGGCATTCTGCTGCGATTGCCTCTGATATTGCGGCAAGCATGTACAATCTTGAGATTTTACATAGTAATATTGAAGATAATCCTGAAAATACCACACGTTTCCTTGTGATTGGTCGTGAGAAGATTCCTCAAAGCGGTAATGACAAGACCTCGTTATTGATCTCTGCACATGATCGTGCGGGTGCTTTGCTGGAAATTCTTGCGCCTTTTGCCAAGCATCAAATCAGCTTGACCAGTATTGAGACACGTCCGGCATTACCTGAAAAATGGGCCTATGTATTCTTTATCGATTTAGAAGGGCATATCGGACAGGAAAATGTTGCGGCGGCATTGGAAGAAATCCGTCCAATGGTGAAAGAGTTACGTGTACTCGGTTCATATCCAATCGCTGTTTTATAATCCCGTTTTATCGAATGGATAGATGACTTCGGTATCTATCCATATCAAAGTCGTCTCATTAGGCAAATATGTTTTATGTCTCAACCATTATTTAAAAAAGTTGCATTTATTGGGCTTGGACTGATTGGATCGAGTCTTGCCCGTGTGATTGTGGCAGAACAACTTGCATCTCAAATTGTGGCTTCAACCCGCTCAAAAAAAACATTAGAAGATGCCAAGGCACTCGGCCTGATTCAACACGGTTATGCGGCGCCAGAAGAAGCAGTTCAGGATGCAGACTTAATTGTTTTAGCCTTGCCTGTGCGTGCAACACAAAAAGTGCTGGAACAGATCAAGCCTTATCTTGCAGACAATGCCATTATTACCGATGTGGGCAGTACCAAAGGCAATGTGGTTGAAGCTGCAAAAGCAGTGTTTGGAGAAAAGCTACCAGTCGGTTTTGTACCGGGGCATCCGATTGCAGGTGCAGAACATACTGGGGTACATGCGGGTAAAGTTGATTTATTCGTCAATCACAAAGTGATTTTGACCCCACTGCCGACCAGTGCAGCGTGGGCAGTTGAAAAACTGATTCAACTCTGGTCTGCGGCAAAAGCAGAAGTAATTTGCATGGATGTTGCTAAACACGATGAAGTGTTGGCGCATACCAGTCATTTACCGCATTTAATGGCATTCAATCTGGTGGAACAACTGGCAAATCGTGAAGATAATCTAGATATTTTCCGTTATGCAGCCGGTGGTTTTCGGGACTTTTCTCGGATTGCAGCCAGTGATCCACAGATGTGGCATGATATTTTCTTTGCCAATAAAACCGCAATTTTGAATGCGGTTGATGGTTTTGAACAGCAATTATCCGTTTTAAAGAAACTGATTGAACAGGAAGATTCGCAAGCGTTGATGGGGCTATTAGGCCACGCGCAGGCAGCACGCCAACATTTTAATCATATGTTAGCCAAAAAACCTTTGATGGAGAAAAACAAGGTGACACAGCAATTTAGCATTTTACCGGGAAAGAAAACATTTACAGGTAAATTCACCGTACCAGGTGACAAATCTGTGTCACATCGCTCGATTATGTTTGGTGCGATTGCAGAAGGCACTACCCATGTGACCGGCTTTCTGGAAGGTGAAGATGCACTCGCAACTTTGCAGGCATTCCGAGACATGGGGGTGAGCATCGAAGGACCGAAGAATGGTGAAGTCACTATTCATGGTGTGGGCATGCAAGGCTTAAAAGCACCAGCAAGTGCTTTATATATGGGTAACTCAGGCACCAGTATGCGTTTGCTGTCTGGCATGCTGTCTGCGCAAAAATTTGATTCAGTCATGACGGGTGATGCGTCATTGTCTAAACGTCCAATGGAGCGTATTGCCAAACCACTTCGTGAAATGGGTGCACTCATCCAGACTACAGGCGAGAAAGGTACGCCACCTGTGAGTATTACCGGCAGTCAGGCACTTAAAGGAATCCAATACGATTTACCGATGGCATCAGCTCAAGTGAAATCAGGTATTTTATTGGCTGGTTTATGGGCTGAAGGTGAAACGTCGGTGACTGAACCTGAACCAACCCGTGATCATACTGAACGTATGTTACGTGCCTTTGGTTATGATGTAAAAACTGAAGGCAATAAAATCTCGCTTGTCGGTGGTGGCAAATTAGTCGGTACTGATATTCAGGTGCCTTCAGATATTTCGTCAGCTGCTTTCTTTATGGTCGGTGCTGCGATTACCGAAGGTGCCGATGTGGTGCTGGAAGCGGTTGGGATTAACCCGACGCGTACAGGTGTGATCGAAATCCTCAAGCAAATGGGTGCTGACCTGACGGTTGAGAATGAACGTATCGCAGGTGGTGAGCCGATTGCAGATATTCATATCAAAGGTTCAAGAACCCTGAAAGGCATTCACATGCCAGAAGATCAAGTACCTTTAGCCATTGATGAATTCCCGGCATTGTTCATTGCTGCTGCATGTGCAGAAGGTCAAACCGTGTTGACGGGTGCTGCTGAGCTTCGTGTCAAAGAATCTGATCGTATCCAAGTGATGGCAGATGGCTTGAAAATCATGGGTATCGACTGTACCCCGACCGAAGATGGCATTATCATCGAAGGTAAAGGCAAGTCTGGGGACTGGTCACCGATCTTTACAGGTGGTGAAATTGAATCACATCATGATCATCGTATTGCCATGAGTTTTAGCATGGCGGGTCTACGTACTTCAGGTGAAATCACCATTCATGGGACCGAAACCGTAGCGACAAGTTTCCCAACCTTTACCGAGCTTGCAAATTCGGCCGGATTGGATTTAAGTGTAGTCAATCAGTAATCTGATTTGATTAAAGCAGCATTCAGCTCAAGACGGTTGAATGCTGCTTTTTTTATGTATTTATCGCTAAAAAGAATTTGTTAAATGCCTTCACTCAGCGTTTAAATACTTAAAATGATGACTTTGCTGATGTACATATCTAATCGGGTCGAAATTTATCAATTTAACAATACAACTAAGACAATCAGCTAATCGTTTATAGACAATTGTATATATAATAATTCAGAGTATATGCGTTGGATTTGGGTTGTGGTACAGCGCTAAAATATAAAAATAGAGGGAATAGCATGAAAACCTTGCAATTTATCGCAGATTGCCCAAAACATGGAGTGGTCGATCATCCACCGAATGAATGCTATATCACGCAAGAATACGTGGCGGCATTGTTGTATAAACAATTAGAACAATATGGCTTCGATGCGCAGCATATTCGTCATGAACATGAAAAAATTGAAGTATGTATTGACAATCACCAATTGCCGCTTTCGATTTTATGTTCGCAACAGGATACCGAAGGACATATTCTTTGTGAAATCTCAGCCAATCCACAGCAAGAACAAGCTTGGTTTGAGCGCATTGAGACACAAAGTATTATTCGCCAATTGGCCCAAGCCGTGGAAAATAGCTTAAAAGCCGAACATAGTTTTTCTCAGTTTGTCTGGAAAAGCTAAGACAGTTTTACGAATACAATCTTAAATGAAGTGATTTAACATCAAGACCGTTTAGGTGTATGGTGTATATTGGTTTAAACGCTTTATTTGAGAGTATAGGTGCATGATACAGGTCGATTTTTCTAAATTATCTCCGCAAGTGGTCTGGCAACATTTCGAGACCTTATGTACGATTCCTAGACCTTCCAAACATGAACAACAACTCAGACAACATCTAAAAGATTGGGCGGAACAGCGTAACCTAGAAACTTATGTCGATGACGTTGGCAATTTAATTATTCGAAAAGCTGCTACAGCACATAAAGAGCACGTTGCAGGTGTGATTCTGCAAGGCCATTTAGATATGGTGACTCAGGCAAATCGCGGGACCCAACATGATTTCTTCAAAGATCCCATTCGACCTGTATTAAAAGACGGCTGGCTGATTGCTGAAAATACCACATTGGGTGCCGATAATGGCATTGGAGTTGCACTGGCGTTAGCAGTATTAGAATCAAATGATATTGCGCATGGTCCGATCGAAGTTCTGCTAACCATTGATGAAGAGGCGGGAATGAGTGGCGCCCGTTTACTTGAGGCAGGGGTGTTAACTGGACAATGGTTATTTAATATCGATACAGAGGAATGGGGCGAACTCTATCTTGGCTGTGCTGGGAGTATTGATATTGAAGTAGGACAGCCACTTGAATATGAAATAGCACCCGCTAATTTAATTTATGTAGATGTGCTAGTGTCAGGACTAAAAGGTGGACACTCTGGTGTTGATATTCATCTGGGGCGTGGTAATGCCAATGTGATTTTAGCCCATTTCCTCAATGAGTATTTGGCACAATCCAATGGTCGATTGGTTGAATTTGTCGGTGGAACAGCGCGTAATGCTATCCCGCGTGAAGCAGTGGCGACGATTGCAATTGAAACTGAACAACTGGCTGACTTAGAACAAGCAGTTGCAGCAATACAAGCTGAATGGCAGCAGAAACTGCAAGGCATTGATGACCAGCTACAGATCAGTGTACAGCAAAATGCCAACCAGATAAACGAAGTTATTTCATTGCAGCAGCAACAAGCTTGGTTGCAGGCATTGGCAACATGTCCATATGGTATTGCACAGTGGAGTAGTGCTTTACCCGATGTGGTTGAAACCTCGAATAATATTGGTGTGGTCAAACTGACCAAAGATGAGGTCAAAACTTTGATTATGGTTCGTTCGATGGTGAACCAAGAAGCGGTAACATTCGCACATAACATTCAACAGCACTTCGCCAATTTCCAGATTCAATCTGAATTAACGCCCTTAGTCTCAGGTTGGACACCGAATCCAGATTCAGCTGCATTGAAATGCCTACAACAAGCTTATCAATCTGCATTTAAGATTGAGCCAAATTTAAAAGTGATTCATGCGGGCTTGGAATGCGGCATTATTGCGGAGCATTATCCTGATTTGCAGATGGTATCTTTTGGTCCGGATATTCAGGGTGCGCATGCACCGGGAGAGCGGGTTAAAGTGGATACCGTAGAAAAATGCTGGAAGTTGCTGGTGACAGCTTTGGAGAGTGTAGCTTAATTTAATGTTGTAATCAGATCAGACCAATGATCCTGTCTTGGTCTGATCAATCAATGATAAATATTGTGTTGGTACATGTATTGTTAGCCAAACACCATTTTCTGCCTGATGAAACTCAAAACCATCTTTATACATTTGTAGTGTGTTAATCAAAAATAGCACAGGCTTACCATAGCGTTGGCCTACATTCAAAGCCGTTTCTTTATTTTCACTTAGATGCACATAATGGCGCTGTCCAGCGATTAGGCCTTGCGTCTGAATTGAATCTATAAATCGACTCGCTGTGCCATGATATAAATATTGTGGTGGCTCAAGCGCAATCATTTGCCGTTGTACCGTATTTGTTGAGTGGCCTTGCACAGCCCTGATCATCAAACCATCTTCTGAGATTTGGAAGCGTTTTTTATCATTTTGTTCTACGATGACTTGGAGTAATGCTTCATCTAGAGGAACATTGTGTTGTTGTGCAGCTTCAATAAGCTCAGCAATTTTTGCCCAACCTTCTTGATCAAGTTGAAGCCCAATTTGTTCAGGCTTATGTCGTAATATCAGGCTTAAAAATTTGCTTATTTGAGTATGTTCTTTCATATTTAATATTCACTATTCTACGTTTACTTTGACCTGAAACAGGTTTTGGTCGAGTTCGATAAACTTAATTTCACAATCAATAAATTTTTCAATCATTGCAGCCTGTGTACGGGTATGTTCACTAATACATTGTGCCGTAAATTCACCACCGTGACCCAATGCCAAAGGTAATAGCAACTGATCTGTCAAATACTCATCTACTACAGCTTGAGAATTAATATATTGCTTCACCTGTTCCGCCAAATGATTGGCAATTTGTTCTGCACTTTTGCGCATTTCACCTAAAGCGGTAAATAGCTGAATGTGCTGTTGATGTTCAACTTTGACATAGGCCGTATTACCTTGGCTAATGCCGTTTAAATGAAATTGCTGTTGCGTATCCAGTTTTAGTCTTTTATTTAAGGTTGCCAGTTCCCGTTGTGCAATTTGCGTCTCTTCGGAAAGGTTAAGTACTGCCGCAAATGCCTTTGTCGTTTGCAAAGTACCACGATCTAGTAAATTTAGTTTATTTCGATGTTGCCAAGGCTGAATCTTGATTTGAATTTCACCAGCACCAATCGGGAAGAAGCCTGCTTTATTTAACTTAAACTCGACCGCTATTCCAAGTTTTTCTAATACTGGCAAAAAACACTGCTCGATAAAATCTGCCGTTGGCGCAAGCGGGTTGTGAGTGCCACCAGAAATAGTCAATTCACTGGCTTCATTTTGTAATAACAAAGCTGGTAAGAGCGTTTGTAAAACCAGTGTCGTACTTCCTGCCGAACCAATCTGGAATTGGTATTTTCCACTTTGTACATGCTGGGGTGCGAAGTACAAAAGCTGGCTATGAAGTTCAGCACCTTCCACATAGGCTTGGCTGATGTGTTGAGATGCCTGTACACAGACCAGATGTTGACGCATTAAGCCTGGTTTTTTTCGCCCAGCACGAATGTTAATTAATTCAAATGCTTGACCTGTAATCATTGAAAGGGCAAGGGCAGTTCTTAAAATCTGTCCTCCACCTTCACCTTGTGAACCATCAATCTGGATGGTTGCTGGCATATTTGCCAAAGCTTTATTCACTTCTATTTTCCTTATTTTGTAATTTAATGAACATACTGTCAGTACATGGTAATGCGAAGTAACGTGTGACTTTGCTTTCGGCAAAGCTTTGCTAGGTGCATGGTGCTGAGCCTAATCAGTGAAGATTGATGCACGGCTCACATACTGCCATAGCCGCCTGAATTATTTTCAATCCCTCAGATCGGAGTAACGCAGGATCTTGTACTCGCCCAGTATGCCCAAACTATGCTTGTGAACTAGATTCACAAAATTTGTTGTCTATTCGACTAAATCAATTTGCCAATTGGCAGCCTGAATCTTGATATTTAAATCGCGTAATTTCGCGCTGATATCATCGGCTTGTTTTTGCAAGCTGGAAACAGGGATAACCTTCTTCCATTTGATCTCACGTGAACTATAACGATCAGGTTCACGATGGGTATTGGCAATCGCATCAACCAGAATCTTATGCTGTTCAGCATAACTATCACGCAAGCTTAATAGGGACAGCAGAATTTTGCCATCCTCAAGCTTTGCTTGCGCATTGGTCAAATGAATACGACAAATCAGTTGATTACTTTCTTGGGTTAAAGCAAATACCTGTTTGATCAGTTCATTTGGATCTTCGCTCGGTTCATCACCGTCTTGTACCAATACATTGGCGTTGATCCGCTGTTTTAATGAAGCGAGCTTTTTTTGTTGATCGCTTCGAAGTAACAATGCTTCTGCGAGTTTCATATTTTATTTTCCTAAAAAATTTATTCTTTAGTCTGTTGAGCTGGCAAGTAGTAAGCAGCCTTTATTTTGCTCTGGTGAATAAATGGTTAAGCACCAATTACCCCACCATTCTCGGCCAGGTTCAAAATAATCATTCCATTCAGAACTTTCTTCCCGAGCACTACCTGGGTAGCCAACCCAATCATATATTTCACAGTCTTTCTCCGTAAAAAGGCATAGCTGCAAAAATGCTCGGAAGAATGCTGCCCGATGAGACGGGGCAAGGGTTGTTCCATATGGTGGATCAATGATTGCCTCTAACAAGCTCAAAAACCAATTATGTCCAGAAAATAAATCAGGTCTGTCCAAACGATCAAGATCTACAAGGCTACGATCTAATTGCTCTATCGCTAGTGAGTTCAAGTCTAACGTTTTTTCCAAGGCTAAACTTTCACAATTCAATAGCATCTGTGGATGAATAGTCAGCGTATTCGAAGATTCCCTTTGATGTGCGACATCAAACAAAAAAACTTCAAATACAGCTTGTATGGCATCAAGATCAGATTGTAATTCTTTGGTCTTCAAATGATCTAATTGGACAAACATATATGCACCTTCTGGTTGTGCTCAGGTATTTAGCCCTTAACACAGACCACTTGTCTTAATGTATACACCACTTCAACCAAATCCTGCTGTGCTTTCATGACATCTTCAATCGGTTTATAAGCCGATGGAATTTCATCAACTACCGCAGCATCTTTGCGACATTCAACACCTTCGGTCTGCGCAATCTGATCTTCTACGGTAAAGCGACGTTTTGCTTCAGCACGGCTCATGACACGACCTGCACCATGCGAACATGAACAGAACGATTCCTGATTTCCAAGCCCACGAACAATAAAAGACTTGGCTCCCATTGAACCTGGGATAATTCCATATTCTCCCAAACGCGCACGTACAGCACCTTTACGGGTTACCATCACTTCTTCGCCGTAATGTTGTTCCTTTTCCACATAGTTATGGTGGCAGTTTACGGCTTCCAAACGTGCTTGGAACGGTTTTGGGATAATCGTTGCTAAGGCTTTAATCGCAGACTGCATCATGATTTCACGGTTTTTCATGGCGAAGCGCTGTGCCCAACCGACAGCAAACCAATAATCATCAAAATGCTCAGTACCTTCGACTAAATATGCCAAATCTTTGTTAGGTAAGTTAATAAAATGCTTTTGCATATCTTTACGCGCCAGTTCGATAAAATGATTACCGATGGCATTACCGACACCGCGAGATCCTGAGTGCAACATAATCCAGACATGGTCATGTTCATCTAAACAGACTTCGACAAAGTGATTTCCAGTACCTAATGTCCCCAACTGCTTACGATTATTGGTGTTTTTTAGGCGAGGGTGCTTGGCACAGATCAATTCAAAGTCTGCTACTAAATCAGCCCAGGCCTGATCTACCATTTCAGGCGGAGTTTCCCAAGAACCTTTATCTCGTCCACGTTTGGTCATTCCATGCGGAATCAAACGTTCCAGTTCGGTACGTAAAGCATATAAATTATCGGGTAAATCAGAAGCAGTTAAGCTGGTACGCGTTGCCATCATCCCACAACCAATATCGACACCGACTGCAGCAGGGATAATCGCCCCTTTGGTTGGAATCACGCTTCCGATGGTGGCACCTAAACCAAAATGAACGTCGGGCATTACGGCCATCCATTTATAAATAAACGGCATTTGTGCGGTTTGTAGTAATTGTTGTTTGGAGTTGTCATCAACAAGCACACCATTGGTCCACATCTTTACCGGCATACCCGTTTCATTTTTTAAAACTTGATAAGCACGTTGTTGCTGTTCTTGTTCAAATTGAGCTTGTTGGTTGATTTGTTCAACGACAGACATTTTCATTTTCCTTTCAAAGCCTGCCTGCCAAGCGTTTGCAGGCAGGTGATATTCACAAGATCCCAATGATGTTGTGTGTCTATACTATTGCACTGACTGTGCCAGTTTTTTTAAATTTAATTTTTATAATTAGTAAATTATTGATAAATAATTAAAATAAAATTTTTAAATATCTTTTAAGCTGCAATCAAGGCTTGGTTTTAGTAAATTTTTTATATTCATTAAGATATAAAAGTATCCTAAAAGATATATATGTTGTTATGGGTTTTATCCAGCTCCTCACATACTGCAAACTTATTAGGATTTTTCAATTTTTGTAAGTTGGCCTATATCATCTAAGCTAAATTGATCAAAATCATGAGCTAAGTAGAAGTTGCCTTGATAGAATTTTCTAACTTCTTCAGCAATTGCTTGTTGCCCGGCATAGTCCTGATGGCGTGGACTAAAGTGCGTCAAGATCAGATTACTTAGCCCTTGCTGTTGAGCAAATTCTGCAACTCTCTTTGCAGAACTATGCATGGGGCCTGAGCCCACTTTATCTAAAACAGCTTGGGTGTAGGTGCTTTCATGAATAAGGAGTTGGGCATCTTGGCATGCTTGCGCTAATAACTCAGGACGATCATTATCTCCACCCACGATGGCATGTATACGTTGCGTCTGGATTTGAGTGAAATCAGTTGCTTTCAACGTTTGTTGATTAAACTGAATATCTTGACCGTGTTGTAAGTCTCCCCAAGCTTTACCTTTGGGTACGCCGAGTTGAACTAAAGCCTGTGTATCTAGTTTCTTTTGGGTGTATTGCGCAATAATACTGAATGCAAAACTAGGTACGCGGTGACTCAGTGGATGAGCTTGAATCGAGAGTTCATCGGTTAACGATAGAATCTGAGTTGCTTCATTCACATCGATAAAGTTGAGTGGATAGGGCAAATGTAAATCCGTTAATTGTGCGGTAACCTCAATCCATTGTTGAATTTCTTTAGGTGCGATAATAGTTAAAGGCGCAGTACGGGCATTCATACCTGCACTGGCCAATAAGCCAACCAATCCATAACAATGATCGCCGTGAACATGGGTAATACAGATGGCAACTAGGCTTTGCAATGAAAGTTTGGCCTGTTGAATACGATGCTGTGTAGCTTCGCCAGCATCGACCAAGATCCAGTCTTTATTCTTGCTGTTACGGATGGCTAGGCCAGAGACGTTGCATGTGAGTGTGGGTACACCAGAAGAGGTGCCTAAAAAAGTAAAATGAAGCATATTGTTGGAATTTATCATTGAAATGCGTATTGTATATGATAGTCATATATAAAATATTATAGAAATTATGCTGAATGCAAAGAAAACTGTCGTGATTGGCTTTGTCGGCTCTACTTTAGATCAGGGCAAGCGTCCTGACCGCTGGCAACGCTGGCGTCCAACCTTGAGCCTTTTAATGCATGAAGATCTGATGGTGGATGAACTGGTACTGTTGCATGATCGACAACATCATAATCTAGTTAAATTTATTGCTGAAGATGCCCAGCAGCTATCGCCATCGACCACTGTCTCAGGCCAGCGTGTCAGTATTCGTGATCCTTGGGATTTTGCCGAGGTCTATGGTGTGCTGTATGATTTTGTGAAAAGTTATCCTTTTGATACGGAAAACAATAACTATCTTTTGCATATCACCACAGGTACTCATGTTGCGCAAATTTGTTGGTATCTATTGGTCGATGCCAATTATCTACCTGCCAAGCTGATTCAAAGTGCACCCAACCAACAAAAAACGCCAGAAGGTGAATACCGGGTCATCGATCTGGACTTGTCACGTTATGATGTGCTCAAGCAACGTTTTGAAGATGAACAGCAACAAAACTGGCAACAATTGAAAGCCAATATTTCAACCTATAACCATGAATTTAATCAATTGATCACCGAGGTTGAGTTGGTGGCGACACGTTCCAGTGCACCGATTTTGATTATGGGTGCCACAGGGGTAGGTAAATCGCATTTAGCCAAACAAATCTTTCAGTTAAAGAAAGACAAGTTTCATTTGAGTGGGCGTTTTATTGATGTGAACTGTGCGACACTTCGTGGCGATAGTGCCATGTCGAGTTTGTTTGGGCATATCAAGGGGGCATTTACAGGTGCAGCGGCTTCACGAGCAGGTTTATTAAAAAGTGCTGATCAGGGTATTTTATTTCTGGATGAAATTGGTGAGCTTGGGCTAGATGAGCAAGCGATGCTGCTCAAGGCACTCGAAGATAAATCCTTCTTTCCTGTTGGAAGTGATAAAGAGGTTCAGGCCGATTTTCAACTGATTGCAGGGACAAATAAAGACCTTAGGGCAGAGGTGCAAGCAGGTCATTTCCGTGAAGATTTATGGGCACGATTGAATACATGGACTTTCTTTTTACCGAATCTTAAAGATCGAATTGAAGATATTGCCCCGAATGTTGAGTTTGAGTTGCAGCGTTTTGCAGCGAATCATCAACGTCAATTGCGTTTTCAACGTGATGCACTTGATGTGTATTTGAAATTTGCTAAGTCTAAAGAAGCATCTTGGCAGGGGAATTTCCGGGATTTAACCGCCAGTGTGACCCGATTAGCGACATTATCCAGTGGTGAGTTGATCCGTTTGGAAACGGTGGAAAAAGAGATTGAGCGTTTAAAGCAACTGTGGTCGATTCAAACCACACTAAACCAATCTAAAGATATCAATATTCTCCTCAAATATTTAGATCAAACCCAGTTGAGCGAGATTGATGAATTTGATCAGATTCAACTGCGTGGCGTGCTACAAGTCTGTGAACATGCCAAATCGATGGCAGATGCTGGACGCCAACTGTTTGCTGCTTCACGCCAGCAACGTAACACCACCAATGACAGCGACCGGGTCAAAAAGTATTTGGCCCGGTTTGGCTTGAGTTGGCGTGATTTTCAGTAATCATTCAAGTGGATGGTCTTTCTTGATTCTGGATTGGTTGGGTAGAAACTCCAAGTTCCAAAGTTTTTCGGCATGTCGGCCAATCCACCAGAAAGATGCAGCGAGCAAGATAAAGAAAATAGCTTTGTGTATGCCATTCCAGAAGAACTCAAAATACTTGGTGTAGAGATTAATAAATAGGAAAGTGATACCAAAACCGCGTGAGGTGGCATCATCATGTTTTAAACCATAAACAATCGCGATGATGGCAATAAAGGCAAATAAAACGCCCCAATGTAGTAACTCGTATTGTTTAATGTTATACCAGCTACTCAAGTCACTATAATTGCCAAAAATCGAGAGAATCCATAAGGCAATAAACAGATAAAGCAGTCCCATGACATAAGTTGGATGGGCGAAGTCTCTAAAATGCGCATAGCGTTTAAATAGCAGGCTTAAGCCAATCAAGGCACCGCCAAAAAAGACAAAGCGTAACGGGAAGTTCATCCCAAGATAATAGGCCCCCCAACCTGACATATAGCCAGTTTCTGTTCCAAACCATGAGCCGAGCGCAAGCAGCGAGAACACCCAGATCAGTTTTGAGGGGAACCAGAACGCAAGTGCGGCATAAATAAGAGTGGAGAGCAGAAATAACAAAGAAAAATGACCACTGCCTGTATCAATTGCTTGTCCGAAATAGGCGACGGAGGCTGCGGTAGACTTTGCTTTAAAAAAAGTCCCTGTTTTTTATTGAATTTCATTATTAAAGAACCCAATGTCTGTACATCTCTACTGATATAACAGACATTGGATTCAAAACACGTATATTTTTCTTAGTAATTTGTTGTTAAGTCTACAGTTTTAAAAAACGGGCAATGACCTGACGCAATTGTTTTAGATAACCTGTAAAGAAATGATTGGCGCCTGGCAAAATCGTGATCGGATGTTTTTGTGGTTTTGCCCACGCGATCATATCTGAGAGCAGGGTAATATCATCTTGCTCGCCATGAACGAACAGGATATCGCCGTCGATAGCCGGGGTCTTGTAATGACGTAAATCGACGACCGAACCCGTAGGTAAGCCACATAACACCAGTTGTTTGGGACGTAATTCTTCGCTGAGTTGGGCTTGGCATTTTGCCAATACGTGAGAACCGAAGCTGAAACCACCCGCATAGAAGGTTAAACCTGCATGTTTTGCACGTGCATATTCAATTACCGCCATAATGTCATCCGTTTCGCCGTGTCCCTGATCATGGGTGCCTTCACTGCCAGCTAAACCACGGAAGCTAGGGCGATACACGACACAGCCCATTTCATTAAAAATCTGAGCCAGCAGTACAGGGACTTTATGATTTGGTGTTCCACCTTGCAAGGGATGTGGATGGCAGACCACAGCAAAACCTGTGACTTCACCTTGAGGTTGATCGACAAACATTTCAATTTGACCAACAGGACCCTGGATGAATAATTGCTCAGACATAAGATACGCAATGGATAATGGAAGAATCCACTATTTTACCGATAATGAAGAATGAAAACACGAATTGGCATTAAAAATTATCAACTGTTATAGTTTCATCAAGTTAAATTTATTTTTTGATTGATTATGCTTGCTTTAATTTCTCCAGCGAAAACACTTGATTACACAACGGCTTTACCTACGGATACATATACTCAGCCACGTTTATTAGAACAATCACAGCAGTTGATTGATGTATGTCGCAAGCTTTCTGCGAGTGAAATCGCATCGTTAATGACCGTGAGCGAGAAAATCGCCACCTTGAATGTAGAACGTTTCCGTGACTGGAATGCAGATTTTGATTTTTCCAATGCACGTCAAGCCTTGTTTGCATTTAAAGGCGATGTGTATACCGGTTTAGATGCTTATCACTTAAACGATCAGGATATTGATTTTGCACAGCAGCATTTGCGTATGTTGTCTGGTCTTTATGGTTTATTACGTCCATTGGATTTGATGATGCCGTACCGCTTGGAAATGGGCACTAAATTGAAAAATACACGTGGCCATAATCTATATGAATTCTGGGGCAGTATTATCACCGATCAAATTAACCAGGATTTAGCTGAAATTGATGCAAAAGTGTTGGTAAATTTGGCCTCTGACGAATATTATAAATCTGTGAATGAAAAGAAAATTCAGGCAGAAATCATCAAGCCTGTATTCTTGGATCAGAAAAACGGAAAATACAAAGTCATTAGTTTCTATGCGAAAAAAGCGCGTGGGCTAATGGCGAGATACTTGATTGAAAATAAATTAAGCCAAGTAGAACAATTAAAAGCATTTGATAGTGAAGGGTATTACTTTGATGCTGAAAGTTCATCGGATAAAGAATTGGTCTTTAAACGAGATGAACAGCACGCAGCTTAGTTTTACCCTAGGCAGGGTGGGATGTTAACCAAACAACATTTATTAAAATACGCGATATCGTCTGATCAAGTCCGAATCAAAGGGCATCTGACCGAACCTCGGAGTTATGGGGTGTATGCATTGCCTTTAGATACGGATGGCACTCGACGGTTCCGGTTTGGTAATCATCCTGTCCGTCAACAGGAACTGAAACATGAGTTTGGTTCCTGTACCTTGTACCAGCTTTTTCTGGAGCGTAAAGATGCTGAATCCTTGGCAAAGTGGCTGAATAAAGCAATTCAATGAGGATGAGCAATGCAGCAATATTTAAGCTTATTAGAAAAATCATGGTTTGAGCTGCATCGGCATTATCATTTCTCTGAACCGCAGAAAATTTTTAACAAGTTGATTGCTGCCTATAGTGAAAAACAGCGGGCTTATCATACGCTTCAGCACTTGTATGAATGTCTGGTTTTACTTGATTCAATTCGACCTGATTTAAAAGATGCTTATTCAGTTGAGTTAGCACTCTGGTTTCATGATGCGATCTATGATCCGCAAGCAAAAGATAATGAGCTGAAAAGTGCAGAGCTATTTGAACAGTATTTGGCTCAAGATTTATCAATTGATATCGTTCAGAAGATAAAGCAATGGATTGTTGCCACGCAAAAGCACGAATCGACGAATGAGTTGGATTTGCAATTTTTACTGGATATTGATTTGGCGATTTTAGCAGCTTCGCCAGAGCGTTTTGAAGAATATGAACAGCAGATTAAGCAGGAATATGCTTGGGTAGATCCAGATATTTATTTGATTAAAAGAAAACAAGTTCTCGCACATTTTTATCAGACTGAACCGTTGTATCAAACCGAATATTTTCAACAGAATTTTGAGCAAAGGGCGAGAAGGAATTTGAAAGAAATATTAGATGAGAAATAGTTCAAATATTCCTAAGCTCCCTAACACTAATGCTAGGGTAGCATTGGCAAAGCGATTAAACTTACCTTATCACGATAATATGCAAGATTGGGAATATGAAGTTGCTGACGCAATCCACATAAATGATTTTTTAAATGCTTATGATCTAAATGATATTACAGAAGATGAACGATTTCTGCTGATTGAAATGCTTTTTCAATCTTTTGAAGAGGTGGATAATTTAGAGAACGATAGTCGTTGGTATCGGACTCTATTGATTGTTGAAAATCATCTTGACTTGCACACACAAACGGTTCTTTATTGGGCAAATGGTGTAGAGTCGTTAGAGGATAGTTGGAATATAACGCCTTTTGTTAGAAACCTAAGAGATCAATATAATTTGAAAAAATAAAACTCCATTAGGGTCGTATTACACCCCCACCAAGAATATCCATAACATCATTCTTATAAATATCTAAATCTTCTTTATTTTCCCATCACGTTATAATTTCTTTAAGTGTCTCAAAAGGGGGTTCCCAAAAAATTCCTCAGCGCCATATTCGAGTTGAACTGGAATGATTTCGTACATTGGTTCTAAAATAAACTTTGTCATAAATCGCCTCTTTTCCTAATTTTACTGTAGCGATGTTACTTATATTTTTAATACTAATGATCGTCTAAAAATAATTTCTGTGAATGTAAAGGGCGAACTGTGTTCGCCCAAAAACATGCTGAGTTGATTTACTTAAAGAAATAACCCGTTTCAGGCGAGCTGGCATTGGCCATACGCTTACGCGGCATACGACCCGCCAAGAATGCTTCACGGCCCGCTTCAACGGCTTTTTTCATCGCAGAAGCCATCAAGATTGGATTTTGAGCCGCAGCAATCGCCGTGTTCATCAGTACGCCGTCACAACCGAGTTCCATCGCAATCGCAGCATCACTGGCAGTACCCACACCAGCATCCACCAATACAGGAACTTTGGCATTTTCTTTGATGATGGAAATGGTATGTGGATTCAAAATACCGAGACCTGAACCAATCAAACTGCCCAAAGGCATGATGGCAACACAGCCCATGCTTTCAAGTTCT
The DNA here is from genome assembly GCF_000588715.1 of Acinetobacter sp. 1000160. Taxonomy (NCBI): domain Bacteria; kingdom Pseudomonadati; phylum Pseudomonadota; class Gammaproteobacteria; order Moraxellales; family Moraxellaceae; genus Acinetobacter; species Acinetobacter sp. 1000160. The sequence goes on along the minus strand of NZ_JFWP02000001.1, from coordinate 607,606 downwards.
TGCGCAACAATCGGGTCATCCGAGGTGTAAACCATGATTTCAAAACCATCATCAATCAAGGTTTGCGCTGCTTTAAGCGTTGCTGTCACATTCGGGTACAAGGTTTTTTCATCGCCGAGTACTTCAAGCTTTACCAGATTGTGACCATCAAGTAGCTCACGAGCCAGCATACAGGTACGAATCGCGCTATCTGCATCAAAACAGCCAGCAGTATTCGGCAGAATGGTGTATTTCTCTGGTGGAATCACTGAAAGCAGATTCGGCTGATCGGCATGTTGTCCGATATTCACACGGCGAATCGCAACGGTGACAATTTCTGCACCACTTGCTTGAATGGCTAAGTCGGTTTCATTTAAATCTTTATATTTACCAGTTCCGACCAATAAACGTGATTGAAAAGTACGTGAACCAATAATTAAAGGGGAATCTTGCATGGGCTTACTCCATTTTTAGCCAATTAGCCGCCACCAACAGCTTGAATAATTTCAATACGATCTTCAGGAGCAATCAATGTCTGCTCAAGTCTACTTTTCGGAATAATCTGTTGGTTCTTCTCTACAGCGAAGCGTTTGCCTTCAAGCGCTAAGCTTTGAATCAATTGCTGTAGGTTTTCACAAGGCGTGTCGAGTGACTCACCGTTTAAATAGATATGCATGATAAATCCTTATTTCGCATGTTTAATTGCTTGCCATGCGAGCATGATCCAGCCCGCGATCATAAATGCACCGCCAATCGGGGTGATGGCACCTAAGATTCTAGGCAGACCAAGCGCCATAATGTACAACGAACCACAGAAAAAGATGATGCCAATTTGGATCAAAATATAAGGAATTTTTATAGGGAAGGTTGCAGTGGTTTTATGTAGGACACCTAAAACCAGTAATCCAATCGCATGATAGAAAAAGTACTGGGTTGCTGTATTCCACCAAGCCAGTTGTTCTGGTGTGGCAAAAGATTTGAGGCCATGGGCACCGAAAGCGCCTAACATCACTGCAAGCGCAAGATTAAGTGCCGAGATTGCTATCCACATAATGATAATGGAACTAGAAACTTGATGAACAAAGTTAACATATTCGGGTGTTTAAACAAAGTCAGATAAAACAAAAGGGCATAAAAGCCCTTGTGTTTGAATTAATCTTAACTCGCAGACATGGCGGTTTTGATTTTTTCCATTGCATTTTTTTCTAGCTGGCGAATACGTTCAGCAGAAACGTTATATTCTGCAGCCAGTTCATGCAAAGTGGATTTGTCATCATCTAACCAGCGGCGCTGTAAAATATTACGTGAGCGATCATCCAGCTGGTCCATCGCTTCATGCAAGGCAGAAGTGCTTTGCTCTTCGTAATCTTCTTCCTCAATCAGACGTGCAGGGTCGTAACGATTATCTTCGAGATACAATGCTGGTGCGGTATGCGGGGTATCGTCATCATCATCGCCTTGAGCTTCAAACGCAGCATCATAGGCAGTTAAACGACCTTCCATTTCTAACACCTGTTCAGGTGTAACATTCAAATCATTGGCAATCGATTTGGCTTCTTCCAAAGTCAATCGCTTGCTCGATTTCTTGAGGCTACGCAAGTTAAAGAACAGTTTACGTTGTGCCTTGGTGGTCGCAATTTTGACGATACGCCAGTTACGGATCACATATTCGTGAATTTCAGCTTTGATCCAGTGCACGGCAAAAGAAACTAAACGAACCCCCATATTAGGGTCGAAACGTTTCACTGCTTTCATCAGTCCGAGGTTACCTTCTTGGATGAGATCGCCTTGTGGCAATCCGTAACCTGCGTAACTCCGTGCGATATGTACGACAAAGCGGAGGTGTGACATTACCAAAAGTTTGGCAGCATCAAGATCTTGGTCATAATAGTAACGCTCAGCAAGTTCTTTTTCCTGCTCGGCCGTTAAAATTGGAATTTGATTGACAGTACTGATATATGCACCAAGGTTTACACCTGGCGCAGACAATGACAGGGGCATCAATTGATTGCTGCTGTCAGTAGTCATGGATTCTCCTTATAGGATGGTATTTAAGTCAACAATTTCATCTTAATGCGAATGCTCTTCATCACTAAGGAAATTTGAGTATAGAAATGTAAAGTAAACTATTTTATCTTTACCAAGAGTTTAGCAAAGAATCACATAGATTCAATTAAATAGTGAAATTCATGCTCTGAAATTTTTTGTGTCTGGCATTGAAGTTGCTGAATTTGGCAATATCGTGTTACATCAATTTCACTATGTGGATCAGATGATTTCAACAAAAACTGTTTGGAATGGCCCGCTTTTTTTAAAGCGCGTTTTAACATCAGCAAGGGCATAGGACAGGGTTGTCCTAATGCATCAATGATATCCGGGGTGTTGATTGTGTCGGTCATATTCAATTAAATCACTTCATTCAAAATTATCTTAACAAATTTCTGCGTAATTTTTATGATAAAAATTCCATTAAAAAAAACAGCTAAATTATTGAAAAAAACAGATAGAACAGATGGAAATAACTAAAAATAATTCTATTAATTGTTATAAACCCGTGATAAGCTCGATGCGTTTTAGGAAGAGTTTAATACACAATTAATGTAATAAACCCTATAACAAATGGATGTAACCGGAAATTGTTGATAGTTTTACAGAATGATTACAAGCTTTAAAATTATAAATATTTTAAAACCTTGTTGGCTCTGCTGTTTGCAACACCGGAAGGTCCTTATCTTTCAATATCTGAGGATTGACTTATGACAGCTCGTGAACAAGGCGTAGTAAAGTGGTTTAACGACACTAAAGGCTTTGGTTTTATTCAGCGTAATGGTGGTGATGACGTATTCGTTCATTTCCGCGCAATTATGGGCGATGGCCACCGTTCTTTACGTGACGGCCAACGTGTAGAATTCAGTGTTGTTCAAGGACAAAAAGGTTTCCAAGCTGAAAACGTTCAGCCTTTAGACTAATTTGTTGCCTTAACGCAATATAAAAACGCTCCAATGTAATTTGGGGCGTTTTTGTTTATAATAGCCACTTTCTTTTGGTCATTGATGGTTCGAGAGCATATATGACGACTGGTTTTGAAACCTTAAATTTACATCCGCAGTTGAAGAAAGCGATTGATGCTTTGGGTTTTACAAAAATGACCCCAATTCAGCAAAAGGTTTTAAAATATACATTAGCAGGGCATGATGCCATTGGTCGGGCGCAAACGGGTACCGGTAAAACGGCTGCCTTCTTGATTAGCGTGATCAATGATCTGTTGAATAATCCAGTTCAAGAACAGCGTTTTCGTGGTGAGCCACGTGCGTTAATTTTAGCGCCAACTCGTGAGTTAGCGTTACAGATCGAAAGTGATGCGCAAGCATTAACCAAATTTTCAAATTTGCACCTGGTCACTTTGTTGGGCGGTGTGGATTTTGAAAAGCAAAAGAAAATGCTGGACCGTAATTTTGTTGATATTATTGTGGCTACACCGGGCCGTTTAATTGATTTTGTCGAGCAAAAAGAAGTCTGGTTAGACAAAATTGAATTCTTGGTGATTGACGAAGCAGATCGTTTACTCGATATGGGCTTTATCCCGTCAGTGAAGAGAATTGTTCGTTTTTCACCGTTTAAAGAGCAACGCCAAACCCTGATGTTCTCTGCAACATTTAGCTATGATGTGCTCAATCTTGCCCGTCAATGGTTGTTTGAGCCGGTTACAGTTGAAATCGAGCCTGAGCAAAAAACCAATAACGATGTTGAACAGCGCGTTTATGTGGTTGCGAAAGAAGATAAATACAAACTGTTGCAAGAAATCTTGCGTGAAGAACCGATTGATAAAGTGATGATCTTTGCCAACCGTCGTGATCAGGTGCGTCGTTTGTATGATCATTTGAAACGTGATGGTTATCGTGTGGGGATGTTATCAGGTGAAATTGCACAAGATAAGCGTCTGAAGATGCTGGATCAATTCAAGCAGGGTAAGAACAATATCATGATCGCGACCGATGTTGCGGGGCGTGGTATCCATGTTGATGGTGTTTCGCATGTGATTAACTTTACCTTACCTGAACAGTCGGATGATTATGTTCACCGTATTGGCCGTACAGGTCGTGCAGGTGCACAAGGCGTGAGTATTAGTTTCTTGTCGGAAGATGATGCTTTCTATTTGCCTGAAATTGAAAAAGCAATTGGTAAGAAATTGCCTTTAACGCGTTTAGAAGGTTATTGCTAAGTCTTAATATGTTTGATTAAGACTAAACGATTGCTTCTGAAAAAAAGCCAAATCATTCCGTGATTTGGCCTTTTTGATTATTTAGTAAGATTTGCTACCCAAATTACACAAAACACTAAAGATTTTTTTATAATTCCTGTGATTAGTTGCTGAATTGAAATAAATCAACATGTAGAATATGGCGCATTACCTGGGAGGATATTATGGCTCTAATCTCAATGCGCCAGCTCTTGGATCACGCTGCAGAATATAACTACGGCGTACCAGCGTTTAATGTAAACAACTTAGAACAAATGCGTGCAATCATGCTCGCTGCGGATGCAACAAATTCACCTGTCATCGTGCAAGCTTCGGCTGGTGCGCGTAAATACGCAGGTGCACCTTTCTTACGTCACCTTATTTTAGCTGCGATTGAAGAGTGGCCACATATTCCAGTGGTAATGCATCAAGATCATGGTACAAGTCCAGATGTTTGCCAACGTTCGATCCAGTTGGGCTTCAGCTCAGTGATGATGGATGGTTCACTGGGTGCGGATGGTAAGACACCAACAACCTATGATTATAACGTTGATGTAACCCGTCGCGTGGTTGCAATGGCGCATGCTTGCGGTGTTTCTGTTGAAGGTGAGATTGGTTGCCTAGGTAGCCTTGAAACCGGTATGGCAGGTGAGGAAGATGGTGTAGGCGCTGAAGGCGTACTGGATCATTCTCAATTACTGACTTCTGTTGAAGAGGCGACCCAGTTCGTGGCGGATACCAATGTAGATGCTTTGGCAATTGCTGTTGGTACGTCACACGGTGCATATAAGTTTACTCGTCCACCTACAGGCGATATTCTTGCAATTGACCGTATCAAAGAAATTCATGCTGCATTGCCAAACACGCATCTTGTAATGCATGGTTCAAGCTCTGTGCCGCAAGAATGGTTAGCTGTGATTAACCAGTACGGTGGTGATATTAAAGAAACTTATGGTGTACCTGTAGATCAGCTGGTTGAAGCGATCAAACATGGTGTGCGTAAGATTAACATCGATACCGATTTACGTTTGGCTTCTACGGGTGCAATGCGTCGTATGATGGCAGAAAAACCAAGTGAATTTGATCCACGTAAATTCTTTGGCGAAACTGTTGAAGCAATGAAAGAAATCTGTGTTGCGCGTTATGAAGCATTTGGTACCGCAGGGCATGCAGACAAGATTCGTCCAATTTCTTTAGAGAAAATGGTTGATCGTTACAAATAATTTATTTGTAATGCACAAAAAATAGCGGCTAGTGCCGCTATTTTTTTTATGTCATTTTTGGAAAAATAAAATGCCAGCACATGGCTGGCATTCTACTTGAGCTTAACTTACTTTTTTTGCTGAGCTTTAGAGTCCAGGTTGGCATCTTTGATTTCAACATAAGCATTGGCGCGAAGTTCACGCATCCAGCTATCGACTTCAGTATCAAACAGACGTTCACCCAGAATTTGACGTGCCATACGTTCTTGCACTTCTTTGGTCATGTCCTGCTGGCGAGTATCGGTTACTTGCAGTATATGCCAGCCGAATTGACTCTGGAACGGTTGGCTGACTTGTCCAACTGGCGTTTCTTTCATGACTTTTTCGAATTCGGGCACCATCACACCAGGACTAACCCAGCCTAAACTACCGCCATCACGTGCCGAGCCTGTATCATTTGAATAAGTTGCGGCCAAGGTCGCGAAATCATCACCCGCTTTAGCACGTTTGTAGAGGCTATCAATCATTTGCTTAGCACGATCCAGGCTCACCACTTCAGAAGGCTGAATCAGAATGTGACGCGTCTGGTATTGTGGTACCAGTGCTTTTTGATCATTCTGTTTGCGTTCCAGTAACTTTAAGACATGTATGCCATCACGAACATTGATCAGTTCAGTTGTTTGTCCCACTTGAAGTGGGGTGATGCGCGCTGCCAGTTCAGTCGGAATCTCTGACAGTGAACGGAAGCCCATGTCCAAACCGTCGACTTTTACAGCGGCAGTCGAAAGTTTGCTGCTGATGGCTTTAGGATCATCACTGGTTGACAGTGATTGTTTAACCTGTTGAGCAACTTGCTGAGCGGCATCGGCATTGTCACCGGAAATACGCATATGAATCACGTGAACCTGTGTACCGAGTGCGGCTTGACCTTCCGGAGATTTCAGGAAGTTTTCAACATCGTGATCACTGATCTTGATACGTGACATCACTTGCTGTTGACGTAAACGGCCAATAGCAAGGTCTTCCGCAACACGGTTACGCAAGTTTTCATAAGTACCAGGTGCAATAGCGTCTAGTTTTTGCTGAAACGCTTCTAGCGAGTTGGCACCTGATTGATTGGCAACTTTCAGCACTGCAGCATTTAAGGTTTTTTCATCCGCTTTAATGCCGTAACGCTTGACCTGTTCAAGTTGGGCTTGGCGGACAATCAGTTGGTCTAAAACCTGCATTTGCAAGTACTGTTGCGGTGGAACTGTTTTGTTTTGTGCTTTTAATTGATGTTCTGTCTCAGCAACACCTTGTTCTAAATCACTTTTAAGAATGACACTATTGTCCACAATTGCCACAACCTCATCCGTTGGTTGAGCAAAGCTTTGCATTGATGAAGAAATTAGGGCTGCGAGAACAGTGGCTCTAAAGATATGTTGAAAAGGTTTTATCTTCATTAACGTTGTGTCCAAGATTGATTAATTTTGTTGAAACCTAAAACTCTATTCTCCAGAAGTGAAGCGAGCTTATTGTTTAAAGCACCAAGACCTTTTAGTGTGAATTCAGCCATAACCGCATTCTTCTTACGAACGTCTGGGGTATTTGGGTCATCCAGATCGTTATAGTAAGAACGGCCATAGACTGACACAGCCCAACAACAAGATTCGTAATTTACGCCAAGTAAATATTCGCGCATCACGTTGTTGTCGATGTCGTATTGAGCATGACCCATAATACGCCAATTGTCTTTTACAGGTTGTATAAAGGATGCAACCACTTGGTCATAAGAGTTTTGACGATCTTCAATTTTCTTTCTATAGAAATAGCCTAAGTTGTATAGATTACCTTTATCACCGGTATAGTAGGCTTGGAAATCGCGTTGTGCATTATCGCCATTTTCCATCCAGGCTGAGTTAGAGCTAATGGTAACGTTCTGATTAAGCTGGCTAGACAGACTGACAATAGGACCGGTACGGCGTTGAGTATCAAACTCATCTGGCTTTTCATTCAGGCTGACACGACGATCACTGAAATAGTAGCTTTGTCCAACACTGGCTTTGATGCGTTCAAGGCCTTCGGTATCTAAAAGGCTATAAGTTACACCGAGTGACAAGAAGTTGTTGTCATCTAAGCGGTCATGGCCATAGAAACGGTAGGGGTTAAATAGTTGATCGTAATTGATGGACGCAGAGGTCGAATCAAAGTTTGGATGATCGTCTTGCTTTCTATAAGGTGAATAAGCATAAAAAGCACGAGGTGAAATGCTTTGTAAATACTTGCCGTCTTTTTCAAAGGTCATTCCAGTAGCAAGTGTGAATTGAGGTACAACTACGGATTTCTCTTGGTTGTCAGAGCCTTGGCTTGCTTGTGCGTCTTTATCATAGAATGTGTTGATACTGCGAACAGAAGCTTCTGGTACCACATAGAACCATGATGGCGTCAGGTAGTTGTATCTGACTGCAAACTGGTTATAGATACGGGTACCGCTTGATTCCAGTGCAGAACCATCTTTAATGGATTTCTTGAAGTATGCGGTATCGTTATTAAATTCATACTGAAGACCTTGTGGGTCGCCTGTGACATAATTTAATAAGAATTGTGGCAATCGAGCATACGGTTTGTCTGCATCTTTAATGGTTTTATCCAGTGTCTGGAAGTCTTCAACTTTTAGCTGTGCTCTAAGACCAGGAATACCGTTGCCATAATTGAGTTCCCAGGCACGACGTAAATTCAGATCAGTACGGGTGTTGGGGTTGTTATTAAAGTCAGCAAAATAATCTTTATCTGATGCGTAGTTATATTCAAGATTGGTCGACCACTGGTCATCAATCTTCCAGTTGTGAATGAAGTGAAGGTCTTCACGGTCCTGATCATCATATTGATTATCTTGAGCAATATAACCACCCCAAATACGACCTGAACCGAAGTTTTCAGTCATATAGCGGAATTCGGCATCTAACTTTGCACCACGTTTGCTCATAAAGCTTGGTGTAAGCGTAAGGTCGTAATTCGGTGCAAGGTTGAGATAAACCGGCGCAGCAAGTTGAGCGCCACCATCATTACTATAGCCAAAGTTTGGGCTGAGTAAACCTGTGGTACGGCGGTCATCGATTGGGAAATTGAAATAAGGAACGGCAAGGACGGGTACATCTTTTACGTAAAATTTTGTACCACGGGTCACACCACGACCTGTATCCTGATTTAACTCAATTTCTTTGGCCTGAATCTTCCATGCCGGTTTTTGTTCTGGTGGACATGCGGTATAACTCGCATCTTTAAAAATCACCAGATTCTCATTGGCACGTTTGATCTGACTGGCATGACCATGTGCATGTTGTTGTTCTGAGATATAGAAACTGTTATTTAAATCCCCGGTCTGGGTCTTTAAATTATAGTTAATCGCATCACTTTGGGTGAGCAGGCCAGATTGCGCTAGTTGCACTCGGCCTTCGGCATTGGCATGCGTTTGAGTCGAATCAATGGTCACCTGATCGGCACGAATAGTGCGACCTTCCTGATCAATAACCACGTTGCCCTGAAGCACAGAGTCGCCCGCTGGATTGTAGTGTCCATAATCCGCTGTAATCACCGAGGTGGTTGTACTTGCATCGCCTGCCTTGGTTTCGGGATTAATCGGCGTAACCCAGGTGCCTTGGCAAAAAGAGGAGCTTAAATAGCGGTTGTCGCGCAATTGTGCTTCTGGTGCAGATTTGTCTACGTAATATTGCTGGAAAAAACTTTCTCCAGGATAACTTTCCTGGTCTTGCTGTCCTTGATTTCGAATGGCTGCTTTGAGCTGTTTGTTGTCAAGCGTAGAGACAGCATCAGCTGGTGCCGCGAAACTGGATTGAATCGAGCCGCCGCACAAGAGTGTCAAAATAGCTGTTGCTAAAGGATTAAATTTAAACTGATGTTTCATTGTCTCATTAACCAGTACGCTAATTCACAATTAATTATTGTCGCATCATAGAGAAAAAGTTGATAAGTGGCTACACTTAAGCTTTCAAAATCTCAGCTAGTTTTAGATTTTATTGCAAATGAATACACAACGTGAACAATTGATACAAACTTGGCTTCATGCCACTCTCCAATCCGATCAGTTCGAGATCAACTTTTTAGCAGGAGATGCAAGCTTTCGTCGTTATGCGCGAATCAAGTTACAAAACAAAACATATATGCTCATGGACGCGCCGCCTGAAAAAGAAGATTGTGCACCATTTGTAAATATCGATGAGTTTTTTGACCAACATGGTGTGCGTGTTCCGCATATTGTTGCCAAAGACCTGACTCAGGGTTTGTTACTACTGGAAGATTTTGGGGATGTGGTGCTATCCACCTTACTGAATGATAAGACAGTAGATGAATACTATGCGCAAAGCTTTAAACAGTTGATTGAATTGCAACAGGTGGATGGGCAGGCTCATTTACCGGCTTATTCTTATGAAAAGCTCATGACTGAAATGCGTTTACTGACCGAGTGGATGTTACCATCATTAAACATTCAACCGACAGAGCAGCAGTTGGAAACCATTGAGCAAGCGTTTGACTTTCTGGCAATTGAAGCGACTCAACAGCCACAAGTGATTGTACATCGTGATTTTCACAGTCGTAATCTGATGAAAATTGAAGGTGAACAGGAATTGGGGGTGATTGATTTTCAAGATGCGGTGATTGGTGCAGATACTTATGATCTGATTTCGATTACCCGTGATGCCTATGTGCAGTGGAATGCTGAACGTGTGTATCAATGGTTTGAAGTGTTCTATAACTTGTTGCCAGCTTCTGCCAAAGAAAATCGTAGTTTTGAGCAGTTTAAACGTGATGCCGACCTGATGGCGATTCAGCGCCATATCAAGATCTTAGGCATTTTTGTGCGTCTGTTTGAACGTGATGGTAAATCAGGCTATTTAAAAGACTTACCGCGTGTAATGTGGTACTTACTTGAAGAAAGCCAAGGCTATGATGAATTGAATGAGTTTATGCAATTTATCCGTGATGTGGTGATGCCTAAGTTTGTTGCCAAATATGGTGATTACGAGGTTGCAGCATAATGAAAGCGATGATTCTTGCCGCTGGCTTAGGTAATCGCATGCGTCCACTGACGTTGCATACACCAAAGCCGCTACTAGAAGTCGGTGGGAAACCGCTGATTGTCTGGCACATTGAAAAACTGCAGAAAATTGGTGTCACCGAAATTGTGATCAATACCGCGTGGTTAGGTGATAAGTTGGTTGCTGCGTTGGGTGATGGTTCTCAGTTTGGTGTGACGATCTTGTGGTCGCACGAAGGTGAAGGTCTGGAAACGGCAGGCGGTATCATCAATGCCTTGCCATTACTGGGTGATGAGCCTTTCATTCTGGTGAATGGGGATGTCTGGACAACGATGGACTTTTCAACGCTGTTAAATGTTCAGTTAGAAGATAAGCAGGCGCATTTGGTCTTGGTCGAAAACCCGCCTCAACATTTAAAGGGAGACTTCATCCTGGCAAATGATTTAGCTTATACTTTTGAGCAGGAGCAGTTGGGCGAAGCCTTAACCTATAGCGGTGTTGCTGTTTTAGCGCCACACATGTTTATTGGGCTAGAACATGGCAAGCGACCTTTGGCACCGTTGTTGAAAGAGGCGATGCAACAGCAGCAAGTTTCAGCAGAAAAGATGCAGGCCGTCTGGGTCGACGTCGGGACACCTGAGCGTCTAGAACAGCTTGATCAGCAGATCAAGCAAGGTGCGTTTGCATAATAAAAATTGCTTTGTCTATCTTGGATTTGCCTAAGAAAAGACAAAAACTTAATGGATTATGCAGTTTATCATGTCTGTAAATGATTAACTGCATAATCGTTCAACAAGTCCTACTGTGCCTTGTATCAGAAATCGGTATACTGCACAGCAAATTTATCGAGATGTTGCACTGTTATGCATCCTTTTTTTCAAGAATTAAAGCAAGGTAGTCAAGCTCTGGGTCTGAACCTGAGTGAGGACGTCCTAACACTCTTATTGAAATATCAAGATGCGCTGGTGCTGTGGAATAAGGCCTATAATTTAACGGCGATTCGTGACCCGAAGGAAATGCTGGTTAAACATTTATTAGATAGCTTAAGTATCCTGAATGATTTACCACAAGGTCGTTTATTAGATGTAGGGACTGGCGGTGGAATGCCGGGCATGATCATTGCATTATGTCAGCCAGAACGTGCTTGCGTGCTGCTGGATTCGAACGGGAAAAAGATCCGGTTCCTGAAGCAGTTTATTGCTGATTTGAAACTGCAAAATGTCATTGCCGTTCAGACACGTGTTGAAAATGAAGAGAGTATTGGTGAGCTTGGTCAGTTCGATGTCATTACAAGTCGCGCATTTGCGTCTTTGACTGACTTTGTCGATGCAGCACAACCATATATGCATGAGCAGAGTATTATTGCTGCAATGAAAGGCTTGATTCCAGCTGATGAAATTGAGCAAATGAAAAATGAGTATTCATGTAAGATCATTGAACTTCGTGTCCCGAGATTAGATGAACAACGTCATTTACTTTTACTTCAACGTATTCAATAAAAATATTAAGGGTAATCATGGCTCAAATTATTGCGATTGCAAACCAAAAAGGTGGTGTAGGGAAAACCACGACAGCAGTCAATCTTGCTGCCTCTTTGGCGATCTTGAAAAAACGTGTCTTGTTGGTTGATATGGACTCACAAGGGAATGCCACCATGGGGTCGGGCATTCAAAAGAATGATTTACTGTATTCGGTGACAGATGTGTTGCTGGGTGAAGTGCCGATTGAAACTGCGATTCAAAAAGCAGAAGTCGGTTATAAGGTTTTAGGTGCGAACCGTGAACTTGCTGGGGTAGAACTGGCAATTGCAGAGCAGGAAGGGCGTGAATTCATTCTGAAAAACGCACTGCAAGAAGTCGCTTCTGCTTTTGACTATATTATTGTTGATTGCGCACCAAGCTTAAGTCTGATTACGGTCAATGCTTTGGCTGCCGTGAATGGCGTGATTATTCCAATGCAATGTGAGTACTATGCACTGGAAGGCTTGGCTGACCTGACACAGACCATTGATCGTATACAAAAAGCCCTGAATCCAAACTTGGAAATTGTAGGGGTATTACGTACCATGTATGACGCTCGTAACGCATTGACACGTGATGTCTCTGCCGAGTTAGAGCAATATTTTGGTAAAAAGCTATACGAGACCGTGATTCCGCGGAATATCCGTTTGGCGGAAGCGCCAGCTCATGGTTTACCTGTGATCTATTTTGAGAAAAGCTCTAAAGGCGCAGTTTCATATTTGAATCTCGCTGCAGAAATATTGAAGAAAAGTAAAGTGAAAAAAGGAAGTGCTGTATGAGCATCAAAAAACGCGGATTGGCTAAAGGTCGTGGTTTAGATGCGCTATTAGGTTCAATTCAGAAAGAGAAATTGCAACTTGAAGCACAGGCCTTGGACCATGGTCAACTCAAGCAGATTGATGTCAATTTATTAAAGCGTGGTGAATATCAGCCACGTCGCTTTATTCATGAACAAGATCTACAAGAGCTTGCAGCATCGATTGAAAAACATGGTGTCATGCAACCGATTGTGATTCGTCCTGTTGAGGATGAGCAGCATCCATACGAAATTATTGCCGGTGAGCGTCGTTGGCGCGCGGCGCAATTGGCAGGTCTGACTGAAATTCCGGCAATTGTCCGTGATCTGAACGATCAGGTGGCGATTGCCCTGGCGTTAATTGAAAACATTCAGCGTCAGGATTTAAATCCAATTGATCAGGCAATGGCTCTACAGCGTTTCCATGATGAGTTTGGTTTAAGCCATCAGGAAATTGCCGATACTGTCGGTAAGGCACGTACCACGGTCAGTAATTTACTGCGTCTTTTGAGCCTTGCAGATCCGATTAAAGACCTGATGCAACAGGGTCAAATCGATATGGGACATGCACGTGCTATTCTTGCGTTAAAAACCAAAGACCAGATTTCAGTGGCGCAAATCGTGATTGAAAAAGGTTTATCGGTACGTCAAACTGAACAGTTAGTACGTGAGTGGAGTGAACCAAAACCTGAAAAGGAAAAGGCGCAGCTTTCTCCTGACATTGAACAATTGACCCAGAAACTCTCAGAGCGTTTCGGAGCAAATGTCAAAATTGACCATAACCAGAAAGGTAAAGGAAAAATGGTCATTCACTATCACTCATTGGATGAGTTGGATGGAATCCTCAATATTTGTTTACCTAACTAATATTTAGGATACGTCCTTTTATATTTTAAATATTATTGGGGAATAATATGTGGGAACTTGTGAAAGCGGGTGGCTGGTTAATGCTGCCCCTTATTCTGTCATCAATTTTTACGGTTGCGATTACGATTGAACGCTATATTCGTTTAAAGCGATCACAAGTTTTACCTCAGGCCTTACTGGTCAATGCAACAGATGCTGACACGGTAATTGTCCAGCTTGAGCAAGATGAAGCTTTAAAAAGTCCACTCGGACGTATCTTAAAAGCAGGTTATGATCATCAGGCACAAGGTGAACAATTTGCACGTGCGCAAATGGAAGCAACTGCTTCACAAGAGATCGGCGCACTCGAAAAAAATATTAATTTTCTTGGGACTTTAAGTGCAATTGCACCTTTACTGGGGTTGCTGGGTACGGTGCTGGGAATTATCGAATCTTTCCTGGTAATTGATGTGGGTTCTGCAGGTAATGCCAGCATGATGATGCCCGGCATTTCAAAAGCATTGATTACGACCGCAGTGGGGATGCTGATTGCGATTCCTGCCATGATTGCCTATCGTTATTTTCAACGTGTCGTGCATGAATATATTGCAGAGCTGGAACAGCAATCGACTTTGTTTCATGCTGCGCTTTTCTATAAAAAAGCGTCTCTTTTACAAGAACACCGTCGCGCAAGCTGAGCCGGGGTGGCATCATGAAATTTAAACGTTCTCAAGTTGAAGATATTCATATTAATTTGACACCAATGATTGACTGTTTGTTATTTATTTTGGTGTTTTTATTATTATCCACGACTTTTAGTCAGCAAAGTCGTATAAATCTGACACTGCCTGATGCACAAGGTGTTCCGCCTAAACAGTTCGATCATAAAATTGAAATCATGGTAGACTCCACAGGGCATTATTCTGTGAATGGTCAGGCTTTATCCAGTAAAGATATTGCTGATTTAAGTACGGCCATCAAGCAGGTGGCACAAGATCGTCGCGATTTGATGTTTATTATTGCTGCTGATGCAAAAGCCACTCATCAAGATGTGATTCGGGTGATGGATGTGGCTGGGCAGCTCGGCTTCGTAAACGTCAATATCAGCACTAAAGTTCCAACTAGAGGTTTTACTGAGTGAATCAAGATTTTAAGGTTTATGTCCGCTTAATATCATATTTAAAATCTTATTGGGGCGTTGCCTTATTTGTCTTGCTTGGTTTTGGTATCAATGCTGCCACAGAAGTCTCTGTGGCAAAGTTGCTGAAATACATTATCGATGCAATTCAAAATGGTAGTCGAGAGAATCTGGACTGGTTTCCTGCGCTGATTGTCTTGCTTATGTTTTTCCGTGGCGTGGGTTTGTTCCTCGGTGGATATTTCTCTGCGGTGATTTCACGGAGTCTGGTATTCAGTATTCGTCAGGAAGTCTATGCAAAGCTTTTAAGACTGCCAGCTCAGTATTATCTCGATAACAGTGCCGGTCATATCAGTGCAAAGCTGATGTATAACGTTGAGCAGCTTACCGCAGCGTCCTCTGAGTCTTTGCAGACCTTGATTAAAGACGGTTTGATTGTTCTTGGCCTGTTGAGTTATTTACTTTATACCAACTGGCGTTTAACCCTGTGCATCGTGGTTTTCATGCCGTTTATTGGTATTCTGGTTAGAATCGCATCGAAGAAGATGCGTAAGCTCTCGATTCAGGTACAAAATACCATGGGCGATGTAAACCATGTGGTACAGGAGACCATTACTGCAAACTCAGTGGTAAAGAGCTTTACCGGCGAAGAGTTTGAGCAGAAGCGTTTTTATAAGTCTTCTGAGGAAAACTTACGTCGCGGCCTGAAAATGGTTGTGGTGCAAAATATTAACAGTCCAATCATTCAGCTGTTGTTGTCGATGGCGATGGCAATCATCCTCTGGTTGGCACTCCGTCCACAGGTGTTTGGCGATACCTCTGCGGGTGAATTTATTTCATTCATTACCGCTGCGGGTTTGATCTCTAAACCGGTCAAGAATTTGACCGATATCAATGAAAAATTGCAACGTGGTCTGGCTGCAGCACACTCGGTATTTGAGTTATTGGATTTACCTGAAGAAGTGAATAATGGTCAGTTGAAGCCAGTTTTAAAAGGCAATATTCAATTTGATCATGCCAATTTACGTTATGAAGATGGTACCCATGCAATTAAAGATTTGTCTTTAACCATTAAGGCAGGACAGACGGTCGCGCTGGTGGGGCGTTCTGGTGCGGGTAAAACCTCATTGGTTAACATGTTGCCACGTTTTCAAGAGTTGAGCGAAGGTCAGATTTATTATGATGGCATTGCGGTCGAAGAAATTGAGCTGGCTTATTTACGCTCTCAAATTGCCACAGTGAATCAGCAGGTTGTACTATTTAACCGTTCAGTACGTGACAATATTGCCTATGGTCAATTACAGGATTCAAGTGATGAACAGGTGATTGCGGCCGCAAAAGCAGCCTATGCCCATGACTTCATCATGAATCTGCCACAAGGCTATGACACCATTCTGGGGGCGCAGGGCTTAAACCTTTCTGGTGGTCAGCGTCAACGTATTGCGATTGCCCGTGCGATTCTTAAAGATTCGCCAATCTTGATTCTTGATGAAGCAACCAGTGCACTGGATAATGAGTCTGAATATTTTATCCAGCAAGCATTTGACGAAGCAATGCAGGGGCGTACCACGATTGTGATTGCCCATCGTTTATCCACCGTTGAGAATGCCGATCTGATTGTGGTAATGGATAAAGGCCAGATTATTGAGCAAGGTACCCACGCTGAGCTGTTGGCCAAGCATGGTATGTATTATCAATTACATCAACGCAATTTTGAGGAAGACTAAGCATGTCGATGGCGCAACGTATACAGGATGCTTGGAATGAACAGGCTTCATGGTTGGTGGTGTTGCGCCCACTGTCATGGTTGTATCGATTGGGCTTCTGTACCAATCAGGCACTTTACAAAAGTGGATTAAAAAAGGTCTATAAAGCCCCCGTTCCGGTCATGGTGATTGGTAATATCACGGTCGGTGGTAGCGGCAAAACCCCTTTGCTGATCCAGTTGGTCAAATACTTGCAACAGCAGGGTGTTCGGGTCGGCGTGATTAGTCGGGGTTATGGCGCTGAAGGCCCATTTCCGCTTTTGGTTAGCCAAACATCCGAACCAGATATTGCTGGTGATGAACCTTGTCTGATCGTCCAGTCGACTCAGGTACCTATGGCTGTTGGTCCCAATCGACAGGCTGCAATTGAACTCTTACTGAAAAATCAGCAGATTGATCTGATTATTAGTGATGATGGTTTACAGCATTGGGCTCTAGCTCGCGATATAGAATGGATTGTGCTGGATCAGCATCGTGGTCTGGGCAATGAGAAACTGTTGCCGGAAGGTTATTTAAGAGAACCTAAATCTCGCTTAAACCACAGTACGGTGATTGAACATACCAAAGCGGCACAACCTCGGCAGAATATGCATCTGGAAGTGGGCCAGCCTTATCTGCTAAATCCTCATATGAATACACCTTGGTTTGAGCCAAAACAGTATTTTAATGCGGTGGTCGGTATTGGTTTTCCCCAACGGTTTTACCAGACATTGAATAAGCTCGGGGTTGATCAGTATCAGGCGCATGAATTTCCAGATCATCATGATTATGAAATCGCTGATTTGAGCTTTGATAATCCAGATGCGATCATCACCACTGAAAAGGATGCCGTAAAATTTAAGGCATTATTAAAGCAACACCCTGAATTTAATATTCCGATCTGGGTGGTCCCCGTCGAAGCCGTATTATCGCCTGACTGTTATGAGTTGTTAAAACAGCAATTAAAACAGGTTGGCATTCAAATTTCTTAGAGATCTATCATGAAGCATATTGTTATTCCTGCTCGTTTTGCGAGCTCTCGTTTGCCAGGAAAACCCTTACTCCTGATTCATGGCCGACCGATGATTTTGCGTGTGGTGGATCAGGCGAAAAAAGTTGCTGGTTTTGATGATTTGTGTGTTGCAACAGACGATCCGCGTATTGCAGCAGTCTGTCAGGCAGAAGGCGTAGATGTGGTTCTAACCCATCCTGAACATCCCTCTGGTACCGATCGTTTAAGTGAGGTTGCGCGGATTAAGGGGTGGGCAGCAGATGATGTGATTGTCAATGTACAAGGGGATGAACCTTTATTGCCAGCTCAACTGGTACAGCAGGTCACACAGCTTTTGCTTGATCATCCGCAATGCTCAATGTCGACCTTGTGTGAACCGATTCATCAGTTAGATGAATTTCAACGTGACAGCATTGTCAAAGTGGTGATGAATAAGCGTAATGAGGCGCTTTATTTCAGTCGTGCGACTATTCCTTACGATCGTGATGGTGCCAAGCAAGCTGTCGCCGCATTACATACCCAGGCATTCCGCCATTTAGGTTTATATGCTTACCGTGTGAAATTGTTACAAGAATATGTGACGTGGGAACAGGGTAATCTGGAAAAGCTGGAAAGCCTTGAGCAATTACGGGTTTTGGAAAATGGCCATCGTATTGCCATTGATGTCGCGGAAGCGAATTTACCCCCGGGCGTAGACACACAGGCAGATTTAGATCGTCTCAATACTCTACCTGTGAGTGCATTTGAATAAGATGATGGTCGATACACACAAACAAACCCTTTACCCTTGGCATGCACAGACATGGCAACTGCTCAGTACAAGATTTCCTCATCTTGGACATGGGCTACTGTTTTATGGCAAACAAGGCTGCGCCAAAAAAGAGTTTGCAGAACGTTTTGTCGCTTGGGTGCTTTGTTTAAATAAACAGGCGCAAGCGGCTTGTGGTGAATGTACTAGCTGTCAGTGGCTGAAATCGGATACGCATCCGAATTATGTACATATCACCACAGACGAAGAAAATAAAAAACAAAATGCAAAAATCAAAATCGAGAAAATACGCGACCTACTGCCATTTGTGCAACAAACCGGGGAAGGCTGGCGTGTTGTGGTCATCGAGCCTGCCGAAGCCTTAAACACGGCTTCGGCAAATGCTTTATTGAAAACACTGGAAGAACCCGGCGAGCGCGTTGTATTAATTTTACTTGCTGATCATTATCTGAAATTACCCGCTACCATTCGCAGTCGATTACAGCATTTTGCGTTAGATCGTTTAACGCTTGAGGATGCGCAGACTTTTGTCAAACAGCAAATTCCAGAAATTTCATCGCAACAAGTGTCATTATTATTAAATCTTGCCAATGATATGCCGCTGACCGCGATTGAAATTGAAAAAAGTGACTGGCTACAGAAACGTACTCTCTTTCTTGCCGACTGGCTGAAGTTGGTTGCGGAAAAAAACATGCCTTTGCATTACTCAAATAAGTGGTCGAAAGAGCTCAGTTTTTCAGAGTTTTTGACCATGTTTGAATATCTGCTGGGGGATTTGGTGAGTTTGAAACTCAACCAGACACTTAAGAATGATGATCTGGATTTTAGTCAGCTGGTTGAGTGTTACAACCTTGAGCAGCTGTTTACCATCTATTCTGACTTGCAACAGAAAAAGCGCATGGTTGAGCAGAATGTTCAAACACAACTGGTCATGGATGAGTTGTTTATTCAGCTCATGAATGTGGCTTGAGTTTATCTAAATCATTCTGCTGGTTTCTGATCTGAGTAAAACAGCAGGGTAAAGGAAATGTTTGAAAATAAATGCCTTATCCTGCTTGGCGAGATTTATATAAAAATTGTATCTAAAATGTACATTGCTCTTTAATCCTTGATCAAAAAAGAATATAAAATGTGAAACACTTCACAATAATATTAAAAAATAAGGAATATCGAGATGAAAAACAAATCTATCGCGATTGCATTGTCTTGTATGCTTTTACCAGCTATGGCAATGGCTGAACCCAAGTTCGTTTCAAATATTAATGGGTCGTCTTTTCAGATTAATGCCTCCAATACAGGGTCACAGGCTTACGAATGTGTGTACAGTTATTCTTTTAATCATGTCCGAGGTTCAGGCGTCAGTCAGTTTAGTGGCAAATTCTATATTGAAGCCGGAGCCAATAATATTTCGGTCATTGCCAGAAATACTGATCAAATGATCAGTAAGTTAGACTTTGATTATAAGTGTACTGAAAAATAAACCACTTTATTTTGCATGATTGAATTGAAAACCGCTGATGACAGCGGTTTTTTAATCAAGCCCTTAAATTTCTTGTCATTTCTTTTCGATTGTCATCTATTCTAAACCAAGCGCGTGCATGATTCGGCAAGCGGTAAATAAATTTCATTTTCTGTATTTAAAACACAATTTTCCTAAACATCATTTGTTGTTTGCTGGATTGTTTTCTATAATTCAGTCATAAAAGACGTATACATATTAAATGAACGAAGATGAAAGATGATGCTATAAATCCGATAAATATCGTTTGAAGTTTTATAGATAAATCGCAAGTACACGTTCTGTATTTTAATGATTTAGTATTGAACAGGGGAAAGTTATGCAACCACAAATGATGGGCGGAATTATACAGGTCAATATTCCAGACAAAGCGACCTTACAATCCAGCTATATGCCTTTTGTCCAAGGCGGTGGTTTATTTGTGCCAACCAAGCAGGCAGTAAAAATGGGACAGGAGGTTTTTGTACTGGCCACATTGCCGGAACAAGCGCAAAAGATTCCATTAACCGGAAAAGTGATCTGGATTTCGCATAAACAGACGCATTTTAAGCCACAAGGTTTTGCCATACAGCTCGCAGGTGAAAAAGGCGTGTATTATAAAAATGAAGCTGAGAAATTGCTGGCGGGATCTAAAGGTCTGGATCGCCCAAGTTATACCATGTAGTAATGAAGTAAATAGGATAGAAGAGTGTTTGTTGATACGCATTGCCATTTAACCATGCTGGATTTAAGTCCTTATCAAGGCGACTTGGATCAGGCACTGGAACAAGCCCGTCTTGCTGGTGTGTCGAAATTCATGGGAATTTCGGTTGATCTTGAAGATCATGTCAAGCTGGCAGAAATTGCTGCCCGCCATAAAGACGTTGGCTATTCGGTGGGTGTTCATCCCTGCGAGGATGAACAGGTCATGGCGCGTGCAACAACAGACTATCTGGTCAATCTGGCCCAGTCCGATAAAGTATGGGCTTTGGGTGAAACCGGTCTGGACTATTATCACAGCACGGATTTTGTTGAAGAACAGAAACGTTGCTTTGCGCGACACATTGAAGCTTCAAAAATCGTAAAAAAACCTGTGGTTGTGCATACCCGTGCAGCCAAGCACGATACCATTGATATTATTCGTGCAGAGCAGTCTACACATGGTATTTTGCATTGTTTTACCGAGGATTGGGAAACAGCAAAAGCCGTTCTGGATTGTGGTTATTATATTTCTTTCTCCGGAATTGTTTCTTTTAAAAATGCGCAGGATTTGCGTGATGTGGCTAAACAGGTACCGCTTGATCGCTTGCTCATCGAAACGGATAGTCCTTACTTAGCACCAGTGCCTTATCGCGGTAAAAGCAATGAACCGAAATATGTTCCTTTTGTAGCAAAAGCATTAAGTGATGTATATGATAAATCGGTTGAAGAGATTGGCATGATTACAACACAAAATTTTGAAAATCTCTTAAATTTGAAATAAACGGTTTTTGTTGTACTAGGAAAGAGAGTTATTACGTGAAAATGGATCGTCAAGCTCAGTTTAGAGCACGAGAAGTATTAATTTTTCAAATCGCGGAGCAACTCCTATTAGAAAATGGTGAGGCAGGCATGACGCTGGATGCGCTGGCTGCCGAGCTGGATCTTGCAAAGGGCACGTTATATAAGCACTTTCAAAGTAAAGATGAACTCTATATGTTGCTGATTATTCGTAATGAGCGCATGTTGCTGGAAATGATTCAGGATACCGAAAAAGCATTTCCTGAACATCTGGCTTTCTTTATGTTGCACCATCTACATCACCCAGAGCGTACTGCGCTCTTCCATCAGATCGAAGAGCGGCTTTCTACCACGGGACAAGGTATTCAATTATTATTCAGTGAATTATATAAAGTGCGTAGACAGCGTCTGCGTATCATTATCCGTATGACGGAAAGTTATTTACTGGATATAAACAGTACCATGACGACACGTGATTATCTTGCTTCAATCTGGTCTCTGACCTATGGTGCAGCGGTGATTCTGAATTCGAGTTTTTATCAACGCTATTTAGGTTCTCGAGACACTTTACGTGTTGCTTATATTGAGCAGGCTTTGGCATTGCCGAAGCTGGTCGAACCTGTTCTTGCATAGTTGAAAAACGCATGAGATCACCACAGCATTCGCAAAAAGCCTTTACCCTGATTGAGGTGATGGTGGTGATCGTGATTATGACGATTATGGCATCTCTCGTGGTTTTGAATATCGGTGGCGTTGACCAGCGCAGGGCCATGCAAGCCCGAGAGATGTTTATTCTTGATCTGAAGAAAATCAATAAAGAAGCAACTGATCAGGCCAAAGTCTTTGCCTTAAATACTCAAAATGCAACAGATGTCGCACCTTTTAGTTATAACTTGTTTGAATATCATGACCAGAGCCGTGAACAGATTCAGCAGGCTGATCGCACCTGGCAACTCTATAAAGAATTTAAGACCCGTCAATTGCCCAATAATGTTTCTTTAACGATTCAAAGTTTAGATACGGCAAGTTATAACAAAGCCAAAAATGAAGATTTACTGGGTGGTAAGGCTCCTCAACTCATCTGGTTCGGAAACGGTGAAGCCAAACCTGTTCGAATCCAGTTTTATTATGAGCAACAGCCGATTGGACATGAGTTAGAGCTGGATCATTTGGGTAAGGTCAATGAAAATTAACTCTTTAACAGGTCTTCCAGAAAATGCTTGTTGTCTTATGAAAGCACAGAAAGCTTACACCTCAAGCATAGCTTTCGGTCTTGCAGCAGGGCCGAGCGTTGCTCGGCGGAGACCTGCTTCAGGATTTACCTTACTTGAAGTGATGGTGGCGCTGGCGATCTTCGCAGTTGCAGCAATTGCGTTAACCAAGGTGGCAATGCAATACACCCAGTCAACATCGAATGCCATTTTAAGAACCAAAGCACAATTTGTAGCGATGAATGAAGTGGCGATGATGGAAATGAACCAGGAGTGGCTGGAGGGTACGCAATCCAAGCAAGTCACATCTCAAGGTGAAACGTGGCAAATTGATAAAAAAGCACAATCGACGATTAGTCCGAAGATCCAGCGGATCGAGTTGCAAGTCAGCTTATTTAATAATGAACAAGGCAAGGTCGAAGCGGGCATTACCAATCTTGTGTTCTTTAACTATCCTGCAAAGGCCAGAACACAATGAAATACACACGCGCATTTACCCTGGTCGAATTACTGGTTGCCATTGCAATCTTTGCAGTACTTTCGATGCTGGGCTGGAAAGTTTTTGACTATCTATTAAAAGTCAAAGATCGCAATGCCGAACATGAAATGCATTTATTTGCCTTGCAGGATGCCTATCAGCAGGTGCTAAGAGACAGTCTGCAGATGATTCCTTTAACTGCTAATGATGGCCGACAGTTGCAAGCGGCGCTGGTGTTGAATGATCAGCACTTTGCATTTAGCAAGGCAGGTGTTTCTGATCCATTGAAACAGGGTTTGTCTCCTTATGAGCGTATTGAATACCGCTATGATGCTGCCCAAAAGAAAGTCTATCGTCTGAAATATTCGAATCTGAATATTCCCAATCGTGTACAACCTGTTTCAAGTACTTTGCTGGAAAATGTCGACCAATTTAAGCTGACGGTATTGAACCCGCAAGAATTGACGCAATGGCCTGAAAACAGTGACCCAAGTAATATCGCTGAATTGAAGAAATTACCCCGTGGTATCAAAATTCAGTTAACGGTTGCGGGGACCGATTATGAGTGGATCTATAGTCTGTTAAACAATCCAGATATGGGCGGTCAGTAATGCCATGAAAAATCACTCATCTCAACATGGCATCGCATTGTTAACCATTCTGGTGATGGTCGCCTTGGCCACAATTCTGGCGGCAACCATTGCCAAACGACAGACCAATACTGCCGAGAATACCGGCTATTTGATACGTCAGAACCAGTCCTTACTGTATGCCAAAAGTGCAGAAGCATTTTTTTCGGAATTGCTGATCCAAGACAGTGATAATGGTGAAAGTATTGATCATTTACAGGAAAACTGGGCCAAACCGATGCCGCCATTTCCTGTGGATGATGGCTATGTTGCGGGGCGGTTAGTCGATGAGTCGGGCAAATTTAACCTGAATAATCTGGTCAAGGCGGATGGAACCCAAGTAGATGAGGCTTCGCGACGCTGGTTTGAAAAGCTGCTGCAACGGGTTGGTCTGCCCGCAGAGCTCAGTCAGGCAGTGATTGACTGGCAGGATGTTGATGATGAAACTACAGGTGCGATGGGTGCGGAAAGTAATTATTATCAGGGCTTGGATCCCGCTTATCTCACACCAAATACCAAGTTTCATAGTGTGGAAGAATTGAAACTGGTGAGAGGCTTTGAAGGTAAAAATTATGATTTGATTAAAGCTTATGTCACGGCATTACCCGAATACACCAAGGTCAATATGAATACAGCACCAGCACTGCTATTGGCCAGTATCGATCCAAAGATTGATGTCAAAGCACTTGAACAAGCATTAAAGACCAAACAGGCCAACCTGACCTATTTCAATAATGTGGATGATTTATGGCAATTAAGTGTTTTTTCTGGAATAGATGAAGCAAACAAAGCCGATGCAACAGCTTTGCTGGACAGTAAATCCAATTATTTTACCGCACAGATTGAAGTGGTTTTAAGCGAACGGAAGCGTCAATTTACCAGTGCTTTGGTGCGTAAAGATAAGCAAGTGACTGTTTATTCAAGAAGTCTTTCACCTTTCCAGTAAATGTGTAGATTGATTTGTCAAATGGTGACAAGGTTTAAAATCAATCCCAATCCATGTTTTTTTGCTTTATAATAAAATCCGTTTGCAGATAAAGATTAGCTTGGTGCATGTTAATTCGTAAATTGTTTAAGTTTGAGAATGCTCATATTGTACGTAACTGTACATCGGACCGTTGTAAGCGTTCGATTCATGGGCACAGTTATAAAGTTGAATTATTATTAAAAGCGTCAAAGCTGGATCATGGACAAATGGTTTATGATTTCGGCTTGCTTAAAGGCGTGATTAAAGAGCTATATGATAGCTTCGACCATGCCATTTGTTTCTGGCAGAAAGATGATCCTGCTTATATTGATGCATGTAAAACATTTAGTGCACGCTGGATTTCCTTGCCGGTTTCGCCTTCGGCAGAACAGTTTTCGCGTATCTTTTTCTTTCTCGCCCAGCAAGTGTTAACTTCAACCATAACCCAGAATGGTGAAGGTGATGTTGAGGTTTACTCCGTCATTGTTCATGAAACTGATACGGGCTATGCACAGAGTTTTCAGGAAGATATTGAAAATATACAAATGGGTGAATTGAGTCTGGAACAGATTGTCTTTTCAGAGCAGGTACAGGCTGAATGGAGTGATGTCCAGATGTATGAAAACCTGAAAAAAGGAACAAAATTCCAGAATCCGAATGTAGAATTACAAGTTAATATTTAAGTAATTTTCACTTAAATAAAAGAATCTATTTCAAGGAATGTTGATGCAATTTACTGAACAGCAACAGGACAAACTTAATAAAGTTCAGTTGGACGAGTCTTGGAAAATCTCATTGTCAGAGTTTCTTCTGAGTCCTAAAATGGATAATTTACGTGAGTTTTTACAACAAGAAAAACTCGCAGAAAGAGTCATTTATCCTCCAAGCAAACAGATTTTTAATGCATTAAATACCACACCGTTAAATGCAGTAAAGGTCGTGATTTTGGGACAGGACCCTTATCATGGTCCGAATCAGGCCAACGGTTTAAGTTTTTCTGTACAAAGAGGGGTTGCATTACCTCCGTCTTTGCGTAATATTTTTCACGAATTAAATACCGATCTGGGCGTTCCGGTTTCTCGTCATGGTGACTTGAGTAAATGGGCAGCACAGGGCGTGTTATTGCTTAACAGTGTACTGACAGTCGCGGCAGGACAGCCCACTTCACATCAAAAACAGGGATGGGAAGACTTTACCGATGCGGTCATTGATGTATTGAACGAGCAGCGTGAACATATCGTGTTTATTTTATGGGGTGCTTATGCACAGCGTAAAGGGCAACGTATCGATCGTAACAAGCATCTTGTGCTTAGTGCAGCTCACCCATCACCACTTGCTGCAAACCGGGGTGGTTTCTTTGGCTGCAAAGTATTTTCTAAAACCAATCAATATTTGAAACAACATGGCATTGAGCCTATAGACTGGCAATTGGACGCATAATGACTTCTCCCGACTTAAATAGCTATCATCCTGATTTGGTTATTGAACATGCACAAAATGGCTGGCGAATCATTCGTCTTAATCGCCCTAAATCGTTACATGCTTTAGATGAACCGATTGTAAGTGCGCTACTGAAAGTCTTTGAACATTTCCATGAAGATGAAACTGTCAAGGCAATCTGGTTCGATTCGACCACACCAAAGGCTTTCTGTGCAGGCGGGGATGTGCGTAAATTACGTCAGCTCGTCATCAATAAGGAAGTGGAAACAGCAAACCAGTTTTTCCAGCAAGAATATGCACTGGATTTACTGTTACACAATTATGCAAAGCCGATTGTGGTTTGGGGCGAAGGCTATGTCATGGGTGGTGGCCTTGGCCTGTTTATGGCAGCACCTTTCCGTCTGGTGACGCCATATTCGCGTCTGGCAATGCCTGAAATCAATATTGGTTTATATCCAGATGTCGGTGCAAGCCGTTTCCTGGCTGATCGTGGTCAAATCGGATTGTTTACCGGTTTAACGGGTTCAATCATGACTGCAGCGGGTGCATTCAGTGTCGGTTGGGCAACGCATATCTGTGAAGCGCAACGTGATAATGTGCTGCAAAAAGTGTTAAATGTCGACTGGAACCATTATCCAGCAGGTGCATTCCGTGCCATTGACGATACCTTGAATAGCTTACATCGTCCTGTTGCTGCGGGGCCGTTGCAAAATTCCATTGATGTGATTCATAGCGTTTGTCGTGGTCAGAGCTTTGAATATGACTATCAATCGATTATTGGTCTCAGTGATGCAAGTAGTGACTGGTTACGTCAGGCCAGTGAAAACCTGCAAAAGGGTTCACCAAGCACGGCGGCGATTACCTGGTTGTTATGGCAATGGGGTAAACAAGGTCATGCATGGGATGAAGTATTTGCCCTGGAAGCGCAAATTTCTGAATGGAAAATCCGCCATCCTGACTTCGTTGAAGGTGTGCGCGCCCGTCTGGTCGATAAAGATTTGTCACCTGAATGGAAAGCAACTGAACAGTTAACGCTTAAAGGCATCTTGGGTGACTGTGCGCCTGTAACCAATATTGAGAGCTGGAATGCGTTATTAAAGCACTATGGCGTGATTGCTTAAGTTGCTATGTCTGTAAAAAATCATAATGATGAATACTGGATGCAGCTTGCCTATGAGCAGGCTGCATTAGCGGCATCACAGGGAGAAATTCCTGTCGGTGCCGTTCTGGTTAGTAATGAGCAGGTCATTGGTGCGGGCTACAATGCACCGATTAAACTGTCAGATCCCACTGCACATGCAGAAATACAGGCGTTGCGTGCCGCTTGTCAGGCATTAAATAACTATCGGCTACCGGAAGATACAACCCTCTACGTCACGCTTGAACCATGCACCATGTGTGTGGGGGCTTTAGTGCATGCACGGGTAAAGCGTGTGGTTTTTGCTACTACAGAGCCCAAAGCTGGTTCTCTGGTTAGTGCCCGTCAATTGCTTGAAAGCGGTTATTACAATCATAAATTTGTTTTTGAACAAGGATGTCTGCAAGCGCATTGTTCCTTGCAGCTGAGTGAATTTTTCAAACAGAGACGAAGTGAAAAGAAGAAAATCCGTTCGTCAAAAACGTCCTTAAATGATTAAAAATGTCTCATGAGTTGTGGCACACTAAGCCTCCAATATTTTTGGGTAAAATCAAAAGGCGAAGTTATGCGTAATGCAATCACGATAAAAAAAGAATTCAATGCCCCGATCTCTGAGGTTTTTGACTTGTTGTCAAAACACGCCACCTATAACAAGGCATTTGCACCGTTACAGGTGGTTCGTGTGAAGGATTCGGCTGATCCAGAACGTCCTGACGGAATCGGTTCTGTTCGCCGCATGGGATTTGGACCGATTAAACCGCTACAAGAAGAAATCACCTTATTGGAAGAGAATAAACGAATTGAGTATAAGTTGATCAATAACCCTTTGGTAAAACACCATTTAGGGCAAATTGACTTTAAAGAAATCACACCTTTTGTAACTTTGGTCACTTATAAGATTGAATTTACAGCAAAAGCACCTTTTGTAAGTAAATTAATTCTTGCACAACTCAAAGCAGCGATTACACTAGGTTTTTCAAAATTAGCCAAATCAGTTGCTTCATAAGAGATGGGAATGACAGTTCATATTATTACGATTGATGGTCCAAGTGGTTCTGGTAAAGGCACATTGGCTGCAAAAATTGCCGCACATTATGGTTTTAGTTTATTAGACTCTGGTGCGTTATATCGTTTACTTGGGCTGTCTTTGTTTCAGCATGGCTTACTCGATCAACTGGATACCCAGTTGGAGCAGTGTGTTAAATATGCGACCCAGCTCGATATTGAATTTAAATCGACACCAGCAGCGACACTGATTTTTCTGGAAGGGGTTGATGTCACCAATACCATCCGTACCGAACAGGTCGGTGAGTACGCTTCTAGAGTTGCGGCTGTTCCGGAGTTGAGAAAAGCTTTATTCGAACGTCAACGCGCATTTATTCAACCGCCAGGATTGGTTGCCGATGGACGTGATATGGCGACTTCGATTTTTCCAGAAGCCCAAGCCAAGATTTATTTAACCGCATCGGCTGAATCTCGTGCGGCGCGTCGTGTAAAACAGTTGCAGGGTATGGGTCTTGATGCTAAAATAAGCGACATTTTATCTAACATACAGGCTAGAGATAAAAGAGATATGGAGCGAACTGTTGCTCCGCTCAAGCCAGCTGAAGGCGCGTATATCATTGATAGTTCTACAATAGGCATCGATGAAGTGTTTCAGTTAATGGTGGACTATATCGATAGCCGTATTCAATAGATAGACCATTTTATTTTCAGTTGAAGCATTGCTTGATCAGATTTTTTGGACAATGTAACAACTTAACTAAACCGGCCTTGTCTGATCCAAGACCGCGGACTTTATCAGGTATATCATGACCGAATCTTTTGCAGCCCTCTTTGAAGAAAGTGAATTAAACCTCAACGTTGAAAAGGGTGCAGTCATCCAAGGTACTGTTGTTAGTATCGATTCTGACTGGGTTACTGTTGACACTGGCCTTAAATCTGAAGGCGTTGTTGACCGTGCTGAATTTTTAAATGAACAACGTGAACTTGAAGTTCAAGTTGGTGATACTGTTGACGTAGTTGTTGAAGCGCTTGACAACGGTATGGGTCAAACAGTTTTATCACGTGAAAAAGCGAAACGTGCTGAAACTTGGACTAAACTTGAGAAAATCTTTGAAGACGGCGAAATCGTTACTGGTGTTATCTCTGGTAAGGTTAAAGGCGGTTTCACTGTTGACATCGGTCCTGTACGTGCGTTCTTACCGGGTTCTTTAGTTGACACTCGTCCTATCCG
Source organism: Acinetobacter sp. 1000160 (assembly GCF_000588715.1). Classification (NCBI taxonomy): domain Bacteria; kingdom Pseudomonadati; phylum Pseudomonadota; class Gammaproteobacteria; order Moraxellales; family Moraxellaceae; genus Acinetobacter; species Acinetobacter sp. 1000160. The sequence continues at coordinate 578,223 of NZ_JFWP02000001.1, read as the reverse complement.
TGACACTACTCACCTTGAAGGTAAAGAGTTAGAGTTCAAAGTAATCAAACTTGATGCTAAACGTAACAACGTTGTTGTATCTCGTCGTGCAGTTATGGAAGCTGAATCTTCAGCTGACCGTGAAGCATTACTTGCTCAACTTGAAGAAGGTCAAACAGTTACAGGTACGATCAAGAACCTTACTGATTACGGCGCGTTCGTTGATCTTGGCGGTATTGACGGTCTTCTACATATCACAGATATGGCTTGGAAGCGTATCAAGCACCCTTCAGAAGTTGTTGAAGTTGGTCAAGAAGTTACAGTTAAAGTACTTAAGTTTGACCGCGAGCGTAACCGCGTATCTTTAGGCCTTAAGCAATTAGGCGAAGATCCATGGTTAGCGATCATGAGCCGTTACCCTAAAGGTTCTATCGTTAAAGCACGTGTAACTAACTTAACTGACTACGGTTGCTTCGCTGAAATCGCTGAAGGCGTTGAAGGCTTAGTACACGTTTCAGAAATGGACCACACGAACAAAAACATCCACCCATCTAAAGTTGTTCAGATCGGTGACGAAGTTGATGTTATGGTTCTTGAAGTTGACGAAGAACGTCGTCGTATTTCATTGGGTATCAAACAAACTCGTGCTAACCCATGGGAAGAGTTTGCTAAAGCGCATGAAAAAGGCGAAAAAGTTTCTGGTACAATCAAGTCAATCACTGACTTCGGTATCTTCATCGGCTTAAACGGTGGTATCGACGGTTTAGTTCACTTGTCTGATATTTCTTGGAACGAACAAGGCGAAGAAGCGATTCGTCGTTACAAGAAAGGCGACACAGTTGAAGCAGTTATCTTGTCTGTAGACGCTGAAGGTAACCGTATCAGCCTTGGTATCAAGCAATTAAACAGCGATCCATTCAATGACTTCTTGGCTGCGAATGAGCGCGGTGCTTTAGTTAAAGGTACTGTAACTGCTGTTGATGCTAAAGGTGCTACAGTTAAATTAGCTGATGACATCGAAGCAACACTTAAAGCTTCTGAAATCAACCGTGACCGCGTTGAAGATGCGACTAAATTCCTAGAAGTTGGTCAAGAAGTTGAAGCGAAAATCATTAACGTTGATCGCAAATCTCGCTCTATCAACTTGTCTATCAAAGCGAAAGACGAAGCTGAAGAGAAAGAAGCTGTGAACAATGCTCGCCAAGCTGCTGCGACTCAAGCTGCAGAAAGCAATGGTCCTAAGACTATTGGTGACTTAATTAAAGCTCAAATGAAGTAATTTGTTAAAAAGTACGTTTCTTGTAACAGAGACGTACTTTTTTATACAAAAATACTGTAAACGGTAGCGTAGTAATCATGTACTGCGCTACCGTTTTGTATTTAAACAGGTTATTATTAAAAACATTGGAAGTAGCAATAATTAAAGAGGTCATCAATGACTACTGAAGCACTTAATAAATCTGATTTAATTGAACGGATTGCGCTTAAAAACCCACACTTGGCTGAACCTTTAGTTGAAGACGCAGTTAAGATTATGATTGATCAAATGATCGAAGCACTTTCAAGCGGTGATCGTATTGAGATTCGTGGTTTTGGTAGTTTTGCTTTGCATCATCGTGAGCCACGTTTAGGGCGTAACCCTAAAACAGGTAAGTCGGTTGATGTTGCAGCAAAAGCAGTTCCACACTTTAAACCTGGTAAGGCACTTCGTGACGCAGTAAACGAATCTGCTGAATAAGTATTGAGGTCTTTATGCGTTATGTTCTAATTGCATTACTCGTTGCCATTTTTGGTTATTCACTTGCTTTGGTGCTTCAAAACCCAGCTGAGCTACAAGTAGACTTGTTATTTACTCAAGTTCCAGCAATGCGTTTGGGGTTATTACTTTTATTGACTTTGGTCTTAGGTATTGTTGTTGGACTACTTCTTGGCGTTCAGGTTTTTCGTGTTTTCCAAACCAGTTGGGAAATTAAGCGATTACGCAAAGATATCGATCATCTGCGTAAAGAGCAAATTCAACTTGCACAGCAAGCTGCCGCAGAAGCTGCTGCAAATGTAAGACATGAGAAAACCATTCTGGATATTAACCCGGAAAGCCATCCACGTAATCCGTTATAATCTTTATATTGCAGCCTTATAAGATCTTGATGATTGTATAAGGCATTTAAAAGCTCTTTATTCTTTAAAGAGCTTTTTTTGTTTTATGGCAGACCCAAATATCTCAACGCAGCTGTAATCAGCATCGCCACTAAAATTACTACAATAAGCGAATATTTTTTCCATGCAAAAATGATCGCAACCGAAACCCCCATTATTTTGCTGATGCCGCTAAAATGGGCTTCCGTAAAAAGGGTATTGAATACCGCTAAGGTGAACAGCAAAACACAGGCAGAATCTGCCAGTAACTGCTTATGATGTTCTTTAATCTCGATGCGATTTGCCAGATAAAAGCCTGAATAACGGATCAGATAGGTCCCTAAAGCAAGTACAACAACGCCGATAAATATATAACTCTCACTGTATTTCATTTCGTTTTCCGACCTAACATTAAACCAAGCATAGACACTAAAACAGGAAGGCCTGTTGGGAGTAAGGGAATAGAAGCCAGGGAAAGCGAGGTACCTAGAAATACTCGATTGCGTGTGGTCTTATTCTTGAGCATGGGCAGGATCAAGGCAAAAAGAATGGCCGGGAATGCTGCATCAATACCAAATACATAAATATCCGGAATATTTTTACTCATCAAATAACCGGTGAACACGCCGAGCGGCCAAAGTATGCTGATACCTACACCACACATCCAGTAAGCCCATTTCTTTAAATGTGGTTCCTGTTGACTTAGCCCGAACATGACACTTTCATCATTCATGATATGACAGGCAATAAAGTGATAGACATTCTTCTCAATGAAGGTTGCGACAGATAATCCAAAAGGTAAATGACGCAAATTGATGAGTATGCCTGTGAATGCTGCAAATACCGGATTGGCTCCTGTCGCAATCATGCCAATAAAAGTAAATTCCGCTGCACCTGCCAGTACCGTTAAGGAAAGCGCTAGAGGAATCCACATGGGCAGGTTAAAACTGGCCGCTACCGAGCCGAGAGAAATCCCGACAATTCCTGTTGCGACCGAGATGAGAATAATGGCTTTGATTAAGTGATACCGCTGTTTATCTTGCATCTTTGTTTTCTATATCAAACGACCGTACGTTATAATAGATTAATCTTATATCGTTCGTCAAAACGAACATTCGTTTTTTATGGTGGGTTATGGCGTTGCCAATTGAAATTGTTGCAAAAGGATTGCAAAGAGAGAGACAAAAAGCAGGATTGTCGTTGGCTGAGGTCGCACGTCGTGCAGGTATAGCCAAATCAACCTTATCGCAATTGGAGGCTGCACAAGGCAATCCCAGTCTGGAAACCTTGTGGGCCTTGTGTGTGGCTTTGGATATTCCATTTGCCAAGTTAATGGAAAGTAATATTGCACAAACGCAGGTCATACGTTTTGGTGAAGGGCCATCCGTTTCATCTGAAATTGCCCATTATCAGGCTATTCTATTGGCCAATTGTCCAACAGGTGCCCGACGAGATGTGTATATGCTCACCACCCAGCCCGGTGAACCGCGTTGTAGTCAGCCGCATTCTATCGGCAGCATTGAACATATTGTAATTATGAAAGGTCAGGCCAGAGTCGGTTTAATTTCCGAGCCGATCTTGCTTAATGAAGGAGACTACATTTGTTATCCTGCCGATCAACCGCATATCTTTGAAGCTTTACAAGCGGATACCCGAGCAATCCTGATCTCTGAACAAAGATAGAGATGATTTCCCTGTGCTAGAAAGTCTTTTTTGCATTATGCGTAGATTGTTACTTTGTTCATGGGGTGAATCACTTTATAATTAACTGATTTTTATGTGATGGAACTAGATTCGTGAGTATTATTGTTGCCCTAGACGCAAAAAGCCAATATGACGCCTTAACAATTGTTGATCAGCTTGATCCGTCACTTTGCCGTGTAAAAGTTGGCAAAGAGCTTTTTACTCATGAAGGCCCATCAATTGTGAAGAACTTGCAAGACAAAGGTTTTGACGTTTTTCTTGATCTAAAATTCCATGATATTCCCAATACCACAGCTCAAGCGGTATGTGCTGCTGCCGACTTAGGGGTATGGATGGTCAATGTGCATGCTTCAGGTGGCCGCAAGATGATGGAAACCTGTGTTGAGCGATTGAAAGCAGGTAACTATCAGACTCAACTGATTGCAGTGACTGTTTTAACCTCAATGGGACGTGAAGATTTACGCGATATCGGTCTGGATATCGAGCCAGTTGAACAGGTGAAGCGTTTAGCCAAACTTACACAGGAAAGTGGACTGGATGGTGTGGTGTGTTCAGCCCAAGAAGCTAAAATCCTTCGTGACCTGTTAGGTCAGCAGTTTGCATTGGTCACACCGGGTATTCGTCCAGAGGGTTCAAATGCGGATGACCAAAAACGTATTGTAACCCCAAAACAGGCCATGCTGGATGGTTCAACGCATTTAGTGATTGGTCGTCCAATCACTAAAGCGGAAAAACCGACTGAGATGTTGAAATCAATTTTGGCTTCGATTTAATGAAGTCGAAGGTTAAAACGTCATACTAAGAAATAAACTGATCAAGAGTGGTGCGAGCAGCGACAGAATCAATCCACTCATCATGGCATGTGGGACATAATGTGTGCCACATGACTGTTTCACCATCGCAAGCGTCACATCCATTGAAGTCGCACCCGCACTGGAAATCGCCGAGCGTGGAAAGCGCCAACCTAGACAATACATCAATAAAATTGCAAAAATTTCCCTAAATAAATCGGTTAACAGGGCAATACCTCCCAGTTTGGCCGAATGCAGTTCGGTAAATAAAATCCCGGACATTGAATCCCAGCCATAACCTTGTGCTAGAGCCATGACTTCATTCAGGTTATAATGATTCGATAGAATAAAATAATTCAGAATTGCTGCCAGACAAGATCCGATGAATGCAGCCACGGGCACCAGTAAAATTTTCCAGCTTAACCAGCTACGATCGAATTGAGTAAAGGCCAGCTCAACGCCAATCAAGAAAATAAAGATCAGTAATAAATACCAGCTATTAAAGGCAATATGCAGCTCTAAGCTTTGAATGAGCATCCCCAAGCCAATCCCGACCGCCAAGGCCAGAAAGGCTTTACCAATATTCTTTAGCGCATTGAGAAACAGGTGCAGTGAGATTTTCCCTTGCACACTTTGCCGATCAATCAGCTTATAGGTCATTAAACAAATGAAAAAAGAACCAATTGACGTGGTAAATGCAATGAGTAGCGCAGGTGGCAAGATGGTTGCTGGATTCTGAATATGATTCAGTGCCTGAGTCAGTTCAAAGGCAACACTGACCAGTAAAATATAAGAAAAATAGGGAAGAATTTTAAAGACAAATTTTTTTAGCGACGGAGATAAATGTGGTGCTACAAAATAGCCTAAGCCAATACAAACAAAAATCTGGAAAATCAGAACGAAAGAGGTCATACAATCAGAGCGTTTACAGTGCTGATTTATTATGCAGGGAAATCTTATACTTGGGTAGGTTTATATATCATTTGATCAAGAAAGTTTAGGCTTGTAAAGCTTCTGGAATTCTTATGCTATTGGGATATGCAGATTGAATGCGCTGATTCAGCTATGCATATCGCATCAGGTGAAATATACTTTTATCAGTACAAGAGGTAGATGATTTGTGACAGCAGCTAAGATTCAAAAATATGCATTGGAACGTTTTGCAAAACAGGGCTTTGCCGCCACGTCATTGAATGAAATTGCGACTGATGTTGGTATAAAAAAACCTTCGATTTATGCACATTTTAAGAATAAGGATGAACTTTATCTTAGCCTGATTCCCATCATGATTGATGAAGAACTGGGATATGCCAAAACAATTTTGCAAGGTGGAGAGCATCTACAGCAACAACTGCATGATTATTTTATCAGTATTGAACAGCGCTTTAATGAGTCTTATGCGGTTCAGTTCTGGATGAATGCTTTGATCAGTCCACCTGTGCATTTGTATGATCAGGTGATTGAGCCGATGCATATGTTTATGGCTGATCTGGAACAGCTATTTTCGCAAGCGATCCAGAATTCTAAAGTGGCTAAAAATCAGCATCAACTCGATTCCCAGACACTTGCTCGGATATGCATGAGTTTTGTGGATGCATTGCAAAGTGAATTGATCTATGGCGGTCGAGAAAAGTTCCGACTTCGTCTGGATGCCATCTTAAAAGCATTGAATGTATTGATCAGTACCTCAATTTAAAAGGTACTGATGCGTGTGAATATCATTATTCAGCTTCTGTAACTGGAAAGCGTGCCCGTTGTCCTGAGGCGGCAAAAATAGATAAGCCCAGTGCGATACTGCCACAGATGAATAAACTTGCAGGAAGCAGGCTGATATTAACGTCCATAAAGCTGACAATAAAACCAATCAGTGAAGCAAAAGCATATTGGAGTAAACCCATGAATGATGAGGCCGCGCCCGTTAAATGCTGTGGGCTTTGTTGCATGGTCAGTGCGGTGACGTTACCAAAGATAAATCCTGTAGACCAGATACTTAGTCCCAAAAGAACAATGTATTGCCACAAGCTTAAATCATAAAAAGATACACTCATTAGCAGAATCAAGCTGGCCCCACTAAATATACACATCCCAAGTACCAGTAAGCGTTGCGCAGACCAGCGTTTCAATAACAGGATTGAAACTTGTCCAAGAATGATGAGTCCAATCGCATTGGCTGCGAATAAGGTACTAAAAGTTTCATTGTGAATATGATAATGCTGAATAAAAATAAAAGGAGACTGGCTTAGGTAAACAAAGAAAGCACCTAAGATAAAACCACCTGCAAGGGTATACGCCATAAAGCTTTTATTTAAGCTCAATGTTTGATAGCTGGTTCTGATGGTGCTGAGCTGGAGTGGCTGGCGATACTCAGGTTTTAAGGTTTCGGGTATGGCGTAATTGCCCCATAGCCATAAGAGCATACCGAGTACGGCCAATATATAAAAAATAAGTGTCCATGATCCGAATCGAAGAATAAAGCTACCGAATAAAGGTGCAATGATGGGAATGATCATCATCACTTGCATCAGGATCGAAAAGTTTTTGGCACTACTTTGTGCATCACATACATCGGAAATAATTGCTCTGGGTACCACTAATCCAGCCGATGCGCCTATGGCCTGTAAGAATCGCGCAGCCAGTAACCATTCAATCGACGGTGCAATTGCAGCCAGTAATGAACCCAAAATAAAGATTGCAATACCAATCAGCAACGGTCTGCGTCGACCGAAACGGTCCAGCAAAGGCCCATACATCCCTTGACCTATAGCAAGACCAATCAGAAATACCGACAGGGTGAGCTGGATATGTCCAGGTGTGGTTGCAAAGCTTTCGGCAAGTAGTGGAAATGCAGGTAAATAAATATCAATTGCCAGTGCATCTAAGGCGGTAAATAAGGACAGCAGCAGTAACAAAGACCAACTGATTTTAGAGATTGGCGGAGCAGATTGCATATCTTGTAGACTCTAGGATAGGAAGGAAGTGAACAGACATTATTTAACTACCTAACGGTAGGTAGTTAAAATCTTAGCATGAATTTTTTGTTTTTGCCTATAAAAAGAAATGCGGTTTTAAATTGGAAAAGATAAGGAAATAAACAGAGGACAAGTAGGAGGTGTAAGTCGTTGTATCATTCTAAAATAAAAAAGCCCCTGAGACGTTCAAGGGCTTTTTAGCTGTATTTTGCTAATTATGCAGCATCGGATTTGGCAGCAGTTGAGTGACTAATAAAATTATAATCAGCCACGTTTACTTTGCGTGTCTCAAGCCAGTATCTCCAAGTGTAGGTTGGCCATAGCGAGAAGTTTTTACCATCAGCAGCTTGATACCAACTGCTACAGCCACCCGCTTGCCAGACCGTACCTTTCAGTTGCTCTTGTACACGTTCATTGAACTGATCCTGAACATCCTGCTTGATTTCGACAGCTTGCGTCTTGGTTTGATCGACGGTTTGAATCAGTTGCAGAATATAGTTCACTTGTGATTCGATCATGAAAATTACAGAGTTATGACCAAGAATGGTATTGGGTCCAAGTAACTGGAACAAATTCGGGAAGTTTTTGGTGCTGATACCATAATAGCTTTCCGCACCATCTTTCCATGCCTGTTTCAGTTCAATGCCATTACGACCAATACAGTTGAAATGCTTTAAATAAATGCGTGGATCGGTAATGAAGCCCGTACCATAAATCAGGCAATCAATTTGGCGTTCTTTGCCATCTTTAGTGATAATGCCGTTCGCTGTTATTTCCTGAATAGCATCCGTCACCAGTTCAACATTGTCACGGTTAAAGGTCGGGAAGTATTTATTAGAAATCAAAATACGTTTACAGCCCATGACAAAATCTGGAGTCAGTTTTTTCGCCAGTTCTTTATCCTTGACCTGGAAACGGATAAAAGCTTCTGCCAGTTTTTGGCCATATTTCATGATTTGTGGCTGCACAATCGGTACAACACGAGATTCATTGGTCCAGTACAGGCGGGGTCTGTGAATCTGACGATAAATATTCGACGCTTTAAAGAGTGTTTTGCTGAGCTGTGAGTATTTACGTTCATCACGTGGAATGACCCAGGCGGCAGTACGTTGTAATACATAGAGCTGTTTAACTTCGGGTGCAATTTCTGGAATGTACTGAATGGCACTACCACCAGTGCCAATAGATGCAACGGATTTACCCGTTAAATCATAATCGTGATCCCATTGAGACGAATGGAAGACTTTACCCTTAAAGTTTTCAATGCCTTTGACATGAGGAATTTGTGGAACATGCAACGGGCCAGAAGCAAAGATCACAAATTGCGCTTCGAGGGTGGCCTGATCTTTAAAGTCTAGGGTCCAGACATTGCGGTTTTCATCAAACTCGGCTTTGGTCACTTCATGTCCGAATTTGCAATAGTCTTTTAATTGATATTGTGCTGTGATGTCCTGAATATAGGTAAAAATTTCATCTGCTTCTGCATAACGTTTTGACCAGTCGGTTTTTGGCGCAAAAGACAGGGAATACATATGTGACTGCACATCACATGCTGCCCCCGGATATTGGTTTTCACGCCATGTACCACCGACGTCATTGGTTTTTTCTAAAATTACAAAATCATTAATTTGACTTTGCAACAGGCGAATGGCCATCGCTAAACCACCAAAACCTGCACCAATAATTGCCACTTTTGTTTTTTGAATCGCATTTTTGGTTACATTACCCATAGCGTATATCCTGTACAGCTAAATTTTGTGCCAGTTTAACGGTTTTATCGAGATTAAATATGATTGTACCGACGTAAAACTTGACCATTTCGGCAATTCATTTGCTCAGGTTTTTATAGTAAAACATTAAAGTTTTGAGAACTGCATTAGGAACTATGAAGAGATCTATCCTCGGATTGATGTATTTGATTCAGGGCATGCGTCATGTCGGCATTGATGTGGATGCACGTTTAGCCAATATGGGTATACACGCCGATGCCTTAGATCCAGCTTCAATTATTCCTGATGAGATCGAATGGGATATCTTGCAACATATTAGTCAGGATATTTCACCTGAACAAGGTCTGTTCATCGGGCAGCATTATGCGCTGGCCGGTTATGGACCATTCCTGATGCTGTTGGTGACCAGTGAAACTCTCCATAAGGCATTGTTGAATGGTGTGCAGTTTCAGCAATTAACCCATTTGTTTGGTTCTTTACATCTCGAAATTAAAGAAGATTTTATTTATTTGTTCTATCAGCCGGTTGACCTGAATACACATTTAGGGCAATTGCGCGCACAATGTGAAATTTCAGGGACTTATAAGTTCTTACAAGATATTTTTAAAATGATGGGACTGGAGATCCCGAATATCCGGATCGAATTGCCATTTACCCGTCCGAAAGACTTAAATTTGCTTGCAGCGTATCAGGATTATTATGGGCAGGATGTCAAATTTGGATGTAGAGAGGCTGCCTTCATATTAGAAAATACCCAAATACTGAACATTAAAATTCCCTCTGCTGATGTATTGACCTATCGCATTTATGAAGAAAAATGCCTAGCGGATATTCAAAATCTAGAAAAAAGTGCCAGTCTGAAATTGACCGTGGTGGAGTATGTGAAGGATTATCTGGAAATGCAAAACGGTGTCATTCCGACCATGGCGGAAACGGCCTGTGCCTTGCATATTCCTGAGCGCACGTTAAGACATCAATTGCAGCAAATGCAGACCAGCTATAAGGAAATTCGTGAAAAGCTGATTCAACAGAAGGCGATAAAATTCATCGAAAACAGTTCATATTCGATTGAACAGGTGGCCGAAATGTTAGGTTATTCTGAACCGGCAGCGTTTAATCATGCTTTTAAAAGATGGTTTGGACTGAGTCCAAGACAATATAACCGCAATCATTAAATGATTAAAAATGGTACATTATGATGTTTAAACTCCATGATAATTAAGCCTAAAATCTAATGTCATTGAACAGAATGTTCGATATAATTTTCACCAATTAAAATTGCAATAACACCTTATGTCAAATTCTAAACCAGACTCACATAGCACTGCATTTATCCCAACGTCACCTGCTGAGCGTTATACTCAAGCACTTGAGTCAGGACAATTCATGCCAGATGAAGCACAAGCTCAGGCTGTGCGAGAGTTAGACCGAGTATGGAAAGAGTTACTCACCCGTTATAAGGCTTCCAAGAAAGCGTTTCGACGTTTCCGTCGTCAAACCTATCCGAAAGGCGTTTATATGTGGGGTGGTGTAGGTCGTGGCAAAACGTGGTTGATGGATCAGTTTTATGAATCTGTTCCATTCCGCCGTAAAATGCGTATGCACTTCCATCACTTTATGCAACATGTCCACAAAGAGTTGAATAAGCTTTCAGGTCAACGCAATCCTTTAGATTTGGTTGCGGATCAGATTTATAAAGATGCTGTTGTAATTTGCTTTGACGAATTTTTCGTATCGAACGTTACTGATGCAATGATCCTGAGCGATTTATTCCAGAAGCTATTTGAACGTGGCATTACACTGGTTGCAACTTCAAATATTGCACCAGATGGCTTGTATAAGAACGGGATTCATCGTGACCGTTTCTTGCCAACCATTGAGCTGGTCAAGAAAAACTGCGTAGTCTTGAACGTAGATGCCGGTGTGGATTATCGTCTACGCGTCTTGAAACAAGCGCAACTGTTCAAGTATCCATTAACCGATGATGCCCAAGCATGGTTATCAGGTCGTTTTAAAGCATTGACCCAGACGCAGGCACAATCTAATTCTCCAATCATGATCAATAATCGTGTAGTAGAGACTTTAGGTCATACTGAAGATGTATTGTGGTGTGAATTCTCGGAACTATGTTTTAAACCGCGTAGTCCGGCCGACTTTATTGAAATTGCCAACATTTATAACACCGTATTGGTAAGTAATGTTCCGCATTTGACTGATTTCCTGTCTGAAGGGACACGTCGTTTTATTTATCTGGTCGATGAATTTTATGACCGTGGCGTAAAACTGATTCTTACCTCTGAAGATTCAATCATTGATCTGTATGAAGGTGAGAAACTGGCATTTGAAATTGAACGGACGCGTTCACGTTTACTGGAAATGCAATCGGATGATTATCTGCATTCGGAGCATCGGCAGATTCAGGTCGCACAGACCTCATAAATTAAAAAGGCATTCTTCGGAATGCCTTTTTTTATAAAGTTACGTGCATAACGCTTTATTCCTGATTGAATTTTGTTATAACTAGATAAGTTTGAAAAGGGAGTATGTTGCATAACTAAAAAGAAAAGTATCTGTATTTGATATTTTGATAAATATAAAAAATCTTGTTTGTCAATACGTCTAATAGGGAAAATGCTTACTATTTAGGAATGTGATATTACTATTCAGGCTAGTATAAATCAGTATACTAGAATTCTTGTTATAAAAAGTTAGCACCATCAGGAAAGACAATGACTGTACGTATTCAAAAAGGCAAGCTAGCGATTGCTAAAGAACTTTATGATTTCATCGAAAATGAAGCTTTACCAGGGACTGGTTTAGAGAGTGAAACTTACTGGAAAAACTTCGAGCAAGTCGTTGTCGACCTTAGCCCAAAGAACAAGGCATTATTGGCTAAGCGTGATGATCTTCAAGCGAAGATTGATGAATGGCATCGTAATAATAAATTTGAACTTAATGCTTATAAAGCATTCTTGACCGAAATTGGTTATCTGGTACCTGAAGTTGCAGACTTCAAAGTCAGCACTGAAAACGTAGATGAAGAAATTGCTTTACTTGCAGGCCCACAATTGGTGGTACCTGTACGTAATGCACGTTACTGCCTAAACGCAGCCAATGCGCGTTGGGGTTCTTTATATGATGCGCTTTACGGTACAGATGTCATCTCTGAAGAAGGTGGCGCAGAAAAAGGTAAGGGCTATAACCCGGTACGTGGTGACAAGGTTATCGCTTTTGCTAAGGACTTCTTAAACCAGACTTTCCCATTGGCACAAGGTTCACATGCAGATGCAACCCAATATGCGGTGGTCAACAACGCTTTGGCCGTGACTTTAAAAGATGGTTCAACCACTGCTTTGGCGCATCCATCTCAATTTGTTGGCTTTAATGGCGATGCTGCGGCTCCTGCAGAAATCGTTTTATTAAATAATGGCTTGCACGTAATCATTGAGATTGATGCAAATAGCCCTGTAGGTAAAACTGATGCTGCTGGTGTCAAAGACTTAACCCTTGAAGCTGCTGTAACTACGATTCAGGATTTGGAAGACTCGGTTGCTGCGGTCGATGCAGAAGAGAAAGTTGAAGGCTACCGTAACTGGTTAGGTTTGATGAAAGGTGACTTGCAAGAGTCAATCGAGAAAAATGGTAAAACCATTACCCGTGCCTTAAATAAAGACCGTACCGTTCAAAACCTGATTGGTGGTACAACCACTTTACATGGTCGTTCATTGATGTTGCTCCGTAATGTTGGACATTTGATGACAAACCCTGCGATCCTTGTAGATGGCGAAGAAGTGTTTGAAGGCATCATGGATGCATTAATCACGCCGTTACTTACCGTTGCGGATATTCGTGGTCAAAACGAGAATAAAAACTCTCGTAAAGGCTCAATGTATATCGTTAAGCCTAAAATGCATGGTCCAGAAGAAGTTGCGTTTGCCGTTGAATTGTTTGAACGTGCTGAACAAGCGATTGGTTTACCAGAAAAATCGCTCAAAATCGGGATCATGGACGAAGAGCGCCGTACCTCAGTCAACCTGAAGAACTGTATTGCTGCTGCAAAAGACCGCACCATCTTCATCAACACGGGCTTTATGGACCGTACGGGTGATGAAATCCATACCTCTATGGAAGCTGCACCAGTTGTTCGTAAAGAAGCAGTTAAAACACAAAAATGGATTGCTGCTTACGAAAACCGTAACGTTGCCATTGGTTTGGCATGTGGTTTACAAGGTAAAGCGCAAATTGGTAAAGGCATGTGGCCAAAACCTGACAGCATGAAAGATATGTTGGCGACTAAAACTGCGCATCCAAATGCAGGTGCATCGTGTGCATGGGTTCCATCTCCAACAGGTGCGGTACTTCATGCCTTGCATTATCACCAGATCAATGTAAAAGCACGCCAAGACGAATTGGCTGCTGAAAACATGTTGTCTTTAGATGACTTGTTAACACCGCCGTTTGCAGCAGAAACCAACTGGACTGCAGAAGAGTTAAACAACGAACTTGAAAATAACTGTCAAGGTATCTTGGGTTATGTGGTTCGCTGGGTAGATTTAGGTGTTGGCTGTTCTAAAGTGCCAGACATCAATAACGTTGGCTTGATGGAAGACCGAGCAACATTACGTATTTCATCTCAACACGTTGCAAACTGGTTGCGTCACGGGATCGTAACGCGTGAACAGGTTGAAGAAGTGCTTAAGCGCATGGCTGTGATTGTAGACCAGCAAAATGCCAATGATGCACTTTATACGCCAATGGCACCTAACTTCGATGGTATTGCATTCCAGGCAGCGTCTGACCTGATCTTCAAAGGTGCAGAGCAGCCATCGGGTTATACAGAGCCATTACTCCACGCAGCGCGTTTAAAATTAAAAGGTTATACCGGTGATTAATTTCATCTGAATAAAGAAGCCTCTTCGGAGGCTTTTTTTATAGCTGCGATTCAGAAAAACGAGGTATCTGCTTGCTTTGTTTGGGTGAGGATCAAATATTGTTAAAAACAGGATTAAACAGATTAGCGCTGAAATATTTGTTATAATTAGCGTAGTTTGATCATTTAGCCGAATCATAGCGATGTCACAAATTCTAAAATTAGATGCTTTAAAACAGGCGCAGGTTTCAACTACGCCATATCCTTACTTTGTGGTGGAAAATTCAATTGTAGACAGTGAAGTAAAAGCTGTGATTCAGGATTTTCCAAAGATTGAACAAGGTGGAAGCTATAACATTGAAGATGTTGAAATTAAGCCTAATTTTGATCGTTTCTTAAAATCATTAGATACCAAAGAATTTCGCCAGATTTTAACTGAAAAATTTGATGTGGATGTAATGGAACATCCGATGATGATCACGTTACGTGGTTATTCACGTCAAAAAGATGGCCGGATTCACTCGGATTCAAAAACCAAACTGCTGACTATCCTGATTTATTTAAATGAATCTTGGGATGCGCCTACAGGTCGTCTACGTATCTTGAATGATGAAAAGAACATGGATGACTATGTGGCTGAGATTGATGCGGGTCCAGGGACATTAGTTGCCTTTAAAGTCACTGATAATGGCTGGCATGGCTATGTTCCTTATGAAGGACAACGTCAATCAATCCAGATTAACTTTTTAACCAGCGATAAAGCCAATGCCAAGCATCGCTTTATTCATGGCTTAAGTGCAAAAATGAAAAAATTATTTGGATAAATTTTTTCCATAAAAAGGGAGGTGAATAAACCTCCTTTTTTTAACTTTAAATTTTGCGAATTACACCCATATAACAGTCATGTGTGCCAATTTTAAACCCTTGACCATTGAACAGGCTCTGCAGTTGGGCTTGCCTCCGATTCCATTCGAATATGTGGAAGAGGTCTATCCGAGCTATAAAACCCCGTTGCTATTTAAATCGGACCACGGCTATGAATGGCGTGAGGTGTTATTTGGCTTGGTACCAAAATGGTCGGAAGATACCAATATTTCCAAGCATACCTATAATGCCCGACATGAAACACTGTTTCAAAAACCGAGTTTTCTGGAAGCTGCCTCCAAATGTAAGTTCGGCGTCATTCCAGTCACCGAGTTTTATGAAAGTAAATATATTGACAATAAGCCGCAACGTTGGGCAGTCCGTCGCAAAGATGGAAAAGCTTTCTTCATCGCAGCGTTGTATGAGATCCGCAAACTGAATGATCAGGTGATCCGTTCGGCTACCATGCTGACCATGGACGCTATAGACCACCCGATGATGAAGGATTTCCATGAACCGGGTGATGTTAAACGATCGGTAGTGGTGATCCCGCATGAGCGCTTAGATGAATGGTTAAGCTTAAAACAACCTCATCAGCTGTATGAGTTTATGCAAGGTTTTCCGGTGGAAGAGTTTGAGTGCCTACATGTACCAAAGGCAAAAATAGAAAAAGTCACACCACAATTAAATATGTTTGATTTTTAATTTTCAAATCAAAAAAAAGGCTTCCTGATGAAGCCTTTTTTATCATTGTATTAACGTGCGAGATTTTTAAACATATGTCGCAGGATTTCCATGGTCTTCTCGATTTGTAATGGTGTCAAACCGTCAAAAGACTGTTCCAGGATTATGGCGGTCAGATCATTGATTTTGGTAATCATTTCCTGACCTTTTTCAGTCAGATGAACACGGGTAATACGTCCATCTTCCTTGCACGAATAAGTATCAATATAGCCTTCATCTTTGAGGCGGTACACGATCTTGGTTGTGGTCGACATTTTTGAAATGACCATTTCGGAAAGTTCAGACACACTGGCATGAGGTTTGACGTGCAAGGCAATCAGAATACGGCGACGTGAATTGTCTAGACCATACTTTTTCAGTACATTATCGATGTTTTGGACATACTGAGCATTTACTTGAGAAATCCAGTAAAAAGGGAAGTCTTCCAGATTAAATGAATCGGCTGTAGGTAAAAAACGCGCATATTTTTTTGGCATTACTTATTTCCTATGCTTGCACAAGGAGCTAATCCAATTTAGCTCTAAGATTCCATGAAATGTCTACAATTTGCCTGTTAACAAAAATCCCTTTCCTGATTTTTTTAACATTCCATTTTTAACATCTTTGTCCAAAGATAATTTTTAAATTATCTTTGTTCTGAATAGAGAAGTCATCATAAAAGTCACATAAATCAGCTATTAAAGATGAACTATCCAGTCGTCTGACCCCTAACGGGATTCTACAGTTTTACAGCTGTGCTGGACTATAGAATATTTGTATTGTAGAAAAAAAATACGAATTTTGACGTGACATTTTTATAAAAATTTCTGTCTAAAATGTCATAAATATACAAAATCAATATATTTATAAAATAAATAAAGCTTAAATAAATAGTAAATACATAAGTTTGCTTTGAACAATTGGTTAAAATGTGACTTGTGAAATCTTTTTTAAAAGATGAATAAATACATTCTTTGTCACACTTTTCTCGTAAATTTATAAAAAGATGCTTAGAACGATCAGGTTGTTTTATTTTTTTAGAAATGGCACATAAAAAAACGCATCTCAACAGGATTACAGGTTGAGATGCGCAAAGCAGAACAGGCAATGAACTTAAACCTTTTTAACCGTCCAGATTAAATCCGTAATTCACTTTCCAATATTGGCCAGATCTTTTGATGTGATTTCTTGAACATCAGCATGTGTCCAATCCGCTTATAACCGAGCTGTTGCGGATTCAGTTCAATTAATTTGGTCTGTGCATTCGGATACAAACGAAGTAAATCTTTGACATTGCTGTGCGTGGCAATTTCATCATCGGTTGCCCAGAACGATGTGATAGGGCATTGAATTTGCTGATGATAATCTTCAAAAATAGTTTTACCTATGGCATTCATGACATAACCGGGCTTACTACAAAACTCAGCCCATTGCTTTGCAACGTTTTTAGGCAGGTTTTCACCCATCCCGATAAATTGAGTTGCGCCATAACCTTTAACAAGGCTCGAAACCGGGAAAATGACATTGAACATCACAGGGGCAAGTACTTTGGTTTTACCTTTGAGGCCTTTGACATGACCTGTTGAGCCGGCAATTGCTAATACTTTGGCAACCTTGTGATAATTTGATGCGATGCCAAGCAGTTGTCCTCCGGCACTATGGCCAACAATAATGACTTTTTCCGCTTGTGTACGATTCAACAATGCCTCAATTGCAGCAGGAATATCATACATTCCCCAGTCATTAATGCTTGCTGTTGAGTCTTTTAATGCACCATGTAAGGATTCCCCAATTCCACGGAAATCAAAACTCAATACTGGATAACCTTGTTGATTCAACCATTGGGCAAATGCATGATAAAAATTTTTGGTGATACCAGTCGCTGGGCAGATTAGAATCGGGTAGGACTTATCGGAATTGAGTGCTGGATAGAATTGAGCAGCAAGTTGATAACCATCCTTGCAACTGATCCAGAAAGATTCAACGCTATTCATGGAAACGATACTCTTATGTATATATAGGATTACTTTACATAAGTTCCAAAAAGAAACCTGTTTAAAAAATGACTTAAAAGTCAAACTTTATGTTATATAACCGTATAAAACAAAGTATAGGAAAACTGGAAAGAACATGTATGTATTAAATACAGCAACGCAATTGGCTATTGTATTCAGTGGTATTTTTCTTTGGGTGGGGATGGTAACCGGGGTCTGGAAGTATTATCAGATCAGACAGTCTGAACTGGCCAGAGCACACTATTATGTGGATATCGCTCATCGGAGTAGTCTGCTATATGCATCTGCAAGCCTGATTTTAGCTGCACTTAGCTATTTCACGGTTTTATCTGATCAGCTTGTTTTATTCTGTGTGGTTGCAAACTTATTCTTTTTTGCGATGTCGATTTTGATTTATATCTTGCATGGTGTATTAAAGGACACCACCAATCAGTTTAAGCAACCGCATAAAGTAGGGCAGTTGAATTTGCCAGCATGGTGCATGTCGTTGATGATGTTAGCTTTAATTATTGTCGAGTTAGGCGCTACAACAGTGTTGTTATGTGGAACAATAGCGAAGTTTTTAAATTAAAAAAAATGGATGATTACTCATCCATTCTCCCTAGAGAATTTTTTTGGCGTGCTACGCTTAACTGTCGAAACTTTCGATCGACGATCGCCCACATACAAAAGGCAACAGAGACAATCAATGCATATGCAAAATATTCAGGTTTTAAATTACCTTTAATTGTGCCTTGAAATAACAACGTGACCATTAAGGCGAGCGTTGTGGTTGCATATACTACTGTATCATTTGCCTTCAGAGCGTTAATGAAGACTTGCTTGTTGAAATGTATTGATAACATCTCCATCCCTCCTTGTTGTGACGACAAAACCATGCGTTTTTGTCTGAATTGTTTTTTAAGTTGTACTGGTATTTTCTGAGCATTTCAAGAGCAAAAAGGGGGATTTTGAAAATAAATTTTTGAATGTATTGATTTATAAAGGTTTAAAGTATTTTTTATATTAATTTATGGTATTTTTTAGTTAAATATTGGTCGATATTTTTACAATATGAAATATTTATAAGGGGTATATAAAGTGAGTGATATCACTTTATCGTAAAATATCTACTATCACCACATCAATGTAAATAAGTAATTTTTATGCTTGCCTGATCAAAAAAGAAAGATTTGTCGTAAACAAAAAATGAACATTGGATAAAAGAACATTTTTTGTATAGCTAAAATCATGTTTGGGTAAAACATCATTTTAACGACAAATCATTTTACTTTTTCTGAGCCATTGCCCGGTCAATCACAATCGCAATTACCAGAACAGCCAAGGATGGGAGTAACCATGCAAGGTTTTGTTCATTTAAAGGTAAGTGCTGAATAAATGCTGGAAGTTGTGCGGTAAAGCCGGCAGCTTTAATTGCTTCAACAATACCGAACAGGAACGCAATAGCGGTAACTGATCCAACCACAATAGAAGGATTATTCCAACGCTGCCAGAAAAAGCTGAGCATGATCACAACAATTGCTGGTGGGTAAATGGCACTCAGTACAGGTACAGAGAAGGCAATCAGCTTGGTTAAACCCAGATTGGAAATTAATAACGAGAAGCCAGTCAGAATGAAAACAAGCAATTTATAAGATAAACCGGTCAATTCATTGAAATATTCTGCACAAGCACAGGTCAGGCCAATTGCAGTCACCATACAGGCAAGGAAAATCAGACAGGTGAGGAAGTAAGAACCGTAATCACCAAACGCATGCTGTACATAAGCATGAAGGATGATGGCACCATTGGCTGCATCAGGTGCAACTTCGTGACTGCCTAAACCCAGTTTAAATAAGCTGATATAGACCAGGGTAAGTCCTACACCGGCAATCAAACTTGCGATAATGGCATATTTGGTAATGAGCTTGGTATCTGTGACACCGCGAGATTGAATTGCCTGAATAATAACAATACCGAATACCAACGCACCTAAGGTATCCATGGTGAGGTAACCACTAACGAAGCCTTCAGATACCGGACTACTGATATAATTATTCACTGCGGGTGAAATCAGACCGGTTGGAATAGCAAAAGCGGCAATCCCTAAAATGGCAAGGGCAATGATTTTTAAAGGTGCCAGCACATGGCCTACAGTATCGAGCAATTTGTTGGGATACAGCGAAACTGCAGTCACAAAAGCAAAATAAACAATACTATAGATAAAGAGGCTGCTATCTGAAGTACCAAAATAAGGTGCAAAGCCAATTTCATAAGAAACGGTTGCTGTACGGGGTGTCGCGAATAGCGGTCCTACAGTCAGGTAGCAAGCAATGGTAAGCAGTAAGCTAAAGAAACGGCCAAGTGGCGAACTGATGATTTCGATCGAGCCTTTCATGCGAGATAAAGCCATGATCGTAATTACAGGTAAACCAACTGCAGTAATTAAGAAACCGAAAGCGGCCAGCCAGACATGTTCACCAGCCTGCTGCGCAACGATAGGAGGAAAGATAATATTGCCTGCGCCAATAAATAACGCAAAGGTCATAAACCCTAAAGCAATGATATCTCCTGTACGAAGTTGATTCATAAAGAGGGAGGCATAAAATAAAAGTGCAAATTTTAGAATAAAAAAGCGTTCTTTTGAAACTAATTTATGTGAAAATTGTCTGTTTTTTGACTAAAAAGAAATTATGAAAATCATATAATTAGCTATGGTAAAGCTAATGCATTGAAAAGGTTTTTAAAACTCATAAAATAAAAAGTGCTGATGTCTTTTTTCAATCAGCACAATCGAAATTAAATGTAAAATAAAAGTACGCTTTTAGTCTTAAAAAGATTGAAGATTTTCATGCAAGGGCGTACAACTATTGAAATACTTTATGCAGCCCTCATATCTTTTGCTTGCATGTGAAATTAATCTGATAGATGAATAAGGAAAATCTCGAATGAGAGCTTCTACTGTGACCATTAAAACTGAACAAGATCTTGAGAAATTAAGAATCTCAGGTCGTTTGGCGGCACAAGTGTTAGAAATGATCGGTGCGTATATTAAACCGGGTGTTTCAACTGAATATTTAGATGATATCTGCAATGATTATATTGTGAATACCTTGCAGGTGATTCCAGCCAATGTTGGCTATCACGGTTTTACCAAGACGACCTGTATTTCTGTGAATGAAGAAGTATGTCATGCGATTCCTTCTGCCAAAAAGATTTTGCAAGACGGTGACATCTTGAATATCGACGTTGCCGTGATTAAAGATGGCTATTTCGGTGATACCAGCCGCATGTATTTTGTCGGTCAACCAAGCCCTGAGGCCAAGAAACTGGTCGAAACCACTTATGCAGCCATGTTGGCAGGCATTCATACGGTCAAACCGGGTGCAACATTAGGTGATATTGGGCATGCAATCCAGACCGTTGCCCAAAATGCAGGCTATAGCATTGTTCGAGAATATTGTGGGCATGGTATTGGCCGTATCTATCATGAACAGCCCAATATTTTACATTATGGACAAAAGGGCCAGGGCATGATTCTGAAAAAGGGCATGGTCTTTACCATTGAGCCGATGGTCAATGCAGGCAAACCTCATGTCAAAGAGCTAAACGATGGCTGGACAGTGGTCACCAAAGATAAGTCACTGTCGGCGCAATGGGAACATATGGTTGCGGTAACGGATGATGGTTTTGAATTACTTACTCCGTGGCCGGAAGGTACAGGGCACTATCCAGCCGTTTGATTATTATTGTGATGTCGAAAAGGCTCGGAAATTAACCGGGCCTTTTCTTTGTTGAGCATTGTGTAAGCTGCTCAACCAGATAGTCGATAAAGACACGTACAGCGGGTAACAAGCCACGACGGGATGGATAGACGGCATGGAAAATACCATGTGGAGCGGTCCACTCTGGTAGTACGGTCACCAGCTGTCCTGTTTTAACAAAGTCTTGTGCAATACTGTCCGGTAATAAGGCAATTCCACAATTTTGTGTTGCCAGCTCGGCCAGCATCAAAAGATTCGAGCCCATAATGACCGGGTTGACCTTAATCTTTTTCTGCTGCTGATCTGGACCCGTTAACAGAAATTGCTGATCAAGATGATCTTCAGCCATGCTGATAATTCGATGTTCAGGGAGCTGTTCTGGTGTAGTGAGATTGCCAAATTCATTTAAATAGGCCTGGCTGGCAAAAAGCCGTTGTTCAATCGCTTCAAATTGTCTGAGCACCAGATTCGGATCATCATCCAGTTTAGAGCGCACCCGTAAGGCCAGATCAATACCTTCATTAATCACGTCTACACGGCGATTGCTCACCATCATCTGAACACGTACTTCAGGATATTTTTTCAAGAAAGCTGGCAGGATTTTTGCCATCTGGTTCTGGGCAATGTCGACCGGCACACTGACTTTGATCACACCACGCGGCTGGCTACTTAAATGATTGACCACATCATGCGCTGCTTGCGCCGCATTCATCATGACTTGTGCATGGCGGTATACATCCATCCCGATATCGGTCACGGCGAAATGACGCGAACTACGCTGAATCAGACGTACGCCAAGTTGCTCTTCGAGGTTGTATACCCGACGACTGAGTTTAGATTTAGGAATATCGGTTGCACGTTCTGCTGCACTAAAACCGCCGTGTTCAACCACCAGCGCAAAGCAATAAAAATCATCTAAATCCGTTAGCATTACGCTATAAACTCCAGCTTATTGTGTTCAGGTTAAAACAGTATAAATGTAATTATTAAACATTTTGGGATAATAAGATATCTCGAACCTGTTGATATTGTTTCAATCGTTCAAAATCTTTCATTGTCGGAGACTGAATCCGTGATAAGTCCATATTGTCGGTGAGATCAGCCAGTTTCACAATACGTGCAATCGGATTCTGTACCGTGCGCTGCGCAGCCTGTATACGGGATTCGCCTTGCTGTTTTGTCAGGGCAATAATCGCTTCGATTAGATGCATGGGAAAACCAAGCGCATATAGCTCATCCGTCGTGGTGGCGGTATCCTCTAAAATATCGTGTAAAACGGCAACGATTTTGTGCTCAATATCCGGCATGTTGAGCATCACTCTCAAGGGATGCAGAATGTAGGGGGCATCGGCTTTATCTACTTGGCCTGCATGCCGCTGTGCTGCAAGAGAAATCGCCCGTTCAAGTGTTGCCATGATTGAAATCCTCTCATTCAAAGTATAGACGATAGATTCAGGCATCATATTCTTTTAAACTGGATCAAATTTTTGATGCTCTATTATTATGTCCTATCAACTTATTCATATTGCCGATGCAACTCAAAATATTACGTGCCCGTTTTGTCAGCATGCTGTTTTAGACTGGGAACAGGAACAGTATATCCAACCTTGTGAACATACCTTATTTATGGCCATGGACTTAGGCTTTGAATTTATCGCCGATCGTTTCGACGAGGTTTTGTCACAATCGGTTGATGAAATTCATGAAGATCCGAATATGAATATTTTCGCCACGGTGAGTCAGGCAAATTATCCTGAAATGAAAATTTTTAAAGCCGATTTGGGGGTAGAAGGTATGTTCCGCTATGTAGGCTTTAGTCAAAACTAAACAACTCCCAATAAAAAAGCCAATCATGTGATTGGCTTTTTGCTTTACAGCTTATGCTTCAGGCGCTGGGCTGTACTGTTCAACCAATGGCTTTAACTCACCATTCTGGAACATTTCAAGCATAATATCGCTACCGCCAATCAACTCGCCATTGACCCAAAGTTGTGGGAAAGTAGGCCAGTTTGCAATTTGCGGCAAAGTTGCACGAATATCTTGATTTTCCAAGATATTTACGTAGGCAAATGGACGACCAATTTGGCTAAGTGCTTCTACTGCACGAGCAGAAAAACCACATTGCGGGAATTGTGGAGTGCCTTTCATGTAAAGTAAAACAGGGTGTTTCGCAATTTGATCACGAATTAACGCTACTGTATCACGCGCTTGTTCCGTCATAGATAGGATCCTCTACTAATCTTTCTGCATTATACCTAAAAAAAAGCGTGGCGGAGGATTGCAAAAGATTTTTCTTGTATAAAAGTGACTTTAAGCTTTCAATCTATGCAAGTTTTTGCTTATATAACTTTTTCCACTACAACTACTGATAGATTGAGTTTGTTATGACTAATATCACTCTTGCTCCCGTGCAACCTGATCAACCCACACATCTTATGGCGACCTATGGTCGTCAGGCGATCAGCTTTGTACGAGGGCGAGGGGCGCATTTATATACCGCAGATGGAACCGAGTATTTAGATGCATTAACCGGGATTGCGGTATGTGGATTAGGGCATGCCCATCCGGTAATTGCTGAGGCGATCGCTGAACAGGCTGCAACTCTGGTTCACACCAGTAATTTATTTGAAATTCCCTGGCAAACTGCGGCAGCACAAAAACTTGCTGAAGTTTCTGGAATGCAGGAAATCTTCTTCTCCAATAGTGGGGCGGAATCCAATGAAGGCGCAATTAAAATTGCGCGTAAGTTCGGATCGCAACAAGGGATTGCTAATCCTAAAATTTTAGTGGCAGAACAATCTTTCCATGGCCGTACACTTGCAACCTTATCTGCAACAGGTAACAAGAAAGTACAGGAAGGTTTTGCTCCCTTGGTAGATGGCTTTGTTCGTGTGCCATTTGGTGATGTTGAAGCAATTCAGGAAGCAGCCATTCATCATCCTGACATTGTGGCAATCCTGATCGAACCCATTCAAGGCGAAGGTGGGGTAAATACTGCACCACAAGGTTTTAGCTACCTGGAAGAGGTACGTGCTTTATGTAATCAACACAACTGGTTGATGATGCTAGATGAGATACAGACAGGGAATGGCCGTACCGGTAAATATTTTGCCTATCAGCATACCAATATCATTCCTGATGTCATGACCACGGCAAAAGGTTTGGGGAATGGCTTTCCTGTAGGTGCTGTGATGACCCAAGGTAAAGCGGTAGGCTTGCTTGGTGCAGGCAGTCATGGTTCAACCTATGGCGGTACGGTATTGGGATCACGTGTGGTTTACACGGTGCTGGATACACTGGAAAAAGAGAATGCTGTTGAAAATGCGGCAACCGTAGGGGCGTATATTGTTGATCAGTTAAGAGCGCAATTGGCGGATCATCATGTTCAGGTGCGTGGTTTCGGAATGATGATCGGGATCCAATTGCCAAAAGACTGTGCCGAGCTGGTTGCTATTGCACGTGATCAATATCAGTTGATTATTAATGTGACTGCAGGTTCTGTGGTGCGTTTACTACCACCTTTGAATATGACTCAAGCACAAGCAGATGAATTGCTTAAACGTCTGGTACCTGCCATCCAGAATTTTCTTAAAGCTTAAGTAGCTAATATTCATAAAAAAAGGGCAATTCATTTGCCCTTTTTTTATGTTTGATTAAAATCAACCAGAAATATATTGTTGTAACTGTTCAATCAGAATACGTTGATCGTCCATCGCTGCTTTTACCAGATCTCCAATCGAGATAAAGCCCACCAGCTTTTCCTGATCCAGTACTGGCAGATGACGTAAGTGTCGATCGGTCATGAGTTGTAAACATTCTTCTACGGTATGATTCAGGCTGACCGAGATCACTTTTGAGGTCATAATATCTGCAACAGGCGTATTATTGGAAGAACGTTCCATCAGGGCAATTTTGCGGGTGTAGTCACGTTCGGAAAAAATGCCAACGACTTTTTCATCTTCAGCAACAACCAAGGCACCAACACCTTTCTCGGCCATGATCTTAATTGCTTCAAGTACAGTCGCATTGGGTGAAATCGTAAAAATGGATTGTACTGCTTTATTCTTGATGACTTGAGCAACGATTGTCATTGTTTATCCACCTGTGTTGTATTGTCGTTTTCATTTAACTTAACGGTATTTTTTTTAATTGCAAAGCGCTAATTTCATTCCAATGATAACTTTTGCGCATAAATGTTCAAAAAGTCATCATTGGTCTGCAGGTATGTTTTAAGCAGGTATGACCGCTTCGCGTGGCATAAAAAAGAAATGCTGCATTTGCTGGGTTGAAAGCTTAAATTTGCGGTGTGATGAGTTGAATAATGCAGGTTCAACCTGTAAACGGGTTAAGGTGGGAAGCAAGGACTCATGAAAGTCCTTGGGGGTAATTTTCCGTGGCGTGTAGTGTTTCCAGTTGGCCTTGGCATAACGATGGGCTTGAACCCCATTGAGCCAGAAAGGGAAGACATGACCGTCCTGATCTGATTTGATTGCCCAACCTTGATGGTAAAGGCCCCAAAGTGCACCACAGTACATCATTGTTTTTAGAATTGAAATTTTAATCATCAACTCTCGTGAAACCGGCTGAAAATGGTTAAAGCGATACATGTTATTGAACTAATATTCTTAAACTTATGGCTCATTATAAGAAATCTAGATGTCATTTATGTTTAACAATTGACTAAAATCGTAAGCAAATATTGTAGTTGCTTAGATAATTGCTTGGTAAGTTCTTTGAATTTGTAAGCTAAGGCGTTGGATAAATTAGAATTATTGTGTTTTTAGTAATCAGGAAATTTGATCTGGGTAGCTTAATGTTTTAATGCAGTACGAATGGATAAGTAGAGATCATTTTATAAATTATAATTTAACAGGCATTAAAAAAACGCCACCTGAGCAAATCAAAGCGATAAAAGCTTTGATATAGCGCAAGGACGTTTCTTTAAGCTTGAAGGGTTGCCATCTTCTGCCAATACTGGGCTTTTAAGGAATCTCGTTCTACTCGGAAGCCTTGATAATACAATTCTGCTAAAAATAGTGCCGCTTTGCCGTGGCCTGCTTTAGCAACTTCCTCAAGCTCTTTTACTGCATCTTGGAAGTTTTTTTGCGATTGAATTGTATTGACCGCATTTGCATATAGATGCTCTAGTTCATGGTGTGTAACATGTTGAATCATATAATAACTCCTTATTTTAATTATGATTACCGCAAATTCTATCCAAAGTTATACTACTTCGAATTTAAGCTACTTTAACTTAGAATTATTAAAGTAATATGACAAATTGATGGAATTGTCAAATATATTCAGCAATTTTGCGTAAATAAAAGCTTACACGATTAAACATTTACCACAAATAATTTTAAGTAGAATCAAAGTGAGAATAAGAGAAAAGGAGAATAACATGTCAAATGTCATTGATGGTGTGAATGTTGATGTTCCACCATTAGAAAGCCAGATCATTGCGCTAGCGCATCATCACCGTAAATTACTGGATGAAGCGATCTTTCATCAGGAAATTCATTTAGGTGACTATTGTCTGGCACAACGCAAACGTGTGTATGACTTTGCCAGCCATTTAAGTCCTGAGCAGAAAGACCGTTTTTATAAAATTTATGATGGCGAGCTGAGGAATATTGCAGACGATGACGATTTACATCCCGCTGATGCAGAAAGTGGAGTCGGCATGTTTGCGATTTTCATTGTCTTGGTGATGATCGCATTTATCCTGTACTTTGCTTTTGTACGTTCGCTGGTCAGTTAATCACCGCTAAAGTTATTTGCACGTTCAATAGGTTGTGGAATTGTGACTTATTGAACGTGGTACTTGTCCTAAGCGAATCAGAGACATACACTACCTCTAATTCGAGGTAGGTTATGTTGTCTATACTTTCTAAACATAAATTGATGCAATCCAGAGTAGGATTCAAACTCGACCAATTTTATAATATTTTGGTCGCTATTATTATTTTGTCCATTTTTATACTTGCGTATAACGCATTATTACGTCCAGTCAGTTCATTGCAATATCAGCAAGTGGTGCAGTTTGCTCATCAGGCCAGCCATCCGCGGACCCAGCATATGGCCATTGAGGTGTTAGAGCAGACTCCCATTCGCCGTATTAATTATTTAAAATTATTAAATGCTTATCAATTTGAATCGAACCGGATTAAACAATATCCAGCGATGGCAAAAGAAGATGAGTGAGTTTTAAGCGACTCATTTCCATTATAAATGAATGCATTGCCTTATTCGGGAAAAGGATAGCAATTTATGCTAGACTGGCCCCATTTTAAAAGCTGCTTTACTTTCAAGGAATCGACATGCAACAGCAATCGAATATGCAAAATAAATTCTTGATAAATGCTGATATCGGCGATGATGATGTCACCTTACCAAGTTTACCTGCTGTCGATGTTCCCATTATAGAGCCAGCGGTACAAAAGCCAGTAGAGCCAGCTGTTACTGCTGCGGTAGAACCTGTTGCACCAGTGGTTGAAGAAGAAGCCAAATCAACAGGTTTCTTTGGTCGTATGAAAGATGGATTGACCAAACCCCGCCGTAGTTTTACGGATGGTATGGTCAACATTCTGATTGGCGGTAAAGAAATTGATGATGAGCTCTTGGAAGAA
The DNA here is from genome assembly GCF_000588715.1 of Acinetobacter sp. 1000160. Lineage (NCBI taxonomy): Bacteria > Pseudomonadati > Pseudomonadota > Gammaproteobacteria > Moraxellales > Moraxellaceae > Acinetobacter > Acinetobacter sp. 1000160. The sequence continues at coordinate 550,070 of NZ_JFWP02000001.1, read as the reverse complement.
GTTGAAGAGCAGCTTTTAGTGGCAGATATTGGTGTGGATGCGACCAAAACCATTATTGCGAATCTGACTGAACGTACTGCGCGTGGAGATTTAATTTACTCACATGCTTTATACAAGGCACTACAGGAAGAATTGGTTGCTTTATTGGCACCCCGTGTTAAACCGCTACATATTGATCCGAATAAATCACCGTATGTGATTTTGATGGTGGGTGTAAATGGCGTAGGCAAAACCACAACCATCGGTAAACTGGCCAAGCGTTTACAGGGTGAAGGCAAGAAAGTCATGCTGGCTGCGGGTGATACCTTCCGTGCAGCCGCAACAGAACAATTGCAAATCTGGGGTGAGCGTAATGACATTCCAGTCGTTGCACAGGGCCATGGCGCTGACAGTGCGTCGGTGATCTTTGATGCATTTGAAAGTGCACGCGCCAAAGGTATTGATGTTTTGATTGCAGATACCGCTGGGCGTTTGCAAAACAAAGCTAACCTGATGGAAGAGTTGAAAAAAGTAAAACGTGTCATGCAAAAGATCGATGCAACCGCACCGCATGAAATCATGCTGATTGTAGATGCGGGCACCGGTCAAAATGCGATTAATCAGGTACAGCTGTTTGACGAGGCTGTTGGTCTCACCGGTATCACCATTACCAAACTGGATGGCACAGCAAAAGGTGGCGTCTTGTTCAATATTGCAAGCCGTACTCATGTGCCGATTCGCTATATTGGTGTAGGTGAGAAGATTGATGATTTACGTCCATTCTCAGCGAAATCATTCGTTGCTGCGTTATTTGAAACAGATAAATAAATCGTTTTTTATATGTAATAGAAGCCGAGTTTTCGGCTTTTATTTTGTTTAAAAATAAGCGGTTAAAAAACACACGAATAATTTAAAAAAGAGCCTTTAACATGAATTTTTTATTAAAACCTTTAGCCTTTATTATGTTAACCAGTCTGTTAGGTACAAGTCCGGTGTTGGCCTTAGGGGTGACTGATGCCATAAACACACTCACCCAAAATGCTGAACAAGGCGATAGTGAAGCACAATATTCTTTAGCGACGATGTATGCAGATGGCGACGGAGTTGAACAAGATAATGCTAAAGCAGTACATTGGTATCTTATGGCCGCAGATCAAGGAAATGTAAATGCTCAGAATAATTTAGCCTGGATGTATGAAAATGGCAAAGGGATCGCACAGGATCATAAAAAGGCTTTTGAGTGGTATCAACGTGCAGCCCATCAAGGAGATAGCAATGCACAATATAATCTGGGGGTGATGTATGCGCATGGGCGAGGTGTGCAGAAAGATAATAATAAAGCCCATCAATGGTATTTTAAGGCAGCCGAACAGGGAGATCTGGATGCACAGCATTATTTAAGGATGTCTTATTTACTCAAGCAACTCGATCAAGCAGGACAGAAGAAATACAAAATGATTTCAAAAGACTGGGTGATTCCTGTGGTTGAGGCAGAAGAAGCGAGCGCAGAAGCGGATTAATGCAACAGGATTTTAATTGTTTCAAAAATAAAACGATCTGTCATGTTTTTTAGACTATTCCTAAAAAATATGTCGTTATACACTACATTCAATCCAAGATAACGCCTCAGGGCACAAGGTAGGAATAACAACATGAGCAACTTCTTAAATAGTATTAAATCACGTCGTACAATTTATGCAATTGGTAAAAACCTGACCGTAGACCAAGCCACAATTGAAGAAACGATCCGTGAAGCTGTAAAACAAAGCCCATCATCATTTAACTCACAAACTTCTCGTGTTGTGACTTTATATGGTGAATCTCATACTAAGTTCTGGGAAATCGTACGTGAAACATTACGTAAAATGGTTCCAGCAGAAGCTTTCGCCAATACAAGTGCGAAAATTGATAGCTTTGCAGCAGGCTTTGGTACAGCGTTATTCTATGAAGACCAAGATGTTGTGAAAGGTTTACAAGAACAATTTGCGTTATATGCAGATAACTTCCCAGTATGGTCAGAACATTCAAGTGCGATTGCACAGTTTGCCACTTGGACTGCTTTATCTGAAATTGGTGTTGGTGCGTCATTACAACATTACAATCCAATTATTGATGCTGAAGTTGCAGAAACATTTGATATTCCTGCGAACTGGAAATTACGCGCTCAGTTGGTATTCGGCTCTATCGAAGCTGCTGCGGGTGAAAAAACATATATGGATGATGCAGCACGTTTCAAAACTTTTAACTAAGTAAAGACTGCGCAGTAAAAAGAGCACTCAAGGTGCTCTTTTTTTGTTTGCATAAAATATGCAGATTGCATTTATCTTGTATATCCCAATGGGATAGCCTAGACATCATTTATACGTGAAGTAAGAGGTCTAACAGTTAAAATGAAGGACAGGACATTACCTGCTGAATGTATGACTAAATGAAGCTTGTCTTGAATAAACACAATCAATTTACAGGGAAATGCTTTTGGTTGTGCCCAATTGTTCCGATTCACCTGTGACCGAAGCTTTAGCCAGTTTAAAAAGGGTCGCTATCTTACCTGAACCTTTCCAGTATTGGGCTCCATTACAGTTCACACGAAGCAGTTGAATGTCAGGATCGGTCTTACCCTGTTCAAAGAATGCCTCATAAGCCGAAGACCATATTTCATCCAGCTTTGCAGGGTCATTTACACACTCAGCCACACCATTAATCGAGACGTAGTCATTATTTGATATATTGCTATAACCCAAATTGACTTGACTATTTTGAGGAATACTTTTTACAAGCTCAGAACTTTTAGAGCCTAAAAACCAGACCACTCCATCAAAATCAGTATCCTGTGTGGTCATTGGTGCTGAATGCAAATGACCTTTTTCAGAAATAAACGTGATCATGGCAAATTTAATACCTTTAAGTAGCTGATTTAATTCTTGATATTCACTATTCAGGTTGTTCATGACGAAATTCTCCTAAAGTTTGTTTTTTCAATATCCCTGAAAATAAAAGGGTTAAGGGTTTCGGTTTGTGCGCTATTTGTTTTATCCAGCTAGAAATGCTGTTTTCCTGTTAATGAAATTATTAAAAAATATTTAAATCGAATGATCTCAATTCTTTTAGAAAAATGGCTTAAAACGTGTCAAAAGATAATTAAGCCCATGAGAGCTGAGCTTGGGCACAAACATCAACGCGTGAATTAATTCCCTTGAAAAGTATGAGAGTGGGAAGCTGGAATTGCTGAACTCTGCTCATTTTTATAACTGGTTATGATTTGCGGATTTAATTATAAGTTTTTGTTTTATAATGCTAAATTTGAAATAATTATGTGAAAAGTGTAAAATATACACTTGTCTTTATTTGTTTTTTTAACGGGTGGCTTTTTTGAAAAAAATACTAATTCTTTCTATAAGTACGGTTGCTTCTGGTTCGGTGTTTAGTGCTGATGATTTATTGGCTAAGCCTCAGTCTATATTGGTGTTGAAGAAAGAGGACACCCAATTGGAGCTCAAAAACGATCAGCAGGTCGATTTTTTTGAGTCATTGAAACAGCAAGAACAGGATCAGATCAATCAGCGCACTCAAGATTTAGAGAATTTACACGAAATTCAAGCAAATACCGCTAACATGAGTCCGCATGATAGAGCCCAGTATTATCTGGAGCATAGACATTATGGGGCTTTAGATGCGCATGGAAATGGTCAGCAACTCAGTTCATTAGAAAAAGCCCGTAATAGAGGAGTAATTTCAAATCGGGACTATCAACAGAAAATTGTAAAATACAATCCTTCGCCTATAGCGCATCGAAGCGACCAGCTTAAATTAACGATTCCTATCGGAGATTAAAAAGTTCCCCTTGTCTTAAAAGATGGGGTAGACAGTTTATTGAACTACCCACATCTTTGCTATCTAAGAAGCGAACTCTCATGTCGTAGAATATCGCTATTTTTATAGGCGGATTAATGTACTATTGATAAATAAGCTGATGAAAAGATCAGTTCTCATGCGTGGCTGATCTCGTTGAGAATCAAGTTTGCATAGGTGAAATTATTTTATAAAAGCAGTGCAGGTGAGCTGAAGGTTGAATCAATTATTTTTTACTATTTGGTTAAAAATCTAACTTTTTGTGCTACTTTAATTTACTTTTCAAGGGGTTGAAAAGTATGAATATTATCAAATTTTTAAAAAGCTTTAATACAACGGGATTTTATCTAACACTGGCAAGTATTGTGTTGCTGATGTTGATTGTATATTTTTATTTTATTAACCCCAATTAAATATCAAAGTCTGTCTTTAGCCACCTGTGGGTGGTTTTTTATGCTGGATATCTTTTGATTTAGATATAATTACACAGTTTTATTTACCTATTGACAACAATTGAAACATTCTAATTGCAAACTTATCGTAAAGCGTTACATCTAATCTGATATAAAAATTTTAATAAAAAGAGGTTGATAATTATGAATATTTTTAAGTTTTTAAAAAGCTTTAATACGGTAGATTTCTATTTGGTGCTTGCAAGCATTATGCTCGCAGTACTGATATGTTTATTTTATATTGTAAGCCCGAACTGAGATGAGGCTTAATCTGGCAAAAATGATGTCTAGCGTTTTTAGACGTCCACATTGCAAGGTTGATCCTGTTGATGAGATATGATGATGTAAACGGCTTGAAATATTTTTTCGCTCACATTCATAACAATAGAACAAAGCTTATTGGAATAAACCTTTAATCGCCGTGATACTTGTATGAACTTTAGCAAAATCAAAGGCTAGGTAACTTATGTGAAAAATTGCAGAAAGATTTTGTAGACATTTTTAAATCATGTAATATTTCTCTTTATAAATAATAGCTTAAATCAATTTATTGGCTTATGTTGATTTTGTGCTGTAGATATCTGAAAAAAAGCTAAATTGTTGCAATAGACAGTTTTAATTTTTGTCATAAAATCGTCATAATCGCATTGCATAGTGCATACGGTTTCATAAATTGTTTATAACGAGAAGAGTCTAATGTCTTTAAGAGTTGGTGTTGCTGCTTTAGGGTTATTATCAAGTAGTTTAGTTTTTTCAGCAGTCACAATCACTGCACCTGAAGAAATCGTGATTCTTGCTGTAAATGGTCAGGAAGTAAATAATGGATTAATTCCTTCAAAGAAAAATAATTATCAGGTCGATCCTGGTAATTTGCTAGTCAATGTGCGTTATCGTGAATATTTCGAGCATTTGAACGGTGAACATGACATCGTTAAATCCGGTGTAGTCACGCTTCAGGCAGCTAATTTGCAGGATAATCAGTCTTATAGTCTGGCGCTTGTAAATGCACCAAAAGACTTTGATGCTGCCAAAAAATATGCCGATCAACCTACAGTTGCTTTATATGATCAAAATAAAAAACTTGTAGTACAACAAACCGGTGCGAACAATGAAGCGCAACCCTGGTTTACAGGAAATAATTTCCTAAGCCGGACCCTAGATTTAACGCAAAAGAATAAAAACAATGCTGTAAACCAGCCAGCACCTGTTTATTCAGGAGCTAACTCACAAGCAGCGGTTGTTGCATCTGCGCCAGTTGCGGTCACAACGACAGCCCCAACGGGAACAGCAAAGACGACCGATCAGCAAATGGCAGATTTATGGCAAAAAGCATCTAAGGCTGAACGTCAAAAATTCATGGCATGGTTAGCTGGTCAAAGCAACTAAATTTCATATCCATAAAAGGCCGATGATCTCATCGGCTTTTTTATGTCTCTAAAAAATAATTAGAGTGTTTCTTTCTTAATATCTAGCAGTACGTTATACCTGATTTTCTGTCAGAACTGCCTGATCCAATTTTTGAGTAGACCAGATCGAACCATTTGGTGCACTTTGTGCTCGATCTCTTGCTTGTTGGTAAAAGCGTAAAAACAGTAAAGAGAAGCATATCGCAACAATATCTATCCAGATTAAATATCCTGTTGAATACCATAACCCTTGAATAGGAAATAGATAAGCGAGAATAGAGGTGGATGGAATCAGCAATAAAATTACCGCAATGGCTAAGAAGAGTTGAGCTAATGCTTTGGCTGCGCCAATAAGAAAACTGTATAAAATACAAGCAATAAATACAAAATAGTAGCTATACATAAATACATGGTTATGACTTTGTAATTGCATTGGAGTGACGTAGGCCCATCGTCCAGCCAGCATGCTCACACATATTGCCAGTATACAGCCTAGACACGCACCGATCGTAAGATTAGTAATAAACATCACATCCTTACGTTGTTGTGGAGCGGGCAGATTAGGATTTTTCTGTTTCCTTAAGCGGGTTTCAATCCACAGGATATTGCCAGAATAAAATAAATAAGCCCCACCTAAACCAAAGATTAAATAAATCCAGCGAATGGGTTCGCCACCATAATTACCAAAATGCAGTGCGAACATAGAACGGATCAGTGACGCAGCCGTGCTTTCTTCTGTTGAGAGGGTTTTGGTTGGATATGGTGAATTTTGATAAGGATTAAAATTCATATAATCAAACGTATCACCCCGTAGCATCCGATCCGGATGATACAGTGCAACGAATGCAGAGGCCCGTTCAGGATGATCCAGCTGGTTGAAACGGATACCATCAATGCGATAATCAGGGGCAGCTCTCTGTATATTCTGGAAAATCTTTTCTACATCGAGCTGTGGAGCTGGATCAACAATTTTTACCGCAGGCGGTCGTTCAAAAAGTGGTTTGTCTTTTGAGACCAGCTGGCTAAGTGCACTATAGAAAATATCATGAAAGGCAAAAACAACGACGGTTACACTGATAATGATATGAAAAGGTAAGCTGGTGATGCCAATGACATTATGGGTATCCAACCAAAAACGTTTCTTATTTTTACCTGGGCGGATCGCAAAATAATCTTTGATCAATGTCGGCAATAACACGATCAGACCGGACATGATTGCAAGAAAGTAGAGAACTGCAACCACACCCATTACCATAACACCCGCAGTATGATGTCCCATCATGCCGGGAATACCTGCGGTTTCATGGAGTTGTTCAATCAGCCAACCTAATTTAGATACATTCTCTTGTTGAGCAATCAACTGACCATTGGCATCGAGTGTCGCCAACATACTGGTTTGAGCGATATCAACTCCGTGATGATCTTCCGCTGACTCATGTGCTGCTTGCCATTGAATCGGCGCATTATGTCCTTCTGGTGAGTTAAAACTTAGGGTAAAGGCTTGCTTTGTCTCTGGATATTGTGCCTGTACCTGTGCAACGAGCTGGTTATATTGGTTAGGTTGAATGGCCGCTAGTTTTTGTTGAGGAGGCGTTGCCCATTGGCTCAGCTGGTGCTGGAACATGGTTAGTCCACCGGCAAAAAAGCAGATGAAGAGAAGAATACCGGCACTGACTCCGACCCATGTATGAAGATTTTTACCTGTTTTAATGATATCTGCGCGAACTTTCATTTTTAACCTCTCAACCAGAACAACAGGGCATAAGCAAGCACATTCGCAATGCTGAAAATTACAATACTTTGCCAACCTTTCGGGATGAAATAGACCATAAAGAAACTAAATAGCCAGAACCACGGGATCGACCACATGCCTAACTGAGGGGCTAGGGAAGAATCTGTATGAGATTTACTGAGTAGAACAATGATTGCACCGATCGCTATCGCAAAGCTCAAGCCAAGAAAACAACCCGTAAGCGTTTTTGTCCACCAGTCTGGTTGAAGTTTTTGTTTGAGTGGATTCATTTTAATTTGGCCTTTTTATGAACATCAGCAGAGGCGCGAATGACCAGACCAGTGTCGCAATTGCAAGCCAGATCAAGATTGCCACGAGTAAAGGCAACGCATAAAGCAACATGCTTAAACCGAGCAATAAACCGATGAGGGCTATATAAAAAGAATAACGACCCAGTTGGGTTTTTAAGAAAATCTGATTAGGATGGCTGAGATAAAGACCCAGACAGGATAGAAGCGAAATTATGATTCCGAGTAGTTTTAAAGACATAGGTAAAATCTGCAAATATGAATGATAATAATTATTATTTAAATTTTAGCAGAATTAGAGCTTATATAGAAATTTATTAAGATCGTACTAGCAAAGAGCAATTTGTCAGGCTACTTCATAAGAATTTTATTTACGGTCTAAATTAAAAAAGGCCACCAGATCTGGCAGCCTTTTTTTAAAAGATACAGTAATGGAAAATAACTTACTGGCCTAACCAGATAAAGTACCCGAGAACCATCAAAGGCCAGGCGATATAAGGGCTAAATAACCATTTCCATAACCAGAATCTTGGCACAAATCCAACCCCATGCACGAAGCCACCAGAAATTCCAATCATCACCAGCATCAGCAGGCTATGATTATAGTGTCCGTTAGCATCCAGCATCAGCGATGGATGGACCAGTAAAATAGCAGCAAGGGGCAATGCCAACAAAAACGAAATGGTCATTGCAAGCACTTGCGCTTTACGATTCTTCGGTGTTGTCATTGCTTCAGCCATTTTATTATTCCTCATCTAAATTTTGATGGTGTTCGATATACAGTGCACTGAGTACACCTGCAAAACATGCCATCAAAATGCCTAGAATCCATGCAAAATACCACATGTCACATCTCCTGATTAGTACAAACTATGTGAATTTTCTTCAATGTGTTTGTTGGTGATGACGCCCCACATTTTGTAATACGACCAAGAGGTATAGATCAAAATGAGAGGTACGAAGATACATGCAGCAACTGTCATTACCCCGAGGGTTTTATGACTGGAAACAGCATCCCACATGGTCAAGCTTGATGTTGGATCAATGCTTGATGGTAATAAGAACGGAAATAATGCAAAACCGGCAGTCAGGATTGCACCGATAATCATCAAGCTTGTGCCTGTAAAACTTGCAGCCGCTTTATGTTTGCCTGCACTAATGATGACCAATAGCGCACCTAAAATTGCAACAATAGGTGCAGCCATCGTAATCGGATAAGTTGCGTAGTTATTGAACCAACCATGATTGGCATTGGTCACCACTTCTTTGGCAAGCGGATTCAGCGCAGCATTGGTATTCACCGCAGTCGCATAGCTATAACCAGAGATATTGCCGAAGAATAACCAGGCACCCGCAGCCAAGAAGCATACAAGGAAGGCAATTGCCATGATTTGTGTTGCCTTGGCAGAACGGTTATGTAAATCGCCATCGGTACGTAGCATCAACCAGGCCCCGCCGTGTGCACATAGCATCGATAAGCTAACAATACCGCAAATCAGTGCAAAGGGATTTAATAGGGCAAAGAAGCTACCGGTATATTGTGAACGTAAGGTGTCATCCAGACTGAAGGGTACGCCGAGAAACAAGTTGCCGAATGCCACACCAAACACCAGTGCAGGCACTGCACCACCGATACATAGCCCCCAATCCCAAGAGGTACGCCATTGGGTATTCTCTAATTTAGAGCGATAGTCGAAGCCGACAGGTCGCAGGAACAGGGCAAATAGAACTAGAAGCAAGGCCCAGTACATGCCGGAGAAGGCAACGGCATAAACCATTGGCCAGGCTGCAAATAAAGCACCACCAGCGGTAATGAACCAGACCTGGTTACCATCCCAGTGCGGTGCAATCGTATTGATTGCAGCACGGCGTTCAGAATCTGTTTTACCTACGAATGGCATGAGTGCCATTGAGCCCATATCGAAACCGTCGGTGAGGGCAAAGCCAATCAGCAGAACACCAACCAGTACCCACCAGATAATTTTTAGGAGTTCATATTCGATCATGACTGAGCCTCCCCAGCTTTTGCTTCGAGTTTTTCGAAGTGATATTTACCTGTATGTAACGAGCTTGGACCTAGACGCGCAAATTTGATCATTAAGTACATTTCGATAATCAGCAGTACGGTATAGAACGCAGCCAGCGCAATAATTGAACCCCATACATCGCCTGTACTGATACTTGAAGCAGACAGGTGTGTTGGTAAGATTTCACCAATTGACCAGGGTTGACGACCGCCTTCAGCTACATACCAACCTGTTTGAGCTGCAATCCATGGGAGCGGGAGAGCAAACAAAGCAAATTTAAGTAACCAAGGTTTATCTTCGGCATTACGTTTTGCCACGGACCAGGTTGCTAAAAGGAAGAGCAATAACATCAGGAAGCCAGAAGCCACCATCGCACGGAATGAGAAGAACAGAGCAGCGACATTTGGAATAGTATCTTTGGTCGCGGCTTGGATATGTTCTTCAGTTGCATCAACCACATTTGGAGAATATTTTTTCAAGAGTAGGCCATAACCTAAGTCTTTCTGATTTTTCTCAAATGAAGCCAGTAAGTCTGGAGAACGGTCACCCGCACGCAGTTTTTCCAACTCGCTATAAGCCACCATACCGTTACGGATACGCACTTCATGTTCTTTCATCAAGTCACGTAAACCAGTCACTTCTTTGTCTGTAGAACGCGTAGCAATAATCCCCATCACATAAGGAATTTTAATTGCATAATCGGTACGCATTTCCTGCTGATTTGGGAGACCAAATAAGGTAAATGCAGCAGGTGCCGGTTCGGTATGCCATTCAGCTTCGATTGCAGCAAGTTTGGTTTTTTGAACATCACCGAGTTCATAGCCTGATTCATCACCAAGCAAAATCACAGAAAGTGTTGACGCTAAACCGAAAATGGCAGCAATCGCGAATGAACGACGTGCAAACGGTAAGTCACGTTTCTTTAATAGGTAGTAGCTAGAGATCGCAAGCACGAAGATCGCACCTGTGACATAACCTGCTGAAACGGTATGCACAAACTTCACCTGAGCAACCGGGTTGAAGATCAACGCACCGAAGTCCACCAGTTCCATACGCATGGTTTCGTAGTTAAATGCAGCACCGACCGGGTTTTGCATCCAACCGTTTGCAATCAGAATCCACAAGGCAGACATATTCGAGCCAATTGCAACCAGCCAAGTCACACCTAAATGCTGGACTTTAGACAGGCGATCCCAGCCAAAGAAGAACAAACCGATAAAGGTGGATTCAAGGAAGAAGGCCATCAAACCTTCAATGGCAAGCGGGGCACCGAAAATATCGCCGACATAGTGAGAATAATAGGCCCAGTTGGTCCCAAACTGGAATTCCATGGTCAGACCAGTGGTTACACCTAAGGCAAAGTTAATCCCGAAGAGTTTCCCCCAGAATTTGGTCATGTCCTTATAGATTTCCTTGCCAGAAATCACATAGGTGGTTTCCATAATGGCAAGGATAAAAGCCAGACCTAAAGTAAGAGGGACGAAAAGAAAGTGATACATTGCGGTCATTGCAAATTGGAACCGCGAAAGATCGACCACGCTTTCAGAAATCATCAACGTGTCTCCTGAGTTTTAGACATGTCACCAGCAATACGCTCGGCAACTTCATTGTTAAAATCTTTTGGAATCGTAGGGGCGTCAAACCAGATGTGTTTAATCACCAAGAGAAGTGCAACTTTAATAATAAGAATAATCGTGATTTCTCGGATGAGCCGCCGATTTGGATCTTGAGAACTCGTGTTCATAGAACTTAGCCTCATACACATTTTTAAAAGATGTAAAACATTATTAAATAAAAAGTATTAAAAATAAACCTTTAAGGGTTTTAAAATAATTTATTTAAAATAATACATTAAAAACAATAGCTTATACTTATTTTGGTTAAAAATTAAAATATTTTATTTAACCGACTAAAATAATTGGAATTAACTTTTAAATCTGATTAAAACAGTTGTATTTATAATATTAAACCTGATTAAAAAGCTATGATTTAAAATAAATTAAATAAAAATTAAACCAACTAAAATAGTATGAATATAAAATATATAATATATACATAGGCTTATCATTTTAGTTATCAATTTAAAATATTTTTACGATCTCATTTTCATGAAACCTAGTATTTAGCTTGGATTTATTTGCAAAAATGTGATCAACATCACTTTTGTTTTTTGGGGATTTCTAGATCACGAATCATTTAAAAAGGGAAGGTACAAATCTAAACTTTTTATTGTGTACTTTTGTAACAAAGTGTTTGGTTTGCGCTTAAAGTTCGTTTTAAACGTTATCGGGGGAGTTTTAGTCTGGAGTAAACAGATTATTGGAAAGCGAAATCTTCTTGGCAAGATAGTGCGAATTTGATTTTTGACTGATCAGCAACACTTGTGATTGCAATTCAAGTTCGCCGTATTCGGGTTCAACCTGTACATAATACAGTTGTCCGAATTCATCACGAACACGCGCCTGAGCTGAAAAACCTGGACGGGCATTACCTGTTGAGATCGTTGCGAGCCGGCCCACCAGATTTGTATGGGTATGGATGACTTTGGGTTTAATGACCTGATCCAGACAGTGAATCATAAACACGGTAAAGAAGATGTCGATGACCAGCGCAGGAACAAATAAATAATAGGGTGAAATAAAGTAATGCTGTAAGGCAAAGAACGACAGTTCCAGAAAATAGCCTGCAAAACTAAAGTTAATCAGTAAGAAAACAAAAATCAGGTATTTGGAAAACTTTACATCTAGCAAAGGTGAGTGCAGTAACCACTCCGGTGCCAGCTTCTTGACCAAGTGGCTTGGACGCAAACCAATAAAAATACCAATGGTTTCTGCAATGCTAAGCACAATCAAAGCCACGACGCTCATATGAAATGGCATCAGGTAGTAGTTGAGAAAAAACTCAGTCATTGCAGAATTCATGATTTAAGCATCAATCAATATAGATACCACCATCCGAGTGCACTTCCAGATTTACTTTTTCAAGAAATTCACCCAGACAGGGACCTGAAATACATTCACCTGTCTCGACAGAAAATAATGCACCGTGAGTAGAACACTGGATATATTCGCGATCCTGATCCAGAAACTGGTTTTCCAAAAACTCAAGTTCTGTTTGCAAATGCGGGCAAACATTCTGATAGGCATAAAAACTGCCATCTTTTTGAGTAATGAAAATGGTGGTCCCTTTCATCGTATCGTATGCACGAGACTCACGCTCCGGGACTTCTTCAGTCATGCAAATCTTTTCCATGTTAAGCACATTCCTGTTGAGCTTTTTTAAATTGTTCTAAAAGTTCTGCGTAGTTTTCGACACTTAGACGTGGACCAAATTGTGCTACAACTTCGCTAGAGATTAAAATAGCAAGTTGAGCGGCAGCTTCCAAGCTTAAACCTGCATTAATTGCATACAGGAACGCACCTGAGAATGCATCACCCGCGCCGTTAGTATCGACGGCTTCCACTGCACGGCCATTGACATGGAACTGATGGGCTGCATCTACAATCACTGCACCTTTGGCACCTTGCGTGATCACAAGCTGCTGGTTTTTTAATTTCAGCATTTCGATTGCAGCTTCAAGATTTTTTGTCTCGGTGAACATCAGTGCTTCCTGTTCGTTACAGAACAGCAGGTCCACACCCTCATCCAGAAGTTCTTCTAGACCTGATCGTGCATATTGCACCATTGCAGGATCAGAAAGCGACAGGGCAATTTTAACACCATGTGCTTTGGCGAGCGCGCGTGCCTGCTTTACTGCAACGCGTGCCGAATCACTGGTCGATAAATAACCTTCGATATACAACCATTTCGCTGTTTTTAACGGTTCAAAGTCAATCTGTTCAGCGGTCAGTTCAGCAGTAATACCGAGATAAGTTTGCATGGTACGTTCAGAATCCGGGCTAATCAGCACCATACAGGTGCCTGTTACGCCTTCACTGATAGATTGGTTGGCTGTTTGGATACCTGCTTCGTTTAAACCGCTTAAATAGATTGAGCCAAGTTCATCGTTGCCGACACGGCAACCATAAAATGCAGTACCGCCTAAAGCACTAAAAGCAACGCTGGTGTTCGCTGCCGAACCGCCACTGGCTTGGCCTTTATAGTTTTGGGTCGCTTGTAATTTTTGATATAAATTTGCCTGTGTTTCGCCATCGGCCAAATGCATTGTGCCTTTTGGCAATCCTTGTTGCGTTAGAAACTCATTTGAAACCTTAAATTCCTGGTCAATGAGTGCATTACCAATTGCAAAAAGATCAACAGTTGCCATGTTTGTCATCACAGTAAAAATCAAAAAGCAAAGTTTACACCAATGCTCAGGATTACAATAGTTTGTTGAAGAAAATTCAGCAAATCGTGGCATTACAGTCAAATCAAGACAATTAGATGAGCAAGATTGGGTTCAAGAGAACCGATCTATCTTTCTAGGAGTAGAGCCAATCATAAATAAAGGCTTATTTTGAGTGACTTAATCTGTTCATAGATACTGCACCAGCCGCTGATTCCTATTTAAAGTCAGGGTGATCAATCTGTTGGAATAGCACAGGGTAATTTCTAGAAGATTTGAGGAAATGTTGTTTTCGCTTAGGCGCTGCATTTTTCTACAAAAATAGAGTAATTTACATGGATATCGATACGTATTCTTCGGTAGACTCTCTATAATCAATCGTAATGATTTAATAGAGATAAATTGGAGATCACATGACTGTAGATGTTACTGAAAGCATTACCCAAACTATTCATCCCGCGTTTCAGCTATTACGTCAACACCATGTAGAAGCACTCGATATTCAAGTTTCAGAATATAAGCATAAAGTAACTGGTGCAGTTCACTATCATTTGGCCACCAATCACGATGAAAATGTATTCCTGGTGGCATTTAGAACCCAGCCTATGGATTCAAAAGGAACGGCACATATTTTAGAGCATACCGCATTATGTGGTTCCGAGAAGTTTCCGGTACGCGATCCGTTTTTCCTGATGATCCGCCGTTCGCTGAATACTTTCATGAATGCTTTTACTGCGGCAGACTGGACCGCTTATCCTTTTGCGACCCAAAACAAAAAAGATTTTCAAAACTTACTGTCTGTTTATTTAGATGCCGCTTTTGCTGCCAATCTGAACCCTTTAGACTTTGCTCAGGAAGGGATCCGCATCGAGCTTGAAAATGATCAGGCCGTTTACAAAGGTGTGGTCTTTAATGAAATGAAAGGCGCGATGAGCTCTCCAACCGATCAGCTCTATCATCAACTTGCGCACCATTTGTTCCCGGAAACAACTTATCACTATAACTCTGGTGGTGATCCGAAAGACATTCCAGATTTAAGCTATGAGCAACTGGTTGATTTCTATAAAACCCATTATCACCCAAGTAATGCAGTATTCATGACCTTTGGTAACCAAAGTGCCTATGACCTGCAAGAACAGTTTGAGACGCTGGCATTACATAAATTCTCTCAAGGCACGACCTTATACTCAAAACCTGAGAAGCGTTTAACGGCTCCGGTCGAAGTAACTGAAAGCTATGCGGTTGATAGTGAAGATTTAAAAGATAAAACCTATCATGTGATGTCATGGTTGTTGCCAGAAACCAGTGATACCAAACTACGTCTAGGGATGCGTCTGGTCGAAGGAATTTTATTAGAGAATTCGGCTTCGCCATTACGTCACTATCTGGAAACCTGTGGTTATGCACAATCAACAGGTCCTTTAATGGGCGTTGATGACAGCAATTTTGAAATGACCTTCTATTGCGGGGTGCAAGGTTCAAATGCTGAACATGCAGAAACCTTTAAAAATGGCATTCTGGATATTCTGAAAGAGGTGGCTTCCAAGCCGGTTGATACTGATTTTGTCGATGCCATTCTGCATCAAATCGAATTACATCAACGTGAAATTAATGGTGATGGTACGCCGTATGGACTCAGTCTGATCTTAAATGGATTGGGCAGTGCCATTCACCATAGTGATCCGGTGCATGTCTGGGATGTGGATTCTGCGATTGAACAAGTCAAAGAAGAGTTGAAAGACCCGATGTGGTTGTCAAACCTGATTCAGACTCACTTGCTGGATAACCCGCACCGTGTACAAATGACCTTGGTTCCGGATGCAACCAAATCGTTGAAAGAGCAACAGGCAGAACAGGCGCGACTGGCTGACATTACTGCAACTTTAACCGATGCACAGAAAGTCGAGATTGAAGCAAAAACCGCAGCATTAAAACAGCGTCAGGATACCCCTGACAACCTTGAGCTACTACCAAAAGTCGGTCTGGAAGATGTCCCAGCCGAGTTGCAGATCGTTCAAGGCCAGTTGCGTGAAATTATCTGTAATGGTCTGGATACCCCATTAAACCTATATCATGCGGGCACCAATGGGATTTACTATCAACAGGTATTGATTCAGATCCCGGATGAGATTGTTCAGTCACCTTACTTCAACTTGCTGTCTATCCTGATGGGTGAAGTCGGCGCTGGTGAATATGATTATCTTGAATTCCAGCAGATTCAGACAGCCGTAAGTGGCGGTTTAGGTATGGGCGCTTCTTTGCGCAGTAAGGTCGACGACAAAGACCGGATCAGTGCATGGCTTACTTTAACCACCAAATCGCTGACCCAAAAGCTGGATGCCATTCAATTATTGAAACTCGCTTTTGAGCAGCTCCGTTTTGATGAGAAAGATCGCATTATTGAATTATTACAGCAGCGTAAAACGCGTTGGCAGTCACGTTTGTCTGGTTCTGGTCATAGCTATGCGATGCAGGCTGCATCTCGACAAATGAGTGCCTTGGCGCGCCGTGATTATCATAACACCGGCTTGGGCGCATTAAACTGGCTCAGTGACTTGGTGACCAAAATTGATCAGGATGATACTGCTTATCAAGCATTGATTGGCGAGTTACAGTCGATTCACCGTAAATTACTACAAGCGCCTAAACAATTCTTATTGGTCTGTGAAGAACATCAATCAGACCGTTTGGTTGAAGAAGTGCAAAATGTCTGGGACAAACTGGCTGTTGATCAGGCACCTGTGAGTTTAACGGCAGTTGAACAGGTCAATACTTCAGACGATGAAGCCTGGTTGATTCAAGCCAATGTTCAATTCTGCGCGTCAGCCTATCAGGCGGTAGATGTGGCGCATCCGGATGCAGCACCGTTGATGGTGCTGGCTGCCTATTTACGCAATGGTTTCCTGCATAGTGCCATTCGTGAAAAAGGCGGTGCCTATGGCGGTGGTGCAAGCTATGATGGTAACGCATGTTCGTTCCGTTTCTATAGCTACCGTGATCCACGCTTAGCTGAAACGTTTAATGATTTTGAAGCCAGTGTGCAATGGTTAATCAATACCGAGCAACAGCCACATCAACTTGAAGAAGCGATTCTGGGCTTAGTTGCAAGTATGGATAAACCAGGTTCTCCGGCGGGTGAAGCAATTACGGCATGTTATGCATTGCTGCATGCACGTACACCAAAATTCCGCAAGATTTTGCGTGAACGCTTGTTAAATGTGAATCTGGACGATTTACAACGCGTTGCCAAACAGTACTTATTGGCTCAAAAACCTGTGAAAGCTGTGGTGGCGCCATTTGCGAAACGTGAAGAATTGCAGAAACTTGGGTTTAGCATCAAGCAAGTCAATTAAAAGAAAAATTGGAGAAATCTATGGCGTTCAAATCTTTTGAGCGTAGTTATCTGGAGCTAAGTGTCCTGACGATACTTGGTTTGACTACATCGCTGGCACACGCGGAAGCGACTGCACCTGCCAGTCCTGCAACCGCGGATGCGTGTGTGGCCTTGGCTTCAAATGCTGAGCGTCTGGCATGTTATGATGCACTTTTTAAGGCACCGGTGGTGATCCAGTCACAACTGCAGGCGCCAGAACCCGCGGTCGCTGTGGCTGCCGCACCAGCTGCAGCCAGTGCGGTGAGAGCTCAACCTGAATCTTTAAAAGAAAAAGTGGTTCAGAAGGTGAGTGATCTGCATATTCTGGGTGCCGCACCAAAATTTGATCCTAATGTCTCTTTGCTGGATCGTCGTTGGGAACTGTCAGAAGAAAGTAAGTTAGGGGTGTGGAATATCCGTGCCTATCAACCGGTTTATCTGTTGCCTGTATTCTGGACCAGTGACAAGAATGAGTTTCCGAGCAGTCCAAACCCTCAAAATACGGTCAAAGACAAGCAGGAGCTGACTTCAAGTGAAGCCAAGTTCCAGATCTCATTCAAAACCAAGGCTTGGGAAAACATCTTTGGCGATAACGGTGACCTCTGGTTAGGCTATACCCAGTCCTCACGCTGGCAAGTCTATAATTCGGATGAGTCGCGACCTTTCCGTGAGACCAATTACGAGCCTGAAGCCAGCTTGATGTTTAGAACCAATTATGAAATTTTGGGTCTGAATGCGCGCTTGCTTGGGGTGACCTTGAATCACCAGTCCAATGGCCGTTCTGATCCGTTATCGCGAAGCTGGAACCGTGTGATTTTTAATCTTGGTTTTGAAAAAGATAACTTTGCACTGATGTTGCGTCCTTGGTATCGCGTTGAAGAAGATGCTAAAGATGACAATAACCCGGATATTAAAGATTATATTGGTCGTGGTGATTTAACCGCATTTTACCGGAAGGGCGATAACGACTTTTCTCTGATGTTGCGTCACTCCTTAAAAGGTGGTGATCGTTCACACGGTGCGGTGCAGTTTGACTGGGCATTCCCGATCACAGGGAAGTTGCGTGGTCATTTGCAACTATTTGACGGTTATGGTGAAAGTCTGATTGATTACAACCATCGTGCAACCTATGCGGGCTTGGGTGTTTCATTGATGAACTGGTATTAAATGAGTTTACATATTCCAGAACCCTTATTACAGCTTGAAGCAAATTGTGGGGTGTTTGCCCTATGGCTGATCTTAAAGCAATATCAAACTCATATTGATATTGCTGACCTGATCCAGCTGTGTGGTCATGATCGTATAGATGGCACATTCACGATTGCGCTGGCTGTAGCCATGAAGAAATTAGGTTATAGCGTTTCATTTTATACGGCGCCTGATCCCAATATCGATAAAAATGAAAAGCAGTATTATGCAGAGGCACAGCGTCTCGGAATTTCTGTCGAGGCTGCTTTAACCTATGCTGAGATTCAGTATACTTTTGAACAGGGTCACTTTGTGATTGTGTTTTACGACACCTTGCAAGGAGTGGGTAATCAGTCCTTGCTGTATTCAATTGATGAACAGGAAGTCAGTTTCTGTGATCATTTTGATGTGATGTCTAAAGCTGTATTTGAGCAACAACGTCAGGCTGATGGCATCTGCCAGCAGGTGATCGTAATTGAGCAGCCTACTCATGCTTATCCAATCTGAATATTGGCATTGGCGTGTTTTAAACGACTCTTTTTCGGTGTTGCAATCAAATAGGCAAGGGTTAAAGGCCCCAGTCGACCTGTAAACATCAATAGACTCAGTACAAACAAACTGCCGTCATGTAACTGGCTTGTGGCGCCACGTGATAAACCGACAGTACAGGCGGCAGAAACTACTTCAAACATCAGGTCCAGTACATCCAGTTTTGGTTCAAGCAAGAAAATGATAAAGCAACCTACAAACACCAGCATGCCTGTAATTGCCGTCACAGCAAGTGCTTTATAGGTTGTTTCTGCTGAAACGGAATGATTAAAGATCCGGATTTCTTCGTTACGCCGTAAAAAAGAAAGCACGCACAGCAACAGGATCACAAACGTACCGACTTTAATGCCACCTGCAGTGCTCAGAGAGCCACCACCAATAAACATCAATAACATGGTCAGTAAGGCTGTACTATGTTCCATTGCGCCGGTATCGATGGTATTAAACCCAGAAGATCGGGGAACGGTGGCCTGAAACCAGGCATTCATGGCTTGTTCACCCAAGCTCATCGAGCCGAGTGTCAGCGGATTATTGGACTCTAATAACCAGATCAGGATAAAAGCGACCAGATTCAGAATCGCGATGGTACTCAGGATCAGTTTGCTGTTTGGTGTCAGTTTGCTCCAGCGCTTATTCTGTTTAACATCAATTAAGACCAGAAAACCAATCCCGCCTAGGGTATACAGCAGGCTAATGGTTAAACAGATCAGGTAATGGCTCTGGAAATTAATCAGACTGTTATCGAATAGGGAAAAGCCAGCATTATTAAAGGCAGACACGCTGTAAAAGATAGCATAATAAAGGCCGCGGGCAAATCCGTACATCGGTGCAAACGAGGCGGTTAAGATCACAACACCAATCAGCTCAAACAGTAGGGTATATAAAACTACCCCTTTGGCGACAAAGGTGACTTTAGACAGGCTGGTTTGGCCAAGGCTGTCCTGTGCCATCATTTGCTGTTTAAGACCTAACTTGGGTGCTAGGCTTAACGCTGCCAGTATGGCGAAGGTCATAAAACCCAAGCCACCGGATTGGATCAATAACAGAATAATAAACTGCCCAAAATGATTGAATGACTCATTTAGATTCACTACAGATAAGCCGGTAATGGTCACCGCTGATGTCGCAGTAAATAAGGCATCCATCCAGCTCACGTTACCTTTGTTGGCAATCGGGAGTTTCAGTAATAATGTGCCGATGACAATAAAACTTAAAAAACCAATGGCCAGTAAAGAAGGCGGGCTCAGGTTAAAAATTTTTTGGGAGTTTATTTTCAATGCCATGTTATGCAAAACATCCTGAAAGTTTTCTGAGGTGGCTAAGCGAGCCTTCCAAAATCAGCACATCATCTGTTTTTAAGGTGAAATTTGGATCAGTGTCATAAAAAATCTGCTGGTCACGTTTAAGTAATAACAGTTTGATATTGGGCTCTTGCTTCAAAATCCCTGATAAATTGACATTATTGAGCTTTTCATTGACTGGAACTTTGACAATATAATGATCGTCATCCAGTGCCATATAGCGGCTCACCATTGGATAGTTTAATGCCTGAGCAACACGAACCCCCATGTCTTCTTCTGGATGAATAATCTTGCTGACATTTAAATGGGAAAGAATCGTATGATGGGCCTTGGTTTTAGCCTTAACCAGAATTTTCTCGACGCCTAAATTTTTCAGGTTGAGTACGCACAAAATACTGGCTTCAATATCTTCGCCAATGGCAACGACCACGGCATCGCAATTTTGGATATTCAGTTCTTCCAGAACATGTTCATCTGTAGCATCGGCAATCACTGCATGTGTAATACGGTCCGCCAGATTTTCCACATTGCGTTTGATGGTATCGATCCCGATGACATCATGTTTCAATTGGGTAAGTTCCAACGCAACAGTTGCCCCAAAACTACCTAAACCAATGACTGCAAACTGTGCCATAACTGTCCTTAACTAAATGATAAAAATGTCTTTTTCTTCATTTTAAAATGGATCAATGGATGGGTTTGTAATGATTTTGTTTGGGTTGAAAAAGCTAGACTGGTTATCGTTCGGACAAAACAAAATTTACAAGGAATATTGTTGGGAATTTAATTACATCAAGCAAATATTTTTGGTTGCAACTTCAATTTTTGGGCCTTGCTAGCGTAGTGTTGGAATGAGTTAAATATAGATATATCCTAATTAAAGTTGGATTTTTTAATTATATCTAAGGCTTCTTGAGCCGTGTTAATTACATTTTTCCATTCTGGTTTATAAATGTAATCGGTATCTAATAAATGCACTCCATATTTATTGAGTATTTTATCTAAAATTTCGGTTAGCTCTTTAATGATACGAATCTCTTCTTCGGACTCTAAAATCCAAGTTAACTCATGGGCAGTATTATTCGCTAATTGAGTATCATCGAAGAAAAAATGAATTATGTCATCTAAATCCATGTCAAGAATTTGCTTATTTTCTTTAATATTAAATCTATAGGGAAAAGTGGCTAGATCTGTTAAGTATACAATTAAATTTTCTCTTCTTTCTTTATACTTTATCATGTTTTCTTCACTATATTAGGCTGATTATGTCTCGTTTAACTATAATAGTGGAACAAGACAGACAATTTTGTTTAAGTTGATATTATACAAGATTCATTTCTGTTCTAAAAAAATAAAGCCGACATCATGCCGGCTTTAAGTCGTTAAGCTACTTATTTAAGGAAACGCTTATAACCAATATTGTTGCTGATTTCAGCATATGGATAAGTGATTTGCTCTAATGTTTCAATCAGACCATCGGGATTCTGTTTGGCATCCGTGGCTTCCAGACCGACCAGTACACGACCTTCTGCTGCACCGTGATTACGGTAATGGAACAGGGTAATGTTATGAGTTGGCCCTAAACGTTCAAGGAAGGTGAGTAGTGCACCTGGACGCTCCGGAAATTCAACACGGAACAAACGCTCATTTTCAATATTGGCATGACCGCCAATCAGATAACGGATATGCAGTTTTGCCACTTCATCATCAGACAGATCATCGACTTCATATTGCTGTTTCAACATCTCATGAATTTCATGGCGTTCGGTTTCACCACCTTTGAGGCTGATGCCGACAAAGACTTGCGCCAGATTGCTTGAGCTGGCACGATAGTTAAACTCAGTAATATTACGACCTTGAAGGGCGCGACAGAACTGCAGGAAGGCACCTTTTTGTTCAGGAATGGTCACGGCATAAATGGCTTCACGGCGTTCACCTAACTCGGTACGTTCTGCAATATAACGTAAACGGTCAAAGTTCATGTTGGCGCCGCACACAATCGAGACCATGTTTTTACCGGTCAATTGATGCTCTGCAACATATTTCTTGATGCCCGCCAAGGCCATGGCGCCTGATGGCTCAACAATGCTACGGTTTTCATCAAAGGTGTCTTTAATCGCAGCACAGATCTCATCAGTATTTACAGTTACGATAACTGGATCAACGATTGGACCTGAATTATCTGATTTACGCAGTCGGATAATATCAAAGGGCAACTCGCCAATCTGCGCAACCGCTGTACCATCGGCAAAGAGACCCACATGTGGTAACACCACACGTTCGTCGGTTTCCAGTGCTGCTTTTAAACATGCCGATTCTTCGTACTCGACACCGATGACTTTGACATGTGGCGCGACTTCACCGAGATAGGCTGCAACACCTGCAATCAATCCACCGCCGCCCACAGCTACAAATACATATTCAACATCACGCCATTGACGCAGTAATTCATTGGCAATGGTGCCTTGACCGGCAATCACCAGCTCATCGTCATAAGGCGGAATGAAAACCAGTCCTTCATCTTCTGCACGTTGTTTGGCATATTTATTGGCAACGTCGAAGCTATCGCCATGTAGCACCACTTGGCCACCCAGACTTTTGACGGCTTGAACTTTAATATCCGGTGTGGTGCTTGGCATCACAATAATGGCATGAATACCTAATTTTTTCCCAGATAACGCTACGCCTTGCGCATGGTTACCTGCGGATGCACAAATCACACCACGCTCAAGCTGATCTTTAGGTAACTGGCTAATGCGGTTATAAGCACCGCGAAGTTTGAAAGAGAATACGGGTTGTAAGTCTTCACGTTTAAATCGAATGTTATTATTAATTTTCTGACTAATTCGTGGAGCTGCTTCAAGCGGTGTTTCAATTGCAACATCGTAAACCGTTGCTTGTAAAATTTGTCGTACCACACGAGACAGCATGTTCTTCTTCCCTATAACAGTTTAAAATAGACGATCATTGTAGCAAACCCCCGTGCATTTGCGCTGTTTTCTTGCAGCAAATGTCAAAATAGTTGAGTGAAGTCATGAGTCTATATGCAACCCAAGATGAAAAAAAACAAGCTGCGGCAAAAGCAGCTTTGAAACATTTGCCTAAAGGCGGCATTTTGGGCGTAGGAACAGGAAGTACCGTTAATTTTTTAATTGATTTATTGCCTGAATTGCAATTAGAGGCGGCAGTTGCCAGTTCGAATGCAACAGCTGAGCGTTTGCAGAAGCTCGGCATCGAAGTGGTTGATATGAACTCTGTGGGTGGTCTGGATGCCTACGTAGATGGTGCTGATGAAATTGACCGTCATATGCATATGATCAAAGGTGGTGGTGCTGCCTTAACCCGTGAAAAAATCGTTGCTTCGATTGCAAAGAAATTTGTATGTATCGTTGATGATTCGAAATGGGTTGACCAGTTGGGCCGTGATTTTCCACTTCCTGTTGAAGTGATTCCGATGGCACGTTCTGCTGTTGCACGTAAAATCGTCGCTTTAGGCGGTGACCCGGTTTATCGCGAAGGTGTGGTGACGGATAACGGTAACGTGATTCTGGACGTATTTAACTTAAATATTCTGAATGCGCTTGAGCTGGAAAAAACCATTAACGATATTCCAGGTGTGGTCACGAACGGTATCTTTGCAATCAATGCAGCGAGTATTGCGATTGTTGCAACCAATAATGGTATCGAAGAGCGTACTGCACAATAATGCAGGCAGTTTCTTTAGAAACCTTATTACCTGAAATTAAAGTGGTTCGACATGCAAGGGCGAGAAATCTGCGCTTGCGTGTGGAACCCACAGGTATTCGTTTAACGGTTCCACTATTTTGCAGTAAAAAACAGATCCAGCAGTTTTTAAATAACTCTGAGCAATGGCTGGTTGAAACCTGGGGCAGACAACAAAAACAATTTAATCAGAACCTAGATTTTCCCGAGCAACTTTCATTATTTTTTCATTCTCAACCGTTTCAGATCATTCGACAATCACAACGACATATTTTTAAGTTTGATTGGGAACAACAAGCCATCTTTATACGAGATACGGCGTCGGAGAAAGCGTTGCAGGCGGCTGTCATGGCCTATGCCAAGCAATTTTTACCTGATTATCTGGATCAGGTTAGTCAGGAAATCGGCTTGGCTTATCAATCTTGTAGTATTCGGAATCCGAAAACCCGTTGGGGCAGTTGTAGCTCCAAACATGACATTATGCTCAGTGCCGCATTGGCGCTGATGCCTGAACACAATGTCAGGGCGGTTTGTGTACACGAATTGGCACATACCAGACATTTTGATCATAGTGCTGCGTTCTGGAATGAAGTTGCCAAATATGATCCACATTATCTTGTACATCGTCAGCAGTTGAAGCAAATTCAATTACCGAGTTGGTACTATAAAAAGGATTAGCCGTTAAAAAAGCGGTTATGTTGTACAGCTAAACCTTTTCGGATACGCCAGGCCTGTTTAAGGTTTGGAACATCATTCTGCCACTGTTTCAGCACAAGAATGATAGCAATGATTTCTGCACGGGTCAGTATTCCTAGCCAGAACACGATCAGGAACAGAATGTGGGATTGTCCTGTTAGGGTCACTTGCACCAACAGTGCAAATAAAAATAAAGTCCAGACTTTGGCACCGAGACTATGAGTGGCAACTTCCTTGCGAAATTTAATAAAACTCACCACATAAATCGCCATTTCAGATGCAACTAAAATAATGATTGGATAGAGATGTTGTTGGAAAAAAGCCGGCTGTTGCAGGTAAATCGAAACGATTGCACAAATAAAAAAGATTTGATCAACATTAGAATCAAGTCGTCGTAAGCGCTCATTTGAAACCCCGAGATGTCGGGCAAGCATGCCGTCAAAGATATCACTAAGCAGACCAAGGGTAAGAAAAATAACGGTATAGACTGGATAAAATTCAGGTTGAAATAAAGTCACTGCGACGATGAGAAAACCGAGTATGACTCTGAAATAAATCAGCAAGGTCGGAATTTTATATTTTAAAGACATGAATAAAATGAAATAGCATGATTATTTTGAGTATAGCATCTGGATAAATGAAACAGTTTTAACATGATCGCTTTCATGTAAATGACAGCAGCCTCGAAAGGCTGCTGTCGTGTTTAAAACGATTTTATTTAATACCTAAAGCATCGCGCATGATAAAGAATAAATCGGTTTGATCGAGTAAGCCTGATACATTGGCAGCACGCGGACCATAAGCGGCTGTACGAACCTGGGCGCCGGTATGATGCTGGCTTTTACCTTCAGGTGCAGTGCCATAATTAATTGCCATTGCGACGCCATCTTTGGTTTTGAGTGCTGCTGTTTGACCAGGGCTGTCACCATCCACAGGAATGATCTGGCTGGTATGCGCATGGTCACCTGTAACAATAATCAGGGTATCACCATGTTCTTTTGCAAACTTTAAAGCCACCTGAATGGCTTGATCCAGTTGTACGGTTTCACCAATTTGACCGCATGGATCTGCTGCGTGATTTCTTTTGTCAATTGAACCGCTTTCAACCTGTAAGAAGAAACCCTTAGGGTTGGGTTGAAGTAACTCAATGGCTTTTTCAGTCATTTGAGCCAAGCGGGGGGTAGAAGCACTAAATTCAGCATTATCTCTACAACTTTCCGCCTCCTTTTTATGTCCATTCAATTGAGTTGCTGGACCTGTCCAGATCACAGGAAGATTTCCATCTGCAAATAAACCGAGTAAAGGTTGGTTTTGATTGGCACGATCAACTGCTTTTAACGCGTTGAGGTCTTCGACGATATGGTAGTTTTCTAATTTCGCGCGTTCAAGTAAGGTCTTGCCTTGGAAAGGACCTGCTTTTGCTACTTCATAGAATGTTTTCTTACCGCCGCCTAAAGTCACGTCTGCTCGAGTTGTTAAAAGCTGTTCGGTAATTGAACCTAATCCACCTTTCTCAAGTGCGCTTTCGGGACAACGTTTGCTGGTTTCATTTGGTCCATAACATTTACGTGAGCTGATATGCGAAACCAAAGCAGCAGGCGTTGCATCCTGTAACTCTGTGGTGGTGACATTTCCCGTCGCAAAACCAGCTTTCTTGGCGAGTTCCAGAATAGTGGCATGCTGTTTTTGATAAATATCTACACCTAGTGCATTGTTATAGGTCTTAACCCCTGAAGCCCATGCCGTCGCAGAAGCTGCCGAGTCTGTAACATAATCAATCGCACCATTCTTATCCAGCGCATAGGTGGTATAACTTCCGGTAAAAGGGAGTACATCTAAACCTTTAAAGTAACCCGCAGCACCTTCGGCATAGTTTCTGGCTGAGGTAATCTCGGAGTCACTGGTGCCATCACCAATAAACAGAATAATATTTTTTACGGTCTTGTCACTTAAAGAATTTTTTAAAGCTTGGGTACGTTCTTGTTTTAAGCGGGTTGCACCACCGAACTGACGAATATTACCTTTTGCACCCGGTTCTAATAATTCTCCGGGCTGTGGGTTGGGAGAGGAAATAGGAGGTTCTGTTGTTGGCGGTTTGGGTTGTGGGGATGGCTGGTTATTATTAGCGGAATCATTGTCGCTTCCGCAACCAACAAGCAATGAAATAAGGGCTGGTAAAAGTAATGGTTTAAGTTTCACTTAATTTCAACCTAAATATTAGTTGAAATGGATAGTAATAATAAAATGTTAAGGTTTGGTTAAAATTATATTTTGATTTCTTTATATTATTTTAAAAAGGCATTGGAATCGAAATTCCAGTGCCTTCATTAATATTTTAAGTTTTTAAAAACTACATTGTAATTGTGTTGTTTGCAGTTGATCTGGAGCTTTACGATTGTCAAGCCCAGCACTTGCACTGATTACCTGATTGGCTTTGATTCTGATCTGAATGAAATTATATTGTAAGGTACTGTTGTTGGGTTCGGTAGAACTACTATTCAGTAGATATTCAAAATTGGCTTTATCAACCTGTAATAGATTGTCAGTGCTATCGCCGTCCAGTTTTGAGCTAAATGTTTGCCCATTTCTTATTAACTCTAATTCTCCATCTGCACGGATATTGAGTTGACAGTTGCTGCTGATATCCTTGTAATTGCCTATTAGATATTCAATTGAAGGTAAACTTGCACTAACAATATTAATGCCTGTCATACCTTGTTTGCATGGGAAAATAGAACCATTACAGGTTTGGGTGCTATCTGAAAAGCCGACAGCACGACGGTAGTCACCCGCACCAATGACACGGAATGCATTGTTGGTGTTATTGGTAGGGCCATTTCCAGCATAGGATTTTTGCTGTAATAATGTATAAGCTTGCGGGTTTGTAGAGGCCTGATTATAGCGATTTGCCAATTGCAAAACTGCCTGTTTGAGCGAACTAGCAAAAGTGTCTCTCGTATTTTTTTGATTTTCTGCAATAAATACCAAGTTATTTTTAGAAGGATCAATATTGTCTGGGGTTGGTGGAACTAGACTTGTTAATGAGCTCTGATCACCACGGATTGTTTTTGCATCCAGATAGCCATCTTTTAAATCGATCGCCAAGTTCTTGGTAAATTCAGCAAAGTTATTATTAGGATAGGCATTGATCCATTGTTGAATAAAGCCAAAACTCAGATAGGTATTGACATATAAGTTTGTATTTAACGTTGCGTCTAAGGGCGAGAATACATTCAAAATATAAGAAGGATTTAAATTTGGAATATCCAGTTGATAAAATGCATTGGTTAAAGCTGAATTGATATCGGCTATAGCAAGATTTAATTGGGATGCACTTACTTTTGTTGGATTGATCTTACTATCCGTTGGTAAATTGCCTGAGCGTATTAAAGCACGCTGATAAACAGCTTCTGTATTGGGATTGATATAAATTGTTTGGGTTAGATTACTGGTATTGACTTCAACCAAACTGTGTAAGGTCATTGAAATATTTTGGTATTGACCAGTTTGAAAATCATAAACCAATGAATTAGGTGTGGTTGATATTTCAATACGATATAAACGCTGTTTATCTAGAGTGCGCGGCAGAGTAACATTAATATTAGAAGTAGTACTTAATTTTTGTTCTAAAATCAGTGTATTGTCAAAATTGTCATAGATTTTAAGTACCACATCGCGCATTTCAACGGCAGTTTTAATACTAAAGTTCTTTGGCTTGGGTTCTGTAACCGTAGGTGTGGTCTCTACCCTTGCTTGACTTTCACCACTTCCACATCCAACCAATGTTGAACTTAATAGCAGGGTACTGAGTCCCAAGCAAATATAGTGATTTAATCTTTGTTTTTGTTTCAAAGAAGGCATTCCAGCTCTCCAAAATTTTGCATCCATGAAATTTATTATTACCGCAATGTTTTTTATTCTATTCGAATCGCTAGCGGAAACAATAGTGTTTCTTGACCAATGGTGAAATCATTTTGCTTCAAACCGTTTGTTTTGAACTTTATTAAACATTCAGGAAACATAAAGAATGAAGATCAGTCTATCAATTTCTTAGCTAACCCATCTTTATTTTGTTAAAAGTTAGAGACTTGAAGATTGTGTAAAACAGGGCAAACTGCCATACTACTGGCCTAAATGAAAGCTAGAGGTGTCACACGTGATTTCTGTTGGTATTGTTGGTGGAACTGGATACACAGGGGTTGAGCTATTACGTCTATTACTTAGACATGCACAGGTTCAAGTTCGTATTCTCACTTCTCGTACAGAAGCAGGAAAGCGCGTTGCGGATATGTTCCCAAGTTTACGTGGCCACACGACACTTGAGTTTTCAGATCTGGATTTAGAACAGTTGAAACAATGTGATGTGGTGTTTTTCGCTACACCGCATGGCGTTGCCATGCAGCATGCAGAAGCCTTAACGGCTGCTGGCACTAAAGTGATTGATCTGGCAGCCGATTTTCGTTTACAAAATCTTGAGCAATTTGAGAAATGGTATGGCATGCAACATAGCTGCCCAGCGATTCTGAAAGACTCGGTTTACGGTTTAACTGAATTAAATCGCGAAAAGATCAAACAGGCGCAAGTGATTGGTAATCCTGGCTGTTATCCAACCACAGTACAATTGGGTTTAGCGCCATTGCTAAAAACGGCGACGCAACTAATCAATACACAAAGTATCATTGTGGATGCAAAATCGGGTGTATCCGGTGCTGGTCGTAAAGCCAGTCTAGGTATGATCTACAGTGAAAATGCAGATAATTTCAAGGCTTATGGTGTTGCTGGACATCGTCATCACCCAGAAATTGTTGAAGCACTGGAAAATATTTCATGTCAAAAAGGACAGTTTGATCAACTGATTTTTGTTCCACATCTGGTTCCGATGATTCGTGGTATGTTGAGCACGATTTATGTGGATTTAAATGAACAGGGACAGCAAGCAGACTTGCAGAAGCTTTATGAAGATTTCTATAAAGATGAACGTTTTGTTGATGTGATGCCTGCAAATAGCTCACCAGAAACTCGTAGTGTTCGCGGTGCGAATGAGCTCAGAATTGCACTTTATCGCCCACAGCCGAATAAGCTGATTGTGTTGGTGGCTCAGGACAATTTAGTGAAGGGGGCAGCGGGTCAGGCGATTCAAAATATGAATCTCATGTTCGGTTTCGATGAGGCTGCTGGCTTAGAAGGCATTGGTTTATTACCATAAAAAACGCTTTTTTACTTCACACACATTTAAATTTCGATTTTAATGTGTGCTTTGATGCAAATCATAACGATAGAGATGATGATGGAAAACGTTGAACCGACTACTTCACCAGACAGTTCCGTTGAAAAAAATAAGTTTTTAAAAACGAATTTACCTTTGATTATTGGTGCTACCGTTCTGATCGGTAGTAGTTTTATGCTGGGTTATACTGTCGGACACCGTCAGGGTTTAACCGTTGTTGGTTACGATGCTGATGCGGAACAATTGGTCGATGTTGTCCAGAAACAGAAGACCGCTTTGGATGCTGTGAGTAAGAGCTTAAATGCGGCTGTACAAGAGCGTGATATGGCAGTAGGCAACGCAGATGATCTATTCAAATCTGTGAATCAGGCCAATGCGGACAAAGCCCAGTTTGAGGGAATGAATGCGATTTATCGTGAAATCCTCAGACAACGTGGTGGTGTAAGTTTAACGATTCAAAATATGGCAATTAAGTCATTACCTGAAAATGCGTATGAATATCAGATTGATCTTGTTCAGGTCAGCCCGAACAAACGCCGTGCTTCAGGTTCAGTCGAATTACGTCTAATTAAGGATACTGAAGTTCTAATCGTACCTTTAGAAGATAAAAACTTCAACTTTGAGGATTTTGAGCGTTTAACTGGCCGCTGGACCATGCCAAAAGGCTTTACGCCGCAATTTATTGAAGTGCGCTTAACTGGATCAGGTACACCGATCATTAAACGTTTTAGCTGGCAACGTGGTAAGCCTGTGGATGTAAGTTCTGCCTTTGTGTCAGAAATTCCTCAAGCCGAAGCGAATGCTCAATAATTTTTTAGATTAAGAACTGGATATGCGAAGATACAAGCGTCAAATGAATTTAAGTGAAGTGAAAAACTCTTTTCATCAATCAGGTTATGTCGATTGGCACTTAAATCCACGTTTAAGTGATTCGCAGGAAGATCATGAAGGTGAAGTGGTTGTACAGACAGCCCCACCTGAATTAAAGCGTCCGCCATTATATGCGGTGGTTTTAATGAATGATGATTACACTCCAATGGATTTTGTCATTGAAGTTCTACAAAGTTATTTTGGTATGGACTTTGATCAGGCCAGTCAGGTGATGCTGACTGTTCATTATGAAGGTAAGGGAACAGCAGGCATTTATCCAAGAGATATCGCTGAAACCAAAGCCAATCAGGTGAATAACTATGCCCGCGCGCAAGGTCATCCATTGTTATGCCAGATCGAACCTGAGCAGCGTTAAGAAAAGCAACGCTTTTTAGCTGCGCAAGACGAACAGCTATGCTGTGAGTGAAGGCGTTAAGAAAAGCAACGCTTTTTAGCTGCGCAAGACGAACAGCTATGCTGTGAGTGAAGGCGTTAAGAAAAGCGAAGCACTTGCGGAATTCCATTCCTCATGCGCAAGGCCTTGCGCCATGTTATGGCTCATATGTTGCGAGTGAAAGCGCTAAGAAAAGCGAAGCTTTGTTCCGAGTGCAAGACCTTGCCATTATGGCTCATATACTGTGAATCAAAGCATTAAAACTAATTCTTATTCTATAAAATCCCTAGCAAAAACTCTTGAGAAGTCTCTATGCTTCTCAGGAATTTCGCGCATGATGATTATATTGAGATTTAGTATTCATCCTTAAATTGTTAAATCATATTGGCTTGATTTTTATGAACCCTAATTAACATTTGAAAAATTCACTTTAACTACATTATTCTGATATTTATTAAGTAAATTATCATATTTGCTGAATATTTAATCAAATTGGTGGGTTTTATCCACTTTGTAATTGAATTTTTACAACAATACTTTGTTTTGAAACTTGACCAAGATAGTCAACTAATGCTAACAGTAGAATATGAAGCAAAGAGACTTGTAGATGTATATTCAATCACGTTTACAGAAGCTCAGCGGATCAAGTTAATAATTCGCTTTTTCATTAAAAGATTCTCTTTTTTTGATAGAGCCCAAGATATAAGGGGGTTACATGCTCAGTCGTCAATTAGAAGTATCGTTACGTTTGGCTGTTAGCATGGCTCGTCAAAAGAGACATGAGTTTCTGACAGTTGAACATTTGTTGCTTGCCTTGCTGGATAATGATTCAGCCGTAAATGCGTTAAAAGCCTGTGGGGCTGATATCGTTACTTTGCGTAAAGAACTAGAGGAATATGTAGAGCAACATACCCCGAAACTTGGTGATAATAGTGAACAGGCTCCTCATCCAACAGAGAGTTTTGATCGAATTCTGCAACGTGCCATTTTTCATGTTCAGTCAAGCGGCGGCGATCGTACTGTTGAAGGTGCGGATGTACTGGTTGCAATGTATTCGGAACGTGATTCTTTTGCCGTTTATTTACTTAAACGTCATCAAATTAACCGTTTGACACTAACTCAATACTTATCGCATGGCACACGTAAAGATGAGATTCAGGTTGAGGAAGAAGTTGAAGATATTGAAGGTGAAAATGCGGCGTCTGCCAATGCAGGCCCATTAGAGCAATATACGCTTAACTTAAATGTTGAAGCTCAAAAGGGTAAAACAGATCCTTTAATTGGACGTGAAAAAGAAATTGAGCGTGCGGCACAAATTTTATGTCGTCGTCGTAAAAATAACCCGCTTTTAGTGGGTGATCCAGGCGTGGGTAAAACCTCAATTGCTGAAGGTCTGGCTTGGTTAATCGTGAACGGTAAAGCGCCAAAACCATTGGCAAATGCTGAAGTGTATAGTCTGGATATCGGTGCACTTGTTGCAGGTACCAAATATCGCGGTGACTTTGAAAAGCGTTTGAAACAGTTATTGAATGCTTTGAAAAAGAATCCGAATGCGATTCTATTCATTGATGAAATTCATATGATTATTGGCGCTGGTTCGAGCATGGGCAGCACCATGGATGCATCGAATCTGATCAAGCCCGCATTAGCAAATGGTAGCTTGCGTTGCATTGGTTCAACCACTTTCCAGGAATATCGTCAGGTATTTGAAAAAGATCATGCATTGTCTCGTCGTTTCCAAAAAATTGACGTGAATGAACCGAGTATCAATGAAACGATTGAAATTTTACGTGGCTTGAAAAACAAGTTCGAAGATTTCCATCATGTTGAATACGATGATAAAGCGTTAGTTGCGGCTGTTGAGTTGTCTGCGAAATTTATCAATGACCGTTTCTTGCCAGATAAAGCCATTGATGTGATTGATGAAGCAGGTGCGCAACGTCGTTTAAAAGCGGAAGTAGATGGTACCACTATCTCTGTTGAAAATATCGAGGATATCGTCTCCAAAATTGCCCGTATTCCACCGAAAACGGTTTCTAAAGATGACAAGTCCGTACTTGAGAATCTGGAACGTGATCTGAAACGTGTGGTGTTTGGGCAGGATGAAGCTATTACGGCACTTTCATCAGCGATCAAATTGTCTCGTGCCGGCTTGAAAGCGCCAGATAAACCAGTGGGTAGTTTTGTTTTTGCTGGCCCAACAGGGGTAGGTAAAACTGAGGTTACTAAACAGCTTGCCAAGCTTTTAGGTGTCGAACTGGTTCGTTTCGATATGTCGGAATATATGGAACGTCATGCGGTTTCCCGTTTGATCGGTGCACCTCCGGGCTATGTGGGCTATGATCAAGGTGGTTTACTGACTGATGCGATTCATAAAAATCCGCATTGTGTACTCTTGCTTGATGAGATTGAAAAAGCGCATCCAGATGTCTTTAACTTGTTGTTGCAAATCATGGACCATGGTGCTTTGACCGATAACAATGGCCGAAAGTCTGATTTCAGAAATGTGATTATTGTTTTAACTACCAATATCGGTGCTGAAAGTATAGTCCGTGCTAGCATTGGCTTTACTGAACAAGATCATAGTTCAGACAATCAGGATGCAATGAAACGTGCATTCTCACCTGAATTCCGTAACCGTTTAGATGGCGTGATACAATTTAAAGCACTTCCAACCACGATTATTGATTCAGTAGTGGATAAGTTCTTGACCGAGCTGCAAGCGCAACTGGATGAGAAACAGGTGGTGCTGGATGTCGATCAAAGTGCACGTGACTGGTTATCAACTAACGGTTATGACCGTCTGATGGGTGCTCGTCCAATGCAACGTCTGATTCAGGAACATCTGAAAAAACCACTTGCCGAGATGATTCTATTCGGTGAGCTTGCTGAGCATGGCGGTAACGTTGCAGTTTCTGTGAAAACAGAAAATGGCAAAGAAGTCGGTTTAAAACTGGAAGTATTTGAAGATCATATTAACCCGAGTGCTGAACCTGCTTAATGTTTGAAATTTCATTCTCAATAACCCAAGTACTTAAAGTATTTGGGTTATTTTTCGTCACAGCAATTGCTGAAATCTTAGGTTGTTATTTTCCTTATTTGATTTTAAATCAAGGAAAGTCACATTGGTTATGGATTCCTACGGCCTTAAGTCTGGCTGTATTTGTTTGGCTGCTAACCCTACATCCCGCTGCATCGGGTCGTATTTATGCGGCTTATGGTGGGATCTATGTTTTCACTGCCTTATTGTGGCTGCGTTATGTTGATCAAGTCATGCTGACACGTTGGGATATTTTGGGTGGGATCGTTGTTGTTTGTGGCGCCTGCCTGATTATTTTACAGCCGCAAGGTTTGGTGCGTTAAATAAATATCAGCATGGAGCACAAATGATCAACATGCTGATATTTAGTCCTATAAGTATTAACTGAGTAGATAGCTTGCATGGATTCCGCATTCTGCAACAAAGCTTTCATCGTGCGACACCAGTATCACAGCGCCATTAAAAGAGCGGATCGCTTGGGCCAGTAACTCACGAGATTCAATATCGAGATGGTTCTCTGGTTCATCGAGAAGTAACAGCTCAACTGCTTGTTGTTTTAAGCCCAATAATGCCACTTTCAGACGTTCTCCACCGCTCAATGTTGTTAAAGGGCTCAGGGCTTTATCTCTACGGATTTGTAGGTTGCCTAATAGGGTGCGTGCCTGTTGCTCGGTCAGATTTGAATCTATACCACATAGATATTCAACAGCAGATAGATTTTCATTGAGTAATGAAAGATTCTGATCCAGATAGACAGCACTTACTTTGCAATAAATCTCTCCTGCAAGTGACGGGATTAAGCCTTGAAGGGTTTTGAGTAAAGTGGATTTACCCGTACCGTTTGCGCCAATTAAATGCAATTTTTCACCAGCGGATAGGGCTAGATCAATTGGCTGTGTTTTTGCATAAGTCAGTTGTAATTGCTGACAGCGTAAGATTTCACCTGATTTATCGCTCGTTTGAGTAAATTCAAAAGACTGGGATTTAAAGTGTTCCAGTTGCGTTTGTTTTTGCTGCAACCCATCTTTTGCATCTGCAAGCTGTTTGCTCTGCTGTTTGCGCAGGTGTGAAAGCGATTGCTCAGACTGTTCTTTCTTGGCATCCAATAAAATAGGAGCCTGAGAACCAGAGACCCTTAATTTTTCACCTGTTTTTTTACGCTTTTGTGCTTTCATCTGACTCTGATGATGTTGCTCTTTCAGCTGTTTTAATTCGCGTTTTTCTTGCTGTACTGCATTTGACAATGCTTCGACTTGTCGCTGATGTTGCTGCTGATAGAGTGCATAATTGCCACCGTAGTAATGTAGCCCCAGTTGATTCAAGGCAAAAATACCCTGCACATGAGACAGTAGCTGTCGATCATGACTGATCATTAAACCGCCAGTAGGGTGTTGTGCCATTTGCTCAATCAACCATTGTCGTCCCTGAGTATCTAAATGATTACTCGGTTCATCTAGAAGAAGATAATGATCTTTAAAAAGGAATAACCGACAAAGCGCAAGCTTGGTTTTTTGGCCTTCACTCAAATGTTGAGTCGGTGTATACAGTGCAGTAGGTAATCCTGCACTTTCTAGCAGGTGTTGCCATTCGGTGGGTAAATGCCAGAGCTGTTCAACTTGATCATAATCGGAAAATGAAGCCGTACCTTGCTGAATCCGTTCAAAGCACTGATATAAATCTTCAATATCCAACGCTTGAGCAATGGTATGGGCTTGTACACGCTGAAGCTGAGCAAGATGCTGATGTGGGCATTGCCAGTTAATTTGACCTGAATAAGCGAGTTCAGTCGATTGTCCCTGAAGCAGGGACATTAATAGTGATTTACCTTGACCATTACGTCCAATCAACCCGCAAAACTGATTTAAGGGAAGCTGGAATGAGAGCTGATCAAAGATTTTGTGCTGTGCGAATTCAAGCGATAGATTTGAAACGATACATGCCTGCTGAGTCATAAGAAACCTCATAAACAGGATATGCAAAATAGAGAAATATAGATAATTTTAGTAAGTGTTGCTAAATGATAGATAAGTCTATTTTGCACATCAAAAATAAAAATGGATTTTGATGATAAAAATAGGACTTACTTCATTGGCGTGATCTCGGATTGCTGTATTTTTCATCTATTCTATGAGTTAAGCGAGCAAAGGTCAAATTTCAGGATTTTGAAGTGCTGATTAAAAAAACATAAAAAATGCTTGTCAAATGCTGAAATAGTGCGTAATTTAATACTTAGACACAGTTTTTTAGATATTTGAAATAAACATGTTAAAGCATACTGTAAACACAAACGCATACTTTTATTTTTGGCAATATTAATCGTTGCCTGATGTGTTTCGGGCAGCAAAAAGGGTTGCCCAACCAGTTAATACCTGATCGGCAACACCGATCAGGTTTTTTTATGCTTTAACAATCATTATTTTAGGAGAAATAGCATGTACACATTTAATTATTCATATTTTAGCAAGATCACCTGGTTTTACTTTGCAAAAAAATCAACATCGCTTAGATCACTCTTGCTCAAATAAATGAAAAGGACTGCGAAGAAGGCCAGTCCAAAGGAATTGAAAAATGAATGCTTTAAATACTGCTTTGACACAACCACAAACACACACAAAAGAATCAATGCTTAGCTTGCCATCACAACTCAAAGCGCAGTATCCCTTGTCTGCAACTTTAACGCAGCAAATTTCAAAACATCGTCAAACGATTCAAAATATTTTATCAGGGCAAGATCATCGCCTAATAGTGATTACCGGGCCTTGCTCGATTCATGATCCTGTCGCAGTACTCGAATATGCTGATCGACTGCAACAACTCCAAGAACAAGTCAAAGATCAGATTTTCCTGGTGATGCGTGCCTACATTGAAAAACCACGTACTACAGTGGGCTGGAAGGGTTTTTTATACGATCCAAATTTAGATGGATCATCAGATTTACAACTGGGCCTAGAAAAGTCCCGTGCGCTTTATTTGCAACTGGTGGAAAAAGGCTTGCCGATTGCCAGTGAAATCTTAAGCCCAATGGCGACAGGTTACTTTGATGACTTGCTGGCTTGGGGTGCAATTGGTGCGCGTACCAGCGAATCACAAATTCACCGTGAAATTGCCAGCCACATGCCATACAGCATTGGTTTTAAAAATGGCACCGATGGCTCGATCCAGATCGCTTTAGATGCGATTCAGTCTGCCATGAACGGACATCAATTTCTCGGTATGACCCAACAAGGTCTGCCTGCGATTCTGCATAGTGCAGGTAATCCATTGCCACATCTGATTTTACGTGGTTCAAATCATGGTACGAATTATGATCTGGCATCAATTCAGGCAATGCATTTCAAACATAAGCATTTGCCGGCATTGGTGATTGATTGTAGTCATGGCAATAGTGCCAAAGATCCGCTAAAACAACCCCAAGTCTTGCAGCAAATTATTGCAGAGCGTGCTGAATCGAAAGTACGCGGTGTGATGATTGAGAGTCATCTGGTGGATGGTAATCAAAAAATTTCCTGTGATATGACGTATGGTCAGTCAGTTACTGATGGTTGTCTGGGTTGGGATAAAACAGCACAGGCTTTGCTGGATGTGGCTGAACAAATGCGACATAAAAACTAAAGCTAAAAAAGCCAGTCATCAGACTGGCTTTTTTATTCAGCTTAATTTAAGCGGCCTGAATAGAATGAGCCGCAAGAAAATGACCTATTTCCTGACTAAACTTTCTTGGTTCAGTAATCAGAGGCGTATGCCCAGAGCGTTCGAAATAAACCGCTGTCGCATTTGACAAGCTCTCTGCGATCAGGGTTTGTCCCATTTCAGGGTACAGGGTAGATTCACGACCAATAAAGAAGGTGGTCGGGCAATTTAACTGGCGAATTGCATCGCGATAATCTTCATCATGGTTAAGATAGTTTTCTACATACCAAAGCAAGTAATCCAGACGTTGAATCGGGAGTAAATACTTTTGTAGGAAAGGACGATTGAGCGCCAGTTTGAAAATTTTCGGACTATAGTTATTACTGCCTTGTAGCTCAATAAAGGCGGCCCATAAGCTCACTAGCTTATAGCGAATATCATTCGGTAAATCTTCAAGCTTCTGTGCATATTTGTACTCGAGCAACAAGGTTTGAATATCGAGCAGGAGGATTTTAAATTGCGGATGCTTTTCTCCAAATAAGCCATACTGCCAGGAGTCATCAACAGAGATCTTTGGCGTTTGGTCAATATGTAAATATGCTTTGAGTTTCTCGGCCAAATTACCATGCTTCATGCCATGCATAGCTGTGGTCGCTCCCATGGAATAGCCCATCAGGATAAACTGATCCAGTTTTAGTTGCTGAATGAGACTATTTACATCATTCCAGTGGCTCGAAATTGCATCGAGATCCGGAATCGCACAATGTTTTGAACCGCCAAAACCGCGCCAGTCCGGAATGATAAATTCATATTGTTTGCGATTGGCAAATAAGAAAGGCAGCCATTGCCAGCTTTGCATGCCCAGACCTGACAACACCAGCACAGGTTCACCTTCACCGACACGTCGTACAAATAATTTTTCCTGATCCGGCATGCTATAAAATGGCATTATTGTTCTCCAGTCTCGTTTGCTTCCTCAAACTTTCTCAATTGAGGGATCATCTGTTCCAACCATTTTATCCATTCACTTTCTGTAATGATACCAAGTTCAAGAATCATTTTATGGATGAACAGTACACGGTTGGTGGGTTCGTTATTGTCAAAATCTTTAGCATGAATGGCTTGATAAAGGCTTAATTTTTCCTTATGAAGCGATAGATGGCGTTCCAGCTCCGGCAAAATGCTATTGCCGCCCAGTTGAGCTTCAGCCCTTAACCTGACCATAAGATCATCGCGTAATTGTGCGGGTTCACTTTGTTGTTCAATCCATGAAGCCAGTTGTATTCTTCCAAGTTGTTCAACTTGATAAGTTTTTTTACGGCTGTTGGCAGCTTGTTCTTCTAAAGTCGAAATCCATCCTTTTTTCAGCATCCCGTTGAGTTCACGATAGATCTGCTGATGAGTCGCATTCCAAAAGAAGCCCATTGAACGGTCAAAGCGACGAGCCAAGTCAAAACCTGTACTTGGTTTTTCCAATAAGCTGGTCAATAAAACATGGGCGAGTGACATGATGTTCCATAATAAAAAATGACTCATCAGAATTATGCAATATGTTGCATAAAAATCAAATCTTGTTTATAACTTTATGCAACAAGTTGCATTAGCAAGCAGAATGCGAGCCAAAGGAGAAAACATGTCAGCTTATCCACATTTATTAAAGCCACTTGATTTGGGCTTTACCACTTTAAAAAACCGTGTGCTTATGGGGTCTATGCATGTTGGCCTGGAAGAAGCACCTCAAGGTTATGAGCGTATGGCTGCATTCTATGCGGAACGTGCCAAAGGGGATGTTGGATTAATTGTCACTGGTGGAATTTCACCAAACGATGCTGGCCTGACTTTCGCGCATGCGTCTAAGCTCGATAGTATTGCCGAAGCAGACAAACATAAAGTGATTACCCAAGCTGTGCATGAGGCGGGCGGTAAGATTGCCATGCAGATTTTGCATACTGGCCGTTATTCTTATCAGCCTGAGATTGTGGCACCATCTGCGATTCAGGCGCCAATTAACCCGATTAAACCCAAAGCCCTCACTTCAGCCGAAGTGCAGCAAACTATTGATGACTTTGCCAACTGCGCCAAGCTTGCACAATACGCAGGTTATGATGGGGTTGAAATTATGGGCTCGGAAGGTTATCTGATCAATGAATTTATTGCGGCCCGTACCAACCATCGTGATGACGAATGGGGCGGTAGTTATGAAAACCGTATTCGGTTCCCGATCGAAATCGTAAAGCGGACCCGTGCGTTGGTCGGTGAAAACTTCATCATTATTTATCGCTTGTCGATGCTAGATCTGGTTGAAGGTGGTTCAACGCTGGAAGAAGTGATTCAACTGGCGAAAGAAATTGAAAAAGCCGGTGCAACCATTATCAATACAGGGATTGGCTGGCATGAAGCGCGTATCCCAACCATTGCAACCAAAGTACCACGTGCAGCATTTACATGGGTGACTGAAAAGCTTAAAGGTGAAGTTTCAGTTCCTTTAATTACTTCAAACCGTATCAATACTCCTGAAATGGCGGAACACGTATTGGCCTCTGGTCATGCCGATATGGTGTCTATGGCACGTCCAATGCTGGCCGATCCTGAGTTTGTATTGAAAGCCAGTGAAGGCCGTAGTGATGAGATCAATACCTGTATCGGTTGTAACCAAGCCTGTTTAGACCATATTTTCTCAATGAAGATTGCGACATGTTTAGTCAACCCGCGTGCGTGTTATGAAACAGAACTAATTTTTAAAGAAACCCATGCAGTCAAAAATATTGCCGTGATTGGTGCTGGTCCAGCAGGTTTGAGCTTTGCGGTGTATGCGGCTAGTCGTGGTCATAAAGTGAAAGTCTTTGATGCCAGCAACCAGATTGGTGGTCAATTCAATATCGCCAAAACTATTCCGGGTAAAGAAGAATTCTACGAGACATTACGCTATTTCAAACGCCAGATTGAATTACAGCCGAATATTGAGTTGGTACTGAATCATACGGCCACTTATGAAGAGCTAAGCCAGGCCAACTATGATGATATCGTGGTTGCAACAGGTGTGACCCCGCGTCAATTACAATTCGAAGGTATTGATCATCCAAAAGTGTTGAGCTATATCCAGGTCTTAAAAGAGCGTGTACCTGTCGGTAAGCGTGTTGCCATTATTGGTGCCGGTGGTATTGGTTTTGATACTGCAGAATACTTAACCCACGAAGGGGATAGTGGCAGCTTAAACCCTGAAAAGTTCTATGCAGAGTGGGGAATTGACACAACTTATCAGCATGTCGGCGGATTAAAAGCAGCTGAGTTGGAAAAGTCAGAACGTGAAATTTACTTATTACAACGTAAGACAGCATCTGTTGGCGCTGGTTTAGGTAAAACTACGGGCTGGATTCACCGTACGGGCTTAAAACATCGTGATGTGAAAATGATTGCGGGAGCGAGCTACGACAAGGTTGACGACCAAGGTCTACATATTACCGTTGATGGTCAGAGCCGGGTGCTTGAAGTGGATAATGTGGTGATTTGTGCGGGTCAGGAATCCTATACTGCAATGTTCGACCAACTTAAAGCAGATGGTAAAAATGTTCATCTGATTGGGGGCGCGAAAGAAGCAGGTGAGCTGGATGCCAAACGTGCAATTCGTCAAGGTGCTGAATTAGCAGCTGTTTTATAAGGTGGAAATGAGCATTTTCTCATGAGAGGAAGTGCTCATTCACTTTTAGATAGGAAGGAAAATACCAATGACACTTGAAACAACAAAACAAGCCTTAGCAATCTGGCATGACATGATCAAAGCTGGCGATTTGTCTGCGTTGAATGACTTGCTCGCAGAAGATGTGGTATTCCGCTCACCCGTTGCTTATAAACCTTATGAAGGCAAACATGTGGTCTTTTTTATTTTGACCAATGTGATTCAGGTATTTGAGAACTTCACTTATCACCGGGAATTTTATACTGAAGATGGTGAGAATGTAGTGCTGGAATTTA
Organism: Acinetobacter sp. 1000160; assembly: GCF_000588715.1. Taxonomy (NCBI): domain Bacteria; kingdom Pseudomonadati; phylum Pseudomonadota; class Gammaproteobacteria; order Moraxellales; family Moraxellaceae; genus Acinetobacter; species Acinetobacter sp. 1000160. The sequence continues at coordinate 508,069 of NZ_JFWP02000001.1, read as the reverse complement.
GTGCCAATGTCAGCGGGAAATCGCTCAAGGGCATTGATATGATTCGTTTTAATGCGCAAGGAAAAATCATTGATTTTGAAGTCATGATCCGTCCGATGAGTGGTTTGGCAGCATTGGCAGAGAAGATGGGCGCAAGATTTGCCAAGTATCAACCCAACTAAAGTGCTAAAAATAGCCTAAGTAATATAAAGAGATTTAAAATGTGGTTAAAACTTTCAACTTTGGCTTTATTGCCTGTATTACTCATTCAGGGTAGGAAAGTTCGTAAAAATACACCACGACTTTTAGAGGCCGATGGCGCGCGCGAAGGTGTTATTGGCCAAGGCAAGCCATTGTCTCTGCTGATTATCGGAGATTCAGCTGCTGCTGGCGTGGGAGTGGAAACCCAACAACAGGCTTTATCGGGCGCCATCATTTCCGAGTTGCAAAATGAATATCGCTTACAATGGAAACTGCAAGCAAAAACAGGCGATACCACTGCACAAGTTTACCAAACAGTACAACAGTTAGATCAGCAATGTTATGATGTAATCGTCACCTCGATTGGTGTCAATGACGTCACCAAACTGACTTCGGCAAAGTCTTGGTTGAAACAGCAAAAACAACTTTTTAGTTATATCCAACAACAGTTTCAGCCCAAGCTTATTATTGTGTCTGGTGTACCACCGATGCAGCATTTTCCAGCCTTGCCGAATCCTTTGGCCTGGTTATTTGGACAATATGCAGAACAGATGAATCAAGTATTACAACAATGGCTGGCGCCGCAGTCGCAATTTCATTTCATTCAATATGATGTAGAAACTTTTCAGGCGATGAATCTGCCAATGGCCAGCGATGGTTTTCATCCTGGCAAAGAAATTTATGCCATCTGGGGACAACAGGTCGCTACTTTAGTGCGACAAACATTTACTCATCATTAGAGGCGGTACTAGATATGGGTATATCAGCTTTAGATAAAATCAAAGTTTTAGGTTCAGAACTTTTTGATACAGTGCTCGGTGCCGAACAACCGAAAATGTATTATGACCCTAAAGGGAAAATTAAAGATGTTCTGGAAAAATTACCGCAATTAAAGCAAAAATATCGTCCAACACCGTGGCTGAGCAATACCCATCTCCATCTTCTGTATTTTGATGTGATTCGTAAAAAGATGGTCAAACTCGAATATGATCGAATCGAGCAATTGCACATGCAGGATGGTGGGGTAACGGCAATTGCATGGTATGGCTATGATTTACCGGCAGATACGCCGACGGTTGTGATCATGCATACCATAACCGGTACACCTGAGAGTATGCGCGAACTGGTCAAAGACCTGCATGAATATACCGGATGGAGAATTGCGTTGTGTTTGCGCCGTGGTCATGCGGGGTTACCGATGCCTGTGCCACGCATTTCACTATTTGGTTCGACCAGTGATCTAAAAGAACAATTGGCGCATATTCAACGCTTATTTCCAGATTCTGACTTATATGCCGTTGGTTCTTCTGCGGGTACCGGTTTGTTAGTGCGCTATTTAGGTGAACAAGGTGCAGATACACCGTTCAAAGCTGCATTTGCAATGTGTCCAGGCTATAACACAGAAATTGGCTTTAAGAATGTCCATCCGTTTTATAGCAAGATGATGACCAAGAAGCTGTTTAAATACTTCATTTATCCCTATCAGAACACATGGACACAGCTTGCATCTATAGAAAAAGTGCTTGCCACAACCAGCCTGGAAGAGTTTGAGAAAGAATATTTTGAAATGGCAGGATTTCAGGATTATCAAAGTTATTGTCAGGCCATCAACCCGATCTATGTATTTGAAAATGTCAAAATTCCATTGATGATTTTGAATGCCGAAGATGATCCAGTATGCTCTATCAAGAATCTGGAGCCGTATAAAGAAGCCATACAGCAGATGGAAAATATAGCGGTGGTCACCACCAAGAAGGGCAGCCATTGCGGTTTTTATGAAACGTTGAGTGTGAAATCTTGGGCTTCACGTTTGATGGCTGATTTTTTTAAGAACTATTAATGTTATAGAAATAAAAAAAGCCATGAGCTGCAATTGAGTCAGCTCATGGCTTTTTACAGCAAGCGATTAAAACATTAGTTGTTTAATGCAGGCGTAGCAGCAGCAATCGCAGCGGCAACAGCATCATCTTCACTTTGAGCTGGTGTAGATGATTTTGGCGCTTTTGCAGTTGGTTCAGCTTTAGGCTGCTCTACTTTCGCTGGTTTTGGTTCAGCTTTTACAGATTGCTCAGCTTTAGGCTGTTCTGTCTTAGCCGGTTTTGGTTGTTCAGTACGTGGCGTCTCGGTTGCAGCAGGTGTTTCAGTCTGAGCAGGGCGGATTTCACGACGAATTTCAGTGGTGGTATTTTCAGTTTGTTCACGCGTTGTTTCAACAGTCGCCGCAGGAGCTTCTTGCTTATCAACACTTTCTAGCGATTCAAACTCCTGAATTTTTTCAGGTTCAGGTTGTGGCTGAGTTTGAGTTTCAGTCGTGGTCTGGTCTTGCTGCTCTTCGTTTTTAGGTTCTTCTTTTTTCACGCACGCAGTTAATAAAAGACCAGTCGCCAGTGCTGCACAAATTAAAAGTTTTTTATTTGCCATTGCTAAAACAACATATTGAATAAGGACAGCCGCAATTATAACAGTAAAAGTAAGTGAAGAAATCCCCATGCTTTGTTGAGTTTGTTTATATTTTATAATTGCTTGCAAATTGTCGTCAGCCGAATGGTTCATTTGTCGGAATTGAAAAACAGATTTTTAACGGCGTTGAGGACAAATTTGCACGATGAAACGTAATTTAAGAATGAAAAATCGACAAATCCCGTAAATTTTTATCGAAAATGCTGATAGAATAACCAGTTGTTTATAGTTCTTTGAATTGATGCGGTTTGACTTTGCTTTATAGGGGCAGAGTACAGTAAAATTGCCCAACATTGTAGGCCGATTTCGGCTCGATTGTACGAGAAACTCAATGACCCATTTTATTTTTGTCACTGGTGGTGTGGTTTCATCACTAGGTAAAGGTATTTCTGCTGCTTCTGTTGCTGCACTTTTGGAAGCTCGTGGCTTAAAAGTCACTATGGTAAAAATGGATCCATACATTAATGTCGATCCAGGTACCATGAGTCCATTTCAGCATGGTGAAGTTTTCGTCACAGAGGATGGTGCTGAAACTGACTTAGATTTGGGATATTACGAACGTTTCTTACGTCGTGCGAAAATGACCAAACTGAATAACTTTACCAGCGGTCGTGTATATCAGGACGTTTTAAACAAAGAACGTCGTGGTGACTACCTCGGTGGTACGGTTCAAGTTATTCCACATATTACCGATAACATTAAAGAACGCGTACTTCGCGCAGGTGAAGGTTACGACGTTGCAATCGTTGAGATTGGTGGGACTGTTGGTGATATCGAATCACTTCCATTTATGGAATCAGTCCGTCAGCTTATGGTTGAGCTGGGTCATAAACGCACAATGCTCATGCATTTGACCTTGTTACCATATATCAAATCTGCTGCGGAATTGAAAACCAAGCCAACCCAGCATTCTGTGAAAGAACTTCTTTCAATCGGTATTCAGCCAGATATCCTGATCTGCCGTACCGAATACGACGTCGATGTTGATACTAAACGTAAAATTGCATTGTTCACCAATGTTGAAGCGCGTGCCGTTGTGGTATGTAAAGATGCTAAAACCATTTATCAAATTCCACGTACATTCTACGAACAGAATGTTGATGACTTGATTTGCGAACGTTTTGGTTTCAATGATCTTCCAGAAGCAAATCTTGAAGATTGGGATAATGTGGTTGAAGCATTACTGAACCCAGAATATACCGTACGTGTTGCAATGGTCGGTAAATATGTAGAACTTCCAGATGCTTATAAATCTGTAAACGAAGCACTTCTACATGCAGGTATCCAGAACCGCGTTAAAGTTCAGATTGATTATGTCAATGCTGAAGAGCTTGAACAGCAAGACATTAGTGTTTTAAGTACAGCTGATGCGATCTTGGTCCCAGGTGGTTTTGGTGAGCGCGGTACTGAAGGCAAAATGAAAGCCATTCAATATGCACGTGAAAACAAGATTCCATTCCTTGGCATCTGTTTAGGTATGCAATTGGCCGTGATTGAATATGCACGTAACGTTGCAGCGATGCCAGAAGCAAGTTCAACTGAATTTAACCGTTCAACTAAATATCCACTCATTGGTTTAATCACTGAATGGTTAGATGAACGTGGTGAATTACAGCAACGTAGCCTTGAGTCTGACTTGGGCGGGACCATGCGTTTAGGTGCACAAAAATCAGAACTGGTTGAAGGCACTAAAACACGTGAAGTCTATGGCAAAGCTGAAATTACTGAACGTCATCGCCATCGTTATGAAATGAACGATCGTTTTATTCCGGCACTTGAACAAGCTGGTATGAAAATTTCAGGTTATTCATCAGTACAACATTTAGTTGAAACTGTAGAAATTCCTGAACATCCTTGGTTTATTGCTGTACAATTCCACCCGGAATTTACAAGTTCACCACGTGATGGACACCCATTATTTGCTAGTTTTATCGGGGCTGCTAAAAATCAGCACCAAAAGTAAATACTGAGTTTTAAATAAACTGGGATAGTTTAAATGTCACAATTAAAACCACAAGAAGTTGTACGTTTAGGCGATATACAAATGGCAAATCATTTGCCATTTGTATTATTTGGCGGAATGAACGTACTTGAATCGAAAGATTTAGCATTTGAAATTGCTGAAACGTATGTTGATATTTGCAAACGCTTAGATATTCCTTACGTGTTCAAGGCAAGCTTTGACAAGGCAAATCGTTCGAGCCTGAATTCATTCCGTGGCCCCGGTCTGGAAAAGGGTATCGAATGGTTGGCAGATATTAAAAAGCATTTTAATGTGCCAATCATTACCGATGTCCATGAACCTTACCAGGCAGCGCCTGTCGCTGAAGTTGCAGACATTATCCAGCTTCCTGCCTTCCTCAGTCGTCAGACTGACCTTGTTGAAGCAATGGCAAAAACCCAAGCCATTATCAATATCAAAAAAGCACAGTTCTTAGCGCCACATGAAATGCGTCATATCTTGCATAAATGTCTGGAAGCCGGGAATGACAAACTCATTCTTTGTGAACGTGGTTCAGCTTTTGGCTACAACAATCTGATTGTAGATATGCTTGGCTTTGACACCATGAAAGAAATGAATGTGCCAGTATTCTTTGATGTAACCCATGCTTTACAAACACCAGGCGGACGTGCTGATTCTGCGGGTGGCCGTCGTGCGCAAATCACAACCTTAGCACGTTCGGGTATGGCAACCGGTTTAGCAGGTTTATTCCTGGAAGCGCATCCGGAACCGGAAATTGCAAAATGTGATGGACCATGTGCATTGCGTTTATCTCAGCTTGAGCCATTCTTGGCACAATTAAAAGAATTGGATACTTTAGTTAAAGGATTCAAAAAGTTAGATACCCACTGATGCAATAATTTGCATCTTGTTTTTCATTCAACAGAGGAATTGTTCATGAGCCAAATCGTTGACATCCGTGCACGTGAAATTTTGGATTCTCGTGGTAACCCAACCATCGAAGCAGACGTTATTTTAGAATCTGGTGTTGTTGGCCGTGCATGTGCGCCATCTGGTGCTTCAACTGGTTCTCGTGAAGCTTTAGAACTTCGTGATGGCGATAAAGCACGTTATTTGGGTAAAGGTGTTAAAACTGCGGTTAATAACGTAAATACGATTATCCGTGACGCTTTAGTGGGCAAATCAGTATTCGAACAAAAAGACATCGATAATACGATGATCGAACTTGATGGTACTGAAAACAAAGAAAAATTAGGTGCTAACGCAACTTTAGCTGTGTCATTGGCTGCTGCTCGCGCTGCTGCTGAAGAAAAGAAAATTCCTCTTTTCCAATATATCGCAGATCTTCGTGGTCAAACGACTTTGACGATGCCTGTACCAATGATGAATATCATCAATGGTGGTTCGCATGCAGACAACAATGTTGATATTCAAGAGTTCATGATTGAGCCTGTAGGCTTTACATCATTTGCTGAAGCATTACGTGCAGGTGCAGAAATCTTCCATTCGCTTAAATCAGTTTTAAACAAGAAAGGTTTAAACACTGCTGTAGGTGATGAAGGTGGTTTTGCGCCAAACTTGCGTTCAAACGAAGAAGCAATCACTGTTATTCTTGAAGCGATTGGTCAAACGGGTTACAAAGCTGGTTCTGATATCATGCTGGCACTTGACTGTGCATCTTCAGAATTCTACAAAAATGGTCAATATGTCCTTGCGGGTGAAGGCAATAAAGCATTCACAAGCAACCAGTTCTCTGACTATTTAGCTGGTCTTGTAAACCAGTACCCAATCATTTCGATTGAAGATGGTCTAGATGAATCTGACTGGGAAGGCTGGAGCTACTTAACATCAATCCTGGGTGACAAAATCCAGTTGGTTGGCGACGATTTATTCGTAACCAATCCTAAGATTTTACAACGTGGTATTAATGAGAAAGTCGGTAACTCGATTCTGATCAAATACAACCAGATTGGTACATTGACTGAAACTTTAGATGCAATCTACCTTGCAAAAGCAAATGGCTATAGCACTGTAATTTCACACCGTTCAGGTGAAACTGAAGATTCAACAATTGCTGACTTGGCAGTTGGTACAGCAGCGGGTCAAATCAAGACAGGTTCTCTCTGCCGTTCTGACCGTGTCGCGAAATATAACCAATTGCTTCGTATTGAAGAGTTAACGAAAGCAGCTTACCGCGGTAAAGCTGAATTCAAAGGTCTAAAATAAGGTCAAATAATCTATGTTGAAAACTTCTGATCATCTTTCTTTACAAAAGAGAGAAACTCTGCAAATTCATAATCCTATAGAATTCGCAGATGATCTTCCTTTCAGAAGGATGTAGGGGCTTTTTCATGTTAGAGATATTTCGATCGACCTCGAGTAAATTGATTCTGTTGCTTGCAGTCGTTTTGGTTGCAAGCTTACAGTACCAATTCTGGTTAGGTGAGGGTGGTTATTTCCCTCACCAAGCCTTAACTCAGCAAATCAGTCAGCAAGCTGAAATTAATACTGAGTTAAAAGAACGTAATCGTATTTTGGCAGCCGAAGTGTTTGATTTGAAAAATGGCAGCGAAGCGATTGAAGAGCATGCCCGTCTAGACTTAGGTTTAATTAAGCCAAATGAAACCTTTGTACAAATGAGTACAATTAGTACCCATTACAAACCGATTTATATTGATCCAAACGCAAAAGAAGATACGGCAACCAATGAAAACCCAGACTAAGCTGTGGGCGGTTGTACCAGCAGCGGGATCGGGCAGTCGTTTTTCCAAAACCGAATTAAAACAATATCAGTATATTCAAAATCATACTGTGCTTGAGCATACTGTTAATCGCCTTCATACACTTGATCTGGCCGGATGTGTACTGGCCATTGGTGAGCAAGATCATTTTGCCGCGACACTAGCATTTCAACATAAAGATAAACTGCATTTTTGTGAAGGTGGTGCAGAGCGTGTGCATTCTGTTTTAAATGCTTTGATGTATTTATCTGAAATCGCAGATGAAAATGACTGGGTACTGGTTCATGATGCGGCACGTCCGTGTGTAACGACAGATTGTTTAACCCGTCTGGTGGATTCAGCACAGCATTCAAATCAAAGTTCAATTCTGGCCATTCCTGTTCGTGATACCTTAAAGCAGGTTGCGCAGCAAAATCTGATTGATAAAACGGTAAGTCGTGAATTGTTATGGCAAGCCCAAACTCCGCAAATGGCAAGATTGGGGCTGCTAAAAAATGCTATTGAGCAGGCCTTGGCTGATCATATTGTGATAACAGATGAAGCCAGTGCTTTGGAATATACACAGCAACCTGTGCAAGTGGTACAGGGAAGATCGGACAACATTAAAATCACCTATGCCGATGATCTTGAACTGGCACGACTGATTCTACAATCTCAAAACCCATCTTAGATTTTAATTTTTTTAGCTAAAAGGTGGATTAAGGTGCTCTTTTTATAAATAGCCTAAGTAAACTTAAGTGAAGTTTACTGTTTTTTTACATTAACCTAAATGACAAAAAACTGACGATTTGTTAAATTTGAATAACATACTTAACAATGGATCAATAAATGAAAAAATTATTACTTGCGGGCCTTTTTACTTTTTCTTTAGTGGGCTGTGCAACGACTCCTCAACAACCACAAGAGACTGCTCAAGAAACGATTCGTTATTCTACCAGTCCATGCTTTGGCGCATGTCCAATCTATTCTGTTGAGATTACTCCTGAAGGCGCTGTTCATTTTGATGGTAAACAGTATACCAAGGTGACTGGAACTCAGGATTTAAAAGTTGATCCTTCTGTTTATAAAAAGCTTCAGCAAGAGCTTCAAACTTATCGTCCTGCCACAGGTGCAAGTGTTAAAACCACCGGTTGTGCAGAAACTGCAACTGACCAGCAAAGTGCATATTTTGCATGGAAACAAGCGGACGGTACGGTAACAAAACTAAGCCATTACACTGGCTGTATTTCACCGGCAAATGCTGAGTTAAATAAAGTGATTGAAAAATTACCTAAATTGATCGGTATTGAAGATTTAGTACGTTAAGCTGGTTTTTGGCTTAATTAAAAGGCTTGATTACTTAAAGTAGTTAAGCCTTTTTTTATAAAGTAAATTAATTGCTTTAATTAATTTCATAAATAATATATTATAAAAATATATAATGATTTTATGGTGACGCATGTCTGGCATTGTCTTGGCGCTCCTTGGTGGGGCTCTTATTGGTCTGGCTGTTGTTGGCTATTTGTATGTAAATGGCCGAATTGCTGGCATCAGTGGTTTAATTTCACAAATTTTGCATCCTCAATCCTTTGTCGGAAGTTCTGCTTTCTGGTTTTTACTGGGACTCATGGGTACACCTTTCATTTATCAACTATTTTTAAAACCACAGATTGATTTGAATTCTTCTCCGGTTGTGTTGATGGTAGCAGGTTTACTGGTGGGCTTTGGTACACGTTTAGGTTCCGGTTGTACCAGCGGTCATGGAATTTGTGGAATTAGCCGTTTATCTCTGCGTTCAATGATTGCAACTATGACCTTTATGTTGGCAGGAATGTTAACCGTTTATGTCTTACGCCATCTATTCGGAGCAATATAATGAAAAACTTATTTGCCTTTATCTTTGGCAGCATATTTGCATTAGGTTTGATTATTTCCGGCATGTCTAATCCAGCAAAAGTATTAAGTTTTTTAGATATCTTTGGTGATTGGGATATCAGTTTAATGTTTGTAATGATTGGTGCAATTGCTGTGGCATTTATTCCTTTTCAAAAAGCAATCCGTCATCCTAGAACGATCTTGGGAGAAACGATCGTCTTACCTCAAAATCGCCAGCTTGATAAAAAGCTTATTGTCGGCGCTGTACTATTTGGAATCGGCTGGGGAATTGGAGGGATCGGCCCGACACCCGCGATCACCTTGATCGGGCTGGGTTATACCCCAATCTGGTATTTCATTATTGCCATGTTAATCGGTATGTTTATTCATCATCTTTGGGCTAAATCGCGAGGAGAGTAGCAATGTCAAATCCACTAGTGAAAGCTTTTTTTGATGACGATAGTCATACCTTTAGCTATGTTGTGACTGATCCAGAAACTCTTCATTGTGTAATTATCGATAGTGTACTGGATTATGATGCAGCTTCTGCGACAACTTCTACTACACATGCGGATGAAATCATTGGGTATATTCAAAATAATAGCTTAAAAGTTGAATGGATACTGGAAACGCATGTACATGCGGACCATTTAACTGCTTCGCAATATTTAAAGTCACAACTTGGCGGAAAGATTGCCATGAGTGAGAAAATTGCCGTGGTTCAGGAGACTTTCAGTGCGATCTATCATCTTGATATAAAGTATTTTAATTCCCAACAAATATTTGATCATTTATTTAAAGATAATGAATCTTTCAAGATCGGGCAGTTAGAGGCATACAATATTCCAACGCCGGGTCATACACCGGCATGCTTGAGCTATGTGATAGGGGATGCCGTTTTTATCGGTGATACCCTGTTTATGCCTGATTATGGTACAGCACGTTGTGATTTCCCTAAAGGCAGTGCAGACCAGTTATTTGATTCGATACAAAAACTTTACCAATTACCAGAACAGACCCGGGTTTTTCTTTGTCATGACTATAAACCAGAAGGGCGCGATGAATATATTTGCGAAACCAGCATTCAAGCACAAAAACAATCCAATATTCATTTAAATGCCAACACCCGGAAACAGGAGTTTGTGCGTAAGCGGCAGGAGCGTGATGCAACTTTATCGATGCCCAAGCTAATTTTGCCTGCGATTCAGATCAACATGGATGCAGGGCGTTTTCCTGAACCAGAAGCAAATGGAATTCGTTATTTAAAACTTCCTTTAAATTATTTCAAATCCTGATGCATGGAAACGGTGGCAAAGCATTGCCACCTTGATGTTTAGACTCAAAATAGCCTAAGCAAATATAAAGATCTAAACAGCAGCACAAGCAATCGTCAATGAAAAACAAAACAAAAATTTTGTACTTTATGAAAGGGCTATGTTAAAACTAGCTCTTATTTTGGAACTCGTAGCAGTTAGGATATAAAAATGACCACCATCTATTTAGTCAGACATGGCCAGGCTTCATTTGGCAAAACTAATTATGATGAGCTGTCAGAAAATGGTGAAGCACAAGCCAAACTTTTGGGTCAATATTTTAAAAATATTTTTACTGAACAGCCTTTTATCGTCTCAGGCAGTATGAAGCGTCACCAGCAAACCACACAAATCTCTTTGCGCGAGTGTTTTCCTGAAGCGTTGTATAAAACAGATGGTTTATGGAATGAGTTTAATCATCATCAGGTCTTTTCATTGTATGAACCCAGATTTTCCCAGCCAGAAGTATTAAAGCAGGATATCTTTAAAGAAGTCGACCCTAGAGCTTATCTGGCGCAAATCTTTGATAAGGCGATTGAGCGCTGGGCTGATGAAGCGTTTCATCATGAATACGATGAATCATGGCCCATTTTTAAAACCAGAGTAGATCAGGCTTTACAGAATTTGTGTATAGAATTAGCAGAACAACAGCCTAAAGAAGCGATCGTATATACGTCTGGTGGTGTAATTTCCGTGATTATCGGAAAATTACTTGAGCTAAGTGTACAACGTACTTTTGCACTCAGCTGGTCGATTGCAAATACGAGTGTGACAACATTAAAATTGAATAATGGTCAACTTCAACTCATCAGTATGAATGAACATCAATTTATTAAATCAAAAAATCCGGACTTGTTAACCTGGCTCTAAACAAGCTGGGTATCATATTGATTCTGTATTTAAGGTAATCATCATCAGAAGCAATAGAAAGACTAAGGCACTGAGAAAAAATATATTTCACATAATTAAAAAATTTTAAATACTTGCTCAGCTATAATTTTTACTTGATAAACAAAAAATCTAATTTATTCATTTATTTTAAAAAAGGAAAAAATATGTCTCAACATAACTTTAATTTATCTGATCATTTTAAATTGGGTATTTTTGCCTTTAATTGCTCTGGAGGATTGACTGCTTCTACACTGGAAGATGGTTGGGATGCCAGTTGGGCCAAAAATCTGGAACTGGCACAAATGGCGGATGAAGCCGGGATTGATTTTCTTTTATCTGCTGCGCGATTTATCGGACACGGCGGCAAAAAGGACTTTCATGGTACCGTGCTGGAAACTGTGACCTGGACTTCAGCTTTATTAGCCAAAACCAATAATATTCATGTATTTGCTACATTACATACTGCACTAAATCATCCCGTCGTAGTCGCCAAGCAAATTTCGACCATGGCCCAAATCAGCAGAAATCGGGTTGGATTGAATATCGTGGCTGGTTGGAATAAACCAGAATACGATGCAATGGGATTGCAGTTACCCGATGATCATGCAACCCGATATGAGTATGCCGATGAGTGGTGCAAACTGGTTAAAAAAATCTGGCAAAGTTCTGAGCCATTTAACTGGGATGGAAAATTCTTTCAAACCAAAGGAACCTATGGCAAGCCGAATCTGATACCGGCCCCACCGTTATTTAATGCAGCAGGTTCAAAAGAGGGCCGAGAGTTTGCAGTTAAAAATTCAGATTTTTTGTTCACTCCTGCATCCGATCTTGAACGTTCCGTGATAGAAATTAAACAGCTTCAGAAAGAAGCCGAAGCACTTGATAGAAATATTAAAGTATTAACTTTTTCCCATGTGATTTGTCGTCCTACTGAAGAAGAAGCGCAAGCGGAATGGGATCGACAATTGAATAATGCCGATGAAGCTGCGGTACAACATTTAATTGATACTTTATTCGCATTTTGTAAATCGTTTCCACCTGACTTATTTGAAGGTCTGCGCCAACGAATCGTAGTGGGCCACGGCGGTTACCCGCTGGTAGGGACACCAGAGCAGGTTGCGGACGGATTAATTTCTTTACAACAAACGGGTTTCTCAGGCAGTACCTTATCGTTTTTAAACTATACGCAGGAATTCCCATATTTTAGGGATCAGGTTATGCCAATTTTAAAAGAAAAAGGACTGCTTCGAGCAGCTTGCTGATTTCTGGAGCGACTGGATAGTCTTTGTAGGTAAAGACTATTCAAACGTTAAATACTACTCTTTGTTTAATTTATTTCTATATCAAAAAACAAGCAGTTGAATGATTTTTGAGCTTGTTTTTTGATTTTTTATGTTATAAAAATATCTCAATTATTCAACTTGAGAATAAAAAATGTCTGAACAAAAATATCATTGGTACTTGATTGGTTATACTTTTAATGATGCAAGCCATAACGGTAATACCAGAAGTTTCAACATTCAACTGCCCTTAGAGTCATTTCTGCCGCCTGTATCCAAAACGAAACTGAATGAACTGAATGCAATTGGAGCCGAATGGATCAAAAAAAGTGATCCTTCAACCCAACCTGTGAACTTGTTTGCCATGTCAATTTGTTATTTAGGGGAGATGACTCAAACTCAGTTTAATGCTTGAATCATCTAAAATCCATTTTAAATACCCTCTTAATATAGAGGGTATTTTGAAAATATAATAATCTTGTAATATATTCAAATAGTTAACGATTAGATAAAAATTTTCTATGGGAAGAAAAATGCAATGACAAAGTTAAATACACTCTGTTATCCCACTTTCTATTATTTAAAAAAATAAATCAACTTTATATATTTTTTTAATGACTTCATCTTAGCCTTTTGATAAATTACCTGCATAATAAAGGGGTGTTTCTATGACAAGAATTTTAATTACTTCAATGCTACTGGCTTTGAGTTTTAATGTAACAGCGAATACTGATGATGAGTTAAAAGAACTCGGGATTATCGGGCAAGATTTCAAGTTTATAGACCTTGAACGAGCGACAGAGTATTTTAAAAAATCTACTGAGAATCATTCAAATTCAATAGGTTATAAATCAAACGAGTTGGTAAAAATAACCTCCTCTTCAACTACACCATACTATTCCTCAGTCACATTTAGTCCAGCTGCCGACATCTCGGAAGCTGAAGAAAAAGATTTGGCTGATTTTATAAGTACTAAGGATAGTTATCAGGTCTGGTGTAAAGAGCTATACAATGCGAAGTATATGGGTGTTAATGATCATAAAGTTGAAGTGTCTTATAAAAATAAAATCGGAGAGACCTTGGGTAGTGTTACTTTGAATAATGAAACTTGTAGATAATATTTTTATTGCTAAGTTAACTCTATGAATAAAATAAATATTTTTTACTTAACATGGAAAAGGCTTAAGTTAGTTTTTTTCATCAGAATGTAGAACGTCTTAATAAAAGATAAATAAAGTATTGCAGTTAAAAATAGAATAACTTCATGTATTAGTTAGTTATTTTATTAGATTAAATGAGACCAGTCACTTATGGCTGGTTTTTTTATTGCTTTAAGAAAGTTGTGACTGGTCTTAAATTTGAAAACTCTGACACCTGGTTTTGCATATTTCATCACAGAAAAAAGATGATTAGTCACCTTTTGTCAGCAAGTAAAATTTATTGTTTGATAAAAAAATATTTATGGTTATATTCAAAAAACATATTACTAAATCAGGTAATGTGGAATTTCAGGAAGAAATAAAATGAAAAAAACAGCAACAAAAATTGTAATCGCATCCACTTTAATAAGCTTAACCAACTTAACTTACGCTCAGGAATTTAAACGGTTCTCCGTCTCGGCAGGTTGGTTGCATGTTATGCCTCAAGGAAAGGCAAATACATTTAACATCAATACCAATGTCGCAAATGGAACTAAAGCTAATGTAGGTATGATTAAAGGCCAAACTATTTTAGACAATGTAGATTTGGCTAAATATGATGCTTTAGAAAAAGCGGACCCTCAAAACTTTCAACTTAACATTTATAATAGTGTGATTAAGACAAAGCAACTTGATAACTATTATGAATGGAACTTGAATGATTCTCAAACGCCAGAGGAGAGGGAGGCAATCATTTACAGTCTTACAGGTTATTCAGACATTTATGGGATAGATAAATGGAAATCAAATGCGGGACTTGAGGCTAAGGACATTGATACATTAGGATTAATGTTTGATTATTATCTAACAGACAACGTTTCATTGAAACTTATTGGCGGTATTCCACCAAAAGTTGATCTAGAAGGAAAGGGGGCTGTTTATGCTCCTTTTAGTGCCATCGGCCATCCTTTCCCACAAGATCCTACTTCGCCAGATTATGATCCAACCTTACCTCCAATCGAAATATATCTGAAAAACAATTTATTGATTACTGATCTTGATCGCTACGATAAAGCAGCCTCCGCGACAGCTTCAGCCTCCTATGCAAAATTGAATAATGAAGCAACGATCAATGTCATTAACAAAAATACGGGTAGTAAATTAATACACGCTACAACCAAGATTGATATTGATCCGCTGATTACTTATGTTGGGGTCGGTTATCGATTCTAGAAATTAAAAAAATCAGGTCAAAAGCCATGAAAGCCCTCGACAGAGGGCTTTTTGTTTAATATCGATTGAGGGTATAAAAAACGATAGATTTTTTAGCTTTAATATTATTAACGAATATATCCATTTTTTAATAATTTTGAGAAAGCTAAATTGTATAGATGTATGAGCGGATTAACGATATATTGTCCATACGATTTCCACAATGGCATGCCTAAGAGATTAAGTAAAAATGCGATGGTAAATGCGCCAAGCATATCCAGAGGAAAATGTACGCCTAAGTAAATTCTAGACCATGCAACTAACCAAGCCAGGCCTAAAAATATTAAACCGACAGCTCTTTTTGAAAATAACAGTGAAAAAGCAATCGTGCTAAAAAAGAGCATATGACTACTCGGAAATGATCCACTTGGTGCATGATCGATTAGTGTTCTTCCGACTTCCATGACAAAAGGGCGTGGAGAGTAGAAATAGCCAGAAATTATTTTGCCGATAACAAAGGCCAATAGGGTAAAAAAAGTTGCTTTTATAATTTGTTTTTTTACATTGAGGCCGCCTTTAAACCAGCAGATAAGAAAAAAGAGAACCACGATATAAAACAAGTCATTTGCTATGAATATAGCCGTTTTAATCGTCCAGTCAGAAGCCACTTCCGGGGCATTTAATGAATGAAATAAACTTAAATTTAAACGCTCTAAAGACATACAATTCACCTAAACAAAACTGGAAAAGTATATCAATTCCGGGGGCTCACTTCGGAAGAGGATTGCTGTGTCTTTGTTAAAAACCGAAATTAGCATGAATGGTCATAACACTATTTTGATCAGTGTAGCTTCGCCCTGACTCTAAGGAATGAATGGGAGATGAGGCTATTGAACCTACTATAAATTAGAATGATGCCAAGGTTTAGCCAGTGGCATCATTGATAGGATTTAACTTTTGACCGATCAAGGTTGGGTTAAAGTTGTTAAGATAGTCTCGACCTGATTGCGAGAGAGGTTCAGTGTCGATAACGAATAGTATCTATCTTTATAATTGAAGTGAACGTTGTAGATATCGGCATTATTATCTGTCTTTAGTGTTTCTATCGTCATTGGAACATTGTTGATGTTATAGTTCAGACTTTCTTTGTACACCTCAACAATCGAACTATTATTAGGATTCAGGTACATTTCAGTAATTTCCAACTTCTGTTCTCCTTGACCCTCATACAGGCGATACAAAGAGTTGTATTTACCTTCATTAATTGCCCCAGAATACCATTTACCAGTCAGATCCATACCGGGCAATAAATTATCTGTATTGGTTGGTACAAAGTCTAAAGCTTTCTCTTGCTTTAACGCTGCTCTTTTCTTATCGAGATGAGAAAATTCATGCGTAATTTTACCGCCGCTGAAACTGCCATAACGGTTTAAGTTATCAAATTCTTTAGCAAGGGCTTCTTTCTGACTTTTTGGTAAATTTGATTCAGCAAGGGTGATATACAAAACACCATCCGGGTATCTCTGACGTAAAGATTTCAAATCCCGCTCAAAAGATAAAATTGAAGAATGGGTCGAAGGAAGTGCTTGCGTGTTAACTACAGTCTCTCGCTCATGATTTAAGCTTTTCATTTCTGTCGAAGCAGTATTTTCCGAAGGTATGGCATCTTGTTTACCATTCCCTAATCTTTGGGTTTCTACAACGCTTTGAGACTGGATAAATAGCACAATAGATACAAGAGCCACAATGATGAATGCAAGGATCAGAAAAGTTTTTTGTTTATTCATAATATCTTATAAAATTTGACCAATTTTGCCGTTACAGTCTTTTGCTGATGTATATTGTGAAACAGCGCGACCACTGTCTAGTGTTTCATAATGCGTTCCAGAAACATTCCAGAATCTGTTATCTGTTGTTGGGTCTACAAAACCCGCTCTTACCCGATAGCCTTCCGGATTGCTTGAGTGATCGGTACGGATATTCCCGTTAGTTGCTTTTTGATCCGTCTTGGCATACATATTTTTATGTTTACCTGTTAAGGCATCATAAGAAATGGATTCGTTGTCCCAGCCATAACCAATTTTTGGAACATAGAATTTACAGTTGGCTCGACTAAATGTTTCGGCAGGAACGGTAGCGGAAAATACACAGGGCGTTGCTACAATTAAGCAGGTTAAAAGAAGTAGGTTTTTTAAAACCATTTATTTTACCTATAATTTATGACGTGATAGAAGGCTTATACTGAATATTGTTTTCCAATTCATCTTATATATTTTTATAAAATGTAAATAAATAAAGTTTTAGAAAATTTTATTAGATCTATTATTTTGTTAATATATTGAAAAATATAATAAAACACATTTTTTACCAATCGTGTTTTATTATATCTAACCGCTGAATAT
The DNA here is from genome assembly GCF_000588715.1 of Acinetobacter sp. 1000160. NCBI lineage: Bacteria > Pseudomonadati > Pseudomonadota > Gammaproteobacteria > Moraxellales > Moraxellaceae > Acinetobacter > Acinetobacter sp. 1000160. Next base: position 490,634 of record NZ_JFWP02000001.1, on the reverse strand, counting down.
TTTTAATTTTTTATGTGAATAGTAGAGTAATTGCTTTAAATAATGACTGAATCATGCAGAGAAGGGGAAGCCAGCATAAACAGCGGAGTACCAGTGAAACAGATACATCACGATAAAATAAACAGGAAAAAACCATAACAACTTTTTCCGTTTACTGGTCCAGTATTTATAGCCGTATATCGCACCCAACAGTGGGGAAAGCAACAGCACGGTAAAATATACATAATGGAAAACACTCACCCCATGATCAAGCGGGTAAAACCGCTTGGTCAGTCGAAAGTAAGTCATTTCAGCACATGCTGACAGTATAAATGCGATAACTATGCCTAAGATTGCAAATAAAAATCTCATGATTTCGCCTTAAAACGTTAGGTAGGGAGTGGACTTCGAAAAAATGAACTTAATCGCTCAAGTTCAAATTTTCGAATATCTTAAAAATGAAAAGAATCAAAGTTTAATTTAATAGTTTGCTGAGTAAGATATTCTTTTCGCTATCAAATCGGGGTATTTCTGCGATATCTCGAGGTAAATAACTTATCTTGCAGTCTTCCATCAATTCATCAGGGATTTCATCCCATTGCGCAAAAGGCTTAGAAGAGATTTTTTCGAAAATACTGGCTGTAACTTCCTGATTAATTTTATATTCTGTATTGACCAGACTTTTGGCTTTTCCAATGCTTAAGCCATCCTGAAATCTTTCAACAACTTTTTCGGCCTCAGTGCCCAAAGCGCTACAATATCCTGCCCATTCATCTTCAAGTAAAGTGGGCGTTTTATTGATAAATTCAGCGATTTCTTTTCCTTGCGCATTATAAAAACGAAGTATCTCTCCTTCGAGGCTATAACTTCGTGTTTGTTCAATGACTTTCTGAAATTCCTCAGCAACGCTATAGCTTGCTATCGCTTTGACTTTATGAAAGTTAATAGAATTAAAATGTACTTTTCTGCCATCCCGTATCATTGAAGCAGTGTAATGGTAGGGGTGAGCATAACCCATAATACTTTCCGATCCGATATCCACGCCAATTGTTGGCGCAGGTGCCTGGTTTGTATCTACCATTAAAGATCCTAATTTTTTTAATTGAAATTGATGATTACATAATGAATAGGCTGAATCAGAACATAGTTCATAATTTTCCTCCTCTGTCAGTTCTGCTGCTGTGAGAGGCTGATAGGCTTGCAATAGTTCTGTATCTTTTGTTGAACAGCCGAATAGGGTGGTAAAACATAATAATGGAATGAGAAGTTTGGTCATTAGAATCAAGTGATACAAATATTTTAAAGGCGCAAATCATAGGATTCTTCTTTATCCTCTAAATGAGAAATATTTTCATTTTTTGTAATCAGAAATAGAGTTCAATCGTAGATATTGTTCATTTTCGTAATTCATATAACTTAAAATTATGATTTTTTTAATAAACCAATACTTTAAAATTAACTTCTCCCTTCTAGCTCTAAGACTTCAAAAATATTACTTAATCGCTGTCCAGACTCTATTGGATACGTATGAGGTCTTATAAGTATGCGATGGCTGCTAAAGCCTAGGTTAAGTCATTGTATTTTACTCGTCAGCCAAATAAATAATAATCGTTCTCAACTAATGATTGATAACAATTATCATTCATGTTAATTTTTGTTCCGAAATTTTGCTGCTGTGTAACAAGGAATAAAGCAGCAACAAGGATCTCGTACAGCACATTGGTTATTATGGAATTTTCTTATGTACAACTCTCCCTTTAGAAAAGCCTTCAAATTACATCCATTAACATTTTCTATCGCCTTGACCATCCCATCTATTGTATTTGCAGAGCCCGTCAATGAAACAACCACCTTGGCGACAATTAAAGTACAAGCACAACAACAAAATCCTGCCATAACAGAGGGATCTGAAAGCTATACGGCGAAAAGTACCAGCACGGCAACAAAACTAAATTTATCGCTGCGTGATACGCCACAATCAGTCAAGGTCTTTAGCCGAGAGTATCTGGATGATCGTAATATCAATTCTTTTCAGGCATTAACCAATAATATTACAGGCGTTTCAACTTCCCGTACTGATGAACGCCAGTCTGTATTCGCACGTGGTTTTCAGGTGGATTATTATCTAATTGATGGGATGCCGAGTACGACCAATTTAGGCACAGGCGACCTCGATCTCGATATTTATGACCGGATTGAAGTGGTCAAAGGCTCGAGTGGACTGATGACAGGAGCAGGTAATCCTGCAATGGCATTAAATATGGTGCGCAAACATGCTAATGCCAAAGAATTGACAGGTAACCTCAGTACCTCACTTGGTTCGTGGAATCAGTGGAGTAGCACGGCCGATGTTTCTGCACCGCTTAATGCAGACGGTTCATTACGTGGCCGTGTGTTTGTCAAACATTCTGATGAAAAATCTTTTATGGATTTTTATGAGAAAGAACGCAACGTATTTTATGGTGCTGTTGATTATGACCTCAGTGATACAACCAGCATGTCATTGGGGGCAACCTATCAGGAATTAAATCGTGATGGAATTCGTTGGGGGGGCACACCTGCATTTTATAACGATGGAACACGCACCAATTTTTCAAGAAGCCTTACCGTCACGGCGCCTTGGACGCATTGGGATGTGAATACCACCGCTGTATTTGCTAATTTAAAACAGAATTTGTTCAATGATGTTAATTTCAATATCGCCTATACCTTCCGGAAAGAAGATACCGATTCTTTATTGTTATATACCGGCGGAAAAGTTGATAAAGCCACCAATACCAGTCCATTAAAAAATGCAGATGGTAAAACCGACAATGTTTCAGTGTACGGGGCAGAAGCGACCAATGAAGAGAACAATATCGATGTTTTTATCAATGCGCCGTTCGAGGTATTTAACCGCCCGCAAGAGATCATCATTGGAGGTTCCTGGAATAAAAATGAAAAAACCAAAGACATTTTTGGCGGATCGAATGCAAAAAGTGAAATTGAAAAATATTTAGGTGGGCCGCTTGATTATAACAATATGGCACAAGCGCTACTTCGACCTGTTATTCTGGATGGCAAAAATGCATTGAATGAAACGACGCAAACAGCAGCTTATGTCGCAGGTAAATTCCAAATCCTTGATCCCTTAAAAATTATTGCTGGCGCCCGTTTATCGAACTGGGAATATAAATCTGAAAATGGTGTGGGCAATCGCGAGTTTAATAACGAGTTTACGCCGTATATTGGCGCAATCTACGATTTCGCACGTGATCACTCTGTCTATGCGAGCTATACCGAAATTTTTAAACCTCAAAACCGTAAAGACGTCAATGATCAGTATCTAGATCCAAGTTATGGTAAGAACTACGAAATCGGGGTTAAAAGTGAATGGTTTGATGGACGCTTAAACACGGCATTATCAATATTCCAGATTGAGCAAGCTAACTTTGCAGAAGCAATACCAGGAGAATTTGTGATTCGTAATGGTGTACGTACAAACGAGCAGGCTTATCGTGGGGTAGATGGTGTTGAAAGCAAAGGCTTTGAGTTTGAAGCAGATGGAGAAATCAATGACAATTGGGGAGTTAACTTCGGCATTGCTAACTTCGAAGCCAAAGATGCCAAAGGAGTAAAGGTCAATACTACCAACTCTCGGACTACGTCTAACCTGTTTTTAAAATATAAGTTAGATCAATGGAGTGCAGGCTTAGGCCTAAATTATAAGAGTAAATATTATACTGGAACCGGTAGCACACGTATTGAGCAAGATGCCTATGTGCTTGCGAGTGCCATGCTCGGCTATCAGGTCGATAAAAATATTAAACTTCAATTGAATGTCGATAACCTATTTGATGAGAAGTACTATGATGGTATTGGTGCCAATACCATGAACTGGGCAGCACCTCGCAGTGCCACCGTCAGCGTACGTTATAACTTCTAACTCTTCAAATCATTGCATTTTTAAAGCCCTCAATAGAGGGCTTTTTCATGTCACTCAGTTAAATTTAGCTTTGCAATGACTTCATTCTACTTCGACTTTTTCTCTTTCCTGCATTGATTTTGTGTAAATGCTATCTGTCCGAAATTTTATCATTTGTTAAAAAATCTAAATATAGTAAAGGAGGGTTAACGGGAACCCTTTTAAATAACTCAAGGAAAAGAAATGAAAATATTAAAAATAGTCGGCGGGAATCTACTCGCCTTCGCAGTTATTGCGGGAACACAGACAGTACATGCAGAATTTAAGCGGTTTTCTGTATCAGCGGGTTGGTTGCATGTCATGCCTCAAGGTAAGGCAAATCCTTTTAATATCAATACTGCAGTTGCGAATGGAACGAGGGCTAAAGTAGGCGCGATTTCTACCACGGCTTTTATGAAATCCATAGATCCAAATGCCACACTGACAACCGGGGAAAATGCCAAGGAAATTCTGGATATGGTGTTTAGCCATCCTGTCGATCAGGACGGTAACCCTCAACCCTCTATAGGCCAGATATTAGGCCTGGTGGATGAAAATGATATGGTTTCACCTGATATTACCGGTACAGCCACGATAAACGGATTAGGACGGTGGGAAGCACAAGGAACCGGACTTGAGGCTGAAGATGTAGATACTTTGGGACTCATGTTTAATTACTATATTAACGACAATGTGTCCTTACAGTTAATTGGCGGTATACCTCCCAAAGTCGATATTAAGGGCAAGGGAGAAATTAATGCGCCGCTATCCGGTTTTGCAAATCCTGAAGGATTGGCCGCTGGCGTGATCGGCGATAAGTTAGATCTATTACAGGATATTCCAATCACTAATCTTGGCAATAAATCTAAAGCTGCTTCAGTACGTGCCTGGACGCCTGCATTAGAAGCTCAGTATCAATTCGGCAAATCAGGTGTAAATAAATTACGGCCATATATTGGTGCTGGAATCATGTATTCACGCTTCACGGATATAAAGCTGAATCATCAAATTCACGGCGATTTAATTGCTGCTGGACATATGATCCAGAATGTTCTGGATGGTCAAGCCGGTGCGGCTCTAGATGGAAAAATTTCTAGTGCAAATCCTTATGTCAAAGTAAAAACTACCGATGCGATTGCACCTATTGTTAGCTTGGGAGCGACCTATGATTTTAATTCAAACTGGTATGCAGTCGGTTCTGTATCTTATGCCAAGTTAAATAATAGGGCGAATATTGATGTAATCGATAAAAATACTGGGAAAAAATTGATTCACGCCTCAACCAAAGTAGATATTGATCCCTTGATTACATTTTTAGGTGTGGGATATCGTTTTTAAATTGCCATTTTGAAATTGACTCGCATCAGTTGCGAGTCAACGTGACATGACCGTTTCCATCGTCTCTTGATCATCTTAGCGAAATAGGCAGCCTGATATTTAAAGCTGGATCTGCCCAAACTATATTTTTATAGTGCAATTTGAGTTCGCTATAGAGAGTATTCAGTTATCAAACTTGCTAAATAACTTTACCAAGCTGTACTAGCGGGCAAGAATTCATTCTGGACATACTGAAAGAAAATATCTGGTGACCGGGAAATTACCACAATATGAAGATCAAGATGAATTAGAGCGTCTAGCAGTAGAACAGGAGACTTCACCGCTATAGAGGTAACGGTTTATGGCCAATCATGATAAAAAAATTCTGTTTAATATTCTGACCCAGCATCAGGCCTATTTATATCGTGCCGCTTCACGCTCTGTGAATGAGCTGCTTGGCATCTTTAATGATGAAACGATGGATATGCTGAGCAGATTAAATGGTCTACTCGATGAATTAAATGCTGTTGAAAAGACTGCTCTTGCGGGTGGTCAGTACACCACCGCAAATCTACGTGCGATCCAGAAACTGATTCAGCAATGGTTTAATTCAATTGATATTGCTATACCTGAAAGGTTTACCGTATCAGCCATTTCATTTGCCGGCTATGAAGCCAACTATATGGCCAAACTTCTCGGTCACGCCAAGAAGACCGATAAAGGCGAACAGCTTTATATAGACGCAAAACATATACCTTTGGCAGGCGGTGCGCTGGTAGATGAACTTTTATCTAAAATTGCTGAAACTGCGCGTCAGAGAGTGGAATATGCAATTCGGGATGGCATGAATACCGGCATGAGCAATTATCAGATCATTAAACGGCTTCGTGGAACCAAACGCTTGAAATATGAGGACGGGCTTTTAAATAGTAGCAGAAAGGATATTGAACGTACGGTAAGAACTATACGTAGTCATGTCTCCAATCAGGCTTATTTAAACAGTTTTAAAGAACTGGATATTCAATATATCCGCTTCATCAGTGTACTGGATGGACGAACTTCAAAACTGTGTGCCGCCCTAGATGGTTCAGTCTGGAAAATTAATGATCCAGCAAAACGTATCCCGCCATTACATCCGAATTGTCGGAGTACGTTGGTGCCGGTTGATAAAGATGGGCAACTTATAGGCCAACGTCCTTATGTGATGGATGAGCGTAAACTGAAGGATATTCCTAAACACGAACGCGAGCAGTTGACTGGCCAGTTAGATGCAAATATCACGTTCAAGGAGTTTTTTAACAAAACAGATGACTTCTTTCAAAAAGAATGGCTTGGCCCGAAACGTTATAAGCTCTACAAAGAGGGTAAGTTTGATTTTGATAAATTCTTTGATCCTGAAGGCGAGCTGTATAGCTTGGAGCAATTAAGACTTCTGGATGAACAGACCTTTAAAGTGTTGGGAATTTAAAGCAAATTAAGGTGTTTAAAATGTCAAAAGTATCAGTCGTGGAATGTAAGAAACGCAAGCAAGCGCTGGAAAAGGCGCTCACGGTTCAGATTGCAGAATTGGTCAATCAGTTTGAAACTGAGACCGGAGTAAATATTCAAGATATTTACCTGAATTTTACCGATGTGTCTGAGATCGACCGTCCAGATAAATATGTTTTTACCAGTGTCACGGTCAGAACGCAGGAATCTGACTAAGCTGATTGATCAGATTCAAAGGGCTTTTATCAATCTGGTTAGCTGAAAAAACGTCATAATGCTGTTTATTCACTTATTTTAACGAGTCTGAATCTAACTGCGGCTTAAAAAATAAAGCAGCTAATGCACAGACACTAAGTACCAGTCCCAATTGTTGCACCAGACCTGCAAGGCCAAGCATGCTACCCAACAGTAAATAATAAGTCAGTCCAAATAAGGCGCCTGCTTTACCAGCATGTTCTCGATAATGTCGTAGTGCCTGACTCAAAATATTTGGGATAGCAATGCCATAGGCAACAACAATGCCTGCAACAGGGATTAAAATCCATGCTGTTGTCTGTAAAGCCCAGGCAATAAGGCTAGCGAGCAACGCCAGCTTACAGGCCTGAACAACCAGTGTTTCTGGTCTAATCTGGGAGGCAAGCAGTTTTCGATTAATGAAACTACCCATCAGAGCAGAGATTGCCAGTAATAATCCCGTCCATCCAAATGTCTCAGAACTCCAGCCAAGATTTTTAAATAGGAATGGCGCCAGGCTGTAGTAGCTGAAAATCATTGTATTGAGTAGAGCAACCAACATGGCATTTCGCCATAGTGAGGAATCATGAAACATTTTTACAGCTAATGTTCCTATCCGAATATGGGGTGAATGAACAGGAAGGGTTTCAGGGAGCAAAGTAGCACTGAGAATCAGCAAAAACAGGGCGAATAAGGATAAGGCGATAAATATCCCCATATGGCCCCAATGGCTCACCAGCCATCCTCCACTAACCAGACCAAACACAGGACTGAGGGCCAGTGCTGCGCCCATCAGTGAAAATACACGGGCTAATTTTACCGATTCATAACTATCCCGAAGCATGGTTTGAACGACCACAGATCCTGCTGCCGCGCCAACGGCGGAAAGCATACGGGCAATTAATAATATCCTGAATTCTGTTGTTATGACTGCGAACAAGGTTCCGGCCGCGTAGCAGATCAGTCCTAACAACATGGCAGGGCGTCTACCAATTTTATCGTTGGCCCAGCCCCATACTGCGACACCTATTGCAAAAGCGATGAAATAAACAGAAAGGGTCTGCGCCGCTTGTTCATGACTGACAGCAAATGAACTGGAAATGTGCGGCAGTGCAGGACTGTATATAGTTTCAACCAGTTGCGGAAACATAATCAGCAGGGTTAATAACCATAAGGGCGGACGTGCTGAAACCTTCATGCCGTATCTCATCTCTAGAAGTATTGAATGGGCATTATTGTTGAAACCGAGATGTCTGATTACAATAATAACGACTAGATATATTTATTATTGGACAAGTTGTGAAAATTGCAGCGGATGCTCTTTTTGATCCGGATATTTTTTCTGATCCCGTCATTGGGATTGCCTCTGATATGGGGGTACATGATTCCGGTCGGCATAGTCACCGTCGTCATCAGTTACTTTTTTCGGCGGCCGGCAGTATCACCATAGAATTAGATCAAACGCTGTGTTTGCTTCCACCACGCCGTGCAGCCTGGATTCCTGCCGGCACAACGCATCGCGCAATCATGCGTGGGGTGATGGCGTATCGCTCATTGTATTTTTCACCGACAGAGACCTTCGCTCAATTGCCATTGCAGATCGTTGAGGTCAATCCTTTATTTTTTGAAGTTATCGAAAGGATGGCATTTTGGCCCTGGGGCATGAAGGCAGAACAACAAACCAGTCTAATCACGGTTTTTAGTGAAGAAATACAGGCGGCAAAAACTGAAAACTGGCAATTACGCTATCCTTTAGATGGGCGACTTGACTTATGGCTGGACAGTGTTCGTATGGGCGAGTTACCGCCACGGTTGAGCCAAGTTGCGCAAAGGGTCGGTGCATGTGAACGTACGATTAGCCGAATATTTATCCGGGACACAGGTATGAATTACCAAAGCTGGAGACAGCAGTGGCGATTATTGAAAGCCATGGAGATGCTGTCGGAAGGGCTACCAATAAGTCAGATTGCCCAGCAGCTGGATTTTATCAGTGATAGTGCATTTATCGTTTTTTTTCGGCAGCATACCGGGACAACTCCAAGCCGATACCTGAATAAAATCTATTGAGAGAAAACGAGCAAACTAATCACGACTGGAACAGGTTTTATCGCGAGGATTTTCACAATAGCGTGTAGGTTCTATTTGATGCGTTCTGAGCAGGAGAAAAGTAGTCATTGTTAAGTACAGTTTTTATATCAGGATTTCTCATATAAAAAATGAAATATCAATAGTTTAATCTCAAATCTTGTTGGTTGAGGTGGTATAATATTTTTCCACAAAGGAGCCTTAAATGCCCATCATCACCCTACAAGATATTGATTCAGGAGAGATGATCAAAATTAGGCAAGTTGTCGATCCTAAAGTCGGGATGGACATAAATTGTCAAGTTAAAATTATCCCAGTCTATAAATGGTTGTATCTGGAAAACGGTGACCTACTACCAGATAAGCTGCAAGACAAGTTGAAAAAACCCATAGTTAACCAGATGATAGATGAGCGCTATCTCATCTATAAGATAGACAATCAACCCTAGACCGCTGCAAGGCGGTTTTTTATTGTCTAAAGGAAAGAGCTGAGCATTAAAGAATTTATAAAAAGCCCTACACATCAAAACTAATATGAATATACGATTTTTCTTGTGAAGTTTCACTTAACCATCAATAAAATTGATAGTTCCTAACTTTTTCTTTCATCCGTATGACCTTATCCTAACCAAAACTAAGCATAAAATTATTGATGTTCTCAATTAATTTTACAGAATTAAAAGAAAGGTACATTACTTCAGAAATGTGCCTTTTTTGTTTTTTACGCGCTTAGTGTTTTGGTCTTTTATTTTTGTATGCGACGTAGAGATGACTTCAACCTATGTGTTGAATATCAAAACTTAGCTAAATGTTGGTAACTTAAAATGAATAAAATGCATGTCACTTTTTCCGTCATTATTGGTTTAATTGTTGGTGGTATTCTTGGCGCTATTGGCTACTCTAAAACTGCTGCGCGTTATGATGTAATGACTACTGCATGTGTAATGGTTAATCAGGCAGTTGAACATCAAATTTTAACTACTGAACAGGTGAAACAGTTAGGTGAATTGACTGGTCAGAGCTTAAAGAAAGATTATGCATCGGTTGCATCGAAATTTAAATTCTCTGAAAAGAATTTAGCGAATGCATCAGAAGGTTCAAACTGTAGTCAGTTTATAGTTGGTGTGAATTCAGCGAAGTAAGAAATGAGAAGCCCACGAGATGTGGGCTTTTTATCTTAATGGTTTATTGCTGGTCATTAATAATTTGTTGCATTGACTCAGTTTTTTCCTTCTGATCAGGACGTTTATACTCTTTGGAGATTTTTACTGCTTTGCAGCATGTCCAGCGATCAAACTTATCTAAGCAGTTGCAAGCATCAAACAGATAAGCTTTACGGGAAATCGTTTATTCTAAATCAGCCAGTTGTAAGGTTTGTACTGCTATTCCGTGCAGATTAGATAAATATTAAACACCCTGTAAGAGCTACTCCAGACCATGAAAAATTTAAAATTAAAACATTACTTGGCGCTTACTCTCGCTCTTTCAGGCATTTTTGCGATCTGCTTTGAATCCTTTACAAAAGGCTTTGTCACCTATGTACCCTATGGCGGTGGTGAATTTGTTTATTTGAGAGAAATGCAAGGCTCAAATGAAGACGAAAGCCTACTGTTGTGGTTCTTCGGGATCATAAGCATTTTTCTTGGCAGCATAATCTATCTTCTGAAGAATACTACCTATGTTCTGAGAATGGGTTTCTTTGCATATGTATCCTTGTTTCTATGTGCACTCATGTCAGATAGCGATCCTCTGAATCAACTTATTATAAATATGGTCAAGTTTGATCATAATATTTACCTGATCTTGTGGTGCCTTTCAGTTGCTCTCTACACAGGTATTTTTCTTAAACTATTTATTCAAAAAGGTAATTTAAGCGACCAATAAATATATCAAATCATTAGTTAGGTCACAGTTTTTTATTAAAAATGACTACATGTCATCATTTTTTTGATTAGTCGTAAAGTATATTAATATGTAAATAAATATTTAAAAAATAAATAATAATAGTGGGTGGATTAATTTATTATGACTAAACAATTAATCATTAGGTATACAAAAACTTTAAACCTTTCTAAGAAAATATTTAGTTAATCATCAAAGGCTTGTGTTAGGAAATAATAAAACTGTACTTTTAATATATTTTTTAAATAATAAAGAATTAAATAACCCAATCTTATTTCATTGAAAATTCAAGAATAAATTTATGCATGATGACTTGAGAAGAACTATATTTCATCTTAATTAAAATATAGGAAAAACAAATATTTAAATTTATTGTTTTTTTGATGTAAGTAATTGGTTAATTTGGGTGAAAACAGTATTGTTATAGCAATTTTAAATGAAAAGTAGTGCTTTAATAAAAGTTATTTATGTATTATGCCAAAAATAGGGTAAAAAAATAAGCTCTAAAAGAGCAGTCAAATTAAAACGATTGTAATGTTAAGGGTTAGTTTTTTCACATCTATTCATTCCAACAATTTAATGTAAAAAGGTTTAAACCATGAAAAAGACTTTTTATTATTTATCAGCAATTGCTGTTGGGTTATTTTCTCTCAATACAGCAAATGCCGCTACAGCAACGGGTACATTGACTGTTAGAGCGACAGTAACCAATAGCTGTGTTTTAAATACCTCAGCCACAGGTACCACTTCAAATGCAGTCTTAGACTTTGGCACATTAAGTTCACTTGCGGGCAATGTAGACGCAGACACTACAACCACAGGCGGTACCCCGATCAGAGTCCTTTGCAATAACACCGTACCTTGGACCTTGTCATTTGATGGTGGACAGAATGTTTTATCAACCCAACGTCGTATGATCGGTGGAGCAACCACGACCGAATATATTCCTTATAACCTTTTCTCGGACACGGGTCGCGCAACAGCAATCGGTATTGCCACAACTGCCTACAGTGGTACAGGGACGGGTAATGTTCAAACTGTTAACGTCTATGGCCGTATTCCAGCCGGCACCACTTTACCAAGCGCTGGAAGTTATTTAGACACAGTAACAGTGACTGTAACTTATTAATGTTTATAAACAAGAACTACTGTTAGCCCTTTGAAAGGGCTAATGCTTTAAAAGATTTATTTGAGTAAGTCATGAAAAAAAACATCATTATTATTACAAGTTTATTCTTATCTCTATCTAGCACTTTGAATGCAGCTACAATCCGAATTTCACCTGTGAATGTAGAATTATTGAGTAATCAAAATGCTTCTTCGATCAGTCTGTTTAACCAGTCGAATGAAAGTACTGATTTGCAGATTCGGGTGTTTAAATGGATACAAAACAATGGACAAGATGAGTTAATTCCGACCGATGAGATTGCGATTAGCCCGCCTTTTTTAAAATTAAAAGCGAATGATTCTTATAACTTGCGTGTAGTCAGAATTAATCCGGCAGCGATTTCTGGTGAAAAAACCTATCGTATTATTATTGATGAGTTACCCAAGCCAATGGATAGCCGTAAAACCGCGCAAGGCCTAAATGTATTACTTCGCTCTTCATTACCCGTTTTCGTGGTAGATAAAGACGCGATTACTCAACTGAATTGGAAAATAGATCCTGATCAGAAGACGCCGTCTTTAAAGATGAGCAATATTGGAAATCGACATGCGCTTTTAAATGATTTAACGCTTGTTGATACGACCGCAGGAAAAAGTTATCCCATAAAAGTAAACACCGTGAATGGTTATATTCTTGGACAGCAGAGCCGAAGTTACCCGATTGATAATTTTACATATCAGCCAACTCATAAATACAATGTATCTCTGACAATAAATGGTAAGAAAACAACAATTTAAGAGGCTTATATGAAATACATTATAGGTGTCTTATGTGTTGCATATCTTCCTGCATATTGTTTTGCTGAGCAACTTCAAGATCATACCAATACCGCAACCCCTCATGTGCCAGATGCGATTAATCGCAATAACCAGTTTGCGCAGGCAAAGGATGCCGGACCGGAACAAGATCTTAACTTTACTCAGCTTTTTTTAAATATTTCCATGAATACCAATGCGTCTGAAGACTTGGTTGCGGTGAAACAATCTAAGCAGGGCAAGTTGTATATCCGTGCCCGAGACTTAAAAGCATTAAGACTGAAAATAGATGCACAGACGCCTGAAAACCAATGGATATGTATTAATGATCTACAAGGCATCCAGTTTCAATACCAAGAGAATGAGCAGGCTCTAAAGTTAAAGGTTCCTTCGAGCATGTTGACAGGCTATGCAGTGGACCTCAATGGCCAGCAGATCACCAGTCCGGATTTTCTCAAGATGAAACCCTTAAACGCGGCTATTCTCAACTATAGCCTGTATAACAGCATCATCAATGACGAAAATACCTTTTCCGGGTCCGTTGAGGGCATTTTTAACAGTGCGCTCGGTAATTTTTCTTCAGGCGCTTTATATAATGGCAGCAATGACAATAATGATCGCCATGAAAAATGGGTACGTCTGGAAACAAAGTGGCAATATGTCGATCCTGAAAAAATCAGGCTATATACCCTGGGCGACTTTATTTCCAATAGTCCTGACTGGGGCAGTAGTGTACGTCTTGCCGGTTTCCAGTGGTCCAGCGCCTATACCCAGCGCGGCGATATAGTGACCTCGGCATTGCCGCAGTTCTCCGGTTCGGCCGCACTGCCTTCGACACTTGATTTATACGTCAACCAGCAAAAGATTTATTCAGGACTGGTGCCTTCAGGGCCATTTGACATTAAACAGCTTCCGTTTATTTCCGGGAATGAAGTTACGCTGGTGACTACCGATGCAACCGGACAGCAAAGTATTACCAAAAAACCTTACTATTTTTCCTCCAAGATTCTGGCAAAAGACATTAATGAGTTTTCAGTAGATGTCGGGCTTCCACGTTATAACTATGGGCTAAAATCAAACCAATATGATGATGCTACCTTTGCATCCGGTGCGATCCGATACGGTTACAGCAATTCACTGACATTGAGCGGTGGTGTGGAAGCTTCGACAGACGGTCTTTCGAATCTCGGCACAGGATTTGCCAAGAATATTTGGGGTATTGCAGTGATTAATGCGGATATCGCAGCAAGCCAGTATAAAGATGAAAATGGCTATTCGGCCTTGCTTGGCCTAGAAGGGCGAATTAGTAAGAATATTTCATTTAGCAGCAGTTACCGCAAAGTATTTGATAATTATTTTGACCTTGCCCGTGTCTCTCAAGTCAGATATTTAAAAGATAACCAGATCAATGCCGAATCACAAAACTATCTGAGCTATAGCGCACTGGCAGATGAAATTTTCAGGGCAGGGATTAACTATAACTTTTATGCAGGCTATGGCGCTTATCTCGGGTATAACCAGATCAAATACAGCGATAATTCCTACAAATTGCTGTCTGCCAATTTAAGCGGAAGTATTAACAAAAACTGGGGGTTTTATACCTCTGCCTATAAAGACTATGAAAATAACAAAGACTATGGCATTTACTTTGCGCTGCGCTATACCCCGTCTAGCAAACTCAATGCAATCACGAGTGTGTCGAGTGACAGCGGCCGCTTGAATTATCGCCAGGAAATATTTGGTTTGTCAGAACCGCAAATCGGTTCATTTGGATGGGGCGGTTATGTGGAACGAGATCAGGATGCCAAAGAAAACAATGCTTCGCTCTATGCTTCTTACCGCGCTCGCGCAGCCTACCTGACCGGACGTTATAATCGCTCTGGAGATAACGACCAGGTGGCACTTTCAGCAACGGGTTCACTGGTTGCAGCAGCGGGACGCATCTTTGCAGCCAATGAAATTGGCGAAGGTTATGCAGTGGTAACCAATGCCGGACCGCAAAGCCAGATTCTAAATGGTGGGGTTAATTTAGGTTTTACCGATAAGGCCGGTCGGTTCCTCATTCCTAGCCTCATGCCATATCAAGAGAATCACATTTATTTAGATCCGTCCTATCTTCCTTTAAATTGGAGCGTTAAAGCGACGGACCAAAAAACCGTAGTCGGCTATCGCCAAGGAACCTTGGTTGACTTTGGTGCGCATCAGGTTATTTCCGGATTAGTCAGACTTGTGGATCAAAACAACAAACCGTTATTGCCGGGCTATTCGGTTCGAATTAATGGACAACAACAGGGCGTAGTGGGTTATGACGGTGAAGTATTTATTCAAAATCTATTAAAGCAAAACAAACTTGAAGTTGATCTTCTGGATCATGGCTCGTGCCAAGTTGACTTCAGCTATAACAGCAATCAGTACTCAACTCAGAAATTGGGACCTTATATATGTCGATAAGAATTTTTAATAAGACTCAAATAGAGAGCGACAATAAATTTCCATGGTTTTTGAAATATCTCCTCGGTATTTGCTTGTTTTATCTGTTTTACGCATTTTTTAGTCCAGCCCATGCTGCCTGTACGGTAACTGGAACTACCAACAGTACTTTTACCTATACCGCAGCAAATATTAATAGTGATGCTACCGTAAACCTATCAGGAACAATTACTTGTACGACTCTGGGAATTCCCCAGACTTCTGCCTATATGTGCATGAAAACCGTTTTTACCGGAACAACCAATAGTCTTAATAATGTTTCACTCCCTTATACCGTAGCCGCTACAGTAGGTGGAGCAGGGTCTACCACCGCTAACCAAACCTCTAATGTCTGGTATGGGCCAGTAAGAACCGTGGCTTCAAACAATATCATTAATTACTCAGTGAACGTGAAAGTGCCTGCCCGAACAGGATCGCTTGTCGCCTATCCTCAAGGAACATATACGGCTACAGTTCGGCTCTATTGGGATATGGATGCATTGGGCTTAGTGTGCGGTGATTTAATCGGGGGCTGGGATTCAGGCGATACACTGCTTACAGCTAACTTCGTGGTTCCAAGTCTGTGTCAATTAAACTCAACTTCAAATGTTGATTTTGGCAATATTAACGATATAGGTGTGACAAAAAGAGACTACATAACTCAAGGAGCTGTGAATACCACGTGTAATTATGGAACGCCCTATAGTATTTATTTAGGCGATGGTAATAATCGTATAAGTGGTGGATTTAGGCGCATGAGCAACGGTAATAATGGATTTATTCCGTATCAGCTCTATAAAGATTCTAGTTATAGTACGGTATGGGATGCTACAGGTGGTGTCACCAATGTTGGGGGTGCAGGAGGCGTCTCAAAAACTGGTACAGGGAGCGCGCAAAGTACTCCTGTTTATGGAAAAATTCCGCAAGGTACCAGCATTGCAAGCACTCCAGGGAATTACTCAGATAGTGTGGTGGTTACGGTCACGTATTAAGCCATTTCAAAAAATTCAAAACTCAAACTCGTTTCTATAAAGACCGCTTATTGAAGCGGTTTTTTAAGGTCTTGTACGCAGCTTTTCAGTCAATCTATTTTTGTGTCAGTTCGAAGATTAAACGTTCCAACTAAGTAGATTTTGCTACCAGAAGGCCTGTTGATATACATGTTATGGGTGCTGTATTGTTAATCCAGTATGTGCATAACTAAAAATTGCAATTAAAAAGCACGCGATGTTACTCAATCAAAATGAAAAGGTTTGCATATAATTGATAAATATGAAATATTGATCTCAGTCAAACTAAGCTTAAAAAGCAAGTTTCGTTTTCTTTCAGAACCCACAAAAACCTCTTGTGGGTATTTTTTTGGGACATGCTACTGATGAAATGGATTTCTTTATTCACTTTTTTGTTCATATCAAACACAAGTTTTGCTTATGAAATTACTGAGCATAGCGGCAAATGTTTTTTGCAAAATGATAAAAAAACGTTTTCCTGCTCAATTCAAAAAGGTAAAAGTTATGGGGGAAAGTTTGTATATATCGAATTTGATCAGAAAGAATATTTGATTGAGCAATCAACTTCTTGTGGAGGAGTATGTAAACCTTACTTAGGCACTACCCCAGAAGATGTATTGGTTGCAAAAAGCTATAAACACAATGACTGGAATTGTTACAAGCAGGAAAAAGGAAGTATGAATATCTGCTACAAGTTAGATAAATAATTCAATTTTTCAGTGTCATCTATAAAAGCTATTTAGAAATACTTATTTCAGAGAGTTAACTCATTCAAATCATATGGAACGAAATAGTGCAGTGAACCATACATTACTTAAACATGAATTATTAGAAAATTATAGGGCTACATAAGTGTAGGAGTAAAAATTTATGGTAGAAAATAAAAATGCTGTTCTACATATAAATTGCAAAAGATCAACTCCAAGCTTGATTTTGAGTGTTATTGCTTTACATTTATTTGAGTAAAAAATAGCGGCAAGTGGATAAAGCTTGTCGCTATTTTTCTGTTTCGGATACAGAAAAGACAAATAAAGAAACCTTAGTAATAAAAAATCAACATTTGTATAACAAGAGTTCTATGACAAAAACATTATTTTGATTTTGCCAATACTGATACTTGATAAGAACAGGCATAATTCGGTTGGTTTGATAGCGTAAGCCCTAGTGTGATCACTCAGGGCTTTTTTTATTGATTTGATGGTTTACCTCTGGTTAAGCAGCGTGGCATAAGCACGGGTAGAGCATTTGATTTCTCCTATATTCTTAGATGATTTAATTTATAACTTCACATTGCTGTGCCTTCTATTTTCGGGATGCACAGCTCATTCGATATCTACAAAAGTGCATGTCACTGTCTGTGTGCAATGTGTGAATTAAAGTCTTTAGGAGAATGTTTTTTATACAAGTACTAATATGTTGAATTGGTTTAAATTTTCTTTAGACATGCTTAATTTAAGTTTTAGTATCTATAAGTAAATATAACGAACTTTATTGTTAATTTCGTAAAATAAAAAATAAAAATTGTTTTTAAGTTTATGTTTTTTAAAATTATATCTATTTTAGATTTACATTAATAATATTGGATACAGATGTAGGATTCTTTATTGAATTTATATCATCTACTTTAAATGAGCTATTAACCCTTTACGAAGAATATTCAACGAGTGGTATAAATATGGCTGTTTAAAATTATGAACAAATGATCCTAATCTTGAATTTACAAGTAGGGATATAGAATGGAAATATGAAAAAGCTTCCCATAAGTGGAAATACTCATGAATTAAGTTAAAGGATATTGGTATGAAAGCTATTTTAACGAAGAAAATTATTAGCTGTATCGCAGTTAGTGGTGTTTTAAGTTTTAGTGCATTTGAGAGTATGGCAGCGAATCAACAAACTATAAATGATGAAAAGAATCACTCTAAAATATTAAATGAAAACCATGAAAATTTGACTGATAGTCAAATTTTTAAGATATTAAGTACAGCTAATAATGGTGAAATTAAGCAGGCGAAAACTGCATTGTCAAAGCTAAAAATGGATGAAGCTAAGAAATATGCTGAAATGATGATTAATGAACATTCAGCCAATGAAAAAAATGCACAAGCATTAGCAAGTCGTTTAAAGTTGAGTTCACAAGCCAGTAATCTTAGTAAATCATTGCAAAATGATAGTGATAAAATTGTCAGCAAGCTTAATCAAACAAAATCAGATACTGATAAAAATTATATCATGAGTCAAGTTGAAGGTCACCGTAGGGTTTTGACGATCATTGATAAGCAATTGATACCAAACACGAAAAGTTCTGAATTAAAAAATATGCTCGTACAAACACGTGAGGCCGTTGCGAAACATCTAAAAACGGCTGAAGATACATTTAAAAAGATGAAGTAATATACAGTCATAATATCTTTTAAAAATATTTTTAAAAAGTCTAGTATCAATTAACTAGGATTTTTTAAATTGCGTATACATAAAATCATTATTTTCAGCAGGGCAGTGTAAAGCTTAAATGTTATGGGTAATGTTTAATCTAGCGAAATATAATAATTGTGGGATGAAGAAAGATATAATTATAATGACTATTTGAAAAATAATTTTTATCGATGAGAAATAATTATTTTAATTAATAACATCTCCTTACTTAATAGGGACAGTTGTAAAACACAACTAACCCAAAGGTGAATTATACTAATAATCATCAAGCATATTTCAAAAGTTCTTTTAATATCCCAGCTCTTTTGAAAGACACTAGATTTTAAAATATAGGGAGTAAGAAAATGGTAAATACAAAACAAACAAATTTAGATGGTAATCATACGACTCAAAAAGAGCCATCTTCTAATGGTAATGTATCAAATAGCAAACCGTTACAAGATACTTCATCCACAATTGATAATGCTCGTCCAGATTTAAACTCTCCGCCGTCTAATAACAATCATGTACCCGATATGAATGAAGGGGGAGAGAATTTGGTGGCTACAGGTGCAGGAACCCTGGGAGGAGCGGCGGTAGGTGCTGCATTTGGTGTTGTTGGTGGCCCTCCAGGTGCTGTTGTTGGGGGGATTATTGGTGGTGTGGTAGGGGCAATAGCAGGTAATGACATAGCCCAAACAGATAATAAAAAAGATAATAGTGATTACTGGCAAGAAGATAATTATTGGCGAGAAAACTATAAAAAAATGCCATATTATACTGAAAGCAAGAATCTAGAATATGATCGTGATTATCGTGCGGCTTATCGTTTAGGTTATGAAAATCGCGTGCATAATAATGCAGAAATTAATTTTTCTGAGGTTGAATCTACATTGAAAACTAAATGGGAGCAAGTTAAAGGCAGTTCACGTTTACAGTGGGAGGAAGCCAAATTTGCTGTAAAAGATGGATGGGAGAAAATTACTCCTTAAGTCATTTAATACTTAGAAAGTCTCCTCTATGGGGGAGACTTTGCGCATATTACAACCTCCATTTTTATAACTACTATACTCAGCATTGTTGTTCTTTTACTAGGATGTACAGCTCACAATATCAACAATAATATTCTTCATGTTGGTATCAGTGTTAAAGCTATTTAGAAACATTTATTTCAGAGGGTTAACTGATTCAAATCATATAGAACGAAATAGTGCAGCGAAACATACATTACTTACACATAAATTATTAGAAAATTATAGGGCTAAATAAGTGTAGAACTATAAATTTATGGTAGAAAGTGAAAATGAGATTCTACATATAAATTGCAAAAGATAAACTCCAAGCTTGATCCTGAGTGTTATTGCTTTACATTTATTTGAGTAAAAAAATAGCGGTAAGTTGACAAAGCTTGCCGCTATTTTTCTGTTTTGGATACAGAAAAGACGAATAAAAAAACCTTTGTAATGAAAAATCAACACTAATGTAACAAGAGTTCTATGACAAAAACATTATTTTGGTTTTGCCAATCCTGATACTTGATAAGAACAGGCATAATTCGGATGGTTTGATAGCATAAGCCCTAGTGTGATCACCAAGGGCTTTTTTTATCGAAAAACATAGTCCCTTTGCCTTTTAAATACTTTTAGTACTGATATCTCCAGCAGAGATCCTGAAAACACTATTGGTTAATCTCTTTGCAAATTTTCTTAGTTATCCTTATTTTTTATCTCTTAAGATTAAGATTAAGCTATCTTTTTCAATCTTTTCTGCTGCTTTCCAACTTGGAAGAAGGGCCAAATGCTCAACATAGCTTTGAATATGCGGATAATGCTCACCTTGGCCCATATTATGGACTAAGCCATGAAGTCCGAATCCCATCATAAAGTCAGCTCCAGTTAAACG
Organism: Acinetobacter sp. 1000160; assembly: GCF_000588715.1. Classification (NCBI taxonomy): domain Bacteria; kingdom Pseudomonadati; phylum Pseudomonadota; class Gammaproteobacteria; order Moraxellales; family Moraxellaceae; genus Acinetobacter; species Acinetobacter sp. 1000160. Next base: position 469,968 of record NZ_JFWP02000001.1, on the reverse strand, counting down.
ATCTCCTACTAAAAACTTTTTATTCTTTAGATAATCATTTAAAAAACCAAAGACTTTATCAAATTCAACTTGAGCATAGTCTTCTAGAAATGCCAATTTAGTCCCATGTTTCATTTCTATCGCATTAAACATTTTTAGGAGAAATGGGACCATGGCAGAACTTTCAGCGAAATGAATCCATTGTAGGTAATCTGTATAGGCAGTGTCATTTATATCTGGTGCTAGGTGTGGGGCGAGTTTTTGAATTAATAACTCTACTATAGCGCCCGATTCTGCAATGACTTTACCTTGCCATTCAATCACGGGAGATTTTCCTAAAGGATGGATATTTTTTAGTGATTCAGGGGCCAAATGAGTAGTTGAGTCTCGGTAGTAGCATTTCAACTGATAAGGTTCTTTAATTTCTTCAAGTAACCACAAAATTCGAAAAGAACGCGATTGGTTTAAGTGATGTAATGTAATCATGATACTTCCGGTTTTAAAAAAATTATAGGTAATTTCCACATGTTCTACAACTCTCAATATACACTTAAGTTTATTGCTTCAACTAATCAATTGCTTATAGGATTAAAGATAATAGAGAAATGTAATGAAAGATTGGGGTCGGCTTCTTGCAGCAGAGCGAGAACTCTTTTTGTATCACCTCATGCGCTAGCATATGCGAGCAATATTGAGGAACTAGTAATTCTATAGATGAATTGATCAACCAATTCGATATGTCTTTAAAGATTCAGCCCAGCTATGATGTTTACAGCGAGTACATTCCTGATCGATTACATTTAATATTTTAGTTTCACCACACTTCATACAAGAGTAAAAAGTATTTACTTTAAGAACATTGGCCTTGCAGTAATTATCAGGAAATAAGGGTAGGCCCCATTTCACCTCTCTATCTTCATAAAATAGCATGCTTAATGCACCATCTGTCTCGAGAAGAGCCGTTCTAATTTGACCTAAATGCTCAACATTTTGTTGTCGCATTTCTGAAAAGAACTCATCATGAGAATAACTTTGTTTAAGAAAGTCCTTATAAACAAGGAGACCGTCCTTGACTACACAAAGAGCTTTTCCTTCTAATAGATCCTCTATCTTTTTTTGTTTTACCATGCTCCAGGTGGTCAACCGGTAAAGAGATAGAATAATGATAAAAACGGTTACCGCATGGATGATTGGAATATCTTCAGTAAACATTGGATCGCCCGCAGCCGACCCTAAACATAAAATTATTGCAAGTTCAAAAATCGAAAGCTGTCGAATACCACGTTTACCAGACAATCTTAAAAAACTGATAATAACAAAGAACATAACCAGACAGCGGATTATGATTTCTAAAGTGAAGCTCCAGGTTGTATCACCAATAAAAATTTTAAAAAGATCCATCTTTTTTATTCCTATTCCAAAAAAACTTATCTAATCCATAAAATAAACAATTTTTAGTAACAAATGGTGGAGATGAGTATTAATTTATTTATTATGGTTGTAAAAGCATTAAAGAAGAGTTAACTAGTTGATTTAAAATAAAAAAATATAAATTTATATAATAGCGCTAAATATTATTTTACTTTTTTAAAGTCGACCTTTATACTTGGTTTTAAATGCACAATTTTTAAACATTAAAAAGTAGTTGTAATATTTTATTATTTTTTAGCCTACATTATATTTAACTCATCACACAATATAAAAATAATGTGATTTATATTTTTTATTACTTACATTAATACTATGGGAAAAACATACAACACTTAAACCGTTACATTTATTAATACTTGAAAAGTCATACTTTAATTTGAATAAGTTAAAACTTTAGGATAATAAGAATGGCACAATACCTACGCATAGCTGACAAGCTGTATAATTTTCTTGAGGAAAAACAATTTTTTACTTATGATTCTCAAGAACTAGTTAATTTAATTTTTAAGGGATTAAGAAAGGTTCTAAAAGATACAGAGCTCAAACTCCTAGTAAATTTTATTGATATGGAGCAAGGACTTATAAAAGCTCAGCAGAGAGAGTCTGAGTTTGATCTGAGTTTAATTCCTAATTACAAAAATAAAGGGGAATTTATACTTTGGTTGGCTGGATTTATAGAAAAAATGACAGAGGGTGGAGATAAGAAACTTCCTCCTTTATATAAAAATATACCTGAAGACTTTACGTTTACATTTAAAGGTAAAAGAAATTTACGACAAGTTGAGGATCATGAAATATTTGGCAAAAATAATATTAGCAATGCCTATAAGGAAATCGTTTCATATTTTGACAGTGCAGATTTCAAAAAAAATAATCTTTCTTAAAGATGACAAAATATTGAAATGTAAGAAATGGTTATCATACTCAGATTTTTTATGCATTCTTAACTTAGAGATAACATAACATTTGTTTAAAAAGACAAGTAAATGCGTTTCTCTTAATAAAGTGCAGTAAAAGAGATAATAAGATATGGTTACTACAACAATGCAACCAGTACGAAAGCCGAATCATCAGAAAAGCATGGCATTATCTCATAGAGAAATCGTCAGATTTTTTAATGAGCATGGGCGGGATACAGTTGAAAAGGAAAACTTTGCTGAAATTTGCTTACACCGGTTTATGCAAGCTCGACACATTGATGAACATAAATTTCCTGAAAAGTTAGAGGATTTAGGGTCCTGGCTTAAGAACAAGAACATTCAGGCGTGTGAATCATTTCAGGCTTATCTGGAGCGTAGAAAACAAAAAGGAGGGCGTGAATATTTTGCCAATGTTGGTGAAGCGCTAGAATTTTTAATCAAAATTAGCCCGACAAAAATGGTCGATGGATCCTGGTTATATAGTTTATGTAAATACTGGCAAAATCCACTGTATAGTGAAGCTATTTCGATCTATTTAGACGAACTAGGGACTGGTTCACCAACACTCAATCATGTTTGTCTTTATCAGCAATTGCTGGATCAGCTGGAATTAAATGATTTTGAGAATTTTTTGAGTGATGAACATTATATTCAGGCAGCAGTACAACTTGCATTGGCCTATGCACCAGCTGAATATATACCAGAAATTTTAGGTTTCAATTTAGGTTATGAGCAGCTTCCATTACATTTACTCGTCAGTAATTATGAATTGAAAGAGCTGGGCATTGATTCACACTATTTTAATTTGCATATTACGATTGATAATTTTGATAATGGCCACGCTCAAAAAGCCTTGCAAGGTGTATTTAAAGTTGCCGAATGCTACCAGGATAAAGAAGAATTTCTTCGCCGTGTAAAAATTGGATACTACCTAAATGATATAGGTATTGGTTCTAACGAGATCATAAAAAATCTTGATCTTCGCAACAATGTCGAAAAGATTTTAATTAAAAAAGCTAAAGTAGGCCGCTTTATTCATGGTGATAAATGTCGCATAGAAAATCGCCATATTAATGAATGGTTGCGGGATGATGAAAGTGTAGTCGCCTTTTTAGACGCTTTGATTCGTAAAAACTGGATTAAGTTAGGCGAGGACGTGCAGGAAAGCCGCTTTTGGAAACTGATTGATGATGATCGCGGTAAGATGTTTGGTGTTTTCAGTTATCCTGAAAAACAGATGATCTATGATTGGATTCAAGGTTCAGATAACACTTGTACAACGAATCTTAAGGGATGGAATCGGCAACCTAATCACGGAAATGTTATTCAAGAGAACTTAGAAAATACGTTTGATTTTGAACTGACTTTTCTTAAGAAATCTTATGATAATGAGGCGGATTTTCAAAAGCGTATGAATATGTTAATACCTTATCTGGCACCTCATATCCATAATACGCAAGCTGGTTTGTGGGGAACTAGACAATTTACTCTGTCACTTTTTCCGGCTTTAACAGCTTCTTTTGCTTAATTCTGGTCTGATATAAATCATTAAGAATAAACCAGCATAGTACTTACGTAAGCTGGTTTATTCTTATAACTAGAAAAGCAGCTTCTTATTTTTAGTGAGATATTTATGTGCCTGAAATGCAGTAGTTTCAGTGTAATTAACTCTGTCAAATCGGCAAATAGAAAGCTCAAAGAAGAAAAAGATATTGTTAAAATTTTGTTAAGGCGAAATTTTCACCAACAAAAGAACCGAGCAAAAAACTGGAAAATTCTATAAAATAAACAAAATGATTCACTCAATTTAAAATTTGGCTATTGATATAAATGACTGATATAGAAATAGAAACACATCCATTACAACCGTTTTTACCTTCCAATACCAAACTATTGATGCTCGGTAGTTTTCCGCCGCCCCAAAGCCGCTGGAAGATGAATTTTTACTATCCTAATTATCAGAACGATATGTGGCGGATATTTGGTTTAATTTTCTTTCAAGATAAAAATCATTTTTTAGATTTACCTAATAAAAACTTTAAACAGCAACTGATCCGGGATTTTCTGACTCAGATTGGTGTCGGAATATTTGATACGGCATATCAGATAAAACGCTTACAAGGGAATGCTTCAGATAAATTTTTAGAAATTGTCACACCGACAGATTTATCAAAGTTACTTAAACAGATTCCCCTGTGTCATACCATCATGACCACGGGAGATAAGGCCACCGATACATTGATGCAGCATTTTCCCAATCAGCCGATCAAACCGCTGATTGGTCAATCTGTACAGGTTCAACATCTCGATCGGGAGTTGAATTTATATCGTTTACCGTCGTCATCACGCGCATATCCTTTAGCACTGGAAAAGAAAGCAGAGGTATATCAGCAATTTTTTAAGCAAATTGGTTTAATTTAATTATATAAAAGGGAAATAAATGAAGGATGTTGAAAGCCCAATTGATTTAAGAATTTTCGCTGATGCTTTGGAATGGCAACAAACGGCGAATGTGAAAAGACCGTGGCGAAAGGATTTCTTTGAATATTATGTCAATCTAATTAGACAGCATGTGTCTGGACAATGTCATGTATTGGAACTTGGTTCTGGACCTGGATTTTTAGCTCAACATTTGCTCTCACAACTTGCTGATCTTCGATATACCGCTTTTGATTTTTCAGAAGCAATGCATCAGCTGGCACAAGAAAAACTTAATAATACTGAGAGAGCTCGGGCAACCTATATTGTTGGAAATTTTAAAGAGACTGGCTGGCAAAATACTTTTACTCAGCAATATGATCTGATCATTATCCATCAAGCATTACACGAGTTGCGACATAAACGCTATGCAACCAATTTTCATAAAATCGCAAAAACCTTGTTAAAACCTCAAGGCCATTATTTAGTATGTGATCATTTGTGTGCAGCACATGCTATGCAGAATGATCAGCTTTATATGACCAGGCAAGAGCATATGAATGCACTTGAACAGGCATCTTTTACACAAATCAAGATGCCGTTAGAGATAGAAGGGCTATGTTTATTTGAGATCAATTGGGTTTAACTAAACAAGCTTCGTTACATCATCCATTCAACTGGAAAATAAGACACAACATGCATGGTAAAGCGCTGGAATCTGGTGCTTTCAGGGTCATGATGATGCTCAACCACTTCACCATTTGGCTTATGTTCATACCAGACAATATTGCCATTTTGATCTAGTTTGAGCTGATAGGCCACTTGTAGCAAATGCTGATCCAGCATAGCCGTAATCTGGTCTTGTAAATGATCAGATTCCACCACTAAACCAACTTCAGTGTTTAAATGCGCAGAGCGCGGATCAAAGTTAAATGAACCAATAAACACCTTGCCATCGACATCAAAAAATTTGGCATGCAAGCTGGAGCGATTCTTGCCTTTCACCGGGATTACGCTCCCAGTCGCAATTTCATACCAGGTTCGTTTTTTACGTTCAATATTCGGTTTAAACTCATACAGTTGTACACCACTTTGTAACAGTGGTTTTCGGTATTGGCTATAAAAAGAGTGCACCACGGCGACATCATTAGCTACTAGACTATTGGTCAGGACACGTACTTTTATCCCATCTTTAGAGAGTTGATTGAGGTAGGCAGTTCCTTGTTGAGTCGGTACAAAATAAGCGGAGACCAACTCCATATGTTGTTCAGGTTTACCCATAATTTTCAGAACTTGAGCATATAAAAGCTGCTGATTTTTGGCCTTTCCTAAGGCCTTACTCGGGTGATCAGCGACAAAATGCGCTTTTGCCCATTGCACCGGATAGTTTTGTAGGCGAAGTTTTAAATAATCTTGTGCGGCCTCGAGTTTATCTTCGGTCGGGGTATCAACCTGATCTAAGGCTTTATAGCTATTTCTTAAATCCTCAAGTTGCTGCGGTGAACCAGCACCCATTAACTGTTCTGTTGAATAACTGAGTTGATCGGACCAGAATTCATCGAAAACCTGTTCTGCGCGATCGACTGCTTTACCGTAGAATAAAATATCCATATCGCTAAACTGGAATTGCTCGCCTGCATCAAAGTATTCACTACTGATATTACGGCCACCTGTTACTGCAATCGAATGATCGGCAATGGTAAGCTTATTATGCATACGATGATTAATCTGTTTCAGCCTGAATACATAATCAATAAAACGTAAATGTCTAAACTTATAGGGATTGAAAATACGGATTTCAAAATTTGGATGTCGGGCGAGGGCTTTTAAGGTTTTGTCTAGTTTTATGCCATTCTGATCATCAATCAGTAAACGGACTTTTACCCCGCGGTCTGCTGCTTTGAGCAATTCATGCAACATCATGTTGCCGATGACATCATCATTCCAGATATAGTATTGTAAATCCAGCTGATGCTGGGCATTTCGAATCAAATGCATCCGTGAGGCCATACTTAAAAAGGCATCATCCAAAGCTAAAAAAGCCGTTAAACCGTTTTCAATATTAAGATCGGCTTGTGGATCATTCATCCACTTTGTTTTAATGTTCAAGGAGTTACTCCGATCATGGTTCTGATTAGGGGGCAAAGAACAGCCGCCCATTCCAAACATAATAACAAGAGCCATGATTTTAAAATGGTATGAATTGTTTATGATTTTATTGATCAAGCGTGCCAGTCCAACAATAATGTATAGATGTTTGATTTTGTTATATCTCTAAACGCTTTTGGGTTCCAAGGTTTAAATGTAATAATAAATATAATCAATATTTTATCATTTTAAAAACTTAATTTTTCTATCTCAATTCTTCTTAAAAGCGAGCCTTTTAAGTTTATCAATAAGCAAACATTGAGTTCTATTACTATACTGGTGTATAGTATATTTTTAGATTTAATGTGGTCGACATTATGCCTAAACAATTAGAGGATAAAAAAAAGATTCTCACACGTGTAAGACGAATCCAGGGTCAAGTTCAAAGTGTAGAGCGTGCTTTGGAAAATGACACAGAATGTGCTGATATCTTGCAGCAAATCTGTGCAGTTCGTGGCGCATTAAATGGTTTGATGACCGAACTTCTCGAAATTCATTTAAAAGATACCTTGGTCGTTGGCGAATCTTCAGAGTTACAACGCAGTCAAGAGCTCATTCAAGTCAGTAAAATTCTTAAATCTTATTTAAAGTAAGGAGTGTCATTGTGATTAAATCTCGTGCAGCCGTTGCTTTTGCCGCAGGCGAACCATTACAAATCGTAGAGCTGGATGTTGAACCACCCAAGAAAGGGGAAGTCCTGATTAAAATTTCCCATACCGGGGTCTGCCATACTGACGCTTTCACTTTATCAGGTGACGACCCGGAAGGTGTTTTCCCCGCAGTACTGGGTCATGAGGGTGCTGGGGTTGTGGTGCAAGTTGGTGAGGGTGTGACCAGTGTTGCAGTGGGTGACCATGTGATTCCGCTGTATACCGCTGAATGTAAGGAATGCTTATTCTGTAAATCGGGTAAAACCAATTTATGCGTGGCAGTACGTGCCACCCAAGGTAAAGGTGTGATGCCAGATGGGACCACGCGTTTCTCTTATCAGGGCCAACCGATTTATCACTATATGGGGTGTTCAACTTTTAGTGAATATACCGTGGTTGCAGAAGTGTCTCTGGCAAAAATCAATCCTGAAGCCAATCATGAACAAGTCTGCTTATTGGGTTGTGGTGTGACCACTGGTATTGGCGCAGTACATAATACGGCGAAGGTGCAAGAGGGCGACAGTGTTGCTGTGTTTGGTTTAGGCGGTATCGGCCTTGCTGTGGTACAAGGCGCACGTCAAGCCAAAGCTGGCCGCATTATTGTAATTGATACCAATCCTGATAAGTTTGAATTGGCAAAACAGTTTGGTGCAACTGATTTCCTTAACCCAAAAGATTATGAACAGCCGATTCAGCAAGTGATTGTTGAAATGACCGGTTGGGGCGTTGATCATTCTTTTGAATGTATCGGCAACACCAATGTCATGCGCTCTGCACTGGAATGCGCACATCGTGGTTGGGGACAATCGGTGATTATCGGGGTTGCAGGTGCAGGTCAGGAAATCTCAACCCGTCCATTCCAGTTGGTAACAGGACGTAAATGGATGGGAACTGCTTTTGGTGGTGTAAAAGGCCGTAGCCAATTACCAAAAATGGTGGAAGATGCAATGAAAGGTGAGATTGAGCTGGCACCATTCGTAACGCACACCATGCCATTGGATGATATTAATGAAGCCTTTGACTTAATGCATGAAGGCAAGTCAATTCGCACGGTAATTCATTTCTAACTTTATAATGATAGGATTTGATGATGTGAAATGCATCATCAAATCTTGGGTAATATGAAATGTCAAAAGCACAATTAAAGCTACATGTGCGAGTCTTATCTGATGAGCAGATTGCTTTCGGTCCGGGTAAGGCTGAGCTACTTGAAGCGATCCAGCGTACAGGTTCAATTTCCCAAGCGGCAAAATCCATGCAGATGAGTTATCGCCGTGCATGGCAGTTGGTGGACACCATGAATCATTGCTTTCATTCTCATCTGGTCGATACCCAAACAGGCGGAACGCATGGTGGTGGTGCAGTGGTGACTGAATTAGGGCAAGAGGTACTTAAAAAATTTAGAACCATGGAGCAGCAAGCGATTCAGGCTGTCGCAACTGAGTTTGAAGATTTAACACACTCTCTAAAATTAAATAAATAATCCGATAAGCATAAAAAATTAATACGCCTTATTCCACAATTTCCTTAATCTTAACTTTCTCTCTAATCATCTGCTGGTTTATAGCGCACATTGATTCGCACAAGATATTTTTTAGCACCACAACGAAACCCTAGATGTTCACTCATATTTATATAAGATATTAAGTAATTAATTTATATATAAAAATAAAATTGGCACAGTTTCTGCATTTATCTATTCAAACTTGTATACAAGATAGGATTCATAAAATGCATCAACTAAAAACTTTGGGCTGGACAATTTCTGAATGGCAAGCCGCGTATTTAAACACAGAAATTCAGCTGGATATTTTAAAAGAACTGGTTGCAGCAATTGATCCTCATGATGTTGCCTGGATTTCTGTTGTCAGCCCAGAACTATTGGAACAACAGATTCAGTCATTAACGCAATTGACTCAAGATGCTGACCATCTGCATAAACAGTTTCCGTTATACGGTGTACCATTTGCCGTCAAAGACAATATTGATGTGGCTGGCTTTGTTACTACGGCGGCATGTAAGGCTCTCAATACGGTGGCTACGCAAGATGCCGAGACAGTCCGTTTACTGAAACAGGCTGGTGCAATTGTCATTGGCAAGACCAACCTTGATCAATTTGCCACAGGTCTGGTTGGCACACGCTCACCCTTTGGGGCGGTGCCAAATAGTTTTAAAGCTGAATATGTCAGTGGTGGCTCAAGCTCGGGTTCGGCCAGTGTTGTGGCAAGAGGTTGGGTACCATTTTCTTTGGGAACCGACACTGCAGGATCAGGTCGCGTGCCAGCAGCCTTCAATAATATTGTCGGTTTAAAGCCAACCAAAGGGCGCTTTTCTAATCGCGGTTTATTACCTGCGGTAAAGAGCATTGATTGTATTTCTATTTTTGCATTGACGGTTTCTGATGCGGAATTGGTGGCGAATCAGGCCGAAGCCTATGATGCTTTCGATAGCTATTCACGTCAGCACCCGAAAAATGTACCTGCACGTTTTTCCAGTAAATTGAAATTTGCCATTCCGGATAAATTGAACTTCTTTGGTGACGAGCTGTCAGAGAAAGCCTTTCAACATACCATCCAATTACTGGAAAGTTTAAATGCAGAAATCACGCCGATTGATTTTTCTGCTTTTGAGCAACTTGCAGCACAACTTTATCAAGGCCCCTGGGTGGCAGAGCGTACCACTGCGGCTGCCAGTCTACTCAAAACCAATGCGGCTGATTTTGACCCGACCGTTTTAGAGATCATTCAACAAGGTGAAAAATATTCTGCGGTGGATGCCTACAATGCTGAATATTTAAAGCAGGACTTAAGCCGAAAAATTCAAACGAGTTTGGCTGAGTTTGATGCCTTGATCGTGCCAACGTCACCGACGATTTATCGCATTGAACAAATGCAGCAGCACCCGATTGAATATAACGCGCATTTCGGGACTTATACCAATTTTACCAACCTTGCCGATTTAAGTGGCTTGGCATTACCTGCCGGCTTTAGAGCAGACAATTTACCATTTGGTATCACCTTGATTGCTCCTGCCTGGCATGACGCAGCGCTGGTGCACTTCGGCAAAGCCTGGCAGAACTATCTGGCACTGAAACTCGGTGCTATAGATAAGCCTTTATCTACAAATACAGCAACTTTACTGTCTCCTCATCATATTCGGGTCGCGGTTGTAGGGGCGCATCTAACCGGGATGCCATTAAATTTCCAACTCACCACGCGTGGTGCGGTTCATGTCGAAACCACCAAGACTTCTCAAGATTATGCACTGTATGCATTGAATGGCACAGTTCCACCAAAACCGGGTTTGGCTCGCCAGCAAGATGGGCAAAGCATCATTGTCGAGCTTTGGGATGTACCTGCAGCACGCTTCGGTGAGTTTGTGGCAGAAATTCCAACCCCATTGGGCATGGGCAATGTCGAACTTGAAGATGGCCGTTGGGTGAAAGGCTTTATCTGTGAACCCTATGGCTTAGGCGATGCCGAGAATATCAGCCATTTTGGCGGCTGGAGAGCATATATCCAGCATCGTAACAGTCAAGCAGATCAGCAACTCGCCAATACAGCCAATTAATTTTTAGGGGGAAATCATCATGTTTAAGACTGTACTTATTGCAAACCGTGGTGAAATTGCTGTTCGGGCAATTCGAACACTGAAAAAATTAGGTATTACCAGTGTGGCGGTTTATTCCGACAGCGATCGTTATGCGCAACATGTGCAGGATGCCGATATTGCCATTGCACTGGAAGGCTTAAACCCTGCCGATACCTATTTAAGTATCGAAAAATTGATTCAAGCTGCTCAACAAACTGGGGCAGAAGCGATTTTCCCGGGCTATGGTTTCCTGTCTGAGAGTGCCGATTTTTCTCGTGCCTGTGAAGAAAATAATATTGCCTTTATGGGCCCAACTGCAGAACAGATTCTGGAGTTTGGCCTAAAACATCGTGCACGTGAATTGGCTGCGGCGGCGAATGTTCCAATGACACCGGGCACAGGACTACTTGATAGCCTTGAAGAAGCATTGTCAGCTGCTGAACGGATTGGCTATCCAATCATGCTCAAAAGCACTGCAGGTGGTGGCGGGATCGGTTTAACCCGTTGTGACTCCCCGCAGGCATTAACTGAAGCGTATGAAAGTGTAAAACGCCTTGGTGAGCAGTTCTTTAAAGATGCAGGTGTGTTTATTGAATGCTTTATTGATCAAGCACGTCATGTCGAAGTACAGATTTTTGGCGATGGCAAAGGTCAAGTAGTCGCGTTTGGTGAGCGCGATTGCTCATTGCAACGCCGTAACCAAAAAGTGGTTGAAGAAACGCCAGCAGCGAACTTACCTGAAGCAACCCGTAAAAAGCTCCATCAAGCCGCAGTTGAACTGGGTCGTTCCGTCAATTATCGCAGTGCAGGAACGGTTGAGTTTATTTATGATGCCAAGCGGGATGAATTTTATTTCCTTGAGGTGAATACCCGTTTACAGGTGGAGCATCCGGTAACGGAAATGGTGACAGGTCTCGACCTGATCGAGTGCATGCTTAAAGTCGCGGCGGGCGATGCATTGGATTGGGACTATCTCAGCAATATCCAACCGCAAGGTGCTGCAATTGAAGTTCGGATCTATGCTGAAGATCCTGTTAAAAATTTCCAGCCCAGCCCGGGTGTGCTCACCGAAGTGTCATTCCCAGAAGGCATTCGTGTGGATACTTGGGTGAAGACAGGCACCGAAATTTCCCAGTATTTCGATCCAATGATTGCCAAGATTATTGTGCATGCTGAAGATCGTGATACTGCAATCGAAAAATTAAAAACAGTTTTGGCTGAAACGCGTTTAAATGGCATCAGCACCAATCTGGATTATGCCCGTGCCATTGTCTCAGATCAACGTTTTGAATCCATGCAAATCTGGACCCGCATGCTCGATAATTTTGATTATTCACCGAAAGTCATTGAAGTGATCCAAGCAGGTACATTGAGCTCAATTCAAGACTACCCGGGACGAACAGGCTATTGGGATATTGGTGTACCACCATCAGGTCCTATGGATGATTATGCATTCCAACTGGCTAATCGCATTGTGGGCAATGACGCAAAAGCCGCGGGGTTTGAATTTACCTTGGTGGGACCAAGCTTGAAGTTCCATACCGATACCATCATTGCATTAACAGGTGCAAGTTGTACTGCCGTGTTGGATGATCAACGGATTGCCTTTTGGCAACCGATTAAGGTCAAAGCAGGCCAGACTTTAAAAATAGGACAGGTGGCATCAGGCTGCCGTACTTACTTAGCCGTGCGTGATGGACTGGATGTACCCCTATATTTGGGTAGCCGTTCAACCTTCGCATTGGGTAATTTCGGTGGTCATGCAGGACGTACTTTACGTGTTGGTGACATGATCAAAATGGTTGATGCAGAACTTGCCAGTGCGGAATTACCGCTTGCGATTGATGAGCCTCGAGCCTTATCCAAAGAGCTTATTCCTGAACATAGCAATGAATGGGAAATTGCAGTGCTGTATGGTCCACACGGTGCGCCTGATTTCTTTAAACCTGAATATGTGGAAGAATTTTTTGCTTCTGAGTGGACGGTTCACTTTAACTCAAACCGTTTAGGCGTCAGACTTTCAGGACCGACACCGAGCTGGGCAAGAGAGAATGGCGGTGAAGCAGGCCTACATCCATCCAACGTGCATGATTGTGAATATGCAATTGGTGCGATCAACTTTACCGGCGATTTCCCTGTAATTTTAGCAAAAGATGGTCCTAGCCTTGGTGGTTTCGTGTGTCCGGTGACCATTGCCAAAGCAGAACTATGGAAAGTAGGCCAGTTGAAAGCCGATGATAAAATCCGTTTTTATCCAATTACAGTCGAGCAGGCCAACGATCTAGAACGTAAGCAAATTGACAATATCCAGAACTTTGCTGCCGCTGCCAAAGTCATTGAAACCATTGAGCCAGCTCAAGATGTCTTTACCACCATTCTGGCACAACGTGAACAAACAGAATTATCGCCAAAAACGGTGTATCGCCAAGCTGGAGATAGCTATATCTTGCTCGAATATGGTGAAAACGTTTTAGATTTAGCGTTACGTTTACGTGTGCACCAATTGATTCAAATGATTCGCGCTGCCAATCTTGCTGGAGTTTTAGAACTGTCACCCGGTGTTCGTTCACTACAGATTAAATATGATGGTCTGGTGATTACTCAAGCCGAGCTGATTCAACAATTGCTTAAACTTGAAGAGCAAATGGGAGATTTAAGCCAGCTTAAGATTCCATCGCGTATTGTGCACTTACCAATGGCTTTTGAAGACAGTGCAACTTTAGGTGCAGTGGAGCGCTATCAGGAAAGTGTCTGCGCCAAAGCACCGTGGTTGCCGAATAATGTTGATTTTATCCAACGTATTAATGGTCTAGCACATCGTGATGAAGTCAAAGATGTCATTTTTGATGCTAACTATCTGGTCCTGGGTTTGGGCGACGTTTATCTAACAGCACCTTGTGCTGTGCCAATCGATCCACGTCATCGTTTGCTCAGCTCCAAGTACAACCCTGCACGGACCTTTACCGCAGAAGGTACCGTCGGTATTGGTGGGATGTACATGTGTATTTATGGCATGGATTCACCGGGTGGTTATCAGTTGATTGGGCGAACGCTGCCGATCTGGAACAAGTTTAAAAAGAACAAGCAATTTGGTGATAAACAATGGTTCTTGCAGTTCTTTGACCAGATTAAATATTTCCCTGTCACTGAAGCCGAACTCAATCAATGGCGTGCTGATTTTGAAAATGGCCGAGCCCAGATTCAGATTGAAGAAACCGAGTTCGACTATGCTGACTATATACAGTTCCTGGAGAATGAAGCGGAAAGCATTGCAGCATTTAAACAGAAGCAGCAACAGGCCTTTAGTACCGAAGTCAGTCGCTGGAAAGAAGAGTTTGCAGTGCAACCTGAGCAGCAGGTAGAACAAGACAGTCAGGTCGATTACAGCCATCTTTCTGCTTTAAATGCATCAATGACCGGCAATATCTGGAAAATTTTTGTTGAACATGGCCAAGAGATCAAAAAAGGAGAGACTATTGCTATTATTGAAGCCATGAAAATGGAACTGCCAGTTTATGCAGAGGAAGATGGCATCGTCAAAGCCATTATCTGTAGGGCCGGACAAACCGTACACAGTGGTGAACCATTGGTATATATGGAATAGGGTTGAATGAAAGAAACAAAAATAACAACAAAAAGCTCAGACAATTTGTCTGAGCTGGTTTACCAACGCATCAAGAATGACATCTTTGATTTCAAGTTGATGCCAGGTGAACGCTTCACTGAGTCTGAAGTTGCTAAGGGCTATGAGGTGAGTCGTACCCCCATCCGACAAGCCTTGTATCGCCTGCAACAAGAGGGCTATGTCGATGTGAGCTTTCGGAGCGGTTGGCAGATTCGACCGCTCAATTTTCGTTATTATGAAGAATTGTATGATGTACGGATTGTTTTGGAAAAAGATTCGATTCGAAAACTCTGTCAGATGGATCACCATCATTCAGTTGAGTTGTCGGTATTAAAAGCACTGTGGTTGATACAACCGTCTGAGTATTTAAAAGATATTAAGCAGCTCTCTCAGCAAGATGAGGATTTTCATTGTGCTTTGGTCCGTGCTTCGGGAAACAATGAAATGGCAAGGATTCATCGTGATTTGAGTGAACGGATCCGGATTATCCGCCGTTTGGATTTTTCCAAAGATTATCGGGTTGAAGCGACTTATCAGGAACATCAAAAAATATTAGGTTTTATTTTTGAGAGACAAACCGAACAAGCGATCAGCGCGATTGAAGCGCATATCATGCAAAGTCGTGATGAAGTGAAAAAAATTACTCTACAGATGTTGGATTCGAGTCAGTTTTACTAACATTAAATTGACCGAATACTCTCAATTGATTATGAAGTAAAAATTATTAGACATGAGTGTATTTCTAATAGAGGTAAATGCTGGTAATTTATATATCGTAAACTATATATCTTTAGAAATAAAATGGAAAAATTTATAAAAAAGTATCAGATTCTACTGATTATAATAGCTTCCATCTTTTTGAATTATTTTTTATTTCACTCTCAGGAAACTCAGGAAATTGTTGAAATAAAAGATATCTTGGATCGTGGGAATGACATGATCAAAAGAGATATAATTTATTGTGATTGTGATCGTGTTTCATTTGAGAGTTATCCAGAATTAAAGGATGAATATATCGAAGCTGTATACTCAAAAATGGCTATAAGTTCTAGTAGTTATTCAAATCATTCTATTACATGGGTTCATCCACCTGAAGGTAAATCCTGTTTTAAAGACATGAAACTTGTCAAGTTAGAGTATTCAATTGAAACTCATGGCAATTATGAAGCCGTATTTCGTTGTGAAAAAAATGGTATAGGAGAGGAGCTTAAAGTAGGATATTTCCAAAAATCTTGTAGTTATACTGCTTTTCTTTCTAAATGGAATTTACCAGTTGGTAAATACACAGTAGTATCACAACCGTAAAATATTAATAAACCCATTACTCATTTGTGAGTAATGGGTTTTTATTATTTCCTAAAAATAAGTAGAAATGTTCAGTTAAATTAGGAAATACATTCAATCTTACATCCGCTGAGCTTCATAAAACTCTTCATTCCATGCCTAATTCTGCATAAAACTAACAGTTTTTATCTGTTTGCTATTTAATAATAAAAATCATATTTCAAATCATCAGATGACACATGATGAATGACCAAACACTGATCAACTCATTTCTAAAACTGGTTCAGAAAGAAGGCTTTTTTGCCACAGCGATTGACGGCATTGTGTTAATGCGAGTTGACCACAACACACCACCAATTGCGGTATTACAGGAACCAACCCTAGTATTTGTTTTACAAGGCCAAAAGCGCGGTTATATCGGCACAGAAACCTATTCCTTTCAACAAGGTCAATGCCTGATAGTTTCTGTTTCAATGCCTTTTGACTGTGACACCATTGCCAGTGTGGCAGCCCCGATGATAGCGATCAGTATGAAACTGGACGCAGACACTGTGAATGAGCTGCTTGCAAAAACCTATTTCGAGAATTACCAGTTTAAGCCACTGACCACTGGAATGAGTGTGATCGAATATGATCAGGCCATTTCGAGTGTGCTGAATCGTTTATTACAGACATTGACCTCGGAACAGGATGTGCTGGTTTTAGGCGAGCAGATTAAACGAGAACTGCTTTATCGGGTGATACAACATGCGGGGGCAGATGCCTTAAAAGGCTTGGTGGCACAAGGCAATCTCAGACCTATTTATAAAATCTGCGAGTATATCCAGCACCATTTTACCGAAAAGCTCACTGTAGACATGCTGGCAGAGCAAGCCAATATGAGTACCTCTGCATTTCATAAAGCCTTCAAACAGATGACACAACATTCGCCTTTGCAATATTTAAAAGTCGTCCGGTTGCATAAGGCAAAACAATTGTTGCAAAACGCAGACCAAAGTGTGGCTCAGGCGGCTTATGCTGTTGGTTATCAGAGCTCTTCTCAATTTAGCCGAGAATTTAAAAAGCAGTTTGGTTTTCCGCCCAAACATGCTGAATCGAATACTGAAACGGAGTCATGATCAGATGAATCAAAATAGCGTAGAACAAATGAAATATATTGAAATTACTCAAGCAGGCGGCCCTGAAGTGTTACAGCTTGCCGAGGGAGCACGCCCAGAAATTACAGCAGATGAAATCCTGATTGAAGTCTACGCAACTGGAATTAACCGACCAGATATTTTACAGCGTCAAGGATTATATCCGATGCCAAAAGGCGTTACGCCTATTCCCGGACTGGAAGTATCAGGAGTGGTCGCACAAGTAGGTGCTCAAGTCACTCAGTTTAAAGTGGGTGATAAAGTCTGCGCACTCACCAACGGCGGTGGCTACGCTGAATATTGTGCCGTCCCCGCCAATCAAAGCTTGAAGATTCCAAAAAATCTCAGTTTTGTTGAGGCCGCTGCGATTCCCGAAACTTATTTCACCGTCTGGGCGAATCTGTTCCAGATTGGTCAATTAAAGACAGATGAAACCGTGCTGATTCATGGCGGTGCCAGTGGGATTGGTTCAACCGCAATCAGCTTATGCCATGCCATGGGCATTAAAAACTTCTCCACGGTGGGGAGTGATGACAAAGTTGAAAAATTATCTGCTGTGTCACAGGTCATTAACTACAAAACTCAGGATTTTGAAAAAGAAGTTCTGGCGCTGACCGATGGGCAGGGCGTAGATGTGATTCTGGATATTATCGGTGCGTCTTACTTCAACCAAAACCTGAGATTGTTAAAGCGTGATGGTCGACTGGTGATTATTGGCTTTATGGGCGGCCGTAAAGTTGACGGCTTTGATATACAGGAATTAATGCTGAAACGTGCAGTGGTCACTGGCTCAACCATGCGTGCCAGAACCAATCAAGAAAAGGCTAAGATTACTCAGGATCTTGAACAGTTTGTCTGGCCTTTGATTGAGGCAGGGCAATGTAAGCCAATTATCTATAAAACCTTTGCTTTTGAGGATGTCGCACAGGCACATCAGTGTTTAGAAAGCAGCCAGCATACTGGCAAGGTGGTACTCGAAATTAAGTCTTAATTTGCCTGATTATGTTCATTCCATGCCTGTTCGTACTCAGTCCTTGAGTATGGCAGGTTACTGCAGCAGTATGGATATCAATAAAACGATGCAATGAGGAAACTTGAAATGACAACAAATACCGATGATCGTAATCCAACACCAGACCGTGCGGAAGATAACGCATTCTTTCCATCGCCGTATTCATTGAGCCAGTATACTTCTGCTAAAACGGATTATGATGGTACAACCTATCCACAGCCGTATCAGGGCGATAAAAAGATTTTGATGATCGCGACAGACGAACGTTATATCTTGATGCAAAATGAAAAATTCTTTTCTACCGGCAATCACCCCGTGGAAATGCTATTGCCCATGTTCCATCTGGATAATGCAGGTTTTGCCTTTGACGTGGCGACACTGTCAGGCAATCCGGTTAAGCTGGAAATGTGGGCGATGCCCAACGAAGAACAAGTGGTACTTGACACCTATAAAAAATATGAGAAACAGCTCAAAGCACCCTTAAAACTTGCTGATGTACTCGAGCAAGCCTTAAGTGCTGATTCTCCTTATGCAGGACTCTTTATTCCCGGTGGGCATGGTGTACTGGCGAAGATTCCACACAGTACGGAAGTCAAACAGCTCTTAAAGTGGGCGCTTGCCAACGATAAATATGTGATTAC
Source organism: Acinetobacter sp. 1000160 (assembly GCF_000588715.1). Taxonomy (NCBI): domain Bacteria; kingdom Pseudomonadati; phylum Pseudomonadota; class Gammaproteobacteria; order Moraxellales; family Moraxellaceae; genus Acinetobacter; species Acinetobacter sp. 1000160. Next base: position 451,133 of record NZ_JFWP02000001.1, on the reverse strand, counting down.
CTTGTGTCATGGACCAGCAGCATTACTTGCCGCGGCGGTTGATGAAAATCCACAAGACTATATTTTCAAAGACTATCAGCTTTGTGTTTTCCCTGATGCTTTAGATAAAGGCGCGAATATTGATATTGGTTATATGCCAGGACAACTGCCGTGGTTGGTCGGTGAAAATCTGCAAAAGCTTGGCGTTAAAATCTTAAACACAGGAATTACAGGTCAGGTGCACCAGGACCGGAAATTACTGACGGGTGATAGTCCGCTGGCTTCAAACAATTTAGGCAAATTGGCAGCAAGCACTTTATTGGCCGATCCAGAGCTACGTTAATTGCTTGAGATAAAAATGAAAGCCTGACATCTAATGTTGGGCTTTTTTAACTTTTCAATCTAAATAGCTGTATCAATTGCCAATTTACTGACAATCTCTATTATGACTTAAGGTTAAAGTTACTCACATGGATGTGAACTGAACAGGATGTTAAATGAAAATATGTATTTATGGTGCGGGTAATATTGGTTGCTATCTGGGTGGTCGACTGGTCGCTGCAGGATGCAATGTCCAGTTAATTGTCCGCCCCAAAATTCGCCAGCAATTACAACAATATGGCCTGACGGTTTCGGATTATCTTGGGTATCAACACACCATTGCAGCAGACCAGTTGCAACTGAGTGATGATCCACAGCTTGCAGCGCAAGCAGATATTATTTTTGTCTGTGTTAAATCGGCCGCCACTGGGCAAGTTGCGCATGAGTTAAAATCTGTTTTAACAAACAAGACCTTGATGATCAGTTTTCAAAATGGTTTAAGAAATGCGGAGATTTTAAAACAGATTCTGCCCAACCAAACCATTCTTGCAGGCATGGTTCCTTTTAATGTTGCGGCTTTAGGAAATGGTAGGTTTCATCAAGGTACAGAAGGAGCTCTATATACCCAGCAGCACGAGCCAATGCATGAGTTGATAAGTGCATTTAAAACTGCTGGATTGGAACTCAAACTTGCATCTGATATGCAGGCAGTACAATGGGCCAAGTTAATTCTTAATCTGAATAATTCAGTGAATGCCTTGTCACAACTTCCTTTAAAGCAACAGCTTTCTATTCGGGGATATCGTCAATGTCTGGCAATGGCACAAATGGAAGCGTTAAAACTGCTTAAAATTGCAGGGATCAAACCTGCTCAACTCACTGCTTTGCCAGCGCAGATTATTCCTAGGGTATTAAGCCTGCCAGATTTTATGTTTAATGTTGTCAGCAAAAATATGTTAGCGATTGATCCGCTGGCACGCTCTTCGATGGCCGATGATCTTATGGCAGGGCGAAGCACAGAAATTGACTGGATTAATGGGGAAGTTGTTGGTTTAGCACAGCAACTCAATTTGAAAGCACCAGTCAATGCTAGATTGATTCAATTGATTAAACAGGCTGAAACATCGCCCAAGGCATGGTCAGCACAAGCGCTTAAACAACAGCTAGAAGTCGCGTAATTAAAATAGCGTATCACTGAAAATCAGTTATACGCTAGTGGTGATAATAAGTACTTAAGACTTTTCAGTCACGGGTGGACCAAAGCGGGTAATCAAAATGCCAAAGATCGTCGCGAAGATATACATAAAAATAGAATACACCGCGGCTGGCATCGCAATGGTTGTACTGGCCATGACGGTAAGCGCGATGGTCATGGCAAGGGTACTATTATGAATGCCGATTTCAAAGGCACAGGCACGGGCCTGATAGGAACTGATACCAAACAATCGGGGAACAAAATAACCGACCGCTAGACTAATGGCACAGAATAATGCGGTGGCGAAACCGATTTGTCCCAAATACGCCAGCAGATTTTCTCTTTCTGTAAAAATCGCCCCAGCAATGATGATAAGCAGGAAAACAATCGCAAAAATTCGGACTGGCCGATTTAACTTTTCTGCGATATGTGGCGCAAAATGACGCACCAGCATCCCGATTGCTACTGGTACCAAGATAATCAGGAAAACTTGCAGAATTTTAGAAAACTGTAGTCCAAGCTGCTGGCCCTCATTCATAAAGTGCAAAATGGCGAAGTTGACAATAAAAGGTAAAAACAGGGCTGCCACTAATGCATTAATGGCGGTCAAACTGATGTTTAAAGCAATATCGCCTTTATATAAGTAACTGAACAGGTTTGCAGTCGATCCACCAGGTGAGGCAGCCAGCAGCATTAAACCGACAGCAAGTAGTGGAGGAAGCGCCAGTAGTTTACAAATCAGCAATGCAATCCCGACCAATAAAACCAACTGGCAAAATAGGGCGATGATGACCGCTTTGGGATGTTTGGTGACGCGGGCAAAATCTTTTAAAGTGAGTTCCAAGCCCAAACCAGCCATGACAATCGCAAGTGCGATGGGTAAGAAAAGGGTGATTAATCCAGAATCCATTACTATTTATTCCTTTGGGTTAAATTTATATTAAAAAAATTTATATATTATCAACTATAAAAATATTCACTCTATAGTTTTTGATGCATTTGGCATAATGAAGCCAATACAACAACTACCACACAAACAAATCCAATCATTATCAACTATAAATAACCAATTAATAAATTTCTTTTATTAATTCTAAATATTTATGCCGATTAAACAATTTATTTGTTTTTCTGTCATAAATCTGTCAAATGGATGATAAATGATTCAAAATTAGATTATAAGAAAATAAGATATAAAAATTATTTCTATTATCTTTACATTTTTACAACGTTATTTTAAATCAGTTACAAAAAGCAGATTGTGTATGCAAAATAAGCAAATGCATAGACCTGTTCTGTTCAGCAGAAAATTTTTCCTTAACTCATTTATAGTAAATATATATAGCATTAACAATAGAGTAGAACATTATAAAAAACAAATTTAGATCAACAAAATAGGCCACATCTTAAATTACATCATTTTTAAATATAGTTTTTATAAGATTCGTGCTACTGACAGAAATAGAAAAAATGCATGTCAAAACGGTCAATGATATTTATTTGACTTAAGAATGATAATCAGCAGCAATTTCATCCTGTGATGATTTATTGAATAAAAACAGGTGAAGAGTTAAGTAAAAAGATCCCAATATTTTATTGGTGAAAATAAAAAATTGAGTATGACAAATAAGCGGAATCAATATGGATAACGTCGCTCAGCTAGAAACTGACACTAATTTCCAAAGTCGAAAAAAAATAACAGGAGCAGTTTTTAGTGTGCTGCTGTTATTACTTCTCATCGGCATTATATATTATTTTTTTGTATATCGACATTATCAGTCTACCGATAATGCCTATGTTCAGGCAGATCTGACCTGGGTGATGCCAAAGATATCAGGTGAAGTCATTGAGTTGATTATTAAAGACAATCAGGTTGTTAAAAAAGGGGAAACCTTGGCAATACTGGATCATCGCGATTATCAGGCCCGTTATGACCAGGCCCGTTCTATGGTGACCTTAAAACAAGCAGCACTTGGAGTGCAGCAACAAAATGAAAAATCAGCCAAGTCATCCATCAGTGAAGCAAATAGTGGTGTTATTGCAGCACAAGCTGATCTATCGCGCTTGAAAAAAGATTTTGAACGCTATCAAAACCTGTTAAAAGATGGGGTGATTACCCGACAAAACTTTGAAGGCATTCAGTCCCAATATTTGACCGCACAGGCACAACTAAGCAAGGCACAAGCTGCGGTCAATGCCGCAGAAGCACAACTGGGCAGCTTGCAGGCGAGTAGAGCCCAGATTTTAGCTGATATTGAAAATGCCAATGCCAGTCTGGACCTTTATCAGATTGATCTGGCTTCCTCCAAAGTGGTCAGTCCTGTATCTGGTAAAGTTGGCAGTCTTGCAATCCAGAAGGGATCGCGTGTCTCACCGCAAACGCGTTTGATGGCGATCATTCCAGACAAAAGCTTATATGTGCAGGCCAATTTCAAAGAAACACAAATAGAAAAAATGCATATTGGACAGCAAGTTAAACTCAAAATAGATGCCTATCCAAGCCTGACTTATACCGGAAAAATCGAAAGCTTTTCTCCGGCATCAGGAGCAACTTTTTCGCTGATGCCACCTGACAATGCGACGGGAAATTTTAACAAAGTCGTACAACGTATTCCGGTACGCATCAGTATCGATTCAAGTCCACACATCGATCTGATTAAGCCAGGCATGTCGGTCAGTGCGACCGTTGATCTCAGAACTTAAGCATAAATCAGGTATAAGTGATGAATCAGGCTGTTGAAAATGAGTGGAAATTCCCCCCGAAAACGGCATGGGCCATTTTTGCTGCCATGATCTTTGGCAATTTTATGGCAATTCTGGATATTCAGATCGTCGCCAGTTCTTTAAACGAAGTTCAGGCAGGGATGAGTGCGAGCCGTTACGAAGTAACCTGGGTTCAAACGGTGTACTTGATTGCAGAGATCATTGCCATTCCGATGTCGAGCATTGTTTCGCGCGTACTCTCGACCCGTGTCTATTACACCCTTTGTGCAGTGGGATTTACCATCAGTTCCTTACTCTGTGCACTGGCATGGAATCTGGAAAGCTTACTGGTGTTTCGTGCGATTCAGGGCTTTATGGGCGGTGGCATGATTCCAACCTCAATGACGGCATTATATCTGCTGTTTCCTGAGGCAAAGCGTTCCTTACCGTTGGTGACCTTTGGCATGGTCAGTACCTTAGGTCCAGCAATTGGTCCAACCATAGGCGGCTGGCTCACCAATAATTTTTCATGGCACTGGATGTTCCTGATCAACATCATTCCCGGAATTATTATTGCCACCGTGATTTACTCAGGGCCCAATATTGACCGCGCTAATTATTCACTGATTAAAACTATGGACTGGCTGAGCCTGCTTGGTATGGCGATGTTCTTGGGTGGACTGGAATATTTTCTGGATGAAGGTGCTCGACATGACTGGCTTGCAGATTCGGGTGTGCGTATCGCCTTTATGGTCTGTCTGATCGGTGGCATGATTTTCTTCTCCAGAAGCTTTACTCAGCCTAAACCTTTACTCGATTTAAGCGTATTCAAGAACAAGAATTTCACCCTCAGTGCGATTACTACCTTTGTGATCGGCATGGCACTGTATGGCTTGGGCTATATGATTCCGGTCTTTCTTGGGCAGGTAAGAGAAATGAACAGTAGTCAGATTGGTCACGTCATGATGGTCACCGGCGTAGTGATGTTCTTTTTTGCCCCATTCCTTGCCTGGCTGATTCCTAATTTTGATACCCGTAAAACCGTATTCGTCGGCATGATTCTGGCGGGCTTTGGTGTATGGCTGAATTCACATCTTAGCATTCACAGCGATTATGACTTTATGTTCTGGCCGCAAATTTATCGCGGAATAGGCCTGATGATCTGCCTGATTGTAGTTTCGCATCTGGCCATGAGTACTTTACCGCTAAGTAAGGTTGCTGATGCCAGCGGGATTTACAACCTGATGCGTAATATTGGCGGAGCAGTGGGATTGGCGCTGATTAATTCTTCACTGGATTGGCTGACCGCATTACATGTCACTCAAATTAATCAGTATATGAATCCCCAGAACTGGATCTTCGTCGAAAGACTGGATCAGCTTACGGCGCAATATCAGGAGGTTGGTTCAAACGCACAGCAAATTGCGCTGAGCATGATTTATCGTGACATTCATTATCAGGCGCTGACATCAAGTTTTAATGATTTATTACGCATGCTCGCAATCATTATGTTTATGACCGCATTTTTAACTATATTTATGGATCGGGGGAAAAAAATGAATATGTAGAAATCCAAAAACAGAGGGTAAGTTTAAACAATCAAAAACAATAGGGCTTATATAAAAAAGATCCCTTTATAAAAACAACACTTAGATGAGTTTTTGAATATCTCTGTATGAGATCGGGGAACTCGCATATCTAGATGTAGAAGGTGAAGTATTATGATTAATACCACATATAAACTAATTTCAAAATTGAACCAGAAAGAACGTACCTATGGTCAATATCTTGAAAAAGAGCAAATCGATCTTGATCGCTTAAAAGTGATGTACTCGATTTATGAACAATATTATGAAAACACCAGATTTTCTATTTTCGTGGATGATTTTAAAAAGAAAAGTGGTGCAATCCTGATTTTTAATGCACAGACTAATGAGATCGTTGGTTTCTCTACCGTCGTGGTGCAACATTTCTATTTGAATGGCAAGGACTATACCGTTTTATTTAGTGGCGATACTGTTGTTTTAAGAGAGTTTTGGGGAACGCGCTCACTTCAAAGTGCCATGCTCAAGCTGATGATTAAACTCAGAATCAGATATCCATTTAATGAACTGTACTGGTTACTGATTTCTAAAGGTTATAAGACCTACTTGCTACTTGCCAATAACTATTATGTATATTACCCCAATATTAAAGATGAAAACCAGCATCTCTCTTCAGTGATTGAGCATTATTGTGAAAATTTCTTTGGCGAATATTATGATAAAGAAGCAGGATTATTAAATTTTGGCGAGGATTATCAGCCATTAAAAGGCGAAATTGCCCCGATTACGGCTGAAATGAGAGAGAAAAATCCGAATATTAATTTCTTTGAACAGAAAAATCCGACCTGGACAATGGGTACCGAGCTGCCATGTATTGGGCGTATGGGTTGGAAAGATATTGCCCGTTTTCCGGTAAAGCTGATGACAAAGCCGACCAGTAAAGGCAAATGTGAGGCGCTTTCAATCTCTAAAACCAACCGTCGGGAGGCGATCCAATGAAAGCTGCTGAATGGCTGACAACCGGCTCGCATCTTATTTTAAAACAATGGTGTGATGCCTCTGATCGTAACTTTACCAAACGCTTTAATGCATTAGAAGCAACACAACGTCAAATTTTGCATTCGATTTTACAGACCTCAACCTTTGCAAAAGATAAAAAAGTGCAAAATTATGAACAGTTTATAAAATCATTTCCAGCTACACGTTACGGCGCCTGGCGAGAAGATATCCAGCGCTATCGTGAACAAAAGCTTGCACTTTCCAGCAGTAAGCTGGTGCGTTTTCAGCCAACCAGTGGTTCAAGTGAACAGATTAAGTTTATTCCTTATACCAAACTGTTTTTAGATCAGCTCGATCATGCCATTGCTCCCTGGTTAGCCAGCATGTACCGCAAGTGTCCACAACTCGGTTCTGGAACACATTACTGGTCCGTGTCATGGTTGCCAGAAAGCCAGCGTGAAGTTTTAAAAGACAAAAACCTGAATGATGACAGTGCATTATTAGGCATGGGTAAACGGATCTTATCCAAGTTTACCCAAGCTGTTCCAAGTAATGTGGCCTTTGCTGCAAATGCCGATGATGCATTGTTTGCAACCATTTGTTATCTGGTAGCTAATCGAAATCTAGCCATGATCTCGGTATGGAGTCCAACCTTTGCACTACAGTTGCTGGAACGTCTGGGAGCCCTGCAACAGGAAGTGATTGAAGTGCTGGAAAGTGGATTATGGGGTATGCGCCAAAATTCGTTGAAAGACGTCACGGCACCTTATAGTCCTGAAAGTGCACAGGCCTTAATCAACAGTTCTAATGGTGAGCACATTGATTTTAAGCAGCTTTGGCCAAAATTAAGTCTGGTTTCAAGTTGGGATACCGCGGGCTCTAAAGCCTGGGCTGAAAAATTAAAGCAGAGACTGCCTGATGTGCAGTTCGAGGGCAAAGGTCTATGGGCAACTGAAGGTGTGGTGACCATTCCGTATAACGATCAATATCCGTTAGCTTATCAAAGTCATTTTTACGAGTTTGAATATCTTGAGGGAGAGAAACAGGGCCAGATTATCCCATCATGGCAACTTAAAGTGGGTGATGTGGTGAGTCCAATCATCACGTCGGGAAATGGCCTACTACGATATTGTCTTGATGATTGTTTACGGGTCACCGGTTTTCTGCAACAGATTCCTTGCTTTGAGTTTCAGGGACGCCGTTTTGGTGTCGATCTGGTCGGTGAAAAGCTTGCTCCAGAGACAGCACAGCAACTGCTTTCACAACTGAACGAAACCGACTCTAAAGCCATCTCATTGCTGGCGATTGATACGGAACAACAGGTTAAACCGTTTTATTGCGTTCTGTTTGAAGGGGAAATTCATCACAGTGTTAACGATGAATATATTGATCGTATTTTGCGTCAGAATTTTCATTATGAACTTGCCCGTAACTTAGGTCAGTTGGATCAACCACAGATTCGTCAAGCGCCGGATGGCTGGAATGCCTATAAAAAGCTGGTGATGTTTGATGGCATTATCGAAGGCAATATCAAGCCTGAACCCTTAAAGAAAATTACCCTGAATAGTTTGGAACAACTATGAAGAAAGGGAAGACGCAATTTAGTAAGCCGTTTTTAACGCCCACGCATCTTGTACTGTGCGCGGGACTGCTATCCGCTTCAAATACAGTCAATGCCATGACTTTAGATGAGGCTTTGTCAGCGAGTTTAAGGCATGAAAGTCAACTCGAAGTCAGCCGCTTAAGTGTCAGTCAATCCACTGCCATGCTGGAGCAGGCTAAACAACGGGATGGCTTAAAAGTTAATCTGGTCGGCCAACTTGATTATGAGCGGGTGGAAACACCTGCTCAGGTCATGTTTCCAACCGAAGGCAACCGCAAAGGCCGAAGTCTGCAATTACAGCTGGACTATCCCGTTTATACGTCCGGACGGCATGGTTTGGGCGTTGAAGTAGCGAAGAACCAGTTATCTGCACAGGCACAGGGTTTATCTGACCAAAGATCGGGAACCATTCTGAATACGGTGATGGTCTATACCGATGTATTAAAGAAAAAGGCGATTTTAGAGCTACGGAAAAAGACCATGTCGAATCTGCAACGCTCGCTCTATGAATCACAACGGCGTTTTGACGTGGGTATGATTACCCGTGCCGATCTGGCTCAGGTTCTGGCCCAAGTGGCCCAAGGCCAAGCTGATATTACACAGGCTCAATCCAATCTTACCGTGAGTGAAGCACAGTTTTATCAAATTACTGGTTTAACCGCAGATAATCTTGTTGCCATCAAACAGTTGCCAGCAATTCCAAACAGCGTGGATGAAGTTTTAGCGAGAACTAACCGTCATCCTGCATTGATGCGCGGTAAATATGAAAAACAGGCTGCTGAGAAACAATATGCCCTAACCAAACGGGAACTCTGGCCGACAGTCATGCTGACCAGCCGAGCAGGCAAGCAGCATGAAGCAAGTTATATCGGTTCTGAAAGTAACAATTACATGGTGGGCGTACAACTGAATGTGCCTTTGTTCGATGATGGCCTGAACCGGGCCAATACTCGTAAAGCGCAGGCCGATGTCGATCTGGCTAATCAAAAGATCCGGGCGCTTGAGCTTGATTTAAATCAGCGGGCACGAACTACATATGCACAGCTGCAAAGTATTCGACAAAATAAAGAGGCACTGCAAAATGCCATAGATGCAGCATCGATTGCATTTGTCTACACCCGAAAAGAGTTCGACTTAGGTACCAAAACCACCTTTGATCTACTCAATACCGAACAAAAATTATTGGACGTACAGACCCAAAAAACCGTCAATGAACAGGACGAAGTCGTGTATGTCTATCAACTCCTGGATCAGATGGGACAATTAAATCAGCTGGTCCCAGACCAGACGGCTACACAGGTGAATAATCAATGAAAACAAACCCACCGACATCCCCTAATCAAAACAGCTTGATTACCCGTGAAGCAACCTTGGCTGACGATCAGGCCTTACGTGCACTGATTGCGGTGCCAATGACCACCAAAGGCGTACAAATCAGTTTTCAGCGTGAACCGAGCTATTTTAAAGCTTCAGATATTCTGTATCGACATAAGCTGCATGTGGTCATTGAAGATACTGAACATCAAAAGAATGTTGCCTGTTATAGCAATGGTCATCGCCCGTGCTATGTCGATAAGGCAATACAGAATGTGCGCTATGCCAGTGATTTGCGTGTCGATCCAAACTATCGTGGCAAATCCTTAGTTAAAGTATTGGGTGCGCATGTCAAGCAGACCCTGCATGAACCTGATTTTAGCCAGATGATTATCTTTAATGATAACTATGCAGCAAGAGCAGCCATACAAACTGGAAAAAGCGGGATTCCTGATTATTATGATGAAGGCTTAATCGAAACACTGACACTAACGCATCTGGGAAACAAAAGAACAATTAAAGCGTTTTTAAATCACAGGACTGAAACTGAGAGGGGGGAGATTAAAACATGTCAGGCTCGACCCGAACATATTACCGCAATGAACCGGTTTATTGCCGAAATGTCGCAGCATTATAATTTTATCCCGGCTTATAATTTTGCCGAGTTACATGCAGGACACCCTTATTTTTCGGGTCTACAACTCTCGGACTTTCAGCTTTATTTTCAAGATGGAAAACTTGTGGGAATGTTTGGATTATGGGACCAACATACCATTAAACAGACCAAAATCCTGCATTACAGTTCAGCGATTGGCCTCGTACGTCCAATCTATAATGTATTGACCAAAGTGACTAAAGGCATGCCATTACCTAAACTTGGCGACTCGGTGAGATATCATGTATTACATAGCCTGTTGTGCCATCCCCAGCAGTTAGCACTGCATCATTTAATGCTTGAAGATGCACAGAAAATATCTAAGCAGCGAGGTGTAGGAGTTGTGAGCTTTACCTTGTCACATCAAGATCCACGTTTTCAGCTCAATCAGTTTTACAAAGGTGAACGCTTAACAGGCATGCACGGTTTTATTAGTTTTCAGGGTGATCCACGTCCCAAATTTAATAAGCATCTAATTCCGTATTTAGAAGTTGGACGTATTTGATTTAAATCATAAAAAGTTCCTCAATTTTTTAGGCTTTGAGGAACTTTTTATATTTAATACGTGGATTCTGTTTTCAGGTTTTAAGTATAATCAACAATTTAATCAAATACCATTCCAATAGTTCTAATGCAATCCTTGTTCATTATAAAACATATAATTATTTAAAATAAAAAACCCACCTTTATTATTTGTTTCTTAGGTTAATAAATTCAACCCAAAAAGATAAAAATTGTATTTATTTAGCTATAATTTAAATTATTTTGTTGTTTGTTTATTATTTTTATTTAGTTTAAGCATTGTTTCGAATATTTAAAATAATATCGGAATGGTTTTATTTTCTAATTAAGGATAGATATCGATGAAAAGTAGTAGTTCAAATTTAACAAACCGTCTTTCGCCAACGATTGATACTCCAAATACAGGAGTTATTATAACAGGAGGTGCATCAGGCATTGGTTTAGCTTCAGCTCGAGCTTTAGCGTCGGTAGGTCGTCCTGTCGCAATTTGGGACATTAATCAAAAAAAAGCTGAAAAATGTGCAGAGGAGATTTCTGCAGAGTTTTCTACACCCGCAATCGGTATTGGTATCGATATAATAGAAACAGAAAATTATGAAGAGGCTATTAATTTAAGCCGAAAGGCCATGGGAACAATAGGGGGACTGGTTCATTCCGCTGGAATAGTCGACAATGGTTCACTTGAAGGAATCACTTTAGACTCATGGGCAGCAGGGATGAATACCCATTTACGGCCGTTAGCCCTTTTAGTACAAAAATTGTATAAGGATTTTAGCCTTAATCAAAACTCTGCTGTCGTAGCAATTACATCAATTAACGCAACGCTTGGTAACGCCGTAAATCCAATTTATAGCGCTGCAAAAGGAGGAATGTTATCTTTGGTCAGATCATTAGCGGATCGACTGGCACGTGATGGCATTCGAATAAATTCTATTTCACCTGGTCAAATCCGTACTCCCATGGTCCAATCATCGATTGAGGTATTGCCAGAAAATTTTTTCGAGAAGCGTATTTTACTGGAACGTCTTGGCGAACCAGAAGAAATTGGTCGAGTTGTACGATTCTTATTGTCAAATGAAGCAAGCTATATTACTGCCGCTGAAATCGTAGTCGATGGTGGAAACATTTCTTCACAACGTGGCTAAATTTTAAAAACTCTGTATCTCCATACAGGGGCTACAGAGTTTTCTTTTTTATAACCATTTAAAAACCGAGTGTAAGAATGTGGTATTGCGGATATTCGTCACCTCTTATCAACCTGTATGCGGTTGATAAATCTAAAAAATTAATATTGACACTATATTAATAAAGCTTGTTTCCATTTTAACGGGAAATCCGCTACATTTTTATTAGTGTTATGGGATTCTGTAATAAGTAATTTTGAACTTAATTTCAAGCTACGTTCGGCACAAACTAATGAAAGTTTTCATATATTTTGCGAAATTAAGAAATAAACATTAGATAATCAAAAAAAATCTAATTCTTTATTAATGAATATCTTCAATAAAGATGCGTATTTTTTCATGAATACGGACCAAACAACTAAACTTGTGAAATTAGAAAACGTCGAAATTCTAAATAAAAAATATAAATCATAAAATTAAAAAAGTACTAGTTAAAATTAGCAAGATGAGGGATCAACCTCTCAATTTTGATAAAAGTCTAATTCCATATTTAGAAGTGGGACGCATTTGAGTCATAAAAAAATTCCTCAAGCGATTTAAAGCTTGAGGAGTTTGCTAGGTGTAATGTGTAAATTATGCTTTCAGACCTTTAGCATACTCAACCAGTTGATCTATCACCGTTCCCCAACCTTCAAAGAAACCCATGTCTTCGTGTTGTTGACGAGTTTCAGCAGTACGGTGTCTGGCAATTGCGGTATATTTGGTTGCGCCATCGCCTGCATCTTCAAGCAACAGAATTGCGGTCATAAATGGATTTTCAGCAGGTTTCCAGTCTTCGGTATAGGTATCGGTAAAGACCAGTTTTTCGCCTTCAATCACTTCCAGATAAACCCCTTCATTTTTGATTTCATTACCATCAACATCAAAGATGGTATTGAACTTTCCACCCACTCTTAAATCAATTTCACAGGCTTTAATCGAGTGAGGGCGAGGAATAAAGAAGTGTTGGATATGTTCAGGTGTGGTCCAGCATTCCCAAACCAGCTCACGCGGAACATCTATCACTCTTTCCAGTTTTAAATCAGTCTTTGGATCTAGTTTCATTTTCTCTTTTCCTTTTTAATTCGAGTGCATAACGATCAAATTGATTAAGTCTTTGTTCCCAGATTGCCCGTTGTTCACTTAACCAATTTTGCATGGGGGTGAAAGCTTCGGGAGTCAGAGCACAAGTTCTGATTCGTCCATTTTTTTCTGAATGAATAAGTCCTGCTTGTTCTAATTTATTTAAATGTTTTAGAAAAGAAGGCAGAGCCATATCATGTTGTTCAGCCAGTTCAGTAATCGATGCTGCCCCAAAAGACAGTCGCGTTAAGATATCTCTACGCGTTGGATCACTGAGAGCACTGAATAACATATCGAGTTTAGAATCATACTTAGCCATAGAGCTAAATATTGCGCACAAAATAGACAGCTGTCAACAAAAAACTTAGCTAAAAAGCTAAGTTTCTATTGCAACTTTTATCGCTCTATTTTTCTTGTTTATTGGTTAAAATAACCCCAATAAAACTTAGACTACCACCAAGCAGCATAGACCAGGTGATGGGTTCCTTCAGAATCAGAAATGCCAGTAAGACTGCAAATACAGGCACCAGATTATTAAATACAATGGTTCGTGATGCTCCAATACTGTGAATCGCCTCGGCATACCAGATAAATGCCAAGACTGTCCCAAAAGCACCTAAATAAAGAATGGATAGCCAACTGCTCCACGAAATATCCATCAACCCGCTAGAACGTAATTCCGGCCATGCACTGAGTAAAAGAAAACCTGTACCCCATAGTACCGAATAGGTGGTCATGGTTAAGGCTGGGGCTTGAGTCTGTTTAAAACAAATCGTATAAATGACCCAGCTCAAGACTGCACCGCACATCATCATTTCACCCATCCCGAAAGATTGAGTGAAGGCAGCAAAAAATTCACCTTTGCTCACTACAATCAATGTGCCGAATAAAGCGAGGAATACACCTAAGTAATTGATTCGACCTAGCCTTTCCTGAAAGAACATCCGCATGACTAAAATCGTTAAAATAGGGGATAAGCTCACAAATAGTGCAGTTCTGCCTGCTTCAATTCTGGACAGAGCAGCAAAGAAAAATAAATTATAAGCAAGCACACCCGTCAATCCCATCAAGATAGCATAGACATGTTGTTGTACAGAAAGATGGGGAAATCCTCCCGTGCTTTTCAATAAGATCAACACCAGTAAGATGGCAGCAAACCCGAAACGTAATAATGCAGAAAGGGTTGGGGAGAGTTCCGCTGTAACAATGCGTCCTGCAATGAAGGTTCCACCCCACATTAAGGCAACACAGATCAGCTTCAAATAAACAGTGGAACTCGAAAGCGCAATGGCGAAGTGACGCATGCAATTTTTAATCAATATAGAATTGAATCAGATCGTAAAACTAATTTATTTTTATAGTAAAATGAGCTTTTACTCATGAATGCGTCGTGATGACCCTGACCCAACTCGAAATATTTTCCAAGCTCGCGGAACTAAAAAATTTTACCCATACTGCACAACTACTGAATATTTCACAGTCAGCAATTTCGCATGCACTCAAAGCGTTGGAAAAGAAGTGGCACACCCAGCTGTTTTATCGAAATAATAATGAAGTCGAGCTGACTGCTGCAGGACAACGCTTACTACCTTATGCGAATGAAATCCTGAATGTTGCTCACATGATTCAGCAAGAAGTGATGGATCTCAAAGGTCTGAAAACAGGAACCTTGAGGATCGGTTCTTTTGGTGCATCGTCTTCCAATGTGCTGATCCCGCTGATTTTAAAACAGTTTGCACAGCACTATCCTGAGGTTGAGGTACTGGTTATGGAAGGAACTGATAAAGACGTATTACAGTGGATAGATGAACGCAAAGTTGATCTTGGGTTTGTGGTACTGCCTGAAACCCGCTTTGATAGTTTTGCTTTGCTGGAGGATATCTTTGTTGCTTTATTGCCAAACGATTTAGAGATCGCACAAAAGCCAGCGGTACAATTACAAGAGCTGCTTGATCATCCTTTTATAATGACCAGTGCGGGCAGTCAAAACCATGTCATGGAACTGTTTAAGGCTGCACAACTCACCCCACAAATTAAGTATAACTTGTCGCAAATCCTGTCGATTTTAAATATGGTCAATCAGGGTGCAGGGGTTTCAATTGTGGCAGATTTAGCACTCGACACAAATATTCTTTCGCTTTACCCCAATGTGGTCAAACGCCCATTATCTCCCAATATCAAGCGTTCTATTGGCTTGGCAGTAAAGAATAAACAGCAGATGTCACCGACTGCAAAAGCCTTTGTTGAGCTTGCCGTGCAACTCTAGGTTTGGGTCAGTATGCTAAAACCTGCTTGATTGTTCATAAATAGGCTAGAAAAACAGACAAAAGTTATCAATTACACAAAATACTTCTATAATAGCGCCCATCATTACTAAGGTCAGTGTTTAGATAGAGTCATAAGACGACCTTAGCCACAGTTTTTTAAGTCTATTTGTGATCCACGATTCGGCTTATCGATTATTATTTTCAATCTTATGTACTTGCAACACATAAGAATATTTAGGTGCTCGCATGGAAATCAAGGTTAATTATCTCGACAATCTTCGACAAGAGGCGAAGTTTGATGACTTTACGGTAATCGCCGATCAGCCGATTCGTTATAAAGGCGATGGTTCTGCACCAGGGCCATTTGATTATTTCCTTGCTTCATCTGCGTTATGTGCAGCTTACTTTGTCAAAGTGTATTGTGCCGCACGTGATATTCCAACAGACAACATCCGTTTATCTCAGAACAATATTGTTGATCCTGAAAACCGCTACAAACAGATTTTTAAGATTCAGGTTGAATTACCCGCTGATATTTCTGAAAAAGACCGTCAGGGCATCTTGCGTTCAATCGATCGCTGTACGGTTAAGAAAGTGATCCAGACTGGTCCAGAGTTTGTGATCGAAGAAGTTGAAAGCATTGATGCAGATGCACAAGCCTTATTGATGCCAAGCCTGGCTTCGGAAAGCAGCACCTATATTGCAGGTAAAGACCTACCATTAGAAGAAACCATTGCCAATATGTCAGGGATTCTGGCAGGCCTAGGCATGAAGATTGAAATCGCATCTTGGCGTAATATCGTACCCAATGTTTGGTCGTTGCATATCCGTGATGCCCAATCGCCAATGTGCTTTACCAATGGTAAAGGCTCAACCAAAGAAAGTGCTTTAGCTTCGGCTTTAGGTGAATTCATTGAGCGTTTAAACTGTAACTTCTTCTATAACGATCAATTCTGGGGTGAGGACATTGCCAATGCAGAATTTGTACATTATCCAGATGAGAAGTGGTTTAAACCGGGTCCAAATGGCGAATTACCAAAAGAAATCTTGGATGAATATTGTCTAGAAATTTATAACCCTGATGATGAGTTGCTCGGTACGCATTTATATGACACCAACTCAGGTAATACAGAACGTGGTATTTGCTCATTGCCATTCGTACGTCAATCTGATGATGAAGTCGTGTATTTTCCATCCAACCTGATTGAAAACTTATATCTCAGTAACGGGATGAGCGCGGGCAATACCTTGGCAGAAGCTCAGGTTCAATGCTTATCTGAAATTTTTGAACGTGCGGTTAAGCGTGAAATTTTAGAAGGCGAAATTGCATTGCCAGACGTGCCGCAAGAAGTATTGGCCAAATATCCAGGTATTGTGGCAGGGATCCAAGGATTAGAAGAGCAAGGCTTCCCAGTCCTTGTCAAAGATGCATCGTTAGGCGGTCAATTCCCTGTGATGTGTGTGACGTTAATGAATCCACGTACAGGCGGTGTATTTGCCTCATTTGGTGCGCACCCAAGTTTGGAAGTGGCATTAGAGCGTAGTTTGACTGAATTGCTGCAAGGTCGTAGTTTTGAAGGTTTGAATGATTTACCGCAACCGACATTCCAAAGCAATGCAGTGACAGAACCAAACAACTTTGTTGAACACTTCATTGATTCAAGTGGTTTGGTCTCTTGGCGTTTCTTTAGTGCCAAATCAGATTATGACTTTGTCGAGTGGGACTTCACCAATGAAGGTAAAAATTCAAATGCTGAAGAAGCTGCAGAATTGTTCGGCATCCTTGAAGAAATGGGCAAAGAAGTCTACATGGCCGTGTATGAGCACTTAGGTGCAACCGCATGTCGTATCTTGGTGCCTGATTATTCTGAAATTTATTTGGTAGAAGACCTGATTTGGGACAATACCAACAGAGCGATCTTATTCCGTGAAGATATTCTTAATCTACATCGTTTAGATGACGAACAATTGGAAGCCTTGGTTGAGCGTTTAGAAGAATGCGAACTGGATGATTATACCGAAATTACGACCTTGATCGGGATTGAGTTTGATGACAATACGGTATGGGGTCAGTTAACTCTGCTTGAGTTAAAACTGTTGATCTATCTTGCTTTAGAGCAGTTTGAAGAAGCGAAAGAATTGGTTGAGACTTTCTTGCAATACAATACCAACACGGTAGAGCGTGGTTTGTTCTATCAATGCATGAATGTGGTGTTGGAAGTCTTACTCGATGATGAAATGGAGCTTGAAGACTACGAAACCAATTTCCGCCGTATGTTTGGCAATGAGCGTATGGATGCTGTGGTTGGTTCTGTTGAAGGTACGGTCCGTTTCTATGGCCTCACACCAACCAGTATGAAACTGGAAGGGCTTGATCGTCATTTACGTCTCATCGACAGCTATAAAAAATTGCATAAAGCACGTGCTAAGGCAGTTGGCTTAAATGGCTAAAACACTATAGGTATCGTTTTAAAAAAGTGCATGTTGATCATGCACTTTTTTATTTAGGGCCGATAAAACTTTGTTTTTTAATCACTCAAAATTTTAATCAATTGATGGCTTGACCTTGCAATTATTGGAAGGACTACAGTGTCTTTCATAAAGGTAACTGTGCCACATGAGATAGAAACTCTGATCTATTGACGGTGTCACTCCCTTTATTTTTATCCATATAGCATGTCAATCACATCTGAAATGAATGTGGTGCTGCTGAATAGAAAGGAAATAATAATGAGTGAACAACAATCGGCAATAACGCCTACCCCAAATGATTCAAGTGATATTTATAGTCTCTCTACGCGTGCTTATATGGAACTAACCAGCCGTATGCATGTAGATATGCAAATCAATTACACCGGCAATGCCGACATCGACTTTATGCGTGGAATGATTCCACATCATCAAGTGGTGGTAGATATGGCCAAGGTCGCCTTGAAATATTGTTATGATCCAGAAGTTCGCATGCTGGCAAAAAACATTATGTTGGCACAAGAGATTGAAATTAAAGTGATCAATGCTTGGTTGCAACGGCATCTATTATAAAGCCTTCGATCTTATTCTTGATTTGATAATTCCATTAGTAAAAGGCTGAATCACAACTGCTTTTTATTGATTACAGCTTTTTCTAATTAGAAAGAAAGGTAGCGAATATGCCGAAGATAACCGTTCTCCCACATGAAAAAATCTGTCCAGAAGGCAGCATTATCGACATTAAAACGGGTGGAAACCTGTGTAGAACTTTACTCGATCATGGGATTGAAATTGAACATGCATGTGATCTTTCAGGAGCCTGTACCACTTGTCATGTCATTATTCGAAAAGGCTTTGAAAGTTTGCAGGAAATGGATGATGTTGAAGCAGACTTGCTTGATCGTGCTTGGGGGTTAAGTCCAGAGTCTCGACTGTCTTGTCAGGTGAATATTCAGGATCAGCCTTTAGAAATAGAAATCCCCAAATACACCATCAATTATGTTTCCGAAAAGAAGGAATGATTAGATGAAATATTGTTTATTTTAATGTGTAAAAGGCTTGACCTTACCATTATGGCAACCTTTATAGTGTGTTTATCTTCTTAAATAACTGAATGGAGTTTTGCAATGGAATTTCACGTTGAAAATATGACTTGTGGTGGCTGTGCACGTGGCGTAACCCGTGCAATCCAAGCGGTAGATGCCAATGCAAAAGTCATTACAGATCCACCAAATCGTAGTGTTAAGGTTGAAACGACAGCCTCACAACAACAAGTGGTCGAGGCTTTATCTGAAGCAGGTTTTCCACCACGTTAATCTGTTCTGGAATCAAAAGCGGCTAAAACAGCCGCTTTTTTGTGTCAAAAGAATGGAAAAAAATAAAAGGCGATCACAAGATCGCCTTTTATTGTGTTCTACTTGCGCCCAGTGAGTGGAGACAGCGAGAGCAGATCATTATGATGATGGATGTCCTTGATTTCATGACTAGGTTCTTTTAATCCTTCCAGAATCGGACAGTCGGGACGATTATCACCCGCACAACAATCGACTAAATTCTGGAGTGTTTGCGCCATTTGCTGCAAGTCCTGGATACGCTCTTGTAACTTTTGGATATGTGCCTGAGCCAGTTGTTTTACATCGGCACTTTGTCGATTGCGGTTATTCCATAAATCCAGTAAATCGGTGATTTCCGTGACTGAGAAACCCAGTTCACGACTGCGTTTGATAAATTTCAAACGTTCCACGTCATTGTCTGAATAAGAACGGTAGCCTGCATTGCTGCGTCCTGCCGCAGGAATCAAACCAATTTGCTCGTAATAACGAATCATCTTGGCGGTTACACCTGAAGCTTGAGAAACTTTACCAATATTCATAAGGTTCTCCATTAGCCTTTATGCACAGACGGTGCTTGAAAACGACGTAAACGTAGCGCATTACCGAGCACAAATACACTTGAAAGTGCCATCGCACCCGCGGCAAAAATCGGTGACATCAGGATACCATAAGCAGGGTATAACACACCCGCAGCCACTGGAATTAATACGGTATTGTAGGCAAAGGCCCAGAACAGGTTCTGGTGAATATTGCCAATGGTTGCCTTAGACAAGGCAATTGCATTGGCTACGCCTTGCAAGTTGCCAGACATCAACACCACATCCGCAGACTCAATCGCCACGTCAGTCCCTGTGCCAATTGCAAGGCCGACATCTGCCTGCGCCAGTGCTGGTGCATCATTGATTCCATCACCGACAAAGGCAATATGGCCATATTTTGCTTTCAGTTTCTGCACGGCATTGACTTTACCTTCAGGTAGCACTTCGGCAATCACTTCATCAATACCTAGTTGTTTGGCAATGGCATGTGCAGTGCGGGCATTATCACCTGTAATCATTGCCACTTTTAAACCCAGTTGATGTAGCGCTTGAATGGCAGCAGGCGTGGTGTCTTTAATTGGATCGGCAACTGCAATAATCCCTGCCAAAGCGCCATCAATTGCCACATAAAGCGGAGATTTGCCTTCATCACCCAAACGTTGTGCTGTATGGGAAAATGAGCCGATATCTAAGCCAAGTTGGATCATATAACGATCTGCACCGATATAGATGTTCTGGCGTTCATGTACAGTGGCATTGACACCCATCCCAGTGACTGAATCAAAGCGGTCAACCTTTGGCAAATCTAAACCTTCATTTTTTGCCGCATCGACAATCGCTTTGGCAATCGGGTGTTCAGACAGTGATTCGACTGCTGCAACAAGACTGAGCACATCATTGCGTTCAAAGTCCAATGCCACTTCAAAATCAGTCAGTACGGGATGACCTTCGGTCAAGGTGCCTGTTTTATCAACGGCAACCACTTGGGCATCTTTTAACAGCTGTAGTGCTTCACCCTTACGGAACAGGATACCCAGTTCTGCGCCACGTCCGGTACCGACCATAATCGAAGTCGGGGTTGCCAAGCCCATGGCACATGGACAAGCAATAATCAGTACAGCTACGGCGTTGACCAGTGCAAAAGTTAAAGCAGGTGATGGGCCAAAAATCAGCCATACGAGGAAGGTGAGTAAAGCGGCAATCATCACTGCGGGTACAAACCATAAGGTCACTTTGTCGACCACGGCTTGAATCGGCATTTTAGAACCTTGTGCCTGCTCGACCAGACGGATAATCTGTGCCAGCATGGTGTCGCCACCGACAGCGACCGCTTTAAAACTTAAAGTTCCGTTCTGGTTAATGGTTCCACCCACCACTTGGCTGCCAATGTTTTTCTCAACAGGAATCGGCTCACCCGTAATCATCGATTCATCGACAAAGCTTTGGCCTTCAATGACTTCACCATCAACAGGAATTCTTTCACCCGGTTTTACAATGACAAAATCGCCCGCAAGCACTTGATTGATTGGAATATCAATAACCTGATGATTACGAGAAACATGGGCAACTTTGGCCTGTAAGCTGACTAAACGTTGAATGGCTTCGGAAGTACGTCCTTTGGCTTTGGCCTCGAGAAAACGACCGAGTAAAATCAAGGCTACAATCACAGCGGCTGCTTCGTAATAAACATTCACCGTGCCTGCAGGTAGTAACTGTGGTGTAAAGGTTGCAACCAGTGAAAATAGATAAGCCGCCAGTGTACCGACTGCCACCAAAGAGTTCATATCGGGTGCTAAACGAACTAAAGCGGGAAGACCTTTAAGATAAAAACGACGCCCCGGAATAATCAGGACTAAGCTGGTTAAAACGAATTGTAAGTACCAACTGTTTTGCATCCCAATGCTTTGTTCAATCAGTTGATGGACACCGGGAATCAAGTGCGAACCCATTTCCAAGATAAACACAGGCAATGCTAGAACTGTGGCAATAATCAGGTCGCGTTTGAGTTCTGCACGTTCTTGGTCCTTTTTCTCCAGTTGTTCAGTTTGGTCTGGCGTAGCAGCCTGAATTGCTTTGGCATCGTAACCCGCCTTATCAATTGCGGCGATCAGGCTTTCAATACTGGCTGTACCTGTTACAGTAGCGCGTTCTGTTGCTAAATTGACGTTGGCAGTGCTTACGCCATTCACCGCATTTAAGGCTTTTTCTACCCGACTGACGCAGGAAGCGCAGGTCATGCCTTCAATAGAGAGTTCTACTGTCGATGCAGGAACATCATAACCTGTTCGTTCAATGGCCTGAATCAGCACTTGTCGGTCTACGGGCTTGGCAAGTGTGATATCGGCACGTTCTGTGGCTAGATTCACTGACGCAGACTGAACGCCGTCGATTTTTTTGAGTGCTGTTTCGACACGTCCAACACAACTGGCACAGGTCATGCCTTCTACCTGAAGTGAAACTTTTATATTTTGAGCATCTGTATTTGTTTGCGTTTCCATAAGTTATACCTATAGCGCTAATCCGATTGCTTCAAGCATAGACCTTAACATTATGGGAAGGTCAAGAGGGGATTTTCAATATGGACTGTTTTATTGCTTAAGCCAGACAAATTATTCGTTTTGGTCAAAATTTAAAAAGTAAGCGAAGTGATGTCGGAATAAAACCGACTGTTTTAAATGATGATATTTTATCGGCAGCGAAAGGATTTGAATAAAAAAAATCGGAAAAAGGTTGTGCAATCATCGATCGACCATTTGGCTATTGAACAAATGATCGATCACCCTAGATTAGGCTTTATGACAAGAATCTGGCTTGTAGGGCAGTGGCTGTTGCAAAAATCCTCTGATATCCCTGTGGTAAAATTCGTTGCAATACATCGACTGCTTTTGCATCAGCGCCAATCAGTAAACGACGTTTATTTTTCAGCACAGCAGTGAGAATCTGTTGTGCTGCCTGCTCTGCAGGGGTTCTCAATATCTTGTCAAAAGCATCCTGACTTTTTAGCGGGTCCATTCCCAGAATCTCAACACTATTGTTAATACGTGCTGCTTTGGCAATATTGGTGCGGATGCCTCCCGGATGTACACAGGTTGCACTGACTCCACAACCTTGTAGATCCAGTTCCTGACGTAAGGACTCGGTAAAACCGCGAACTGCAAATTTACTGGCATTATAAGCACTTTGCGTCGGTTGTGCGGTCAGCCCGAACATGCTGGAGACATTGATCACATGTCCGTCACCGCTTTGTTTCAGGTAAGGTAAAAACTCTTTGGTCCCATACACGACACCCCAGAAATTAATCCCGATCAGCCATTCCAGATCTTCATAGCTGACACCTTCTGCGGTACTGCCCATGGCAACACCTGCATTATTAAAGATCAGATTGACTTGCTGATGCTGCTCGACAATCGTTTTCGCCCAATCTGCCATTTCCTGACGCTTGGCCACGTCAACCACCTGCGTGGTGACTTTGACAGGATAGGTTTTTAACAAGTTTTGGGTCTTGGCTAGCCCCAACTCGTTGACATCTGATAAAGCCAGATGACAACCTTGTTTTGCCAACGCAACGGCAAGGGCTTGACCAATACCTGAACCCGCACCTGTAATCGCAGCCACCTTATTCTTGAATGTTTTCATTTAAACCGCCATTTGTTGTTCTAAAGCTTGTGCCTGCCCTTGAGTATGGGATGACCGGGTCAACTGATGATAGTTTTCCAGATCAAAACGACGGGTGCGCTGACGGTATTCCAGTGTAAAACCCGGCCAGTTATTGGTATTTTTCCCCGTCGCGGTTTGATACCAGCTGGTACAGCCTTGCGACCACATGGTGGACTTCATGCGCTCCTGAATTTCCTGATTAAACTGGGTCTGAATCTCTGCTTTAAGATCGGTAAAGGCTAAATTGTTTTGAATATGGGCTTGAAGGGCATCCAGAATATAGTTCACCTGGCTTTCAATCATATACACGATTGAGTTATGCCCAAGATTGGTATTGGGACCATACAGCATAAAGAAGTTGGGGAAGCCACTGACGGTTAATCCCAAATACGCTTCTGCGCCATCGGCCCATTGGTCTTTTAATCTTTTGCCATTGAGTCCTGTAATTTGCATGGGCGCCATAAACTCGGTTGCCGCAAACCCTGTTCCATAAATAATGGTATCGACTTCGCGGTGTTTACCATCTTTATCGATAATACCATTTTCAGTGACTTCTTGAATCGCGCTATCAATAACCTCGACATTGGGGCGGACCAGACTGCGGTACCAGTGATTGGAGATCAGGATACGCTTGCAACCAATCGGATAATCAGGCATCAGACGGTGGCGAAAATGCAGATCTTTAATTTCTGCACGGATATGTCGCTGGAAAATATATTCGGCTAATGGAATTTCGTTCAGCGTAGCGGTAAAGCTCTTGAGGCGAATTTCGTTATAACTATATTGAAATACGCGATCAAGGCTTTGTAAAACCGGAAGCTTTTGAAATGCTTTGCGTTCCAGACTGGTATAAATACGGTCTGGTTTAGGAATCACATAAGGAGCAGAACGTTGATAAATATCTAAATGCACCACCTGCTTAGCGATCTCAGGAACGAACTGGATCGCACTGGCACCTGTACCAATCACAGCCACACGTTTGTTATTTAAGTCGTAGTCATGATCCCAGCGTGCAGAATGGAAAGTCTTACCCTTAAAAGTCTCCAAGCCTTTAATTTTGGGATAAGCAGGTCGGTTGAGCTGACCGACGGCGGCAATCAGAAATTCTGCCTCAAATCTTTCTCCGGTTAAGCTCTGGATCTGCCAGACACCTTGGGTGGCATCAAAATCAGCGCTGGCAATTTCAGTATTAAACTGGATATGTGGATAGAGCTGATATTTTTCTGTGCAATGCTTCAAATACTGATGAATTTCCTGTGATGAACCATAGCGGTTTTTCCAGCCCAGTTCTTGCTCAAAGGAAAAGGAATATAGATGGGAAGGCACATCGCAGGCAGCGCCAGGATAGGTATTGTCACGCCAGACACCACCCACATCACCGGCTTTTTCAAATAAGGTAAACTGTTCAAAACCGGCAAGTTTGAGCTGAATGGCTAGCCCTAAGCCACCAAAGCCTGTTCCAATAATGGCGATACGTATATTGTTGTTTGAAGATAATTGTTGTTTAGACATAACCGACTCAAGTGAATAAATATCATGTACTGCATGCAGAATAATCGTTTCATGCATTGATTTAGAGGATGGATCAGGACAAAATATTGTGATTAGCGGACACGGAGAAGACGCTTGAAGTACTTATGGACTTACGAACGAAGTATCCATAGTGTTCGCCTGATGGCTGATTTTGCCGCAGAGCTCGGGACCAGTCATAGCCAGATTCTGACTGGAACTGGTATAGAGCAACACCAGCTACTTGATCCGAATATGCTGGTGACAGGGCAGCAAGAATTGCAACTGATCCGTAATCTGGTAGAGAAGTTCGGACATCGACCTTTGCTCGGGCTGGAAATTGGAACCCGTTATCACTTTACCACCTTTGGTTCATTAGGACTGGCTTTGATCAGTAGTGCCAATATACGTGAAGCCTTAAATTTTGCCTTGGCCTATTTTCCCTTGTCCTTTGCATTTAGCCAGTTTGTGGTATCAGAACATCCGGCTACACACGATATCCAAATCGAGATCGTGGTGGATCAAGGGATTCCACAAAATTTATGGCAGTTTATTATTCAGCGAGATGTCGCTGCACTAATGACCGTGCAACGCGATTTAATTCAGGATCAACTTTGTCAAAAGATCATGTTTTCATTTCAAGCTCATGGAGAAACTCAGGCTTATGTTGAGCTATTTGGAATTAGCCCGGAATTTGGTGCATTAAAAAACCTGATTGTATTAAATGCCGGAAAAATAGACCAGAAACTCAGTATGGCCAATGAGCTGGTGCTACAGGCTGCGGAACAACAATGCCGACAGATGCTGGATAAACGACAACCCCAAAAGAAATATACCCATCAGGTTCAGCAAGTCTTGATGAATAACAAAGGTGAAATTCCGTCGATGGAGGAGGTTGCGGATTGCTTGCATTTAAACTCACGGACCTTGCGTCGTTATTTGGCTCAAGAGCAGGTAACATTTCTCCAGATCAGGGAGGAAGTGCGGAAAATACTTGCAGACTATTATCTGTCTTTAACCCAAACGTCTATTGAGCAAATTTCCGAATGGCTGGGTTATGCTGAGCCTGCCAGTTTCATTCATGCCTACAAACGCTGGTATGGCAAAACACCTCATGCAACCCGATTAAAAAAATAAAGTGTAGAAAATAACGATTCCGTGGCATATAAAAGATAGAGGAAAGCGAAATAAACAAAAGGGAATCACTGTTCAGCTTGATTGAAGCGTGGACAGATATCAGGAAGATAGAAAGGTAGCAGGCCATGCTTTTAGAACAGGATTTAAGTCCAGCGGAGTTTAGTCTTTTTTCCGAAATACTCTGGAAATTAGGCTCGGGAAAAGGACAGCAAAGCTTACGCGAAAGCCTTATTGCAGACATTGCGACCTTGTTACGTGCAGATTTTGCAGCATCCTATATCTGGGATGCAAAACAGCGTTTGTCCAGAAAAGGCATCATGTGGCAAATTGATCACAAAGCCATGTTGGAATATGACACCATTTGGCAGCACAATGATCCGATCACGGCACAGCTTCGCCAGCGGCAACATCCCACCTTTGTGAATGAAATCATTTCTGCAAGCGCGCTTAAAAAAACAGATTACTACAATGAATTTTTACGGCCTTATGGTCTCTATCATGGCCTGAATGTTTATTTTGTACGAAATGGCATGGATCTTGGAGACCTGCGTATCTGGCGCGCCAAAGATTCAGTCATGTTCAGTGACCGTGAGAAGAGGATATTAAACCTGCTGGAACCTTATCTGACCCAAGCCTTAGCCATGGATTTATCTTGTCCCGATGTTTTAACGCCACGCGAGCAGGAGGTCGTAATGTTAGTCGCGAAGGGACTAAGCGATAAACAGGTTGCCAATTTACTTGAGATTGGTTTTACCACGGTCAGGACCCATCTTAAAAATGCCATGCAAAAAATGGGCTGTCATAATCGTACCGAAATGGCACGGCTCATCCATTGTCAATCAACTCCTCAATTTTGAGGATATCACGTGACTTTATATCTGTACTAAATTAGCACAACAATTACTTAAATGGATTTTAAGTCACCATGCTCAACATCAATCAAAAACTAAATGCGGATCAAATCATTCACCTCAATAAAGCCAGCATTGACCAAGTTACCCGTTTGGTTCGTGAGCGCAAAGTCAGTTGTGAACAGCTCGTCCATTTTCATTTTGACCAGATTGAACAGCAGCAAGGCTTAAATGCCTTTATTAATGTCGATAAAGCAGCGGCCCTTGAACAAGCGCAGTCCTGGGATCAACATATGGCGGATGGGAAAGCTTGCCCCGCCTTGATTGGGATATTGCTTGCGGTGAAAGATAATATCCATGTTGCTGGTTTTGCGAATACGGCAGGAACCCCAGCCTTAACTGATTTCCGGCCTAAAACGACGGCTCCCGTGATTCAGGCCCTGATTGATCAAGGTGCAATTGTGGTGGGCAAAGCCCATATGCATGAATTGGCATTCGGGGTGACGGGTTATAACACCGCCATGCATATTGACGATGTGATCGGTACGCGTAATGCGGTTAATCCTTTACATATCGCGGGCGGTTCTTCTTCTGGCAGTGCCGTTGCAGTCGCTGCTGGCATGGTGCCGATTGCAATGGGGACGGATACAGGTGCATCGGTTCGATTACCCAGTGCCTTAAATGGTTGTGTTGGTTTTCGCCCAACGGTTGGACGCTATGCTCAAGCAGATATCACCCCGATTTCACATACACGGGACACCGCGGGGCCGATGGCACATTGTATAGCTGATATTATTCTGGTGGACCAGTTGATTGCTCCATCAACTCAGCCTATTGCATTGCCGACCCGACCGATCAGGCTTGGAGTCAATGCCTATTTTTGGGAGGATCTGGATGAGGATGTGCATGAACAGGCACATGCGGCACTGCATTGCTTAAAAACCGCAGGCATCGAAATTGTTCCCGTAAATATGCCGGATTTAGCTCAACTCAACCAGCATATTTCATTCCCATTGGTGATTTATGAAGGTAAATATGACCTGATTGACTATTTAAAACACCAGCAGATCAATCTCGGTCTGGAAGCACTGGTCGAGCAGATTTCAAGTCCAGATGTAAAACATATCTTTCAGCAGAATATATTGCCGGAAATGCTCATGGATGAGACGGGGCAATCACTACCCGTACAACCGTTATATCAAAAAGCCATACAGGAAGCTCGACCACAACTGCTGGCGCTTTACCAGACAGTGTTTCAGGAGCATCAACTTGATGCCTTGATCTTTCCCACCTCACCAATTGTGGCACCACTCGTGGATGAGCAGGTCAGTTCGATTGATCAGTTCCAGAGATTGATCCGCAATACCGATCCGGGCAGTAATATCGGCTTGCCTGGGCTCAGTTTACCGATTGGTTTAGGAAAAAAATCACAACTTCCTGTAGGGCTGGAAATTGATGGACTACCGCATACGGATCATCAACTTTTAGCCATTGGACAGGTCTTGGAACAGATTTTAAGCAATTTAAATCCTCTCTAAAATAATGAGAGCCGCAATACATCGCCCGTTGCATTGAAAACGGGCTTGGTCTGTCATTTTTGAAATTACTAGCGGCCTCAGGCTGACTCAATCAATAACGGCAAAGGATACAAAATGAAATGGCAAATCCGCGTGCTCAACCCTAGTATTAGACTGACTTTATAAGAATCGGTTTACGTTTATTTTATGTTTTTAAAGAAAATTTTAGCTGTTTGTGTATTAAGTAGTATGTTTGCAATCAGTGGCTGTCAAAAAAACGAGCAAGATTCCAAAGAAAAAATTGAAGAGGTACGTCAATCTGGTTTCAAAATGGATGCGGCACAGATGATGACGCATTTACATGTTTTTGAACAAATTGCCAAACAGCATGGTGGCAATCGCGCAGTGGGGACGCAAGGTGGTGTGGCCAGTGCAGATTATATTTTAGATCACGCCAAGAAAGCAGGCTTTACCACAGAACTTCAGGCTTTCGAAAATCGTGAAAAGACCAAAGGACAGAATATTATTGTAGAGATTCCGGGTGAATCGAAACAAGACATTATTCTACTGGGAGCCCATTATGACTCGGTCAAAATGGGGCCCGGAATCAATGACAATGCCTCCGGCGTCGCCTTGTTACTTGAGTTAATGGCACAATTATCTCAACAGAACATAAAGCCCAAGCATAGCATTCATCTGGCATTCTGGGATTCGGAAGAAGTAGGAATCGCAGGGTCTCAAGCCTATGTGAAAAAACTGACTGCTGAACAGTTAAAGGCGATTAAGGCTTATATCAATGTGGATATGGTGGGCACCAAAGACCCTGAAATCCTGATTGCAGATGGCGATAAGTCATCAGTAGACGAGATGGAAAAAATGTTAAAAGAACGTGGCATGCAGGAGCAGGACTATAAACCATTACTCGATGGTTTACGCAGTATACCAAGCCATAGCGGTGATTTAGCCTTGGAGAATACGCTCAAAGAATTTTTTAAAGCAAAAAATTTAAAAATTAAAGAGGATGTCGCCACCTTAACGGCTAGTGATACAGCTCCATTTTTAGGTAAAGTGCCTGTGACCTCTGTCATCTTGTTTAATGAACAAATGAAAGGTGATGAGCTTGAGTTCGCGCCGTGCTATCACAAAGCCTGTGATACCATTGAGCAGGTCGATCCAAAATCGATGCAACTGGCAGGTGATGCGGTAGTTTACTTACTCCAGTCACTCGATAAAAAATAATTCTAAAATTATTGTGAATGATAAAAAAGGAAATCTCAGGATTTCCTTTTTTATGTCATGGCATCTAGTGCTATTTCATATTGGCTTGTCGCTGGGCGATATATTTTTCGTTAAAGAAACCACCTAAAGGAATAAATGCCAGAATAAATAATCTCAGTAATTCCGCTTTCGACCATACCGCAGCCGTGCTGATCAGATTCCACAAATAGAAAAGAAATGCCACGCCGTGGATTGGTCCCATAATTTTGGTCGCTACAGGCAGATCAAAAGCATATTTAACAGGAATGGCAACCACAAACAGAAGTAATAAAGTTACCGCTTCAAGGATGGAGGCCAGGCGCAAACGTTGCAGTTTTTGGATGGTAATACTCATAACATCGTCTCAGGAGAAGAATAAAAACTTAAAAATGACTGAAGCATAACATCTTTATCGGTCATAACGCTTGCGCAACTGAGTCACTTGCTTGGGAATGGCTTGATTCACGATGCTCCAGCAGGATTGATAAAATCATTTCATTAATTGATTTTATGCAACTTGTTGCATAAAAATTATTGTCCCGATATGATCAACTGAATCAACAACGAAGCCTTCATGATTTTGAATGGCTGAGTCTATGGAAATAATAATGTATCGTTAAAAGAGTAGAAGTCATGTCAAAAATTCCAGCAGTGTTCAACAACCTCAGACTTCCTGTGATTGCCTCTCCATTATTTATCATCAGTACACCGCAACTGGTGCTCGCCCAGTGTAAAGCGGGTGTGGTGGGGTCAATGCCAGCTTTAAATGCACGACCGGCAGAAAAACTGGAGGAATGGCTCAAGGAAATCACTGACGGAATTGCGGAACACAATGCCTTACATCCTGACCGTCCTGCGGCGCCATTTGCGATTAACCAGATTGTGCATAAAAGTAATAATCGCCTCGAACATGACATGGAACTGATCGTTAAATATAAAGTGCCGATCGTGATTACCTCTCTAGGCGCCCGTACTGAAATTAATGAGGCCACGCATAGCTATGGTGGCGTAGTCTTGCATGATGTGATTAATAATCGCTTTGCCCAAAAGGCGATTGAAAAGGGGGCAGATGGCTTAATCGCGGTGGCTGCTGGCGCAGGCGGACATGCTGGCGTGAAAAATCCATTTCCATTGATTCAGGAAATCCGGGAATGGTTTGATGGACCTTTGGCCTTATCAGGCGCAATTTCGACAGGGGATGCCATTTTGGCCGCGCAGGCAATGGGCGCTGATTTTGGTTATATCGGTTCTGCATTTATTGCAACCCATGAAGCCAATGCAACGGCTGCTTACAAACAGGCTATCGTAGACCATAACTCAGATGAGATTGTCTATTCCAACCTGTTTACCGGCGTACACGGTAATTATCTGGCCCCCAGTATTCGTGCAGCGGGGCTTGATCCAGCCAATCTGCCAGAAGGTAACTTAAAAGACATGGACTTTAGTACCTCTAGTGAAGATGGTACACAGCATAAAGTGAAAGCGTGGCGAGATATCTGGGGATGTGGTCAAGGTTTAAATGCAGTGAAAGCAACCACTTCGGTTGCCGAGCTGGTTGATCGTCTTGAAAGAGAATATCTTGCAGCCAGACAACGTTTAATGCTGGGTTAGCCTTTGATGAAATAAAGCGCTGAAAATCATAATTTTAGTGCTTTTCAAAGCACTATCATCATTATTTTTGAACAATTAATGCCAGTTTACCCACATGTTGTCCCTGGGTTAGAAACTCATGTGCCTGACGCGCTTGTTCCAGATCAAAAGACTGATAAAGTAATGGTTTGATTTGGCCTTTAGAAATTAGAGGCCAGACTTTTTCCTGCAAGGCTGACATGACTTCCGCTTTGGCTTCGGGTGACTGTGAGCGTAAAGTTGCGCCAGTATGGGTAAGGCGTTTTGCCAGCATCGGAAAAATATTGAGGTTCTGTGCGAGGCCTTTTAAGACACCAATTTGTAAAATCGTACCATTCATCGCAGCAACTTCATAATTTCGCTGGATATAATCGCCTGCAATAATATCCAGAACAAAATCCACACCTTTACCATCGGTATGTTTTTTAACTTCTTCAACGAAATCCTGTTCGTTGTAATTAATGGCAACATCGGCACCAATACTCAGACTTGCCTTCTGTTGTGTAGCACTTGAAACCGTGGTAAAAATTTTCGTTGCACCAAATGCCCGGGTCAACATGGTGGCTGTCGTGCCAATACCTGATGTCCCGCCATGAATCAGGATCGAGCTATTCGGACGGAATTTGGCATGCTGAAATAAATGCGACCAGACGGTCATAAAGGTCTCAAGTAAAATACCGCCTTCTACCAAAGTCAGTCCTTCGGGAATAAAGAGTACATTGTCCTGATGAGCAACCACATATTCAGCATAGCCACCGCCCGGTACCAGTGCACAGACCTCGTCACCCGCTTTAAATTTGCTGACCGATTTCCCCACCTGTTTGACAATACCTGAGACTTCCAGTCCAGGAATATCGGTCACACCCGGTGGCGGTGCATATAAGCCCTGACGTTGCATGACATCAGGTCCATTAATTCCGGCAGCAACTACTTCAATTAAGACGCCGTCATCGGTCAGTTCCGGCATTGGTCTTTCACTGACCGTAATAACTTCGGGGCCACCCGCACCGTTAAAGGTAATACATTTCATAAGATTGAACCTTATTCGATATTTTATAATTTTGCATAGACTGCAGTAGTGCCAACAAAGAACAACTACTGCATTGAGTTAAACCAGAATTAAGCACCCGACTTGTTTTTGCCTAAGGTGGCGACAAGGGCCAATTCCATAAGTTTACCGAATGGGGCATGTAGCAGACTAGGAAGATTCCAGCTTCCTTGATCAAAAACACCTTTGGCATGACTCATGGAGCGGAAACCTTCGATGCCGTGATAGGCTCCCATACCGCTTGGTCCGATACCACCAAAAGGTAAATCATCCTGAGCCACATGAATGATGGTATTGTTGAGGCCGACATTACCCGATGTGGTTCGTCTCAATAACTTTTTACAGTCCGCGTCTTTTTCCCCAAAATAATATAAGGCAAGTGGACGATCCCGCTGATTAATATAGTCAATCACTTCATCAATATGACGGTAGGTGCGTATCGGTAAAATCGGCC
Organism: Acinetobacter sp. 1000160; assembly: GCF_000588715.1. Classification (NCBI taxonomy): domain Bacteria; kingdom Pseudomonadati; phylum Pseudomonadota; class Gammaproteobacteria; order Moraxellales; family Moraxellaceae; genus Acinetobacter; species Acinetobacter sp. 1000160. Next base: position 418,384 of record NZ_JFWP02000001.1, on the reverse strand, counting down.
CAAAGATTTCTTGCTGCATAATGGCATCATCGTCCTGTGCGCCCACCACTAAACTAGGTGCCAGGGTACGAATACGATTTGACGCTGATTCAGGTTTTACCCCGATTTCAATCACCCGCGCACCGTGCTGACGCGCATCATCAAGCAGCCCTTGCAAACGTACATAGTGCCGCTCACTTACTATCGAACTATAATCCTGACAATCTGGTCCATCGGGGTAAAATTGTGTCACCGTTTCATTGAATTGCTGGATAAAATCTTCCAGATCATCTTCATGCACCAGTGCATAATCAGGCGCAACACAGGTTTGTCCGCTATTGGACAGTTTTCCATACACAATACTGGTCATGGTCCGACGATTGACATGTCCACGCGCAACAATTACCGGACTTTTACCGCCAAGCTCAAGCGTGAGCGGGACAAGATGATCACTGGCGGCCTGCATGACTTTGCGACCCACAGCGGTACTGCCGGTAAATAATAAATGGTCAAACGCTAAGGCACTGAAATCAGCGCCTACCTCAGGCCCACCTAGAATCACAGCAACTTCATCAACTGAAAAAATAGTTGCCAGCATACGATGCATCACTTCACTGGTGAGTGGCGTTAGCTCTGATGGTTTGATCATTGCCCGGTTACCGGCGGCCAATGCAGTGGCGAGCGGAATCAGCGTTAATGAAACAGGGTAGTTCCATGGTGACATTACGCCAATAATCCCTTTGGGCTGGTATTCGACATAGGCCTTTGCCGAACGGTAAATCAGGCTGACATGACGTTGCTCTGTTTTCATGAATCGACGTAAGTGACGTGATAAATAATCGATCGCCTGTACAACGCCAACCAGTTCCATGATATCTGTTTCATGGGCTGAACGATGTCCAAAATCTTCACTGACAGCCGTTTGTAACTCAGTACGATAGGCGATTACCGCTGCACGTAGCTTCGCCAGATTGGCTTTGCGTTGTTCTAAATTCGGCGGCTCGCTGGCTAAAAAAGCCTGACGCTGCTGTCTCAATATTTCGGATAGATTATTCACATTACTACTATTGTTTAAAGTGTCCATCTTAAACCTCATAAATTCTGGCAGATCAACTGCCGACATTTAGTTTTCAGCTAGATTCAAATCTGTTCAAAGGTAAGTCCAGCATGCTCAGTCAACCGTTGAATAAACCGATCATCAAACATGCTGGCTGGTGTCCAGAAGCCCCCTGAACGCCCCGTCTTTTGACCTTCTTTATAATGATCAAGTGCAAGACTCAAGGCGGCTTGTCCCAGCATTTTTCCGGTCGACCCATAGCCCGGATCACGGTCGCCCGTCACTTTGATCCTAAGTTTTTGTCCTCCTTCGGTTTTACCGATAAAACGTAAATCAAACCGTCCTGCAAGCTGTTGTTCTGGTGTCGGACCTTCACCTGGTTTTGGTAACATATAACGTTCCATGAGCTGGCTTACCGGTTTCGTCACTGCTGCGAGCATGAAGACGCCCAAGCCAGAAACCACGCCTAAGGCTTTGAAACGTCCTTTTAAGCCTTCGCCCGTTAAAATGGCTTCGTTATAACTAAAATTGCGACCATAGGCATTACCCGATAAAGCGTTAGAACGATGCACGACACGCTCATTGACCGCTGCCATCACGAAAGGCGCAATCCATGCATTAAAATCAGGATCAAATTTCGCGGATTTAATATAAATTTGTCGTTGGCTGTTGCCATGATCAGGTGGGCAAAGCACATAAGGATTAACCAGATCTTTACGCAGGGCAGGATCGGCTGCAGCTTCCTGAATGACATTGATGAGACTTGCAACCGTACCGCCGGATGCACCGCCTTTTAAGGTCTTGACCCGCATGCTGACTTGGGTTGCCGGCGCATCAAACTGTTTTTGTGCCTGTTGCTGTAAGTAATAAACCCCCATATCCGATGGAACCGAATCAAAACCGCAACAATGCACAATACGGGCGCCAGACTGTTGGGCTTGAGATTCGTATTTCTCGATCATTTTTTTGATCCACTGGGTTTCGCCGGTCAGATCACAATAATCTGTACCGTTGTTCACACAGGCCTGAACCAGCGGTTCACCATATAAGGCATAAGGCCCAACTGTTGAAACCACCACACGTGTCTGTGCACACAGGGCATTCAGTTCAGCTGGATTGCCCGCATCCGCGATCAGGATGGGCAACGATTCACCCAAACGACCTAAACTATTTTTCAGTTCTTGTAATTTTTGTTGAGAGCGACCGGCAATGGCCCAGCGCAATTGTTCATGTTGGGTCGACAAATATTCTGCCAGATATTTGGTCAGGATTTGCCCGACAAAACTGGTCGCACCGAATACAACAAGATCATAATTGCTTTGTGTCATTGTTTATTTTCCTTGATTTTTAAGTTGTTTGAAATTTAAAGCGGTTTTGGCAAATTCAGTACCACCTGAGCATCTTCCACCACATCCAGACGAAGAATCTTGGAGGCACCCAGCTGATCCAGTAACTGGCTTAAAGGTCCACCATGACGAATCAGTTCGACTTTTTCTGGTAATAACTGCTGTGCAAACGAGAGCGGATTGGATTGCACCAGTGTCTGATGCCATTTGCCATCAACCTGATGTAGCATGGTGGCTTCAGTCATTCGGGATTCAGATTTCACCGGTTTTAAAGGCGGTGTCACCGCAGTCAGGCTGAGATCAACCTTACCGTGAGTGTCGGTCAGATTAGCATTAATTTGTTCGGGGCCGATCTCGACATTGATCTCGGTACGCCATTTCGGCAGTTGATAGCCATAGACACCACGCACGCGGGCGATTTCGGTATCAACAGGCAGGGCCAATACATGGGCATAGAAATGACGTTGACGGATCGAGTTTGCTAACTCCAGAATATGTGGCCCATGTGCATTGGGTTTACGCACTACAATTGCAACTGAAACTTCGTTATAAGGATCGTTATCACAAACAGAATAATGGAAGAAGGTGAGTGCAACCAATCCATAACCTGGCAAGGCATGTAACGGTTCCAAAGGAGAGGGTAACTTTTGCTTTAGCTGTTGCAGCGGCGCTAACATAAGAACTTGTACGTTGCTGCTACGATAATAAAAATTCGGTGCCCAGACCGGACCCACTCTCGATTCCACCAGCTGTTTTGGAATCTTGCGAAAAAAATCGATATTTCCGGCAGCAGGATCCTGAGCAACTTCATTCAGATCCGGATTCATTCTAAAACGGTCATAGTAGCCGCCTTTAGGAACGCTCACCTTGTGCTGTCCAAATTCAACTTCAGTAAACTGTTTATTGCTGTTCATCTTCGTTAACCTTTCATTGATCAAGTCATTTAAAATGCCTATATTGGAACCCAAAGCACTTTTCACCTGAAATCACTATAAGATTAAAGTCGACTTTAATGTCAAGCCCTAAAGTTTCAGTTTTAGAAAAACCTGCATCGGATAGGTTGAATTGATGTAAACACAACAGACAGCTGAATACTTTTAAAATTAAATAAATTTTTTTATTTCAAATATTAATGTTAAAAATTATCTTTTATTTATGATTTATAAAATTACATTTTTATGATCAGAATGGGACAAAAAGTGTTGACCTTAAAGTGAACTTTAATCTTAGTATAGGGTTACTATCCCTGCGGATAGTCTTAAAAATAATGTGATTTTACTGACATGCATTACAACATAGATCATGACTCGACAGTGTAAAGCTTACACAGGAGAAACAAAGATGGCGTACGTTACGACAAAAGATGGTGTAGAGATTTTTTATAAGGATTGGGGTCCACGCGATGCACAGGTCCTCTTTTTCCATCATGGCTGGCCACTCAGTTCTGATGATTGGGATGCCCAGTTACTCTTTTTCTTAAACGAAGGTTTCCGTGTCGTCGCACATGATCGTCGTGGGCATGGTCGTTCCAGTCAGGTTTGGGATGGACATGATATGGATCATTATGCCGATGATGTCGCTGCAGTCGTGCAACATCTTGGCATCAAGAATGCCATTCATATCGGACATTCCACCGGAGGCGGGGAAGTGGCGCATTATATCGCGCGTCATGGCGAAGAAAATGTTGCCAAAGCCGTGCTGGTCAGTGCTGTACCACCGATTATGGTGAAAACGCCGAATAATCCTGACGGCTTACCGAAAGAAGTGTTTGATGACTTGCAAAACCAGTTGTTCAAGAACCGATCGCAATTTTATTATGATTTGCCGGCCGGTCCTTTCTATGGTTTTAATCGTCCTGATGCCAAACCATCTGAGCCTGTGATCTGGAACTGGTGGCGCCAAGGCATGATGGGGGGTGCCAAAGCACATTATGATGGCATTGTGGCTTTTTCCCAGACCGATTTTACAGAAGATCTGAAAAAGATTTCAGTGCCCGTACTGGTGATGCATGGCGATGATGATCAGGTGGTTCCTTATGAAAATTCGGGCGCATTGTCAGCCAAGCTAGTGCAAAACGGCACGTTAAAAACGTATAAAGGTTTCTCACATGGGATGCTCACCGTAAATGCGGATGTGATTAATCCTGATTTACTGGCATTTATTCGTCAATAATCCATTTTACTTAGCATAATTAAAATAGAGGCCTACGTGCCTCTATTTTTTATGATCTAAATAACTGAATCTAAAAATATTTATAAAAAATATCTTATTCCATTTGATAAACCTCTTGACATTAAAGTGAGCTTTAATCTTAAAGTAAATCCATACTCAATGAGGTCACAATAATGAAAGTATTTGAAAAACTGGTTTTCCCGAATGGTTCCGAGATCCCTAACCGCATTGCCAAAGCTGCTATGGAAGAAAATATGGCAGACTTAAATCATGCACCGTCGGAAGAACTGATGCGTTTATATCAGGCCTGGGCGGATGGCGGCGTTGGTTTAATCATTACCGGTAATGTGATGGTCGATCGCCGTGCCATGACCGGACCTGGCGGTGTGGTGCTGGAAGATCAACAGCATCTGGAAAGCTTTAAACGCTGGGCACAAATCGGTCGTTCTAAAGGCGCACAAGTGTGGTTGCAGATCAATCATCCGGGGCGTCAGATGCAATCCAATTTAGGTCAGGAGACTTGGGCACCTTCGGCGGTTGCATTAGATCTGGGCAAAATGTCAGATCGTTTTAATACACCGATTGAAATGAATCAGGCCATGATTCAGGAAGTGATTGACCGCTTTGCCAATACCGCACGTCTGGGTGAAAAAGCCGGCTTTACCGGGGTTGAAATTCACGCAGCGCATGGTTATCTGCTCAGCCAGTTCCTTTCCCCCCTGAGCAACAAACGACAGGATCAATGGGGTGGTTCTCTGGAAAATCGGGCACGCATTCTGATCGAGATCGTTAAAGCAGTACGCGCTGTGGTTGCTGATACCTTTACTGTTGCAGTAAAACTCAATTCGGCAGATTTCCAGCGTGGTGGTTTTAGTGCCGAAGATGCGCAGCAAGTGGTGCAGATGCTAAATGAACTGGCTGTAGATCTGGTCGAGTTGTCTGGTGGTAGCTACGAAGCACCAGCCATGCAAGGTCAGGCACGCGATGGCCGCACTTTGGCCCGTGAAGCCTATTTTCTGGAATTTGCACAGGAGATTCGTAAGGTCGCCAAGATGCCCGTGATGGTCACGGGTGGAATTCGCCGTATACAGGTGGCGGAACAGGTGATTGAAAGCGGCGTGGATATGGTCGGGATTGCCACTGCTTTGGCTATCGAGCCGAATCTTCCTCATCAATGGCAGCAAGGGCAGAACACGGCACCTGAATTAAAGCCTATCCACTGGAAAAACAAAACGCTGGCGTCTTTGGCCAATATGGCTACAGTAAAATTTCAGTTGCGTAAACTCAGCCTTGGAAAACGCCCGAATCCTAAAGTTTCTCCAGCATGGGCACTAATTCTGCAACAAGCTGCGATGGCACGCCGCACCCGTCTCTATAAAAACCGGATGCGTCACTATAGTGCAGCCTGTTAAAAGATACAGCTTGGACATGTTTTTATCGGTTACATCCTGAAGCTAAAGCCAATGACAGTCCCTCTGCCATTGGCTTTTTTAGTTATGGTTCTTTTTGCACCCTACAGGCAGACAATGAGATCAAAGCAAGTGCGCTACAACCTATGCTGTCGTGTATAAGATGATTCGCTTGACCTAAAACTAAAGAAAAATCATGGACTAAAATGGTAATTCTCAAGTTTGTTTTCTGCTTAGAACGATAACTAGCTTAACTCAAATAAAAAAACACCCGCTTTCAGTCTGAAAGCGGGTGTCAGTTATGGAATACATTTATTTTTTATGCTGACTGGCTTGATCCAGTGCAGGATAAGCAACTGGCATATTCAGTGCCAATTGGGCATCTTTCACCACATCCAGACGTAAAATCTTCGCTGCACCTAAATCATCCAGAAGCTTCGTCAGTGGGCCGCCGCTACGCACCAGTTGCACATCCTTTGGAAATAACTTTTGTCCAAATGCCAGTGTATTTGATTGGACCGAGGTGCTGTGCCATTTCCCGTCAACCAGTTGATACATGGTCTTGGTTTCAATTCTTGACTGTGGCTTCACTGTTTTAATTTTTGGCAAAGCTGCGCTGAGGCTTAGATCTGGGGTGCCATCGGTATTAAAAATCTGGGCTTTCAGTGTTTGACTGCCAATATTCAGGTCAATCGGTGTCAGCCATTTGGGCAACTGGTAGCCATAGACACCACGGACACGCGCTATTTCCGTATCGACAGGTAAAGCCAGTACATGACCATAGTATTTATGGCTGCGCATTGAGCTCAATAGTTCAGTGCTATTGAAATGATGTGCACCGGGCTGACGAACCACAATGGCAACCGAAACTTCATCGTATGGATCAACATCCCCCACAGCATAAGAAAAGAAGGTCAGTGAAACCAGACCATAGCCAGGAAAAGGCTGCAAAGGTTCAAGGGGTGCAGGAAGCCTGGCTTTTAGTTTTGCGATTGGGGCAAGCATCAACAATTGCACATTACTGGTCCGATAGTAAAAATTCGGTGACCAGACTTTCCCCACACGGGTTTCCACCAGCTTTTTAGGAATAGTACGGAAATAATCAATATTTCCAGCGGCTGGATCTTTTGCCACTTCATCTAGATCCGGATTCATGCGAAAACGATCGTAATAACCACCTTTAGGTACATTGACTTTGTACGGACCAAATTCGACCACTGTGGTTTGCGCTGTGTCCTGTGTGGTATTGGCAGGTTGCTTCGGCTCAATGGCATAAGTTGCAGTGCTGAGTAACACACTTGCGGCTATCGCCGAGATAGAGCGATTTAAATAACGATGATTAAAATTCATGAGATTCCTCCGGTTCATATTTGAAATGCTAAGATTAAAGTTCACTTTAAGGTCAAGCATTTTTGCAGGATTTTATGCAAGCCATGCACGGGAAGAATGGATCAGTAGGGAGATATCAGTTCACTGAACAGGGGGGATGTTAAAAAGCCAGATTCAAAAATCTGGCTTTTCAAGCGATATTTTATTTTAAAGTAGCGAGACGTTTGACCACAGCTTCTGCAATTTCTTTACTCGACTGTGGATTTTGTCCGGTAATAATGCGGTCATCCTCAACCACATAAGACGTAAATGGAACCCAGGCACGCTTGTAGTCTGCACCGCGCTGGACCAATCCATTTTCTAAGGAAAAAGGGACTTGGGACTTGATCCCTGAAAGGGTTTCTTCAATATTGGCAAATCCGGTCACGCTTCGGCCTGCAATCAAAGCTTTGCCATTTTTGTCCTGTAGTGGCAGCAAGCCTCCTACACCATGACAAACAGCAGAGACCACGCCACCTTGCTGGTAAATCTGCTCACTGATCTTTTTCAGGCCCTCATTGTTTGGAAAATCCCACATGGTGCCGTGACCACCAGTATAATAAATGGCCTTATAGCGGGATGGATCAATCGCTTTCGGGGCAAGCGTGGTGTTTAAACGTTGCATAAACTTAGGATCGGCTAAATGAGCTTTGGCAGATTTATCCAGATAAATTGGTTTTAAGCTACGCTCATCCAGTGGAACTGCGCCACCTTGCGGACTGACAAAATCCATGTCATAACCAGCCATTTGAGCAATGTCATAAAAGTGGGTAAGTTCGGTTAGCCATAAGCCAGTATGGTCTGAACGGGTAGGGTAAGCTGAGTGGTTGGTCATCACCACCAGAATTTTGCCTAAGGACGGGGTGTGTACATTTTGCCCAGGTTCACCAGCAAAGACGGGGTTAACCGAAAAGACCAGCATAAATAGGCTGATCCACCACTTTTGAAAATTCCAACGTTGCAACATGACAGGTTCCTCATCAATCACCTGTCAATCATCCTATGCTTAAAGTAGGCTTTAAGGTCAATAGCTTCCTATCCGTTGCTCAGCAAAAACCATTAGAAAAGATGATTATTTTTCAGCTTTATCAGCGGTATAATAAAGATTGAGCAGGCGCTGTGCATTTTCTTCACAGGTAATTTCATCCGGCTTGTTATTAATTGCTGTAATCATCATATGAAGATTGAGTTTACTCATGGCCAGTTTCTGTTCTAATTCTTCAATATCCTTAATTTTACTTTCCAGCAAACCAATCAGGATATCGTGATCCCAAGTCGTCACATTCGACGGTAAAAAAGCCTTGATCTCTGTCAGCGAAAAGCCAACCTGTTGTGCTTGCTGGATCAGGAATAATTGTTTCAGATCATTTTCACTATATTCCCGATAGCCATTAGATTTACGTTTTGCCTTGGGTAACAGTTTGATCTGTTCATAGTAACGAATCGTAGGCGTACTTAAACCGCTTTGTTTTGATAATTCGCTAATATTCATTACTGATTTCCTCTTGACATTAAAGCTAACTTTAGACTTATAGTGGGCTAAAAGCAAGACTAAAAATAATGTAAAAGCTGAGGTGAAAAATGTCTAAACGTATCCTGCATGTGGTGACCAATATTGCTCAATATGAAACAGTTGATCGTCCCACTGGTTTATGGCTCCGGGGGGTGACCCATGCCTACGATGAATTTGAGAAACAGGGTTATATTCAGGATATTGTAAGCCCTTTGGGAGGTCACTCTCCAATTGAACCCAAATCACTGGAGCGTTTCGTCGCGGATGCATCTGTCTTAAAGCGCAAAAATGATCCTGCCTTTATGCAGTTGCTGGAAACCACCAAAAAACCTGCTGAGATCAACTGGCAAGATTACGATGTGATCTATTACACCGGTGGGCACGGCGTGATGTGGGATTTTTTAGACAATCCTGAACTGCAACAGATCACCAGCAATATTTATGAGCATGGTGGCATCGTTGCCAGTGTCTGTCATGGTTATTGTGGATTGCTCAATGTTCAGCTTGCAAATGGACAATATCTGATTGCGGGTAAAAAACTGACCGGTTTTGCCTGGTGTGAAGAAGTACTGGCAGGGGTGGCGAAAAAAGTGCCCTATAATGCCGAACAACTTGCTAAACAACGTGGCGCGAAATATGAAAAGAAACTGATTCCGTTTATGCCAAATGTGGTTCAGCATGGCAAGCTGATTACGGGGCAGAATCCTTTTTCAGCACGTGTGACTGCTTTAGCCATCATTGAAGCATTAGAAAAAGCTTAAATGAGCGGATAAGCAGATTAATTGATAGAAAAATAACATGATTTTGTTTACAAAATTACAAATGTAAACGATAATTATTATCAATTAGGTAAAGTTTTATAATTGAATGACACACTCCCTTAATTTCACCAAGAAACACAGTGCAATTCTTGGTGAATCACATCTGAATCAGCCACTTACACAGGGTATGGTCTGTAAACCGTTGTTGTTGGCAACTGCGATAGCGTTATCCATGAATTTAAATGCGGGCCAAAGCGTTGCAGTGCAGCCGTTAGGCCATGCCGAAAGCACAACGTCATTATCAAATAAATCACTTCAGAGTTCGGCCCAAAGTAATGCCCAGAACCAGATTTATCAGATGACACCGATCGTGGTACAGGCCGAAAAAGACGATACCCTCCAGTTTGGTCAGAGTGTATTAAACCAGAAAGCTATTGACCGTTATCAAGCCAATAATGTCGCACAATTGCTGGATCATATGCCCAGTGTAGGATCTGCGGGTTCTCCAAGACCAGGTGGGCAGACCATTAATATTTTAGGGATGGGCGGTGTCGAGGATATTCCGATTACCCTGGATGACTCGGTTAAAAGTTTTGATAAATATCGGCAGGGCTCAGTGTTTATTGAACCCGAAATTTTAAAGAAAATTACGGTCGATAAAGGGCCGCATAATGTTGAAGTCGGTAATGGTGGTTTTGGCGGTAAAGTAACACTAGAAACCAAAGATGCAACGGATTTACTGAAAGATGATCAGCAGGTCGGTGCATTTTTAAAGTATTCGCGTTTTTCCAATAACCAGCAAAATACTTATACCAGTGCGGTTTATGCTCAAAGCAACAATGGCCTGGTCGATGGCATGTTTTATTACACCAATCGTGATAGTGGCAATGTGACCCGCCCAGACGGCACAAAATTTTTATACTCCGCCCAAGAACAAAACACCTATCTGGCCAAGCTGAATTTCCATCCAAGCGACAGTCAGAAAATCACTTTCAATGCCATGCAAAGCGGGCATGATGGCTGGGAACCTTTTGCTGCCATGCGTGATCAGGATGCAGTACCAACCGAAGCCGATATTAAGAAATATGGCTATGAAGAGGCATGGAAACGCCGCCTGGTTTACCGTGACCAGAAAGATAGCAGCTATTCCATCGGCTATGAGTTCAATCCGGCATCCAATCCTTATGTGAACTTTAAAGCCACGGCTTCGTATTCCAAGACAGATCAACATGACCAGCGCTTACCGAGTGTGAATGGATCAGCTGCAACCTTGGGCAATGAAAGCTGGGTCACTTATACCAACACGGCTTTTAAACTCAGTAATATCAGTGATTTTGATACTGACTATGGCACACATAAATTAAAAGTCGGTGCGCAATATCAGAAAATGGAGCAGAACTCCCTGATTTACGATAAAACCAACTCGAAAAAGCCAGATTATAATTTTGGTTATTATGAGCCAAATTATATGCCGGCTGGGGATCAGCAGATGCTGAGTGCCTTTGTGGAGGACCAATATCAGATCAATAATGTCACCATTACGCCTTCTATTCGCTACGACCATATTACCAACACGGGTAAACCGAACCGTGCGTCACGCTATAACGACCCTGAAGCGGGACATGATTATTCAAGCAAAACCTACACTGGCTGGTCGCCGCGTTTAGCACTGGCTTGGAAGCAGGCCGATTATCTGACCTGGTTTGCCAATATCAGTAAAACCTGGCGTGCGCCCCGTGTCGATGAACAATATTATGTGCAATCCGCGATCACCTCTGTACCTTCAACCAGTCGTTATTTATCGCCTGAAAAAATGTTCGCGCTTCGCTTAGGCAATGAAATGAACTTCGATGATGTATTTGCCGAAGATGACCATTTACAAGTTCGCCTGACCTATCATCGTAATCGTGGATCTGATGAAATCTTCCGTAACCGTTCCACCTTCTGCAAAGCACAAGCTGAAAACAATGCCAACGGCGGCAATGGCAGCATCAATGACTGCAATGGAAAATATCCTCATGGTTTTTATCGTAATGTGAATGATTATACGATCAAAGTCTATGAGGCCGAGCTTTTCTATAACCAGCCCATGTGGTTTACCGGATTAACCTATTCTTATATTCGCGGGCAACGAGATAACTCCCCAGTCAACCCATGGTTTGACCAGAAAACCTGGATGACCGATATTCCACCGCGAAAAGCCACAGCAACTTTGGGCGTGAATGTGCCAGAGCATCACCTAACGATGGGCTGGCGCGGGATTTTTGTGGCGGCACAAGACCGTAGTCTTTCGGACAATGACAAATCTATCGCTGCCTCTTCATTTTCGCTGCCGAAAACCAAAGGTTATTCATTGCATGGTGTCTATGTGGACTGGCAACCGATCGGGACAAAAGGGCCTACCTTAAATATATCGATTGATAACCTGTTTAATCGAGACTACAAGATGTATCTGGGTGAATATATGACTGGCACAGGCCGGGATTATAAATTCAGTATTTCCCAGAAATTTTAACCTTCTCTGTAGAGTAAATTCATTAAAGCTGAATGCATCACTCAACCGTACAGCGCTTCAACCAGCATGTGGCGCTGTATAAATCAGATGAAGTGGTTGCCGGCTTAAAACCATTAAATAACCAATAGACAAGATTTTTACTCTTTTAAAATTCACTAGTAATTTTAGTTTTTGTCGATATTTCAATCAATATATCATGTATTTAACATAAAAATCAGAGAAAGCTTCAATCCACCTTGACTTTTGTTAATGATAATTATTATCATTTAAATATGCATTGTTTGAGTCAGATCATTGTGAACAGAACCCCGCTGCTTATAGATGAATTATATAAAAACCATCGTGGCTGGCTTCACCAATGGTTGAGGCAAAAACTGGGCAATACCGAGCAAGCGGCTGATCTGGTTCAGGATACATTTATTAAACTTCTACAGACCCGTGATGAACTTTTAGGGATCAAAGAACCGCGTGCCTATCTAACCTCTATTGCCAAGAACTTACTGATTGATCAGGTGCGCCGCAAGCGTATCGAGCAAGCATATCTGGATGGTTTAAGCCAGATGGAATACATGCTGGACGCCGTTGCTTCACCAGAAGACCAGATGCAGATTATTCAGGCGCTTGAACAACTGTGCAAGGCACTGGAAGGGGTGTCTGCCAAAGCCCAACAGGCGTTTATTCTGCACTATCTGGAAGGCTACACCCATAAGGAAACCGCACAGCAACTGGGTGTATCAAGCAAAATGATCCAAAAGTATCTGGCAAGCTGTCTGGTCCAGTGCTATCAGGCACGACTACTTATGGATGCGGTATAAATGGCGATAGATCAACCTGATCAGCGTCAACTGGTAGAAGAAGCGGCACTATGGATTGTGCAACTCAGCTCAGATGACGAATCGACACGTCATCATGCTCAATTGAAGTTTAACCAATGGAAACAGCGCAGTCAGCATCATCAGAAAGTAGCCGCAGATATTGAGCAATGCATCCATTCGATTCAGATCGTATCTCAAGCCATCCCTGATAAAAAGCTGGTTAAATCTGCGCTTAAGGCAGGGTTGGGCTCTAGCAAAACCTATAAATATCTGCGTGCAGGAAGTGCTTTTTCGCTTGCCTTATTTGCGTTCAGTTGTGGAATGTTATTTTTAACGAATTATTCTGTGGCTTATTTGACGGCAGATATTCAAGGAGATACGGCCCAATGGACCGATCAAACCTTGGCAGATGGTTCTCGTCTGATTTTACGTGGAAAGAGCGCCGTCAACGTCAATTTTCAGGGCAAGCAACGTGTGATCGAATTAGTACAAGGGCAGATCTATATCGATGTAGCCAAAGATCCGCACCGGCCATTGATTGTCAAAACGCCGCATGGCCAGATTCAGGCGCTAGGTACGGCGTTCAGCGTGGACTACTCAACTGAAGCGACGCAGTTAAAAATGTTACATTCCCAGGTACGGGTACATGCGGCCAATGGGTATTCCCAACCCTCCGTCATTGTCAACGCAGGCCAGGCTGTAAGTCTGAATCAACACGGCATACAAGCACTGTCCACAGTCAATATTTATAATGAACAACAAAAATGGCAGAAACATCAGCTGATGGTAGAAAATTTGCCGCTTGATCAGGTGTTAAAACAACTGGATCAAAACTATAAGGGCAAAATCCTATTTAACTCAGCGGCATTACATAAGATTCAAGTCAATGCCGTTTTGCCTTTGGACCAGACCCATGATTCACTCAAATTATTGGCAAGCGTTTTTCCAGTGATAGAGGTGTATCAAATTACGCCTTATCTGGTTGTCGTTACCACAAAAAATACCCAATGACCGTAATATGGCGGGCATTTATCTATTTATGTTCAAAAAAATTAAATTTTTTTTTAAATTCAGGTTCCACTTTTTTCAAAGCTGTTCGTCATAGTAAGTAGAAGCAATTCATTTGGATCATTTTATTCAAACATATTAAATGATTCTTATTTCGATTTACCGGGGCGGTACAATGAACAACACTGGAAAAGGGAAAATGCAAAATCGGAACTTATTTCGATTTTCAACACTCGCATTTGCAATACATACGGTGTGTATAGGTAGTTTAACGTTGCCTTTACAACACGCCTATGCGGAAACTGCGGATATAAAGACCTACGATATTCCGGCAGGATCCCTGGCCAATGTATTGAACCAGTTTGCAGAACAATCCGGTACCTCAATTGCCATTGATGCGCAACAGTTAAAAGGACAAAGCAGTTCGGGTTTAAAAGGTAGCTTTGCGCTGGAACAAGGCTTTCAACACATTTTAGCCTCTTCAACATTTCATGCCCTAAAAGTCGGCCAAGGCTATACGCTGGCGCCTAACACGACTCAAAATACCCATCGTATCACTGCGCCCACAACGACATTAATCAATAATACAACTTCTCAGCAGATTCAGAATGATGAAGTAGCCGTTCGCTTGACTCCGCTTGTAGTCTTTGGTCAGGAAAATCGTGATACTCAGGGCAGTAACAGGGTGTATGATGCCAACCGCTCTTCAGTCTATGCAGGCAAAGACTATATTGAGCGCTTCAAAGGCACCAATCCTGCTGATGTATTACAAGGGATGGTCGGTGTTTATAGTGGCGATGCCCGAAATAGCGGCGCACTGGACCCGAGTGTGCGTGGTGTGCAAGGCGTGGGTCGGGTACCTTTGACCATTGATGGAACGGAACAGTCAATTGCGGTATGGCGTGGCTATAATGGCGTAAATAACCGAAATTATATCGATCCCAACCTGATCGCAGGCATTGAAGTAATTAAAGGCCCGTCCTTAGAACGTAATACCACGACCTCAGTCGGTGGCGGTGTGGTGGTCAAAACCCTGGAAGCGGATGATATCGTTCGCCCCGGTAAAACATTTGGTGCCGAGCTCAAAGTTGAAGGCTCAAGCAACTCAATCGACCCATCGCTTCCGGACATGAGCAAAGTCGGCAAAAATTATGATGATACGACGCCGTGGAACGATGTAAACGGGAAAAAGTACGATCCGGATATCTATAAAAAGAACCGCAGCAGAAATGATAATTCTAACTTCTCTGGCGATGATCTCGCGGGCCGACTGGCACTGGCAATGAAGCAGGACAAATTTGATTTATTGGCAGTTTATGCAGTACGCGAACGTGGCAACTATTTTTCAGGTACACATGGGGCAGCCTATTATAAACGGGCAGAACCGAGTAATAGCCTTGATTTTATTCCTTATTTTGCACATTCATACAAACCGGGCGATGAAGTACCGAATACCTCAAGCCAAATGGAATCGTGGTTATTCAAAGCCAACTATCGCCCAACTGATGATCAGGCACTGAAACTGACCTATCGAGACACCAAAAATAGATTTGGTGAAATCATGCCGTCACGGATTGAATGGGGGCTAACGCCTGATATAGGTGTACCGCAATGGCCACTCAGCAATATTCGTTCTAAAGCCTATAGTCTGGAATATAAGTTTAAACCTGAAAATATTCAGTGGGTCGATTTCTATGCCAATATCTGGCAGACCGATACCGAAAGCCAGACCTATACACGCGGTGGCTGGCCAACCACGATTGATTTTCGAGACAACCGCATTATCAATACCGCGATTAGTCATTCTGATAACCGACGTCAGGGCATCACGATCAGTAACAAAGCCAGATTGTCCCAACAACTTGATTTAACACTGGGTGGAAGTTTCTTAAAAGAAAAACTCAGTTCTGATGATATTTACGGTGAATATGGCCCAAGCTATTCCTTATATCAAGCCTTACCGCGTGCAGGCCGCCGTGAAGAAAAGACCTTTGATTTTAATTTTAACTATCGTCCCGCTTCATGGTTAAGTTTTGATGCAGGGATGCGTTATCGCTCCTACTGGGCTTTTGATGACTTCTTGAATAAATCCCTGCGAGAGGGGGTTGATCCGGCCTTAAATCCATTATTTACCAAGAAAAGCAAGCTCAAGGAATACAGTTTTGAATATCAGACCATGCCTGAAAGTTATAGCGCTCAGCAGCAACGCATGCTGGACCGGTTCACTCAACGTTATGCCAGCAGAAATCCAGACTGGGATGGCAAACTGGAAACGGTTCCTGCTTCAGAAAGTACATTATATAACCTGATCTGGTCACAGAAAAATACGCTTACCTGGAAAGCAGATGACAACGGTCAGCTAAATTTGGCCGATAATGTATTAGAACGGCTGAATGCCTTAGGTCAAAAATATGTGATTACTGGCAGTGGCAACTTAAGCCCGGCAGTGATTGAACAGGTTCCGATTGAAATGGCGCAAAAAGTAAAAGACAGTGGCTGGGCACCTCAGCTTGGCGCCTCCCTGCATTTAACTGACAATAACCGGCTCTATGTCCGTTATGCAGAAGAGTACCGTTTACCTAGCCTGTTTGAAAGCACGGTTGGCTTTTCCGCTCTGATGCCTTATCAAGCGATCAAACCCGAACATGCGTTTAATTATGAAGTGGGATATGTCTACGACATGCGTGACTGGTTGAGTTCAGCACGAAATGCCGATCTCAAACTGGCGTATTACTACAATAAAACCAAAAACGTGATCGAGCGCAATCAGAACCTGATTTTCACCAATATGGATGAGCAAAAACTTTCCGGGCTAGAACTGCAAAGCCGTTTTGATAATGGCGCTTTCTTCACCGATCTGAGCTTGGCTTATAACCTGAAGAATCAAGTCTGTGACAGCAATAGTGCCATCGATAAAATGATTAATAGCGGCACGGTGCAAACGGATCAGGGGATGCAGTTCCGTGATGCCTATAAACGTTGTGTCGATGATGGTTTTCCGAATGGCTATCTGGTTACCATGTCGACTCCCGAGCTGAGTGCCCATGCGTTGTTGGGCGCACGTTTTCTCGATGAGAGATTAGAGTTGGGTGCGCGTGCAACCTTCTACAAAGGCTATGAAAGTCCGCTGCGTAAAAATAATGATGCAGGGATCAACAAAGGCTATTACCTCAATGTCCCGTTGGCCTGGGATGATACCTGGCTTTTTGATGCTTATGCACGCTATCAAATCGATACCTATAACACGGTTGAATTTGTGGGCAACAATCTTTCCAACCAGTTCTATATCGATCCATTAACGCGAAGTGCCATGGCCGCACCCGGCCGTACTTTGAAAGTCAGCTGGACCACCAAGTTTTAACACCGAATTTAATTTCCTCTTTTAAATCAGCGGGAATTAGATAAGCGTAAATAATAGAGTTGAATGATTATTATTTACAAAATCAAGGCGTAGTGATCAATCCAACTGCGCATACAACTACATGGATAACGAAATCGTTATCTTTATTGAAACAATAACTTAGCTTTAGAAAAATGGAGTAACAATAAATGAAAATCTCTCAACTGTTCATCGCTCTGGTTGCATGTTCTGCGGTATTCAGCCATGCAGCAATTGAAGGCGCTTCAAGCAATGAAGCAAATATCAAAGTCGGTGCGGCAGCAAATGCCAGTCATAGCGGTGGAACAGCTGCCGTTTCAGTAGAGGCGGCAGGTGCACCTTATAATGCATTCACCGGTTTTAGTTCACTCAAAGGTCTAGCGCAGGCATTTGCTGCACAAGGAACCAGCAATAGCAATGTAACTGTGGGTAGCAAGAGCTTTAATATCTCTCACATTCCTGTCTCTGCAATGCCGCCTTCACATAGCGCTTTAGGTAATTTTAACTTTGGCCAGGTCGGCACACAGGAAGTTTATTTCGGTGAATGGTGGAAAGCAGGTGATACGCCTGCCAGCGCAAGCCATACGGTTTATTACGCAGGTGACAATACCAATACCACAGTACCTACCGCAGGGACGGCAACCTATACCGTTGCAGGGATTAATGGCTCGGTAGCCAATCTGTTAACTGGTAATTTCACTGCAAACTTCGGTGCAGGCACGCTCGAAGGATCATTAACCGGAACCGGTACTAGCGTTTCAAACTTAACACTGGATGGCGTGACCTTTAATCCGGGTTCGGCTGCATTTAGCGGTTTTGCAATTGCAAATGGTACCGCCGGCTTAAATGATTCCGGAGCTGTTCAGGGACATTTCTTTGGCGCAAATGCGGCTGCTTTAGCGGGTATCGCGAAATTTGACAATGTGTCTTATAACACGGCATTTGGCGGTGCGAAAAACTAATGGTGGCAAGAGGAATCTACAGCTGTAGATTCCTTTTTCTTGTTTAAGGACTCATGCTTTTCTTTTTTACGGTTGTTATGAAAAAAACATTGCTGTGCTGTGTGATTTTACTGGCTGCTTCATCACTCTATGCCGATGATGAGACACAACTCCGCCTTAATCAAAGTCTGGATCAGAATCTGTTCCAGCAACAGCATCAATTACAACAACAAGGCACCATTCGTGACACCGAGAAACTGCCCAGTATCCGTATTAATGGCCAAATTTACGCGGTAGAACAAAATCCGGATGATCTGGCCAAAGCGCTATATCTGGCGGTCATGCAAAAGCAATGGGGCAATGCTGCGATTTACTTAAAACACTATCAGCAGTATCAAGGCTATGATCAGGCTTTAACCGATTTTGCCGAAGCGGCCTTGGCGCGCGCTCAGGGAAAGCTCAAATTAGCCGAACAAAAATTTCAAAGCAGTCTTAATCAACAACCCAATAATCTGATTTGTGAACTCGAGTTAGCGCGCGTGCTGTTTGAACAGCAGAAGAATAAACAAGCAGCACGCCTTTTTACATCGATTCAGGACAAGCTAGGGCAGAGCAATGGTGCAATGATCCCACCAGAAGTGCAACAAACGATTGATCTGTTCGTCAAAGCACTTGATCAGCGAGATTCGTGGCAAGGCAGTGTCGCAATTGGCCCATCCTATGCCACAAATCTGAATAGTTCTTCGGAACAAAGCAAAACATGGACGTTGTATGGCATTGATGACAAGGGCAAGGCGACTCCAATTCAGGAAATTACCCGCGGCAGCCCCAAAGCAGCATCAGCAACAGGGATTGACTATGAGGCCAGTCTAATCAAGCGCTTTTCGCTTTCGGGCAATCATGGCATTTCCTTACGCGGTTTAGCATTTGGGCAATCCTATGCTGATCATGCGCTCTATAACGAATCCACCCTGAATATCAATGCAGGCTATAGTTTTTTTGATTTAAAAAATCAAATCACCATTGCACCGCTATTTGAGCACAAACGTTATGCCAATGATGGTTTATACAATGCATGGGGGGCACGTACTGAATGGATGCGATTTCTAGCACCAGACAAAGCCTTCAAGCTTGAAGCTGAAATCAAGGATCTGGACTATCAAAAGTATAAAAACCTAGATGGTAAAGAAAGCTCGGCAATGTTTACATTCTGGAAAATTCTACCGCAGCAATGGACACTTTTTAGCGGACTGGATGTACTGGATCATGACACCCAGGAAAAATATATGGCGGCTTATCAGCAACAAGGCATCCGTCTAGGACTGAGCAAATCCTGGAAAGCAGGTTTGAATACCACGCTATTAACCTCATACCGCTGGCGGCAGTTTGACCGCTACGTCGAGACCTTTGCTGCACGTCGCCATGATTTTGAACAGAACTATACCCTGGTTGTACAAATGCCACGGTTTAAGTTTTATGGTATGACGCCGAATTTGACCTATCGCTACAACCATAATGACAGTAATGTCGACTGGCTCTATTCCTACGATAAACACAATATCAGCTTAAAGCTGGAACATCGTTTTTAGGAGAGCGTGATGAAACAAAAATCCCAGTCACTCTCTTATGCATGGAATTCAACATTCGCCTCCAGAGCTGTTTTGATTCATTCATACCCTAAATCAGTCATTAGCTTGCTAGTCATTGCGCTGCATCTTCTAGCCATATGGTTTCTCAGCCATTTTATTGAACCTTATAGCTTGGCAACTTCACCCAAAGTGAATGCGCTCAAGGTGCACTTTGTCTCCTTGTCACCGGCAGAACAAGAGTCGCCTCATACATCGGCTCAAATTGCGCATGCTCAACCACCAGCAGCGCAACATGTAAAACCACAATCTAGCAGTCCTGGCCTACATAAACAGGACAGCAACGAGCAGAAGATTCTGGTCAGTCATAATGCTTCGCATAGCGTGTCCAACAAACAACTGAATAAACAACAACATGCTGACGCATCCCCACCAACACAACCGCTTGCTGTTCAAACTGTAGAAAATAAAACGGCGAAATCACATTTACAGACTGAACCATCCTCTACTGCCGTTAATTCACATCAGCAAATACCTCAAGCAGATGCGGGAGAAAAGCACGAGCTCTCTGCTGGCGTAAAAGCGCCTGCAGCACAACAGCAGCTTAGCCGGGCACCTGACAGCCAGGTTGAACGTGATGCACCTATGCAAGTCAATCATGTCGAGGTTCTCAGTTTTGGCAAATTTGCCTACGACGATCGGGAACTGAGACTACAAACCCGCATGCTGGAGTTACGCTTACACATCAATGAAAACGGGCAGCCAATCGATATTCAGTTAAAACAAAGTTCAGGTATTGCCAGTTTAGATCAGCGCGTTCTAAACGCAGCCCGTCAGTCCAGATTCAAACCCTACACAGTCAATGGCCGAGCAGTGGCTATTGTCGTCGATTTTCCAGTGCAACTTAAACTCAGTCGGGATCGTTAACCGATGAGCAATATTCTTTCTTCAGGAGAATGATCATGAACGCAGTCACAGAACCAATGGTCGCCAATAGTCTTTCGCAGCGTTTAAAGCAAGAAACGGCAGCAGAGCATGAACGGATGCATCGCCTGATGGCGCAGGCCGATGTATTTGCCAATAAGGAAAAATATGCGCAATTCACCTTGTCACAATACTATTTCCAGCAGGAAATTGAACATCTTTTTGAACAGGAAGGTGTGGCTGGACTTATTCCAGATCTCGGTATTCGTGGTCGTTCTTTACAGGCTTTCGAAGATTTGCAGGACTTGGGTATTCAACCGGCAGGACAAGCGCTACAAAGTGCAGCCGTCAAATTACCTGAAGCCTTAGGCTGGATTTATGTCTCGGAAGGGTCAACCTTGGGCGCCGCTTTCTTATTTAAAGAAGCGCAAAAACGCTTAGGCTTCTCTGAAACCTTTGCTGCCCGTAATCTGGCTGCTTATCCAGAAGGACGTGCCAAGGTTTGGAAACGTTTTGTTCAGGCACTCGATGATGTAGATTTTGACCCGGCATTACAGGATCGCGTGGTGCAAGGTGCTTTGGATGCATTTGGCTATTTTGGAAAGGCCTTAAACCAGCTGGACGAATTGAAATAAGCATGTGACTTAAGGATGAGCAGGTATGGAGAATATTGATCGCATGAATCATGATGTGAATAGCAAGGTTGTGCCACAACCCTCACAGCCGGCAAGCAAATTAGCACGCTCGGTCTGGTGGCGATTACTCTTTATCTGTCTGGCCTGGTTATGTATTGCACTCGGCATACTTGGAATTTTTATTCCAGGTCTGCCGACGGTTGATTTTATATTATTGGCCGTTTTCTTTGCCGCCAGAGGCTCAGAAAAACTGCATCAATGGTTTCTTAATCACCGCTTTATCGGGCCTATGCTCAAAGAATGGCAACACAACCGCCGCATTCCCAAAAAAGCAAAATACATGTCAACCGTGAGTATGAGCATTGCTGCAGTCATCATGCTCTGGACCATTCCACATCCGTGGCTGGTCTATCCTTTAATTGCCTGTATGGCTGCGGTGTTGATCTGGATGTGGGGCAGGGATCATGGTCGCTAATCCGGTATTATCCAAATGTTCTATCTGGCCTGAGGAAATAACATCTGGCTCAGGGGACTCCGCATTTAACTGCTTCGACACAATTTTATCGCTCCAACTCGTTTACCGAGTGATTCGGTTTCAGATTAATTAATATCAACCAGTAGCACACTGCGGGGATCAAGGCGATAAAGAACGCAAAGATATCATCATAGAGCACGCCCCATTGTTTTGGCAGTTGGCCGGTATGGCTCCATTCCAGAACAATAAACAAAGGGGCTGCAATCAATAATGCACTCAGACAAATCGTAAAAAAATTCAGGCACCGATAGTGGTTTAAGCCGAGTGACAATAACAAGGAAAAAGGAACGGTTAAAATGCAATAGGCGAGATAAACCAGAAAATGTCCAACCAAAATCATAAATAGCGAATAAGGTTTAAATTCACTATTCAGCAAGATAAACAGCAAGGCCATAAACACTAATAGAGGAATCGGCGCCAATAAAAGCGCATAGAGTATGGTCTTTGTCTTATATTTCAATCAAACACCCTCGATCCCCTCAAGGTTACGTATTGCATAATTTTAATACATATTGCGTAACGCCATTTGCTCTGCTAGTCTTTTTTCGCTTTCTCTCAAAATATGTCAACTCAGGATAATATACAAGAGATTAAAAAATCGAATAATCATAAGGAATATGGACATGTTCAAGGATACGCACGCTACGTTGCATTCCTCAAAAAAAGCAGCAGTGATCACTTTAATACTTTGTTTTCTGTTTGCCATTATCGAAGGCTTTGATTTGCAGTCGATGGGCGTTGCCGCACCCAGAATGAAAGCAGAAATGTTACTGAGCAGTACCGAGATGGGCTGGGTGTTTAGTGCAGCGGTGCTTGGTACTCTACCTGGCGCCATGCTTGCAGGAAGACTGGCCGATTCAATTGGGCGTAAGAAAGTATTCATTAGCTGTATTCTGATTTTTGGCCTGATGTCATTACTGACACCTTTTACCCAACAACTGAACAGTTTGCTTCTGGTGAGATTTCTGACCGGATTAGGTATGGGTGGAGCATTGCCGATTGTGATTACCATGGTGTCCGAGGCGGTGAGTGAAAAATATAAGGCCACAGCAGTGAGTGCCATGTATTGTGGTATGCCGATTGGTGGAGTGCTCACTTCCGTAGTCGCTTTATCGCTGACTGCAGATCATGAATGGCGGCATATCTTTTATTTCGGTGGCATCGCACCTTTATTACTTGTCCCTGTTCTGATTTTCTTTTTACCTGAATCGAAAGCCTATCTGAATAAAACAGCAAATAGCCCGGCAACACGCCCAAGTTTGATGACGGTCTTATTTGCAAAACCCCGTATACTGATTACGTCCAGTTTATGGTTGAGTTTCTTCGGTACGCTTCTGGTATTAGCGCTATTCCAGAACTGGTTACCAACTCTCATTTCTGGATTAGGTCTGAATAAAGAACAAGCCAGTTATATCCAGATTGGCTTTAATCTGGGCGGTTCGATTGGCATCCTGATTTTGGGCTTTATGCTGGACCGGTTAAATAAATTCCTGATTGTTGCAGGTGTCTATACCGGCATTCTGATTTCACTGATCGGACTGGCTTATTCCAATAGTGCGTTTAGCTTTACCTTATTCGCCAGTGGATGCGGTATGTTTGTGATTGGTTGCCAGTCGATTTTATATACTTTGGCAGCCAAGTATTATCCAACAGAAATGCGGGGAACCGGCGTCGGTGCTGCTGTTGCGATTGGCCGGATCGGTGCCTTTTCCGGCCCATTAGTGGCGGGCTATTTATTGGGAACCGGACAAAGTGAAATTGTGGTGATTGCCTCAAGTATTCCGATGATTTTATTGGCTGCCATCTCGGCACTGATCTTACTTGGTAAACCGACACATGCAACCGAAGACAAAGACGCACTCAAGGTCGTGACCCCGTGATTTGATTTTTAGACTTTGTTATCACCGCAATATCAGGGAATAGCCATGCTATTTCCTTTTTTATTTTTTAGCCCGCTTAAGTGCAGTCCCTCGATAATGTGGCATTACATTGTGTTTTGGCGTATCGGTATAATAAAATAATGCCGATTTTAGGATGAACCGATAGGAAGAGTAGGATGTATAAGGCGATTTTCTTTGATATTGATGATACCTTGCTGAATTTTAGCGTGGCCAATCGCTCGGCATTTGTAAAATCTTTCGGAGAATTTAATTTACATCATGATGATCTGACCTATAGCACCTATAAACACATTAACCATCTTTTATGGGAAAGACAGAAGTTAGGTGAAATTACGGTACAGGACGTAATTAATAACCGCTTTAAACAACTATTTACTGCTTTGAAAGTGGATATTAATCACGATCATTTTCGCGATACCTTTCAAGGCAATCTGGCCAAAGAACATACCCTTGAAGAGGGTGCAGCAGAAGCAATTCAATATTTGAGCCAAAAATATAAACTCTTCGCCGCCTCAAATAGCATTTTGCATCAACAAAAGGCACGTTTACACTTGGCCGGTTTATTGCCACATTTCTCTGATCTGTATGTATCTGATGATGTCGGTTATGAAAAACCTGATCAGCGTTTTTTCCAGACCTGTTTAGCCAGAAGTAAAATCGCCAAAGAAGAAATTCTTTTTATTGGCGACAGTCTTGAAGCAGATATCAAGGGTGCCTCTTCATGTGAAATTCCAACCTGCTGGTACAATCCCAAACAAATCAAGAATGAACAGGATCTGAATATCACGTATACCATTCAACATCTGTCCGACCTGACTCAGATTCTATAAAACAAAAACTTGCCATTGTTGTTCAAGGTTCAAGGAGCAGGGTGTGGATAGTGAATAATATTGTGCATGATCACACTCTGCTCACCCGTATTGGCATAGGTATGTGGAATATCGGCGTGAAAGCGGATCGATTCTCCAGCTGCCACCGTGTGATTAATCCCTTCAAGCTGTAGCTGCAATACCCCAGCAAACACAATAATATGTTCAATCACGCCTGCTTCATGCGGGCTGGATTCACTGCTTGCGCCGGGCAGTAATTCAATCTTTAGCACATCCATACGAAGTTGCTCATCAAAAGCAATCAGGGGACTGACCCGCATGCCTGAATGATCCTGTTCAAAAACAGGCAAGTCTCTGAAATGATGGATTTCCGGTGCTGTTTGAGATTGTCCACCTTCAAGAAAAGTCGAAAATGCAACATTGAAGCCGGTCGCGATTTTCCAGAGCGTTGCTACCGTCGGACTCGACTTGCCCAGCTCGATTTGACCGAGCATTGCTTTACTGACACCGGTCAATTCAGCAGTTTGGCTTAAACTCAAACCGCGCTCGGTTCTCAAGCTTTTTAAAGCCTCAGCAACATTGGGTGGAATATCTTGCATAAATAGACGTCTTCTTGAATAAAAATGATTGTCCGTTATAACAGACGAT
This sequence comes from Acinetobacter sp. 1000160, assembly GCF_000588715.1. Lineage (NCBI taxonomy): Bacteria > Pseudomonadati > Pseudomonadota > Gammaproteobacteria > Moraxellales > Moraxellaceae > Acinetobacter > Acinetobacter sp. 1000160. The sequence goes on along the minus strand of NZ_JFWP02000001.1, from coordinate 393,062 downwards.
GATACTTTAGTCACTCTACCTTCATTCGTCAGTAAAGTATTTCCTATGCGTAACTTAGCATTTTTTAGGTCTTCCTCACCAGCCATGATTATGACCGGGCTTGTGGCAGTGCTGGTCGGCTATGCCAGCTCTTTGGCCATTATTTTGCAGGCGCTGGAAAGGGCGGGACTGGATGCTTCGCAAACAGGAAGCTGGCTGATGATGCTGGGCATCGGCATGGGCATCACCAGTATCGGATTGTCACTTTATTATCGTACTCCGATTTTAACAGCGTGGTCGACACCCGGGATTGCCTTGCTTGCCACCAGCCTGACTGGAGTCAGTATTAATGAAGTGGTGGGTGTGTTTATCTTTGCTTCAGGTCTGATGCTGTTATGTGGCGCGACAGGTATTTTTGCCAAGCTGATGAACTATATTCCACGCTCGATTGCTTCCGCCATGCTGGCAGGCATCCTGTTACGTTTTGGTTTAAGTACATTCGAAGCCTTACAGGTCAATTTCACCCTGTGTCTTGCCATGCTGGCGGCGTTTGTATTGACCCGACGCTGGTTTCCACTCTATGCCATTATTGCAACGCTGATTACAGGCATTGTTGTGGCAGGGATCAGCGGAGACCTGCATTTTACCCAGACCGGTAATGTGTTCACGCTACCCACCTTCGTCCAGCCTCAGTTCACCATGACCACGCTGATTGGTGTCGGGATTCCTTTTTTTATTGTTTCGCTGGCATCGCAAAATGCACCAGGTATTGCGATCTTGCAGGCCAGTGGTTATACACCTAAAACCTCTATGTTGCTGGTCTGTACCTCTCTAACCGCGATTATTTTGGCGCCGTGGGGTGGTTTTAGTATCTGTATTGCAGCCATTACCGCAGCACTTTGTATGGCACCCGATGTTCATCCTAATCCGGCAAAACGTTATATTGCATCGACTTGGGCAGGTATTTTCTACTTAATCGCCGGAATTTTTGGCGGCGCCATTTTTATATTGTTTAATGGCTTACCAAGCGTATTAATCCATATTCTGGCTGGACTGGCATTATTGACGACCTTGATGAACAGCCTGCATCAATCATTAGTAGACGAACAGGGCCGCGATGCAGCGATGATCTGTTTTCTTCTCACAGCATCAGGTATCACCTTACTAGGGATTGGTTCAGCTTTTTGGGGCTTGGTCGGCGGGATTCTGGCCTATCAGATTTTGGTGAAACCTGCCCGCTAATATCGGATATTGTTTCAAGATAAGTTATATAAAAAGCGATTATTAATTGAATATAATCGCTTTTTTACTATGTAATCTCAGTTTGAATAGGTGAGGATAGAGTTATAGAATTTTTTTAAATTTTATAAAAAATACCGCTAGGAAAAATGAACTCGATTATCATAATTTAAAATATAAAAAGCTTAAATAAGACTTGCTTCACACAATAATTTAATTATGCATACCATCTTGCTTAATTTATTTTATTTCATACAATCAATATTTTATTGATATTTACATATCATTTCTCAGTACATATATAAATTAAAGCAACTGAATTGTTGTATTTGTAGCAGCAGTCCGACATAAAAGTTTTTTATATGTTAGGCTGTTTAGTTTTTCTTAAGAAATGCGTTCAAATGGATTTAAAGCAGAAGTATGAAACAGGCCGGTTTTATTGGTCATTTTTATTACCGCGATACTGGGCGATATGGATTTGCCTGACTATTTTAATGTTATTTGCAATATTACCTTGGGCGGTACAATGGCGACTCGCTGAGGCTTTATCAAAACTGGCCTGGAAAGTTTTAAAATCCAGACGAAAAACCACCTTAAGAAATTTCGAGCTCTGCTTTCCTGAAAAAAGTCAGCAACAAAGAGAAGCTGAAGCGAAGCAGGTGTTTTTCAATATGATGATCGGCTTGTTTGAGGCCCTGAATGCCTGGTACAGCCCGAAGTGGTATCGAAACCGCATTCATATTCATGGCTTGGAGCACATTTCACAAGCACGAGAGACCGGTATTCTGTTATTGGGTTCGCACACCACCTTGCTGGATGCAGGAGGTTATGTCAGCAGTTGTTTCTTCGAACTTGATGTGGTGTATCGTCCACAAAACAATCCTTTGTTAGATATGCTGATCAGCCGCTCACGTGCCACCATTTATAAAAATCAAATCTCCAAAAATGATATGAAAGGTTTGATTGGCAATCTGAAACAGGGACGGGCAATCTGGTATAGCCCAGATCAGGATTTCGGTCTAAAACAAGGCGTAATGGCACCATTCTTTAATGTTCAGGCCGCGACCGTAACGGCGCATCGCCGTCTGATGAATATTTCCAAAGTCCCCGCGATTCCTTTATTTTTCTATCGAAAAGGTGATATTCGTAATCCTCAATATCACATTTTACTTGAACCTCGCTTAGAAAATTTTCCGAGTCGGGATGAAGTTGCCGATGCCACCAAAGTGAATCTGATTATTGAAAACCAGATCAGCATGTATCCGACCCAGTATATGTGGTTTCACCGAAGATTTAAAACCAGAGCATTAGGCGAGGCTGCGCTATATTCATAATCGGGTCTTCTCTAATTTATTATTGATATCAACAATAAAAAACCGACCACCCTATTATGGCGGTCGGTTTTTTATAAGCACACTCAAATACTTTAGATCATCGAGTGGCTTATATTGCTTGCCACTGCTGCTTAACTTCTTCAGAGTTTTTAATCAGAATGACTTTGTCATCTTTGACTTCACCAATCCAGGCTGTCGGGATCAGGTGATGCTGATCGTTTTCATCACGCGTCAATTTAAGTTGGCTGTCACCCTCGAGATGGTCAACTGTTCCCACTTTGGTGCCACAAGACGCAATTACATCAGAATGTTTTTTAATATCTTGAATATTTAAAGTACTCATTTCTAAACCTCTTCTATAAGTATCACAACACGGTAGTCACTAAGCTACTGCATATTTTCGGGTAATTGTTGGGTTTTAAATAAACCTTACAGGATGGTTTTATAGTTTCACCTAAACCTACCTTTTAGTTAACAATGAAACAAAACGAAATAAATAGTGCAATACTAATGAAGAATTATCTTTTTATTACAATTCATCTATTTAAATAAACGTAACTTTTCATTTACTTTTAAATAAACTGTCATGAATTAATATTTTAACAATGAATAGTAAAATATCGATAAAAAGATCAACCTTTGACATATTAAATTGCTTTGCGCAGTACTCAGCTGAAGAGCAACAACAGCAACGTCCACGAGTACTCAAGCAATTGATTCAAACACTAGGGCGCTTGCCAGAACCCGCTTCAGGACAGACTTATCACCGCTGGCAAATCTTTGCCCAGATTGCGGGATGTGATTTAAGTTTAGCCAAGCTGTTTGAATCACATTGTGATGCCTTAAGCATTCTGCATGAACTGGGTTATACGCAAGAAAATGATAAAGAAATGTGGGCTATTTGGGCTGCAGAGGGTGGACCGGCACCGTTACAGGTCGAAAATGAGCACTGTCATGGCATTAAACCGTGGTGCTCTGGTGCCGAGTTTATTCAAAAAGCATTAATCAGCTTTAAAGATCAACAGGGACAATCCCAACTTTGCGTTGCTGACTTGGATCATGCCTCTCTCAAGGCTGAGCTAGACCAATGGCACGCCGTAGGCATGCAAGGCACACAGACAGCCAGAGTCACCTTTCAGGGTACCCCAGTCAACATGATCGCCAGCCCCAATGCCTATCTTGACCGGCCAGGTTTCTGGCACGGGGCTGCCGGTGTCGCAGCTTGCTGGTATGGGGCAGCAGTCCGCTTAATGGCCGAACTGCAACACAGTTGCCTGACTACGCCCAATCCCTTTAAAAAAATGTATTTAGGTCAACTGGCAGCTCAACTGGGCGTGACCAGACAATATTTTCAACACGTGGCACAACTCATCGACAATCAGCCAAAGCTTAGTCATGAACGCGAAGTACGTATTCTGCGTGCGCAAACCGAACAGTGTTGTCTGGCCATTATAGAAGGCGTTGGCAAGGCATTGGGAGCACGGCCGTTTTGTGAACAGGCAAGCTTTGCCCGGTTAATGGCAGATTTACCGGTATTTATTCGGCAAAGTCATGCGGCATTTGATAATGAGCAGATTGCTGAACGTTGTTTAGAGGAGCAAGTGTCGTGGGAACTCTAAATCATCCTCTGGTTGAAGATCGCATCATTGAGGGGTTAGGAACTTCAAAAGCACAATGGCTACACAGCTTTGAAACACAACCGTTGCCGCCGCTCAATCTTGAAAAATTTCAATCCAAAAGAATCGTGATTGTTGCACCGCATCCTGATGACGAAATTCTGGGTTGTGGGGGCTTAATGCAACAGCTGATCAGACTGAATTGCCGTCTGCTGATCCTCGCAGTGAGCAATGGCACACAAAGTCATCCAGACTCTACCAAATACACTCCAGAACAACTGGATCAGATTCGTCCGCAAGAAAGTTTAGCGGCTTTAGACTGTTTAGGTGTTGCTGAACATGCTCAACGCATTGCACTCAATTTACCCGATGGACAGGTTCATTTGCACCAGCAGCAACTGTGGCAACAACTAGACAAGCTGGTTCAAGCGGAAGATATCCTGATTTGTAGCTATGCACAGGATGGGCATCCCGATCACGAAGCCGTCGGTAAAACCGTACAAGCCTTTGCTTCAGCTCATGATCAGTGCTGTTTACATGTGCTGATCTGGGCCTGGCACTGGGCTCGGCCTCTGGACCCCCGTATCGATTGGCAAAAGGCTCGTGCTTACCATTTAACCGAGCCACAATTAATCAAAAAAGATCAGGCCATTATGCAATTTAAAAGCCAGATTGAGGCGGATGAAAGTACCGGCCAGGCGGCCGTTCTATCTCCAGCGATCATCGACCGGTTGTTGATGCCGTGGGAGGTTTATCTTTGTGAATGATTTCAGTCAATATTTTGAAGTGTTATATCACCAGAGTAATGATCCTTGGGGCTACGATCAACACTGGTATGAAGCACGTAAAAGGCAGATTTGTCTGGCTGTCCTGACCCAGCAACATTATCCCAGTGTACTGGAAATCGGCTGCTCCAACGGCCATTTAAGTATCCATCTGGCGAAACGTTGCAATCAGCTGTTATGTGTAGATGTTTCTGCGCATGCGGTTCAACTGGCTGCCCAACGTTTACAGAACCTGAACCATGTCAGTGTTCAACAGCACAAAATACCCGAAAATTTTCCTGAACAGAAGTTTGACCTGATTGTAATCAGTGAAGTGGCCTATTATCTATCATCTGTAGAGTTACAACAGTTGATCGGTCAGCTCAAACATAGCCTGACGCCACAAGGGGAAATCCTGTGTTGCCACTGGCGGCATGAGATTCGGGATTTTGAACTGGATGCCTTGCGAGTTCACCATCATTTAAAACAGTCTTTACCGTTCTCTCATTATTTAAGTCTGAATGATCCGGATTTCATGATTGATATCTGGACAGTGAATCCTTCTTCTCTAGCCAAACAACAGGGATTAATATGAAAATCGGTATTGTAATTCCAGCGCATAATGAAGAAATGTTTTTATCGGCCTGTTTGCAATCTATTCAACAGGCAACTCAGCATATACCGCAAGATCAGGTCGACATTTTGGTGGTTTTAGACAGTTGTACGGATCAGTCCCGCGCGATTGTACAGGCACATCAGGTGAACTGGATTGAATGTGATTATGCCTGTGTAGGCAAGGCGAGAGATCTGGGAATCCGTCATCTGATTCAGCAGGGTGCGAACTGGATTGCCTGTACAGATGCCGATACGATTGTTGATCCAGACTGGTTATTGTGCCAGATGCAACATCAGCCTACAGATGCAATTTGTGGAATCGTGGTGCTGGATGATCTCGATCCCTTATCCGTATCACAACAGCAAAAATATCTGGCTCATTATCAGGACAGCATGGATCATCAACATATTCATGGGGCAAATTTAAGCTTTAGTGTAGATGCCTACCTTCAGGCTGGCGGATTTGAGCCGATTCCTTGCCATGAAGATGTATCCTTAATTGAAAAATTCATGACCCAATGTTGCAAGATCACCTGGAGCAATCTGGTCCGGGTCACCACCAGCAGCCGCTTGCATGGCCGTGCACCACAAGGCTTATCGCACTTTTTAAAACAACTCTAATGTGCATTTAAGATAAAATTGATCAAACGGTAAAAAATAAAATGAGAAAATAAAAAAATTAAATATTCGTGATTCTGTAAATATATGATAGTTTTTAAAATTCTTCTTCACAAAAACTTTCATAGTTTGCGGAAATCTTAATGAATATACGACTGTGTTATGCCAGCAAACGCAATGAAAATAGCGACGATTTGCTGCAAGATTTACGCGACATTCTTACCGAAGCCCGGGATTTCAATACTCAACATTGTATCTATGGGGTGTTGTACTATGCCGATAATGCTTTTTTTCAATGCCTGGAAGGAGAGCAAGCCATCGTTGAAAGTTTATTTGAAAAAATAAAAACCGATGCAAGACATCTTGAAGTCAAACATTTCGGCACAGATCCCATTGACCAATATACGTTTAAGCGCTGGTCAATGAAATATGTACAGCGAAATACCAATATTGAGACTTTCTTTCTGAACTTGGGAGAAAATAGTTTTAATCCAGGCTGTCTAGAGCCAAATAGCCTGAATGCTTTTCTCGAGGAGTTGCTGCTCGCAGAACAGACCACGCTGCCGGTCGCTAAGAAAGTGGGGATGGTCAATCGTGGTGTTAATCCGTTCTAAGCGAATCACTATCTAGCTGTTTACTGCCAAGTTTAAAATTCAGATTTTTAAGCTTAGGTAACAGTTTACTCATGAACAAATACACAGAGATGGAAGTACCAAACATCAGGATCACTTCCATACTCTGGCTAATAATGAGCATGGCGCAATAGAAAAAACTAAATAAGGCCAGGCATAATTCCGTACCTTTAAAATACCAGGTAATGAACATGCCAAATAAGGACGAGGACAGTATCAGATTAACTGTTTCATTGAAGCCGAGATAATTAAAGAAAATGATCACCAGGCATAAGGCTAGCATTGATAGTAAAAAGACAAAGATATTTTTTGCAATAAACATATTCTATTTCCTATCCTGAAGTTAATTTAAAAATCTTTCCTCTGTAACCAGAGGAAAGATTAGTACATATTGAGACGTTATTTGAGATTCTTTTCTATTATTCAGATTTCTTATATTAATAAAGATGCCTTTTTTATTTTACGGGATCTCTTCATTAATATTCAGCTTTCTATTGAATAGTAAAGAGCGCTTAAATGTACCGAGCTAATTATTAAAAAAATCAAATAGTTGGTGTATAAGCTTTTGGCTTACACGCTTGTAAGATATTACCTACAAATGCATATTTTTTGCTCAAAATTTACATTTTCACATTTATTATAATTGTTTAAAATCAATCACTTATTTATTTTCAGTATTTTCTTAAATTTACATTTTTAACAAAACGCAACATACAGTATTGTTTAATAAAGAGAGGATTATCAAAAAAATTAATTAAACTCGATCATGGGGTTATCTTCACCCCAAAGACGTTATTATATTTTTATTTTCCCTCATGAATGAAAACCAAATAACCATCAAAATTCTAATTAAGTTTATCCTCAGTCAGGGAAGAAAAAGTTATCAATCTGGTGTTTCGGTGCAGCAGTAAATTCATCAGCTGAAAACTCACGAATCAGTTCTACAGCCTGCGCATGTTGTGTATTTAGCCAGTCAAGACGATGACCTTCCGGAATGATCACAACAGATCTTTTTTCATGTTCTGGCGAATGAAACTGTTTCATTAAAGGATGAGTATCTGCATTGATGGTCAGCATGGTCATGGAAAGAATTTCCTGACCGTCCACACTCGCATGTTCATAAAGGGCAGCAACGGTAAAAGGCTTTTTGTCCTGCCGATAAATAGCATACCAATGTGCCTTGCCATCAATATATTTAGGCTCGAAAATCGCATCAACAGGGACCAAAGCAAATTGATTTTTCTTCCAGGCATGTCTAAAACTGTTTTTTTCAGCTACGGTTTCAGCGCGTGCATTATAGGTATGTTGAGACAGCTTCAAGTCTTCGGCCCAAAAAGGAATGAGTCCAAAACGGGCAGAGCGCCATTGTACTTTTTCATTCGATGAGATCAGGATTGGACTACTGTCCCCGGGATAAATATCCATTTTATAATCAAATGTCGGTTCAAATAAATCCAATAAGTGAGCCCGGCTTTTATGAATAGGTCGATAATTCGCACACATATCTCCACCCAAAGATGATCAATAAATATCCATTCAGTGTTTATCAAACTCAGGTTATTTATGAGGCACTTTTTGTATTTTGATTGCATCTCTGCGTTAAGTTTTGGTGGTTAATGCTAAGCGTATGAGACTTGAAAAAATTGAAACGGCGGATATCAGGTGAAGCAAATAAGTTTAAGACTCTCTACATAAAGGGTCGCTTTCCAAAATTATCTCATGATGAGAATGCATTTACAGAAACTGCCAGAAAGGGGGATATTTTATGAATGGATTTAAAAGTTTCCCCATTCATAATTTTTAAAGTTATTAAATCATTGTATTTATATCAATTTTTTTAATTCAAAAATGCCAGATAATTACTAAGCGTAACAAACAAAGCAGGATAATTGCTTTACCATCGCTCGCTTTATCTTTACGGCAAGGTTTTCCTTCGTCAGCCCCATTGCTCAAGGTTTTTGATTTGGTGAACAATGAATTTTGATATTGACATCTTTGGTACGATTGTCACTGCAGTCTTTGTACTGTTTATCGGTTATTTCCTCGTAAATAAAGTGAGTATTTTAAAACGCTACAATATGCCTGAACCTGTAATCGGGGGACTTGTAGCGGCAATCGTGACGTATTTTCTGTTCACACAGCTCAATATTACGGTGAACTTTAATACTGACATTCAGCGTAGTTTCATGCTGGTATTTTTTACTTCAGTCGGTTTAAGTGCCAGCCTGTCAAAACTTAAAGAAGGCGGAAAAACACTGATTATGTTTATGTTCTGTGTGATTACATTTGTAATACTACAGAATGTTTTGGGCATAAGTCTGGCAACTGCTTTAGGTCTTGATCCATTGATTGGCCTGATTACCGGTTCGGTGACCTTAACCGGTGGTCATGGTACTGCAAGCGCATGGGGTAGCATATTCGAAAATGAATATGGCATTCAGGGTGCAGTAGTGTTGGGTATGGCAAGTGCAACCTTTGGTTTGGTCATTGGTGGCATGATGGGAGGTCCTGTAGCCAAACTTCTGATTCGCCGCTATCAACTGGCTGAAGAAATTGCACCAACACAGCAACGCACTGAAGCGCCTCCTGCAAATGAAACAGCGCCGTTTGAATATCCGGAAAAAACCCGACTGATTACTGCAGACGATGCGGTAAAAACCCTGGGCATGTTTGCGCTGTGTATCTTCTTTGCCAACTTTATGACCGATTTTGCCAAAGGCTACTGGTTTGAATTACCGACTTTTGTCTGGGCTTTAGGTTGTGGTGTATTCATCCGTAATACCTTGGAATATGTCTTTGATATCAAACTGTTTGACCGCTGTATTGACGTATTTGGAAATGCCTCTTTAGCCTTGTTCCTGTCGATGGCATTAATGTCGTTACAACTTTGGCTATTGGCAGGACTGGCAGGTCCCTTGCTGATTATTCTGATTGCTCAAACTTTGTTTCTGGCACTTTACCTGTTTTTTGTCACCTTTAAAGTTATGGGTAAAAATTACGATGCAGCAGTACTTTGTGCGGGACAATGTGGCGTCAACCTCGGAGCCACACCTACGGCGATTGCCAATATTCAGGCCGTCACTAATAGCTATGGACCTTCGCATAAAGCCTTCCTGATTATTCCGCTGACGGGGGCATTTTTTGTGGATATTATTAATGCGCTGGTCATCCAGACCCTGATTAATTTTTTCTAGCACGGCGCTGTAACTTCATTTGCAGGTTTAAAGAGCATTTCTGTCGAAACTTCATTATTCATATTGAAAATGCCAGTTGATCAACTGGCATTTTTTGTTGTCTTTAAAGCAAGAAAGATGAATACCATCTCTATAATGTGAGCCTTTGTTTTTCATGTTTGGTTACAAACCCTTAAATCCTTTTGCATATTCACAATATGGCTTACGTGAGTGCTAACAATTATTGCAAACGGTAAAAAAACACTGCCCATAATCAAATGACATCTTATAAATTAAAGGAATAACCATGCGTGCGCTTACTTACCACGGTGCTGAAGATGTCCGTGTTGAAACGGTAGCAGATCCCATCATTCAGGAAGCTGACGATATTATTTTAAGGGTGACCGCTACTGCAATTTGTGGTTCAGACTTGCATCTGTATCGGGGAAAAATCCCTCAAACCGAGCAGGGTGATATTTTTGGTCATGAATTCATGGGCATTGTTGAAGAGGTGGGTTCGGCCGTCACTCAGGTCAAAAAGGGGGATCGGGTTATCGTTCCTTTCGTGATTGCCTGTGGAGAATGTTTCTTTTGCCAGTTAAATCTGACCGCCGCCTGTGAAACCACCAATACCGGACGAGGTGCGATTGTCAATAAAAAGCAGATTCCTTCAGGTGCTGCATTATTTGGCTATAGCCATCTCTATGGCGGTATTCCCGGTGGTCAGGCAGAATATGTACGTGTCCCCAAGGCCAATGCAGGACCATTTAAAGTCCCGGGTTCATTGTCCGATGAAAAAGTGCTTTTTCTTACCGATATTCTACCCACCGCATGGCAGGCAGTAACCAATGCAAAAGTCAGCAAAGGTTCCACGCTGGCCATCTATGGGGCCGGACCGGTAGGACTGCTCAGTGCAGCCTGCGCCAAAATGCTCGGCGCAGAAAAAATTTTCATGGTTGATCATAATCAATATCGACTGAAATATGCCGCAGAAGCCTATGGTGCAATTCCTGTCGATTTTGAAGCGGTTGATGCTGCTGAATACATTATCCAGCATACCGACAATTATCGTGGTGTTGATGCCGTGATTGATGCGATTGGATTTGAGGCAAAGGGAAGTGTGATTGAAACGTTGTTGACCAATCTAAAACTTGAAGGTTCCAGTGGTGTGGTACTACGCCAATGTATTGCCGCTGTGCGCCGTGGAGGCGTAGTCAGTGTACCGGGAGTATATGCAGGGCCTATTCACGGTTTTCTGTTTGGCGATGCTTTTGATAAAGGTCTGACATTTAAGATGGGACAAACCCATGTCCATCATTTTTTACCTCAACTCTTAGAATTGATTGAGGACGGTAAACTTGCGCCTGAAGCGATTATTACCCACCGGATGAAGCTAGAAGATGCAGCTGAAGGTTATCGTATTTTCGATAACAGGGAACAAGAATGCCGTAAGGTCATTCTTACGCCTTAAAAACTGATTAAACGTAGAAAACCTCTAAGTCATATTAGAGGTTTTTTATACTCCAACTAACTTTTAAATAAGAAAGAATTCGAAATCACTTGTAGATAATTAAAAGGCGTACAATAAACAATCAGTAAAAAATACAGGCAGCATTTTCCATGTTAGTTAAAAATAAAATTGCTGTGATTTTTGGAGGCAGTGGCGCAGTAGGTCACGCGATCGCTGATACCTTGGCCCGAGAAGGTGCGCATGTTTATGTAGGCGCCCGACACCAGCACACACTGGATCAGGTTGCAGCACGTATTCATCATGCGGAGGGCCAGATACAAACCTTTATTGTGGATGTACTGGATGAACAGGCGACCCAAATAGCGATAAAACAGTTGGCTGAGCTAACGGGGGGTATCGATGTTGTGATCAATGCCACAAGTTTTATGCATAACCAAGGTAAGGAACTTTCAGAACTCACCCAGCATGAATTTATGCAGGGCATCACACCTTTTTTAACTGCTCAATTTAATATTGCAAAAGCCGTCGTCCCCTATATGGGTACAAAGTCTATCGGGGCAATGATTAGCGTCATTGCACCCTCTGGTGCAATGGCGATCCCGGGTCATTTGGGGCATATTGTCGGTTGTGCAGGCAGCGAAGCATTTATCAAAGCACTCGCCAGTGAAGTTGGTCCAAAGAATATTCGGGTGCTTGGGGTACGTTCCCATGCCATTGCGGATGCGGCTCAGGCAGGCTCTTATACGCGCGAGTTATTTAGCTTAAAAGCACAAGCAATGGGCATCACCTTGGATGAATGGCTTAATGGCGCTGCGCAAAGTACCATGTTAAAACGCTTGCCGACACTCACTCAAATTGCTGAACTGGTGACATTTCTGGCTTCTGATCATGCCAGTGCAATGACCGCCACAATTGTCAATGTGACTGCGGGTACGACCGTAAATTCATAGCAAATGATTGATAGAATTTCTAAGTAATTCAGTATGATTGCTGTGCAAAACAGACGAGTCATGCTAAAAAGTGAATCCTTATAAACTCTAATATTCAAGTGAAGAATCAATATTGAGCTCTTCCTGATTAGTGTATGAAAATTGATAAGTGATTAAGTGGATGATAAGCAAAAGAAATGCAACCCTAATAGGACTCATGGCGGTGCTGTTATGGAGTTCGATTGTCGGGCTAATTCGTGGTGTCAGTGAAAGTCTGGGCGCAACGGGTGGAGCGGCCATGATATATAGCGTGGCTTCGGTATTTTTATTATTGAGTATCGGATTTCCCAATCTACGCGAATTTCCGCGCACCTACCTGTTCTGGGGCAGCTTACTGTTTGTGTCCTATGAACTTTGTCTGGCCTTATCTATTGGTTATGCCAATAGCAGTCAGCAAGCGATTGAAGTCAGTATGGTGAACTACTTATGGCCTGCACTGACTATGGTCTGCGCAATTGTCTTTAATCATCAGAAAACAAATTTTTTGATTATTCCTGGTTTTATCATTGCCCTGATGGGAATTTGCTGGGTACTTGGAGGTGAGCGGGGACTTGATTTCGCCAGTATCACAGCCAATATTCAAGATAATCCGTTGAGCTATGCTTTAGCTTTTATGGGTGCGTTGATCTGGGCGGCGTATTGTACAGTCACCGCCAGAATTGCCAATGGCAAAAATGGTGTCACGCTTTTCTTTATGCTGACGGCAGCGGCATTATGGGTCAAATATGTGCTCATGGGGGCCGAACCGATGCAGTTTGATCTGCATACCCTGATTTATCTTGTGCTTGCTGCTGCCGCGATGGGCTTTGGCTATGCTGCATGGAACGTCGGGATTCTACATGGCAATGTCACATTGCTTGCGGGTGCATCTTACTTTATTCCTGTATTTTCAGCCGCACTGGCAGACTTTGTTTTACAAACTTCTCTTTCCTTATCGTTCTGGCAAGGTGCAGCCATGGTCTGTATCGGTTCCGTGCTGTGCTGGGTAGCAACACGGCCAAAGCATTCAACTTAATTGACCAAAACACATGATTTAAGTTGAAAGACTTATGCAGTTTATCCTGCTACTCACAGTGAAGTGTAGATAGAGCAGAACAGGTATGTGCTTTGCAATAAGTGACTAAGTTCTGCTCTATCTACGTCTTTTCATCAGATGAATCTGTATAAAAACGATTTGTGCTCAAGCGCTGCATTAAGAAGAAATAAAATAATATTTGTATCGACTTCTATCTTTAAACCCCATTAAACCGCAATTAAAAAAATCAATGTGTCGTCAAAGGTGATAGGTGTGTCGTGTTAAGTAAAGTCGACGCTCTCCTGAGTATTGTATTTTTGAGTCATGTTGCTTCGGCACTGAATAAAAATACAAGATGGACAGGAAAATGACGTTGAATAAAGCGATACGGTTCTACGGAACAGGGACACCCGAAGTCATGCGCTATGAGGACATCGAAGTCGGTGCGCCTACGGTGGGTCAAGTACGTCTACGCCACGTAGCGGTGGGCCTCAATTATGCTGATACCTATTTCCGCGATGGCACTTATCCGATTCCCTTGCCGAATGGCATTGGTGTCGAAGCATCCGGCATTATCGAAGCAGTGGGTGACGGCGTAACCGATTTTGTGGTGGGCGATCGCGTCACCTATACCGGGTTTCTGAATACGCTTGGCGCTTACAGCACTAAACGGCTTATTGCTGCTGATGCCTTAATCAAACTCCCTGACGATATTTCCTGTGAAACTGCGGCTGCAATGACCATGCGCGGTTTAACGGCGGCCTACCTGATGCGTCGGATCTATGACTTTAAAGCAGGTGATTGCATTTTATTACATGCAGCCGCAGGTGGTGTGGGGCTAATCGTTTCGCAGTGGGCCAAACTGCTGGGCTTAACCGTGATCGGAACCACCTCTACGGATGAAAAAGCAGCCGCGGCACGTGCCTATGGTTGTGATCATGTGATTAATTATAGCCATGAAAATGTGGCTGAGCGGGTGCGTGAGTTGACCGATGGCGTCGGGGTCAATGTGGTCTTCGATAGTGTGGGCAAAAATACCTTTATGGCCTCATTAGACTCTCTCAAACGCCGGGGCTTGTTGGTTTGCGTGGGTACGGCATCAGGGCCAATTCCTGACTTTAATCCTGTGTTACTGGCAATGAAAGGTTCATTGTTTATCACTCGTCCAGCTTTGGCCGATTATATTGCCGATCCAGAAGAAAAAAGAGCCTTGGCCAAGGAGCTATTTGATCATGTCAGCAGCGGTCGCATCAAGATCGAGATTAACCATCGTTATGCGCTTGAGGATGCTGTACAAGCGCATCGTGATCTGGAAGCACGCAAAACCATAGGCTCCTCCATTTTTGTAATTTGAAGGGATTTCTAATGCAAATTGAACAGTTAACTTGCAATATCGGCGCAGAACTACGTGGTGTCCACTTAGCCGATGCGATTCATGATGATGGGCTATTCACTGAGATCCGGACACAATTGCTGAAACATCGCGTGGTGTTCTTGCGTAACCAGCAGATGACACGGGCTGAACATGTGGCTTTTGCCGAGCGCTTTGGGGCATTGGAGGATCATCCTGCGGTTGGCAGCCACCCTGACCACCCGGGTTTGGTACAAATTTACAAGCATCCTGACAGTCCGATTGACCGGTATGAGAATGCGTGGCATAGCGATGCCAGCTGGCGCAAAATTCCACCGATGGGCTGTGTATTAAGGTGTGTGGAATGCCCACCCGTTGGCGGCGATACCATGTGGACCAATATGGTCATGGCCTATGAAAATCTGCCTGACGATATCAAGGAAAAAATCGCACATTTACGTGCCTATCACAGTATCGAAGCCAGTTTTGGGGCTGCCATGCCCATCGAAAAACGTCTGGCATTAAAGGCACAGTTTCCCGACGCCGAGCATCCTGTGGTACGAACGCATCCTGAGACAGGCGAGAAAATTCTCTACGTCAATGCATTCACCACCCATTTTAGTAACTACCACACTAAAGATCGCGTGCGTTTTGGGCAGGATGCCAATCCAGGCGCTGGAGATTTACTCCGTTACTTAATTACCCAAGCGGCAATTCCTGAATATCAGGTGCGCTGGAGTTGGGAGCCGAATAGCATCGCCATTTGGGATAATCGTAGTACCCAACATTATGCCGTGATGGATTACCCGCCGTGCCATCGCAAAATGGAACGGGCAGGTATCGTCGGTGATGCAACCTATTAAATTTCAGATCCAAACTTTTTAATTCAATACAGTTTTATAAAATACCAACAGGAGATGCACATGCAATTCTTTGACGATTCTTTGCACCCGGAAAATATGGAAAAAGTGGTCATTACCGTTGCGCCATACGGCCCCGAGTGGATGCCAGAGGACTTTCCGGAAGATATTCCGGTGACCATGGATGAGCAGATCCAGAAAGCGGTGGAATGCTATGAGGCAGGCGCTACAGTACTGCATTTGCATGTACGCGAACTGGATGGTAAAGGCTCTAAACGCTTGTCCAAGTTTAATGAACTCATTGCCGGGGTACGCGAAGCTGTTCCCGAGATGATTATTCAAGTGGGTGGCTCGATTTCGTTTGCACCTGAAAGTGAAGGTGAGGCGGCTTTATGGTTGAGTGATGATACCCGTCATATGCTGGCTGAATTAACACCAAAACCAGATCAGGTCACGGTTGCAATTAACACCACCCAAATGAACATCATGGAGTTGCTCTATCCGGAATATCTGGAAGGCACATCATTGGCCCATCCTGCGATTCAAGCGGCTTATGCGGAAATGACTGTGCCGGCAGGGCCAGCATGGGGGGCAGAACATTTGAAACGACTTTGCCAAAATAATATTCAACCGCATTTCCAGCTGACCGGAATGCATGGTTTAGAGACCCTGGAACGGATGGTACGTAAAGGACTCTATATGGGGCCATTGAACTTGACCTGGATCGGCATCGGTGGCGGATTCGATGGACCCAATCCATTTAACTTCTTTAATTTTATTCACCGTGTCCCTGATGGTTGCACACTGACTTCGGAATCATTGCTTAAAAATGTATTGCCATTCAATACCATGTCGATGGCGATGGGCTTTCATGCACGGGTCGGTAATGAAGATACCATTATCGATCATCGTGGTCAGCGTTTCTCATCTGTACAGCAAATTCAGCAAACTGTACGTATTGCACATGAATTAGGTCGTGAAGTGGCAACAGGCCCAGAGGCACGAGAAATTTATCGGATTGGTGTGCAATATCAAAGTATTGAAGAAACCTTGCAGGCCAATGGCATGTCGCCCAACCGTCAACCAAAACAAAAAGGTGTGCCTCAGCGCCCTTAAGCCTGAACAACAATGGATTGAACCACACAATAAATGCAGTACGCGGCAAGCCACGTACTGCAATTAAAAATAGAAATGATAACAATACAACAAGGAGGTCCCTATGGGTGCTCATCCATATACCGTACATACGGATCATGTCGATACCTCAATCGGCGTACCACGCCGTTATGCGTGGCTGGTATTTGCGCTGACATTTGGCTTGTTGATTTCAGACTATATGTCTCGGCAAGTGCTGAATGCCGTATTTCCACTGATTAAAACAGAATGGGCCCTGACCGATAGCCAACTTGGCTTATTAAGCGGCATTGTGGCCCTGATGGTGGGTATTTTAACCTTACCCTTATCCTTGCTGGCGGACCGTTTCGGACGCGTGAAAAGCCTGGTCATTATGGCTGTGCTGTGGAGTCTGGCGACTTTGGGTTGTGCGATTGCAGAAAATTATCAGCAAATGTTTGTAGCCCGTTTTATGGTCGGTGTGGGCGAGGCCGCTTATGGCAGTGTTGGCATTGCCGTGGTGGTGGCGATTTTTCCCCGCGAAATGAGAGCCACGCTAGCCAGTGCTTTTATGGCAGGTGGGGTATTCGGCTCATTTCTCGGCATGGCACTGGGCGGTGTGATGGCTGAGCACTTTGGCTGGCGCTGGGCTTTTGGTGGCATGGCCTTGTTTGGATTGATCTTGGCCTTGCTTTATCCCATGGTAGTGAAAGAAAAAAGAGTGGGGATCACCAGAAAACTAGCTCTTAACGCCCAGAAACAGCAACAAAGCAGACAATGCTTAAGAAGCATTTATTCCAGTCGATCCGTAATCGCAACTTATATCGGCAGTGGCTTTCAACTGTTTGTTGGCGGCACGGTCATTGTCTGGATGCCGAGTTATTTAAACCGTTATTACGGCATGAATACCGATTCTGCAGGTGTGCTGGCCGCCGTGATTGTACTGTGTAGTGCGGTCGGGAGCATTCTATGCGGTATGCTCAGTGATCGCTTTGGTCAAAACAGCCCCGATCGTAAGGTCAGTTTAGCGATTGCTTACTGTATCGGGAGCTGTTTACTGCTTTCGACTGCGTTTGCATTGCCTGCTGGAAAATCTCAATTGCTGATGATTTGCATGGGAATGTTTCTTGCACTGGGAACCAATGGCCCATCCAGTGCGATGGTGGCTAATCTGACGCATAACAGCGTCCACAGTACCGCTTTTGCCACCTTAACCCTGGCCAATAATCTATTGGGACTGGCACTTGGTCCTCTGGTTATCGGTAAGCTCTCCGATGTGATTGGCCTACATCCCGCTTTTCAATTGATGCCGTTGATCAGCATTTTTGCGGCAGCTGTGTTTCTTTATACCAAAAAACACTATCAGCAAGATATTGCACGGCTGACTGATCAAGCCATTTTACCCGGTCTTGAAAGCATCCGTTCATGTCATACGGAAGAAAAATGATGATGCGTGAATTAAATATTGATGTCTTTTTTGATTTTATTTGTCCTTGGTGTCTGATCGGCAAACGTCAGTTACAGGCTGCAATTGCGCAATTGCAACAGAGTGATCCAGAGGTTGAGGTGAATGTGCACTGGCACAGTATGCAGTTGCTTCCTGAGATTCCGGTCGAGGGTGTCGATTTCAAACAGTTTTATCAAAAACGATTAGGCAGTCTGGAGGCGGTAAAACAACGTCAAACCCAAGTGCGTCAGGCCGCCAAGACGGTTGGCGTCGAACTGCATTTTGAAAAGATCCAATGGATGCCAAATACTGCCCAAGCGCATCATATGTTTCAAAACGTTTTTAAGCTGGGAACAGGGCAGCAAGCCGAGCATTTACTGGAACAACTTTTTGCTGCCTATTTCGAGGCAGGTGAAAACCTTGGGGATAGCGCTGTGCTGAAAAGGATTCTCAAGCAATCTGGATATTCGGTGAATGAACAAGGTCGTGGATGGACGGAGTGCAATCCAGCGATTCAATCGACCTATACAGGGGCAAACGGCGTACCTTATTTTATTTTTGATGGTTATCTGACTCTGGCAGGTGCACATTCGGTCGATGTGCTTTATCAGGCCATGTTAGAGGCCTTGGTGGTACAGGGATAAATACAATGACTGTTCGTTTTCAGGTTCCACAAGAAAAAATTCCGGCATCAGGTGCAAGAGCCTTTCTGCAAATTGAGGGGAAGAATATTGCACTGTTTCATATCGGTACACGGTTTTATGCGATTGAGGATCGCTGTCCGCATCAAGGTGCTTCTTTATTTTCTGGCAAATTAGAAGGACAAGCGATTCGTTGTTGTGCCCATGGTTTGATTTTCGATCTGGCGACAGGATATATGTTGAATTCGAAGCATTTAAAAGTAGCGGCATATCCAGTTGAACTCAATGCAGAACAGCTATTTATCCTGATCGGTTCAGGAGAAAACAATGACTAAATTCATGGATTTTCGTCTGTGCACCCGTGAGTTGATGCCTGGCTTCATTGTCAGTAGCGTTGTCGCAGCAGCAGCCTGTTTTTTATCAGAGCATTATGCTGCACCCGTGATGTTATTTGCTTTGCTGTTGGGAATGGGCTTGAACTTTCTTTCCAGTGAAAGTCAATGTAAAGCAGGCATCGAATTTACGGCACGAACAGTGTTACGTATCGGGATTGCCTTGCTGGGGATGCGGATTACGCTAGGACAAATTACCGCTTTGGGGTGGCAACCGATTGTACTGGTGATCACATTGGTGATCGTGACGATTTCGGTTTCAGTGATAACGGCTAAAATTCTGGGTTTTAAAAAACTTTTCGGGATGTTGACCGGCGGTGCAACCGCAATCTGTGGTGCATCAGCAGCCTTGGCCTTGTCTGCTGCATTTCCGCAACATCCCCAAAAAGAGAAAGCCACACTATTCACGGTGATTGGGGTTTCTGCACTGTCGACACTGGCTATGATTGTCTATCCGATGATTGCACGATGGCTTGAACTATCACCACAGCAGGCGGGGGTATTTTTAGGGGCAACCATCCATGATGTTGCTCAAGTTGTGGGGGCAGGATATAGCATGTCGTCAGAAACAGGGGATACTGCAACCGTGGTCAAATTGATGCGGGTTGCCATGTTATTGCCTGTCATTATCTGCGCAGCCATGATCACACGTATGCAAGGCGGAGATGCGACAGGAAAACATCCACATTTATTGCCTTGGTTCGCGGTCGGTTTTTTAATGCTTGCCTGTATCAACAGCACTGGTTGGGTTCCAAGTATGCTGCAGCAAGGGGTGAATGAATTATCGAGATGGTGTTTGGTGATTGCAATTAGTGCCTTAGGCATGAAAACACAATTGAAGGAGCTGGCTTCTGTTGGAATCAAGCCAATTTTGCTGATGCTGGGTGAAACCATTTTCCTGGTCGTGCTGGTTTTACTGTTGATGCATTGGATGTTCTAGAGACTACTATCTCAGCAACATACGACTTTTGAGATCAAAGATGATTAAATCAGCTTCGATCTCAAAGTCTTATGATTAGGATTTTATAACCGTCTTATTGTTATTACGCCAAGTGGTGGGTGACATACCAAATTCACTGCTAAACCAGCGGGTAAACGAACTTGGCATCGAATAGCCTAAAATATCAGAAATTTGTCCGAGCGAATAATTCAGGTTTTTGAGATAGCGGAAAACCAGATTGCGACGCACATCATTGATCAACACACTGAAGTTGGTATGTGCTGCTTCCAGACGGCGCTGCAAGGTACGGACATTGACGCCATGGGTATGGGCGACCTGATCAATGGTGGCACGCCCCATAGGCAGAAGCAGATGAATACTTTTACGAATATCAAAAATCATCGAAGATTCACTTTCCCGGTGCAATAGATCCGTTTCAAGAAAACGTTTGGCATGTGCCAGCATTGTGGTATTGGCATGAGGGTTGGTTTTATCCAGCTCCGTTGCATTGCAAACAATACCGTTAAATTCGCTGCCAAACTCAAGCGAGCAACCAAACATCCGTTGGTGCATGGCTGTATCATGCGGAGCATCATGGGTAAAATGAATGCTCAACGGCTGCCATTTTTGCAAAAAAGCAGCACAGAAACGATGGGTAATGCCTAAAGCAAGCTCGATGGCTTGGCGGCTGTATTCTGTTGCTGCAGTAATTACCTCGACTCGAATAATGACGGTATGACCGACTTCTTCGATATACATTTCCAGTGCATTATTGATCAGGTTTCGATACTGAACAATGGTATATAGCCCATCACGCAAGGTGTGCTGATAACTCAACAATAAACTCAGCTCTCCAAAATCTGCGAGTTGGCGTTGTTCTGCCATATGCAAACCGAAGGATTCGCAACCACTCAATTGTGCTGACTGTTCCAGCAAAGTCACGGCTTTATCGACTGGTATACGCTGTGTACTGTCTTGTAGCTGTGCAGGATAGATGCCTGCATCAGACAAAAGCTGGTATGGATTCAGTTCTAATTGCTGGCTGACATCTAAGTAATTTTTAAGCACAGCAGTGTGGGCAAGAGGCACCATGCTGATCTCCCAATTTTTAAAAATAACCTTCCTAGTTATGCTTTATTTATAACTAAAATACGGTGTTTCGAAAAGTACCAAGGCTTACATAAATCCATGTTGGCATGATGATTATTGTTTTTGAAGCGACTTTTTCTGCAAAGCATATTGATATATATGAGATCGTTTCAATCGCTTTGTCATCAAATGAAAAGTGGCTGTCGCGCCATGTATATCAGACGCTCTACTGTCCCTCTATGTTGAATATGACGTGATACATCCTCGTTATTTTTATTAAAAGAAGGGTTGATAGGTGTAGAGATGGAAAAACTACAAACAAAAGCGACGGTTTTGATTATCCCCGGTTTGCGTGACCATGTGGCTTCGCATTGGCAAACCATTCTGGAAACACGCTTAGCCAAGGTCCGTTCAGTACCACCTTTGCAAGAAGATAAGCTCAACTGTGCAAAACGTGTGGCTGCAATACAGGCTGAACTGGAAAAAATACAGGGTCCAGTGATTCTGGTGGCACACAGTGCAGGAGTACTGATGGCGATACATTGGGCTGCGCGATATCAACACGCTATTCAAGGGGCATTACTGGTGACACCACCGGACTTGAATGATGTTTGGCCAGAACATTATCCAGCACCTAAAACACTCAGAAAAGCAGGATGGTCGCCATTGCCCGATCAAGTGCTGCCATTTCCAAGTATTGTGGCTGCTAGTGTTAATGATCCACTAGCCCATTTTAATGCTGTGGCGGCAATGGCGAAAACCTGGGGCAGTGTATTCATCAATCTAGGTGCCGTCGGACATCTCAATCCTGCATCCGGATTTGGTCCTTGGCCTCAGGCAGAACAGTTAATTCAGCAATTGGATGGGCAGGCTGATCAACCCAGCCTGATTGCCTAATCGATGATGTATAAATCAACTCTCCAAACCGGAATTGGCGAATTTTTTTGATTTCAGATCAAAGTACAGCATGCCTTAACGCATCCCCCCATCGCAAAATAAGGCTTTACCCCCTTTGCTTAAAACAAAAAAAACGGCCTGAACTTATTCCATTTGACTGAATGGATCAGGCGTCAATTATTCATACATCATATCGATATGGAGATGGTATGGTTTGTCATGTTAAAGATTCAAATGCACAACTCAGCACTGCTGTTTTAGCTCAGGCAACAATGCTGTTGGGACTGCTATGTTCATTGCCAGATGCTTCAGCATCCCCTTATAAAATCAATGAAGACTGGAGTTTAGAAAGCAATACCACGATTGCTCTGGGGGCCAGCTGGAGTACCCAAGCGCCATCAGCCGCATTGTTATATAAACCCGATGCCAATCATATGGGTAAAAAGGGCTTGAGTGTAGATATTAACGGTGATGATGGACGTGCCAACTTCAATCGCGGAGATGTCATTTCACAAATCGTTAAAGGTTTAACTGAATTTCGTTTAAACGGAGCGCAGCAAGGGGCGGTATTGAGCGCCAAATACTGGTATGACCATGCCTATGAAACAGGGCAAGGCGATTTAAAGCCTTTCGATGATGCTAAGTGGCCTAACTTGGTTAAGTTTAAAGGGATTGAACTATGGGATGCCTATCTCTGGAAAAATATCGAATTTGATTCCAAGCAGCATCTCAACCTGAAATTGGGTAAACATCGCTTGAATTGGGGCAAATCCCAATTTTTCCAAAATGGCTTGAACTCGGTCAGCGCCTTTGATTTTGCTGCCATCAATCGCCCTGCCAGTGAAGCCAAAGAACGCATCATTCCGGTCGAGATGTTGTCTTTTGAAGCCGCGATTCAGCCTGACTTAAAATTAGAAGGTTTCTATCAATTTAAGTTTAGACCCTCTGTGGTGGATGGTTGCGGGACCTTTTTTGCAATTTCGGATTTTGTTCCGGAAAATTGTGGCCCGATTATGCTAACCGTGACACCAGGGGATAAATTAACGGAAACTGCTGCCAAGACACAAACCTATATTCCTCGCTCAGCCAGTCATTATGCAAAAGATAGTGGGCAATATGGTGTTGCACTGAAACGAAATTTATCGAGCCTGAATCAAGCTGAATTGGGTGTTTATTTCGCCAATTATCATCATCGTAATGCAAACTTCGATGGGACCGCCGTGACTGCTGCTGGTGTTGAAAACTTTAAAACGGCACGGTTTTTCTCTATTTATCCTGAAAATATCAAAATGTACGGTCTAAGCCTGAGTGGAAAGGTAGGCACAACGCAGCTGTTTGGTGAATTGAGCTACAAGCCCAATCAACCCTTACAGCTGAATGGAACTGATATTGTCTATGCTCAGGTGCTCTCCAAAGAAACTCCGCTCAAACCTGCGGGTGTTGCTGCTGAGTTGGGAGAGTATTTGCAAGGTTATGTACGTCTGCCTGTCACACAATTCTCCATCGGCGCCAGTGATTCTATGACAGATATTTTAAAAGCAAATCGCTTGTCTTGGAGTGCTGAATTTGCTGTCAATCATATCGCCAATATTGGCAATCATCGTTTTGGGCGGGTTGGGGTTTTTGGTCGCAGTGAACTATCAACAGGCGCTTATGATTCGGAAACAGGAAACTTTAAGTGTACGCCTTATGGCACAGCAAACCTGCCTAATGCTGCAGTTGACCGTTTGAATGAACGTTATTGTAATAAAGACGGTTTTTTTAGTGAATGGTCCTATGGTTATCGCCTACGCGCGGCCTTAAGTTATCAAGACCTTTTACCTGCAACGGTAATTAGCCCCAGTTTAACTTTCCGCCATGATCTATCTGGCTATAGCCAAAACTTTCAGCAAGGGCAAATGAGTCTGGCGGCGGCAGTCTCAGCCAACTTTCGACAAAAATATTCAGCAGAAGTGATCTATCAAAACTTTTTTGGTTCAAATGAGTTTAGTACCATTGATGATAGAGACTTTATATCGCTTGCTTTTAAATATAGTTTTTAATTCATTTAAATAGATCATATCAGGATCCAACAACGCGGCTTTCGTCACGCTGTTGGAATATTTTAAAAAGGGCTTTAAGCCTTTGCCAGATAATTTTGCATTTCTTCTGCGGGAACCATCCCGCCACCTGTTCCCCACACAATATGATTGGCTTGCTGTAACTGCTGCTCAGTCAATTGATGTAGATCCTTATAATCTTGATACTTACTGACTAAAACTGGCCCGAGCATACCGGCCAGTGCAGAAGGTTCAAGTTTCAGGTTTTCGGACTGGTTAAGCATGCCGAGCAAGCGATACATGGTTTGATCATCCAGTGTATAAAAACCATCTAACAATCGTTGCATGGCACGGCCGACAAAGCCTGACGCACGGCCCACGGCGAGACCATCTGCCGCCGTAATATTGTCAATCCCAATATCCTGTACCGAAATTTCATCATGTAACCCGGTGGCAACGCCCAATAACATACATGGGGAATGGGTAGGTTCGGCAAAAATACAATGGACGTGATCGCCAAACGCCATTTTCAGGCCAAATGCTACACCACCAGGCCCGCCACCGACACCGCAAGGCAAATAAACAAATAGGGGATGTTGCTGATCCACGCGAATCTGCTGTTGATCCAGCTGTTTCTTTAAGCGTTCACCCGCAACAGCATAGCCCAGGAACAGGGTCTTAGAATTTTCGTCATCAATAAAGAAACAGTTCGGATTTTTTAACGCTGCTTTCCGGCCTTCTTGCACCGCAATACCGTAGTCTTGTTCGTACTCAATCACGGTTACGCCATGAGCGCGTAACTTGTCTTTTTTCCATTGTCGTGCATCGGCTGACATATGCACCGTCACATCAAATCCGAGCTTTGCACTGATGATGCCAATGGAGAGCCCAAGATTACCTGTTGAGCCTACCGCGATGCTGTATTGACTAAAAAAATTTCTAAATTCTGCACTGTTCAGTTTGGCATAATCATCGTCAAGACTAAGTAGATTGGCTTGTAACGCGAGCTGCTCCGCGCGGAAAAGCACTTCATAAATGCCTCCACGCGCCTTAATTGATCCTGAAATAGGCAAATGGCTATCTTTTTTCAACCAGAGTTTGCCTGCAATTTTTTGCTCGAAGTGCGTTTCAAGCGATTGCTGCATCTCTGGAATGGCGCTTAGCTCCGATTCGATAATGCCATGGCTGACACGGGTTTCTGGAAATACGGCCATGAGGTAGGGTGCAAAACGTTGTAAGCGGTCACGCGCATCATCAATATCCGCTTGCGTTAACCCGACATAGGATAAGCCTTGCTCAAGCGTAGTAAATGATGGGTTAAACCAGACTGTTTCTTTCAGTTCAATCAGGTCTTTTACAATCGGATAATGGGTAACAAGGTCTTGAATTTGATTCGAATCCATTCAGTTTCTCATAAAATTTGGATAATGGGTCATAGTCGTTGGCTAAAGCAATTTTATTTTTGGTTCATGATTTCAGTCAAATTCAGATTAAAACAAGAAAAAGAGCTTTAAGCGATAAAAATAATGAAAGTTATAAATCATCATCATGATCGTAGTTTAGTTTGCCTCTAGCACGCGATATTCATATCACTCAACTGCATATTTAGCAGTGCGATACACTGGAGCCAAGCTAAGAACACAGTATAAAAACCACCATGCCCATAAAAAACAAGCGGATAAATAAAAAAACGCAAGAGCATTATTTTTGCCGACTAAAACACAAGGTAAACGATAGGGAAGATTCCACGATTTAAATGATCAATGATAAACAAAGCTATAAATAAGAATGATTATTAATTTCAACTATTGAATGATGATTAATAAATGGCTATGATGCGCAAACTTTATAAATGATAACAACTAACAAATGAAAATTGTTATTAATAAGGAGAATGCGACAACATGGTCTTGGTAAAGAACAAATTAGTGCTTGCAATTGCAGCCTTGACGCCGTTTGCAGTATGGGCAGAACAGCATCAGACCGAGCAAGCAGACACAAGCTTACCCACGATCGTAGTCACTGCCAGTCTGGCAGAGGAGAGCCCTGATACGGCGCCCGCTTCAATCACAGTGGTCAGTAAACAACAGATCGAACAATCCGCGGCAAATAGTCTGGCGGAAGTCTTGGGTAAAACCGTCGGGGTACAAAATTATAATGGCGGGGGCCGCGAGAAACTGACCATCCGTGGGGTACGTGAATCAAACGGGGTATATACCTTGACTCTGGTCAATGGCAAACGTATTTCTTCTACAGGTGCCTTATGGCGCGATGCCGATCTGGATATTAGCTCGATTCCATTGTCCAGTATTGAGCGGGTAGAAGTGATTCGAGGTCCAATGTCTGCGCTCTATGGTTCGGATGCGATTGGCGGTGTAATTAACATCATTACCAAAAAACCAACGGATGAGTGGCAAGGGGCAATCAATGCTGAATATCATCTGGTCGATCGCGGTACAGGAAAGCAGCAATATCGCTTGGGCGCCTCTGCATCTGGTGCATTGACCGACAAATTGGGTTTATCGGTTTCAGCAGAGCAATATGACCGTGATGCCTGGTTCTCACAAGGCAAACAAGTCACGCCAGCCTATTATATTGAAGGCAAGAAAACCCAGAACTTACGCTCAACCCTGAGCTATGAGCTCAATGATCAGCAAGATCTTGATCTTGACTTAGGATATAACAAGGATAAACGTCCGTATGGTCAGACGGATTATCAGTACTATCCCGCTACTGGTCATTTAAATGAGGGCTTTGCCAGTCAGGAGATTGAACGCCATTCCGTTGGCCTAACACATCGTGGTGACTGGAGCTGGGGGAAAACCACCGTTTCAGCGCAACAGGAAAATAGTGAAATTAAAGACTATGATTCAGACTTTGATGAACCCAAACATCGTACTTTAAAAGAAAATAATACCAACTTGCGTGCCTATAGTAATTTTGATGTCAGTCTTCACGGCATTGTTGCGGGTGTTGAATACAATCATCAGGAAGTCAAAGACGGCGTAAGCTATCAAAACTCGGGTAAGGCTTCAGTTGGCACATCTTCGGTGTTTGTACAGGATGACATTCATATCACCGATCCGCTGACCTTATCCTTGTCTGGCCGTTATGATGATCATGAGGTGTTTGGTCAGCATTTCAGCCCAAAAGCCTATCTGGTTTATCAATTATCACATGATATTGTGCTTAAGGGAGGCTATGGGCAAGCCTTTAAGGCGCCGTCTCTGGCACAAATGACCAAAGATTATGGCATTGTCAGTTGTGGCGGCGGGTGTACCTTATGGGGCAATCCTAACCTCGAGCCAGAAACCAGCGACAACTATGAAATGAGTGCATCCATCCGTAAAGCAAGCTGGAACGGTAGTGTCACTGTATTCCAGAATAAAATTAAGGATATGATTAGTCGGGATATTCGCTATAGCGTTGATCCGAATGGTGAATCCAGCCCCACGGGCGCTGCCTGGGTGAATTTAGGCCGGGTCAAAATCAAAGGGATAGAGCTGGCAGCCCAAGCAGATTTATTGCCTATACTTTCTGTTGATGCCAATGCTACTTATCTTGATGCTAAAAACAGTGAAACAGATAAACGCCTGGATGAACGTCCACGTCTGCAAGCCAACACCAATCTTAATTTAAAACCGCTTGAATGGTTAACTCTAACTGCGGGTGCAAGTTATATCGGTGATCAGGTCATTAACCAGAAAAAATTACCTGATTATACCTTGGTCAATCTTGGTCTCTCAGCCAAAGTAGATCCCGCAGTGACTGTACGAGCAGGTATCCGTAACCTGACCGATGTCGATCTGGAAGAAAAGGGTAAAGATGCGGGAATTAAATTCAATGAAAAAGAACTGGGACGTAACTATTATGTTGGTGTGACCTATACCTTCTAATTTTGAATATTAACCGTTACAAGATGCCTTGAGAAATCATTTTCAAGGCATTATTCACTTCGATTTTTAAACATTTACTTAATCCCAAGTTGTTTATTTTTATAAAAAATATTGTTGTTATTATTTTAATTGACAGGTTTCTTATGTACGCAAAATTATTAATCAATAAAGGCTTAACACCAACCGTTGCCCGAGTTTCTGTACTCGAAGTCCTTGCGCAACATAACGGTCTTACCGCAGATGATATCTATATGATTGCCAATAAACAGAGTGGTCTCAAAATAGGCACCATTTACAGAGTCCTGTCTGATCTGGAAAAGCATCACCTGATTCAACGAATCCTGTTCGGTCGCAATAAAAGTATCTATAAGCTACTTAAACATAGAATCAATTGTAATGTGCGAGAAACCATTAATGGAAATATGCATCCCTACAGTAATCCTGAAATCAACACTTTGCTTGAGCAAATCATGGACAAACTTGGAGATGAATTTTCAACGGCAGAACTGATTTTGTATAAATAAGACCTTTGGATCGCTAGTTAAATTCAATTTGTCGGCTAAATATGAAAAAGTCGTAGATAGATGGAAAATATGCTTGTCCAATCGAAAGAAATTGTGAATACTCGTGCCGCAAATTCGGACTGTAAAATTAATTTTTAGGACTCGGCAAATACTGTGAAAACCTTTCCATTTTCTCGTTTACAAACAGCGTTACTGGCAGTTGGCTCATTTTCGTGTCTAGGACTGATTTCCACAGTGGCACAGGCCGAAACTGAAAGTGAAGCCACTCGGCTTGCCACCATTACAGTCAATGCTCAGGCCGTAGAAAATGCGTATTATCAGCCAAAAGTCAACTTAACCGGTTTTAATCAACATCATCTGGCTGAAATACCTGCATCAATCAGTACCATTACGGCTGAACGTATTGCAGATCAACATGCAAAAACACTCACCGATGTGGTAAAGAATGATGCAGCAGTAGGGGACGGCTATGCACCGATTGGCTATTATCCAAACTTTGTGATGCGTGGTTTTGCCCTGAATCTGGGTTCAAGTTATTTGCTCAATGGCAATGTGATTCGCGGTGAGCAGAATGTAGCGCTTGAAAATAAACAACAGGTCGAAATCCTCAAAGGAATCAGTGCGATTCAAAGTGGCATGTCAACACCCGGTGGTGTGGTCAATTACGTCACTAAACGCCCTAAAGATATACAGTCAGTGACCGTGGGCGCAGATAGTGAAGGGGGCTATCGTATCGCAACAGATCTGGGTGGGCTGTTGGGTGAACAGCAACAATGGGGCTACCGGATTAATCTGGCCAGTGAAGAAATTCATCCTTATATTGAACATGCCAATGGGCGTCGTTTATTGGGCTCCGTCGCTTTAGACTGGAACATCTCTGATCGTTCCAAGCTCGAATTTGATCTTGAATCACAGCATCAGCGTCAGCGTTCTGTACCAGGTTATCAATTATTGGGTGGCAACGCCGTACCCAATGGTGTGAAATGGGATCGTTTACTGGGTTATCAAAGCTGGAGTAAACCTATAAGCAGTGACAGCTTAAATACCGGATTAAAATATACTTATCAAATCAATGACAGCTGGACATCGTATTTAAGTGCTTCACAAAGCCGTGTGGTGGTCGATGATTATTCATCCTTTGCCTGGGGTTGTTATAGTGAAACTTGTCAGACGCAAGGTAATAGTTTTGACCCGAATGGTAATTACGATATTTATGACTTTCGCAACCCGGATGACAGCTATCTCACTAATCAATTTAAGGCAGGCATAAACGGTAAATTTAAGACCGGTGCATGGCTACACAACCTCAGTGCAGAATTGTCACACACAGCTAAACGTCATTCGCAATATGATGCTATTTTCCAAGCCCCAGAAGCATCTGGAAATATTTATGAAGATACTAAAGACTATATTCCATCTGAAAAAACTTTAGCCAACCATTATAAGTCATTAAAAAGCCAGCAAACTGCATTAACGCTGATCGATCAGATTGATTTTAATACAGCCTGGTCAGTTTTAGCTGGTGGAAAACTGCTACATTTAGATGAAAATGCCTACAAAGCAGATGGTTCGCGCATTCGGGAGACCGATTTTAACCGTTTCTTGCCGCAAGTTGCAGTGATGTATCAGCCTTGGGAAGATACACATGTTTATGCGTCTTATGCCAAAGGTTTAAGTGATGGCGGCCAAGCGCCAGCATCTGCCGCCAATACATCTGTAACGCTAGCGCCAATCCATTCAGCTCAATATGAACTGGGTATTAAACAACAATGGCAGGATTTACTTTTTACCGCAGCAATATTTGATTTAAAACAGGACAATCAATATATCAATGCTGCCAATAACTATGTGGCTGAAGGTGAACAGCACAACCTGGGATTGGAACTCGGCTTGCAAGGCCGTTTAAGTGATAATCTGGATATTACCTCAAGTCTGGCATTGACACGTTCACGACTCACAGATGTTCAAGTGGCTGAATATAAAGGACATCAGACTCAAAATGTACCAAATGTACGTTTTGCCAGCCATTTATCGTATCAAGTGTCGCAAATTGATGGATTACGTTTATTGGCAGGTATGCAGTACAGCAGCAGTAAGTATGCCAATAAAACCGGTACAGTGAAGGTGTCAGGTTATAGCGTATTTGATGCCGGTGCAGCGTATAATTTTCATGCCTATGGTTATGACAACACACTGAGATTGAATGTAGACAATATATTCAATAAAAAATACTGGCGCGATGTAGGCAATTTTCTTGGGGATGATTATTTATTCCTAGGTGCGCCACGTACAGCACAGCTGTCATGGAATATTAATTTTTAACTTGAGATAGAAAAGCTAGAAAGATACATCACGGTGTAAACTTAAATGATTTAGAGTTTACGCCGTTTTATTTAGATTCGTATAAGAACATTAAAAGCTGCAAAACTAGTGTTCGGTGAGGAACAAGTCGTGGTCTTAATAAATCAATATTATTTCGCATAATGTATATTATGTTAAATAGAATATCTAAGACTGTAGCTACCACAACCTGTTCGTAGCTACAGCTCAGCAACATGAATCTCTACGATCATAATTCACGTTGCTGAGCTCGAGTTCTCATTCCATAAAAAGAAAGGTCTAGATAAGACACTAAATCAAATGGCAGAAGATTTTTACAAGTCGGCTGTCTAGAATCGCCCAAATAAATGTCTCCTGCTATTTCAGCACACATCAATAGGAAGATAAGCTGTAATTTTCTATGTTAATTACGCTTAAATGCTAACCCTCTCATTTTTCAACTAGCTCAGGTTATAATGATGATCTCCCCAAATTTAGTTGATCTATTATGAATGCCTCCAATGACCCTCTACACGGCAAAAAACTTGCTGATATTTTGGATGAGTTATTGGATTATTACGGTGGCTTTGAAGGCTTAAGTCGTAAAATTGAAATTAGATGTTTTTGTATAGATCCAAGTGTTAAGTCATCATTACGATTCTTGCGTACCACACCATGGGCGCGTGAAAAAGTAGAAAGCTTATATTTGTATGTCTTACGCCAAAAAGCCAAGCAGAAATCGTAGCTATCAAAACCCTAACTTTAGCATTTTAATGAGTGGTGGACTGCCACCACTCTCCTAGAAAAATTTTGTCTATTCTTAAGATCTTTTTAGTAGGAAAATATGTATTCATAGCTAGGTTCCTGAACCAAATATTTTATAAGTTATAATTTTAATGCTCTAAGTAATTAAATTTGTTGTTTATTAAACATAAATTAAATTTTGAACTAGATTTCAGGTGGATATAAGTGCAGTAGAATTAATTCAACAAACTGATATCTAAACACTTTTATAATTACCTTTTGGTCTTAGATTACAATGTTTGTTGACATAATCTTAAATATTAAACACAATGTTTTCATTATATAAATATGTCTAAATTAATAAAAATGCCTTCAATTTACCAACTTAAACCTGCATTTCAAAACCTACTTCGTCCATTTGTGAAATGGCTTTATTTAAAAAAAATTACAGCCAATCAAATTACCCTTTCAGCGATGTTCATCTCTGTAATGCTAGCAATCGCTTTATACTATGTGTCTATCAACCACCAGCCTGTAATCCTGTTTTTGTTATTTCCAGTATGGATGCTCCTTCGTATGGGATTTAATGCCATTGATGGCATGCTCGCACGTGAGTTTAATCAACAAACAAAACTTGGCGCTTATTTAAATGAAATCTGCGATGTCATCTCAGATTCAGCACTTTACCTATGTTTTTTGGGCTTAGCCTTTATTAATTCCTTCCTATTGGGACTGGTTGTATTTCTGGCGATTCTGAGTGAATATGCGGGTGTTATGGCACCTTTAATTGGTCAGGAACGCCGTTATGATGGCCCTATGGGTAAAAGTGACCGTGCATTTTGGTTTAGTTTAATTGCACTATGTGTCAGTTTCAGTTCGTATTTAAAAGAAAATAACTATTTAAATTCAATAATTTATTTCTGCAATGGAATACTTCTTTTTATTGCAGTACTGTTGATTTTGACAATTTATAACCGGATTAAAAATAGTATTAAAATCTAAGGAAAATCAGATGCAAGTCTCACAAAAACATGTATTTACTACTCATGATGATAACCAATTAGCTTATCAATATTGGCCTGCTGCTATAAAACATGACACTAAAAAAGCAATTATCTTATTCCATCGCGGCCATGAACATTCGGGACGTATGGCACATTTAGTCAAAGAGCTTAATTTGCCAGAGTTTGATTTCTTTGCATGGGATGCACGCGGACATGGAGACTCACCTGGTTTACGTGGTGATGCACCGAGTTTCTCTGCATGTGTGAAAGATATTCAATATTTTGTACAACACATTGAAGCTACTTATAAAATTAAATCCACCAATATTGCTGTTATTGGTCAAAGCGTTGGGGCTGTTTTGGCCGCAACATGGGTGCATGATTATGCGCCAAAAATCAGAGCTTTATGTCTCGCTTCACCTGCATTTGACATTAAACTCTATGTACCATTTGCAAAAACAGGTTTATCTGTCTTAAGCAAACTTAAAGGTAATTTCTTTATTACCAGTTATGTAAAAGCGAACATGTTAACGCATGATATTGAGCGTGCAAAAACCTACGATACAGATCCGCAGATCGCCAAAGCCATTTCTGTACGAATGCTTTTAGGCTTATATGCAGCATCGCAACGTATCGTAAATGACGCACAAAATATCTTTGTTCCCACTCAAGTTTTATGTTCCGGATCAGACTTTGTCGTATTCCGTAAGCCACAACAACAATTTTATGAAAAACTTCCTCACCCTCGTAAAGAGTTTCATATTCTGGAAGGTTTTTATCACGATACCTTAGGTGAAAAAGATCGTCATATTGCAATCGAAAAAATCCGCCGTTTTATTTTGCAAAGTTTTTCAGAAGATTATCAGGCTCCTGATGTACTCAATGCCGATAAAATCGGTTCAAGCTGTGCAACTGCCGAGCAACTCAGTAGTCCACTGCCCGCTTCTTCAATCAAGAGTTTGTTCTGGAACTTAACCAAACGTAATTTAAAACTCGGCAGTAAATTCTCACATGGACTGAAGATTGGCGAAGATACGGGTTATGACTCCGGCAGCACTTTAGACTTTGTCTATCGAAATCAGGGTGAAAGCAAGAATATTCTGGGCAATATCATTGACCAGCAGTATTTGAATGCTATTGGTTGGCGTGGTATCCGCGTGCGTAAACAGCATATTGAGCAGTTATTGGCAAAATATGCAAAAATTTTGACTAAACAACGTAAGGATGTGCGAATTCTGGATATTGCTGCCGGTCATGGCCGATATATTTTAGATGCAGTCAGTGAACTCGCAACGCCACCTAAATCGGTATTATTGCGAGATTATAGTGAGTTAAATGTCGAATCAGGCACAGCATTGATTCAAGAAAGGAAACTGGACAATATTGCTCAATTTGAATTAGGCGATGCGTTTGATACTGCATCATTGGCCAAAGTTAAGCCCAAGCCAAATTTAGTCATTGTATCTGGGCTTTATGAGCTGTTTAGTGATAATGACTTATTAAGACAATCACTCTCAGGTATTCATCAGGCCATGTTACAAGGTGGTTTCCTGATTTACACGGGGCAAATCTGGCACCCACAACAAGAGTTTATTGCACGTGCTCTCACCTCGCATCGTCAAGGTGATGCCTGGGTCATGCGTTTACGCTCACAAGCTGAAATGGATGCACTGGTTGAACAGGCGGGCTTTAAAAAAGTAGACCAATGTATTGATGAATTTGGAATTTTTACAGTTTCGGTTGCTCAAAAAATTTAAATAAAGACTTTTATGCAAAATAATATTTTAGACCGCCAATCAGGTACATGGAAATGGGGACTACTCTGCTTAGTCTTTTTAGCCCCATTTTTCTTTTTAACCTATGGTTTTGCAAATCAATATGCATCCAGCCTAAACGATGTTCCAAGTATTGTTTTTTCATGGGAGCATCATATTCCTCTTTGGGCCTGGACGATTGTGCCTTATTGGTCGATTGACCTTTTTTATGGCTTATCTTTGCTATTGTGCTGGAATAAATTTGAATTAAGACAACATCTGCTTAGGCTATTTACAGCTCAGGTTATTTCTATCAGCTGCTTTTTAATTTACCCCTTAAGATTCAGTTTTGATCGTGCGGAGTTACAGGGTTTTTTTGGATTGTGGTTCGAGGTGCTGATGGGTTTTGATAAACCCTTTAACCAAGCGCCATCATTGCATATCGTCTTACTGGTTATTCTGTGGGATTTTTATCGTCGTCATATCAATCCGAAATATCGTTGGTTAGTTCATATTTGGTCGTTGTTGATCGGACTATCCGTCTTAACCACATGGCAGCATCATTTTATTGATATACCTTTGGGTTTATTGGCTGGGTCGCTATGTTTATGGCTATTTCCACTCTCAGTGAAAGCACCTTATCAGAAAGATCCTGTACAGCAATTTACACCGAAACACTTAAAATTAGGTACTTTTTATCTAATCGGTGCCTTGCTGTGTATTATACCTGCATTTTTATTTAAAGGTATTTGGTTATGGATGTTATATCCAGCCATTTCCCTGTTCTTGGTAGCCCTGGCCTATTTCACAGTTCGGCCTCATATTTTTCAAAAACAACGAAACGGTCAAATGACGGTTGCCTCATGGTTGTTATTGGCACCCTATTTTCTATTTGCATGGTTGAATAGTCGATTGTGGACTCGTCGTCACCCACAAGACTCTCTGGTTCTGCAACTCAACGGCGTAGAGGTTTATCTTGGTCGTATCCCATCTGCGAAACACACAAGACAATACGATACTTTATTTGACTGCTGTGCTGAATTGGCGGTAAATCAGCATGTACAACCCTATGAAAAATTGAATAGCTTAGATTTAATCCCTATGCAGAGCACGCAATTGCTGTTAGCCGCAGAAGCATTTGACCGTTTTGTGCAACCTTTGATACAAACCAATCGAACACATAAAGTTCTGATCTTTTGTGCGCTTGGCTATTCACGTAGTTGTAGTGTATTGATTGCATGGTTATTACAGCAAAACTATGTCTCTGGAGTTGATGAAGCCATTACTCTAATTCAACGAACGCGTCCCTGGATTGTTTTAAATGAGACACATATTACTGAAATTAAACGTTTCCAAGAGCTGCTCGCTCAGGAGAGACTGCAATGAAAATGAATTTTGTCGTAGTTAACCAATTGCTCAAGCAAAGTCAGAGTCTCTTAAAATCAGGATATTTAGCTTTTATTTTATCCATCATCGCATTATCTTTATTTTCGAAAATGCAGATCGTAATTCCTCTTTTACTTGTTAGTGCTTTATTGGCGCTTCACCATTATCTATTTATTCGGATTGAGTTTGATCGCGGTCTGGTACAACATATGATTGAGCGGTCTGAGGAGATAGAAAGTCTTACTCAGCAACTGGATCAATCGCTGTTAAATTTGAAATTGGTGCCCTCAAGTAAAACAGAACGTGATTGGCCTGAACGCTTCAAAGGTTGCTTAAGACTCTTGAAAATACAGGTTGCTATTGTCTTAATACAATATTCTCTATTTATTATCCTTTTTTATAAATTAGCGCATAGATGAAGCTTGAATGAAAAAAAATATAATCACGCAAACCGTTGCTCGTTTTATCGCATTTCTTACCCGTCGCGGTGCTCGCTTACTGACAGGCGCACGCAGCTTGTGGGTAGGTTGTGAGCCTGAACTTAAACAACGTATCTACTATGCTAACCATAATAGTCATATTGACTTCATTTTATTATGGTCTTCCTTGCCAATTCACATTCGTCGACAAACTCGTCCAATTGCAGCGTCTGATTATTGGCTAAAAGATGGATTTAGACGTTTTTTAATCCAAGATACATTTTCCGGTGTGACCATCCAACGTAATCGTAGTGATCAGCAAGATCCGTTACAGCCGGTGAAAGATGTCTTGGCAGAAGGTTATTCCATTATTTTTTTTCCAGAAGGAACTCGGAACTTAAATGATGATATCGAACTACTTGAATTTAAAAGTGGTCTATATCATCTCAGCCAACAGTTCCCCGATATTGAAGTCGTACCTGTCTGGATTTCCAATCTAAAACGGGTGATGCCCAAAGGTGCATTTATTCCTTTACCCCTACTTTCTACGGTTATCTTCGGCAAACCTTTAGTGCTCAATCAATTCTCAGATAAAGAGCAGTTTTTAAAACATGCTCAGCAGCAATTATTAAAATTAAAAGAGGCAGAGAATCAATGAGTCTGGACAACCTACAACAAACCTATCTACTGTTTGCAATCTTTGCCGTGATTTTAATCGTTGCCTCAAGTATTGGCTTTATTCTCAAACAAAAAGCTGGAACAAAGCCATCCCCAGTGATTGATAACTTGAATGCCCGTATCAATGCCTGGTGGAGCATGCTGATTGTCTTGGCCGTAGCCATACTACTGGGTAAAACCGCTTTTATTATCTTGTTTGGTGTCATTTCATTTTTTGCGCTACGCGAATTTATTAGCTTATTACCAACACGGCGTGGTGACTATCTGCCTTTGCTGATCGCGTTCTACTTTGTTATTCCTTATCAATACTATCTGGTCTATACCAACTGGTACGGACTATTTTCGATTTTCATTCCGCTTTATGTCTTTTTACTTATTCCCATCGCCAGTCTAAAGCTCGAAGATACCACACACTTTTTGGAAAGGAGTGCCAAGATTCAGTGGGGTTTAATGGTAAGCGTATTCTGTATTTCCCATGTCCCTGCCCTGTTAAACCTCGATTTACCCGAATTTAAAGGTGAAAAAATTTGGTTGGCGATTTGGTTGATTATGGTGGTTCAAGCTTCTGACGTATTGCAATATGTTTGTGGCAAACTTTTTGGAAAACATAAAGTAGCGCCGACACTTTCTCCATCAAAAACCGTAGAAGGCCTGATTGGCGGCATCATTCTGGCAACGGCCCTAGGTGTATTGATGTCATCACTCACCCCATTTAATTACTGGCAAGCAGCTTTGATCGGCTTGATTATATGTATTTTTGGATTCTTTGGAGGGCTGGTAATGTCAGCCATCAAACGTGACCGGGGTGTAAAAGATTGGGGACAATTGATTCAAGGTCATGGCGGCATGTTAGATCGTATCGATTCAATTTGTTTCTCTGCACCGATCTTTTTCCATATTCTACGCTATTGGTGGAGCTAAAATTCCGCTGGCTAGAGAGCTTCGTTTAAATGAATACTCGAGATGCTCTCTACACTCCTCTACCAATAACGTATGAAATGTTATTCATTGCGGACCCAGTTGTCGTGGTGATGATCTTTAAAGAACATTCTGTAGTCAATTTTATCCTAAAATAAACTTTTCTAATTGAGGTTGAGCCAGATGCTTTTTAGCATGTTGTTCAACCTCAATTCAAAGAGCAACTGGCTTCTTTATTCTAATGTAAAGGCATTTTTTCAAACGAACCTTGTTGAGCACCAAGCTCGGAACGTACCACCTGTAATTCAAATCCCTGTCTGTCTAACTCGGCTCTTGCACTTTTATCAGTCAAAGAAACAACGATACTCACCAAAAATGCGAGTGGCATTGAAAACAAAGCTGGATTATCAAATGGGAATATTGCTTTTTCATGACCTAGTACACCTACCCAAACTGTCGGTGATAAAACCACAAAAGTAATTGCCGAAATGATTCCGACAAACCCACCAAATATAGCGCCTCGGGTAGTTAAATCTTTCCAATACATAGAAAGAATAAGTACAGGAAAGTTGGCGGAAGCAGCAATACCAAATGTAAGTCCCATTAAAAAAGCGATGTTCATTTTTTCAAATAAGATTCCACATGCTATGGCAATCACACCTAGAACCACCACAGAAAGTCGAGATACAACCATTTCCTGTTTTTCAGTTGCCTTACCTTTTTTAATTACTTTTTGAAATAAATCATGGGAAATCGCAGAAGCTCCAGCAAGTGCCAAGCCAGCCACCACAGCTAAAATCGTTGCAAATGCTACAGCAGATAAAAAGCCGAGTAATAGATTTCCACCTAGGGCTTTTGCTAGGTGCATCGCAACCATGTTACTGCCACCTATTAAATCTCCGCCTAATTGCCCATCTACAAAATATTGAGGATTAGTGCCTACTATAGCGATGGAAGCCAACCCTAAAATACAAACCACAATAAAGAAGTAACCAATATAACCAGACGCATAAAAGACTGAACGGCGCGCTTCGGCAGCATTTGGAACGGTAAAAAAGCGCATCAGAATATGGGGTAAACCTGCTAAACCAAAGATCAATCCAATAGACATAGAGAGTGTATTAATCGGATTGGATAGCATTGGACCCGGTTCTAAGACCTTTTGTCCTAATTTATGTGCATTTACGGCGGCCTCAGCCATATTATTTAAACTAAAACCAAATGCTTTAAATGCCAGAAAGACTAGAACTGTTCCACCAAATAGCAAAAGAATAGCTTTAACTATTTGTATCCATGTGGTTGCAAGCATTCCTCCAAAAATGACATACACCAGCATTAGACAACCGACTAGCATGACGGCAATTTTATAATCTAGACCAAACAGTAATTTAATAAGCTGACCAGCACCCACCATTTGCAAAATTAAATAGCAACATACAACAATAAGTGAACCACACGTTGCCAAAATACGGGTGCGCTGCGGATCTAATCGATACGAAACAATATCTGCAAAAGTATATTTACCAAGGTTTCTTAGTCTTTCGGCCATTAAAAAAGTTAAAATCGGCCAGCAAACAAAAAAGCCCGTTACATAGATAAAACCATCATAGCCTTTGAAGAAAACCATACTGGAAATACCAAGTAAGGTTGAAGCCGACATATAGTCTCCGGCAATTGCTAAGCCATTTTGCTTAGCTGAAATGGCGTTGCCAGCCGTATAGAAATCTTCTTTCGATACTGTTTTCTTTGCAGCTTTAAAAGTAATAAATAATGAAAGGCCGACTACACACGCAAACATGATAATTGCGG
This sequence comes from Acinetobacter sp. 1000160, assembly GCF_000588715.1. Taxonomy (NCBI): domain Bacteria; kingdom Pseudomonadati; phylum Pseudomonadota; class Gammaproteobacteria; order Moraxellales; family Moraxellaceae; genus Acinetobacter; species Acinetobacter sp. 1000160. The sequence goes on along the minus strand of NZ_JFWP02000001.1, from coordinate 353,397 downwards.
TCCAATTTCTTGGCTCAGTTTGGGCAGCCTAAACAGCAGGACTGAGTAAAGTCAGAAGAATAAAAACAATATATTTATTCATAATGATACTCCTTTCTTAATTTTTCTTTTTGTTTATCAAAATATTGATTTGTAATAAATATATATAAGCCCGTTATGACCCAGCTCAATACAATGACAATGGCAGCAATCGGTAAACCCATTGTGATTTTGCTTGCCTCTAGTGGCATTGCCAGCAATTCAGGGCGAAAGGTGGCAGTTCCTATAAAAATAAAGTAAATGCTGAGTACAATTAAACTTAGAAAAACGGCGAATCGATTTCTCTGCTTTACCATTTTTTTAAATTTCGTATCTAAAACGATATTTGCTTCCTGAGGATAGTTCATATAAAAAGTCCTTTTTTATGTAGATCATTATTTACATTCAGCAAAAGCACTATTGGTGAAATAGTCGTGATAACGTTCTCTCAATATTTTTTTACTGATTTTTCCAGTGGGTGTATGCGGTATTTCTTCAACCAATATGGTTGCTGATGGAATGGCCCATTTATGTAATTTGGATGATAGAAAAACGACAATTTCAGAATGTTCAATTTTTTCTTGTGGAGACTTTGGCACCAAAATTAAAAGTGGGCGTTCTCCCCATTTTGGATGATTGGCGGCAATAACAGCGGCTTCTGCAACTTTTTCATATCCCATCGCTACATTTTCAACTTCAACACTACTGACCCATTCTCCTCCTGACTTGATCATATCTTTGGCACGGTCTGTAATATGCATATATCCATATTCATCTATGCATGCGATATCTCCTGTATCAAACCATTTGTCCTCTTCTTCTACTGCTTTGGGTTGATTGATATATTGCTTGGCAATTGTATGGCCACGTACTTCTAAAATGCCTTCATGCACACCATTGTGAGGAAGCAATTGATGGTTCTCATCGCGCAATCTCATTTGAACGCCGAAGATAGGTTTGCCGCATTTAATTGATTGGGTTTCGACATTATTTTTGATTTGGTCTAATCGATTACAGACTGCCATTGAACTGGTTTCAGTCATTCCCCAAGCATTTTCAACTGAAATTCCATAGTGGCTCAAAGACTCAATCAGCGAATATGGCGCAGCTGAACCACCAGATATCGCCCGTTTTAAACTGACTGATGAAATATGGTGGTCTTCAAGATAATTTTTAAAAGCATTCCAGATGGTCGGAACAGCCATAGAAATATCGACGTGTTCTGATTGGATCAGATTAAAAATTTTCTCGGTTTGTCCAGCAAATGAGTGAGGCCAAACGATTTTTGCCCCCGATAAAACCGCATTAAATGGCATTCCCCAAGCGCTAATATGATAAAGAGGAACCAAAGGCATAATGCAGCTATCATGCGTTAAGCCAATCGCATTTGGCATAGCGAGTATTAATGCATGCAATACGGTACTACGATGTGAGTAAAGAACACCTTTAGGGTCACCTGTTGTCCCCGATGTATAGCAAAGGCCACTTGCACGTTCTTCAGGGATATCTGGCCAATCATATTGAGACTGCTCTGGAGCAATGAGTTCTTCATAAAAGACAAAGTCAAATTGTGCTTTTAGTTTTTTATTCGGATCACCAAGCACAATAAAATGTTTTATGACTGGCTTTATATTGTCATAAATAGAATCAACCAATGCCAAACAATCTGGTTCAATAATGAGTACTTCATCTTGAGCAGAATTGATAATTTGAATGAGCTGTTCAGGTGCCAATTTGGGGTTAATTGTATGGTAAATTCTTCCCGTACATGGAATGGCATAGTGCAATTCAAAATGCTGATATGAGTTCCATGCCATCGTCCCGACTTTAGCATCAGAACTTATATTTAATCGATCTAGCGCATTGGCAAACTGAGCTACACGTTCAAAAGCATCTTTATATGTATATCGATGTTTAGTTATCCCATCTGCTTTCAAAGTCACAATTTCTTGATCTGCGTAAACTGTCAAAGCATGCTGCATTATTGAAGTAATGTTTAAATTACAATGCATCATTAATCCATTCGTCATTCTTATTTCCTCACACAATTTAGCAACTGATTCAGATGCTTATATGAGTCAATGCAACTATGATGCCAAATTATTTTATTGTTATTTTCAACAACTTAATTAGTTTTATTGTTTTTCTTTTTTGAAAAAATTTCATTTTTGAAATTAGTGATTTATGAGTTTCATTCTACGCCACAAAGTGGTCCGGCTAATCCCGAGTTTTTGTGCAGCAAGGTCTAAATCACCATCTACTTCTGCAAGTGTTTGCTCAATTAAACTCAACTCTTGATTAACCTTTACCTTTTTTAATAAAGGTTGCGCCGTGGGCTGATTTTGGGATTGAAATAGCTCAGGTAACTGTTGCTTTAAAAATTCGGGAGTTAAAATTTCATGATCAAGCTGTAACAGCACATTGATTCTTTCAACAATATTTTCAAGTTCGCGGATATTGCCCGGCCAAGAATAGTGTAAAAAAGCCTTCTGTAAAATATTCGGCAAATCATCCAGTGTTTTTCTATATTTCTCTAGAAAGGAATTTGCTAAATACAAGATATCTTCTTTTCGCTCTTTTAAAGACGGCGTATACACTCGTAAAATATTTAAACGATAGTAAAGATCTGCCCGAAAGCTCCCATTTCGCACTAACTCATCTAAGTTCGCATGAGTTGCAGCAATCACACGTATATCTAAATGATGACTTACCACTGAGCCTAAGCGGTTAATTTGTCTTTCTTGTAAGACTCGTAAAAATCTAGTTTGTAGATGTAATGGCATATCTCCAATTTCATCTAAAAAAAGCGTACCGGTATGTGCCGCTTCAATGAGACCAATACGCCCATTTTTCTTCGCTCCAGTAAAGGCACCTTCTTCATAACCAAATAATTCGCTTTCTAACAAGCTTTCTGGAAAAGATGCACAGTTGATTGCAACAAATGGTGCTTTATAACGACTGCTATGGTTATGAATACTTTGTGCTAAAACTTCTTTACCTGTACCACTTTCACCAGTAATGAGAATCGTACTATCGGTTTTTGCATATGCTTTGGATAACTTGATAATTTGTTGAAAATTAGCGCTTTGTGTCAAGATCTGATCAAAGGTATACCGTGTATTAAAATTCTTTGATGAAACCTTTCTAAACTGACTATTAGACTGCTCTAATGCGTTTAGTTCCTGCACTCTTAAGATATAGCCATCTATATAGTCATTTTTTAGTTTGGAAATATATACAGCAAGTTTTAAATTTTTAAATTGGACGAGTTGATGACTATTTTCTTGGTCGATATCAAAGTTTAATCCTTCAAAAATTTCGAGTGCTGATTTGTTTAAAACGTCTGAAGAGTCTTTTTCAAGTAACGAACTCATTGAGTTATTTATTAAAGAAATCTTTTTTTGCTTAGTGATAAAACAAATACCTTCATTTAAGTGATTAAAGATCTCGGTTAAACGTAAGGTTGAGTACTGTTCTCTACGAATCTTTTCAAGGGTACGTAAGGCATTTTGCAGTAGGTCTTTTAAAGACGGCACACTAATCGCCAAATGTCCAACTAGGTTTTCATTCAGAGCTAACTCTACTGCAACAGGTGAACCAATAATCGCATCAAAACCTTGATTTTTAATTAAATGAATTGTTTTCTTGGCATCTAAATATGAATCATAGTTAAACTGTTGTATATCTAAAGCAAAAATATCAGAGTAGTTCTCAAGATCGACTGTGGACGTATTACCCACCAAAGCAATTCGCTTATATTGTTTTAAGTTTGATATGGCTTTTATGACATCAAAAGTACCAGTTCGAATGACCTGAATATCAATATTTAATTTCTTCTGTAGAAAACTCGCGGTCGCTCCCGTACATAGAAGAATCTGACAGCCATTTTCTACCAAGCTTTGAGCAACATCTTGCACATCGGAAATATGGCATTCCACCAAATCGATTTCATTCGACTCTACTTCACTAATCGCCTGCTCAACCAAAGATCGAAAACCATTAATATTAGGTTTTTTAATATAGGTGACCAAAATATTAATTGGTTTTCGATTAAGCATTTTTTACTCCATTAAAAAACGTTTTATATAGGCGCAGCGCTATGACCGCCATCGACTTTAATTTCGATACCTGTTATGCCTTGACCTGCTTGCGAAGCAAGTAACAGTAAAGGTCCATTTAAGTCATCAAATTCTACAAACTTCCTTGTTGGAATTTTCTTTAAAAGCTGTTGGCCAGATTCGCCAGTTAAATATTCCTCATTAATTTCAGTGATCATATAGCCTGGCGCGATGGCATTTACATTTATACCAAATCTAGCCAGTTCTACTGCCATAACTTCTGTTAAATGACGTAAGCCAGCCTTCGATGCACAGTACGGGCTAACACCCAGGTTGGTAGACTGAGACAGAATTGATGTGATATTGATAATAGACCCTTTACGACCAGCCTTAATCATATGCTGCACAACTTCTTGTGCACATTGCCAAGGCGCTTTGAGGTTAGTATCTACAATCTTATCCCAATCTTCATCGTTATAGTCTAAGAAACGCTTGGTATCACTCACCCCAGCATTATTGATTAGAACATCTATTGTAATTCCTTCAGCCTCTAGAACGGTAAGCATATCTTTTACAGCGTTACGGTCATTTACATCTAATGCAAAGGTATGAACTTGTACACCAAATTGATTGCTTATATACGATTCTAATTCTTTCAATCGCTCTAACCGTCTGGCACAAATAACGATATTGGCGCCTTCTTTTGCAAATAATTCAGCTATATGATGACCCAAACCGCTTGAGGCACCCGTAATTAAAATATATTTATCTTTTACATCAAAAATATTCATTCTCTTATCCCTACTATTACAACTGCTTCCCTAATAGTTTTTTGGCTATGCTCATGCGGTGAACTTCATTCGCGCCATCATAAATTCTAAAACCACGAGCATCTTTAAAAATCTTGCAAACCACTGATTCATCCGTCATGGCCTGTCCACCTAAAATCTGAACTGATCGGTCCACCACACGCCAGATACCTTCAGAGCTGATCACTTTGACTAGACTCGACTCATAATTTCCTTTCTCACCCAAGTCTAAAACCTGGGCACAATAGTGAACGGCTAATCGAGTCGTTAAAATATCCATTTCATTGTCGGCAAGCATAAAACCAACGCCTTGGTGGTCTCCTAATCTCTTACCAAAAGATTGGCGTTCTCGCGCATATTGAGTAGCAATATCATGTGCTCTCCTTGCTTGCCCCAACCATCTCATACAATGTGTTAAACGTGCTGGTGCAAGGCGAACTTGAGCATATTTAAAGCCTTTACCAATTTCACCCAACACATTTTCTTTAGGTATACGTAAATTCTCAAAGCGTAAAATGCCGTGGCCACCTGAAAAGCATGAGTCCATAGCATTCATATTTTTTTCTAATATAAAGCCTTCAACATTGGTGTCTGTTAGAAACATTGAAGCGGAGCCATCTTGCATTTTTGCCATAATAATCGCAACACTCGCTCCATCGGCTCCTGTAATTAACCATTTATGGCCATTAATAATATAGTCATCGCCATCTTCAATGGCTGTTGTTTGAAGCATGGATGGATCCGAGCCAGCTCCGGGTGCCGGTTCCGTCATGGCAAAGCACGATCTAATTTCTCCAGCTACCAATTTTCTTAGCCATCTTTCTTTTTGTGCATTGTTTGCGACAGCATCTAAAAGATGAATATTTCCTTCATCTGGCGCATGAATATTTAAAGCGATTGGACCTAAAGCAGAATATCCTGCTTCTTCGAAAGCTACAGCCTTTTGCAGATGCGACCATCCAAGCCCTCCCATTTCTTGACTTGCATGGGGAGTTAGCAACCCCCAACGACGCGCGCGACTCACTAACTCTTGGCGTAAAGCCTCACTAGGCCCGTGGCTATCTTGACGAGGATCATTTTCTAATGGAATCACCTCTTGTTGAATAAATTCTCTCACTTTCTGTTGTAGTTCTAATAATTCATTAGATAGTGTAATCATGAGCTGAGTTCCTTTAATTTAAAGCCTTGAGTCGCGATATAAGTTTCATACACATCATCCATAGCGCTATTAAATAGCTCATTTTTAATCAGATTGTACGGCGTGAAATTTTGAAGCTTGATTCGTTTGCTTATTACCTTTTGATTTTCAATCCTTAGATCAAGAATATTTAAGCAGCCATAATCTTGTTCCTGCGAATAAACATCTTTGAAGTCATGTCCATATACCCAATTAATGAGTATCCGATTTACAATATCGTGTGAAGAAATCAGGATGTTCTGGTCTTTGTCTGCTGTTAAAATCATGTTTTCAAACCATGTCAGTACACGAGTAATAAAGAGCGACCAACTTTCGCCTTGTACAAATAGTTCAAGATTATTTTTATAGAACTGATAGGCCTTTTTGATTTCCAGTTCAGCACGATCCAACGAAATTTCTCTTAAACGTCCTGCTCTTATTTCCCGAATATCATCGAATGACTGAATGTCTTTATGCTCGTTTTGATAGCGCTTCAAAATTTCGGCTGTCTGAATCGAACGAGGCATGGTAGATGAGTAAATTTTTTCAAAACTAACATTTTGTAATTGATGAGCCAGTTGTTGTATTTGCTCTATTCCTCGTTCGGATAACTGTGCAAACTTAGGATTAATTGGGTTCTTATCTGCATCAAAATATGAAACGTGCCCATGCCGAACTAAATAAATTCGTAGCCGATATTTATCCATGTTGAGCTGCCTTTGGTTCAGTAATTTTTAAGTCTTCCGAATTAAGAGCTTTTAATATCTCAAATGTTTGATCCGATTGTTTACCTTCACGGATATTGCTAATAAACAATTGAATTGCCTCATCAACATCTTTGATTGGAAAAGAAAAATAATCTTGCACAATGCCTGAACGATGCAATGTAGAAATATCCTTTTGCAAAATATAAGCCTGCAAAATTTCCAAGCTTCTCATGAGCATTAACAAGTTATATTTCTGACTGCCCGATTGCGGTAAAAGCTCATTTTTAATGACGGCTTGGCTGGCTTTGATCAGGTCAATTATTTTTTGCTCGCTCATTCTTTTTCTCTCAATATTTCCAGAATATTTTTCTCAAGGCGGGGAACTAAAAATTCAGTTAGGGCTAATTCGAGTGATGGAGTATCCATTTCGTTGTTTCGGTCAGACTGCTGCATCGCAATGATTGCCCATCGAACATGCGACAGTACATGCCAAAACTTCATTTCAAATTCAGGGATATAAATATCGGAAACTTCAGCGTAAGCTTTCGCAAAGTCCTTATATGAACCGATTCCCCCCGCTATATTTTCATCTTGTCCAAAACGCCAACATTTAGAGGTAAACCAGCCTAGGTCTTCTCTCCGATCACCCCATTGCGTAAATTCCCAATCTAAGATTCCTGAAATTTGATCGTCATTAACCATGATGTTACCAATGCGGTAATCACCATGGACTAGTACCAAATCATCAACTTTCGGAAGATTGTTAAACATCCATTGAATAGCGTACTCAAGGATTGGACGTTGTCTTTTTAAGTGATCCAGTTGTTCTAGAAAACCTGTAAGTTTATTTTCCAAATACTGATCTTTATCTGGCTTAGGAAGTAGTTTCTCTAATACTTCATCTGATTGAATGGCATGAATTAAAGCAAGTTGCCTACCAATGTCTTGAGTAATCTTTTTACGTTTTTCTTCTTCTGTAATTCGTACTAGTTTATGGCCTTCTGTTACGCCGTCGATTTTTTTCATAATGAAGAAATCACTGTTTAAAAAGTTAGGTGACTTCTCGAAATAAAGTGGTTCTGGCACTTTAATTCCAAAGTGATATAACCGATCTAAAAGTAAAAATTCCTGCTCCCGATCTGAACTAGCCTCTACACTAGATTCAGCATTTTTACGCAGTACTAATGCAAAATCTTCAGACTGAACTAGCCAATTTTCTTGGATAGCCCCACCACTCATTTTTTTTAACTGAATTTCATGCGGGATTAGCCCTAGATTCTGCTGCAATATTCCACTCAATTGCAGTATATGATTTGCATTCATTATTTACTCCTGGTAGCTAATCCTACTGGAGCAAATTACATGCCATTATTTTTACATTTAAATTCAATAATTTAAAAATTAACTATTGTTTCAATTATGAAACCTATTTCATATTTGAAATTATATTAGAAAAAATTAGTATTATTTGATCGATAGAGCTTAGCCTCTAAACAGAATTTAATGTTATCTGTTTACTTCCCGATAAAATTTTGGCGTCACATTGGTCCACCGTTTAAATGCACGTGAAAAATGAGAAATATCCGCATAGCCCAAACGATTTGCCACCTCTTGAATAGTGATCTTTGGCTGTTTTAATAAATACTCGGCCTGCTGTCTACGCACTTCAGCCAATAACGTCTGAAACGTTGTTTGCTGCTGTCCCAATTGCCGTTGTAATGATCTTTCTGAAATATGCAGTTTCCCTGCAACTTGTTTGATCGATAAAAAGCCCTCATGTTCATCATAAATCATGGCTTTAATGACAGCATCCAGACGGTCCTTATCCCTCCTTTTTTGTGCCAGTTTCTGTGCATCCTGCAGGCACTGTTGTCTGCTTAAACGTGCAAGCATGGCATCTGCAGTTTTGAGGGGTAAATATAAGTATTCTTGCTTAAAAGTCAGGCAATCCGCTTCAGCAGAAAACACTACGCTCAAGTTCTTGTCCGGATGGATTCTTTTATAAAAATCAGGCTGGTCTTGCTGAAATTTATAATCAATTTCCAGATTAACTTGAGCCAGATTTTGCAGAATTTGTCCAAATCCAAATATCAGAAAACAAGTAGCATGTTGATTTAATCGCTCCTGAGATAAAGGCTGAGCAAAATATAAATGCACCCTCTCCCCGTCAATCCTAAGCCGAGGTTTAAAAACGGCGCAATGTAAACCAATAAATTGTTCTAAAATCTCGATCGCATCCCCTAAGGTATGTGCTGTGGTCGCCGCTATTCCTACATTGCCATAGCAAGACACCCGCATGTCTCGGGCAAGGTATAAACTAATTGCAGGTTCCCGGGTTAATGTAGCTGCTTTCTCTAGTAAGTAATTGAAGATATTCAGGTCAACATACCAAAATGGCGCATCCAGTTTTTGGACCTGAATGCCTGTACCAGCCAGCATTTGCTGAGGTGAAACATTCCATTTTCCTATGACATCAATCAATAAGTTGACGTAGCTTCCGGGTAATTCTGGATTCATTCTTGTTCCGTGACTTAAGGATAAATTGGCGTGAAATGGTAAATATTGGCAGCTTATGAACTATGCCAGTTTTACGCTTTTCAGCATAGTTGATTTATCTAAAATGTGTTTATGAATGTGACTTACCAATGAATATACTGATTGTTCATGCCCATCCAGAAAACTTATCCTTTACCGCAGCCTTAAAGAATAAAGCAAAGGAAACATTTGAAAAACTCGGCCATCACGTTGAACTTTCTGACCTGTATGCCATGAATTTTAACCCTGTGGCTTCTCAAGATGATTTTGAAAGCTTAAACCAGCCTGATTACCTAAATTATGCCTTGGAACAGCGTTATGCCTTCAAGCATCAGCAGTTTTCACCGGATATCCAGACCGAACTTGAAAAAGTACAACGTGCAGACCTGCTGATATTGAGCTTTCCTTTGTACTGGACTTCCGTTCCCGCCATCTTAAAGGGCTGGATTGACCGTGTATTTGTATCAGGACTATTTTATGGCGGAAAACGCTTTTACAACCACGGTGGTATGCGTGGGAAAAAAGCCATGCTGTGTTTAACGTTAGGTGGTCGTGAGCATATGTTTGGTGAAAATGCTATTCACGGGCCGATTGAACATTATCTTGCACCGATCCAGCGTGGGACATTGGCTTATGCCGGGTTTGAAGTGTTACCGCCCTTTATCGCTTATCACGTGCCCTATATCAGCAACGAAGCCCGACAAAAACTGCTAATTGATTTTGAGCGCTATTTGTCGCACCTCGATGCGCTACAGCCGCTTGAGTTTCCAATACTTGAAAATTTTGATGACAAGATGCATCCGCTTTAATTCAAAAATTCAGCTCTCTATGGACAGTCAAAGCCAGTTACTGTCCATCAATATGGCTAGTATTGATCAAATCCCTATCGCTTTAGATGGGTGGGGATTTTCCCCCATCTAAATTCACATGCTCCATCTTCTTTTCCTCATTCATATAACTATGAAACGTCAAGGAATCTTCATCTGGATGACACCATGCTGTCATCAGCACTGCCTAGAGTGTTGACATCTTTATTCTGGATGAAGCAGATGTTACAAAAAATGAAACGATGGCTCTCCTGCCTCGCTATTGTTCCCGTGCTATTGGCACTCACCGCCTGTAATGATTCAAATGACGATCAGGTTGCAGTGAAACCTGATGATGCCAAAAAACCTGTGATGCGCTGTGCACCATAACCATAAAAACAATAAGAGGAAATCGCGTGATTAATCGCCGTCAATTTTTAGCAAACACACTTAAAACAGGTTTTGGTGCTGCCGCTTTAACCACTTTTCCAGCAAGTATTCAAAAAGCGCTAGCGATTCCGGCCAACAATAAAACCGGAACGATTCAGGATGTTGAGCATGTGGTGATCCTGATGCAGGAAAATCGCTCATTCGACCATTATTTTGGCACACTGAAAGGGGTCCGAGGCTTTGCTGATCGCCTCACCATTCCATTACCGAATGGGCGTACAGTTTGGCAGCAACAACGCAGTAATGGTGCTCTGTTAACTCCATTCCATTTAGATGGCTCCAGCAATAACGCCCAACGTGCGCCCGGCACCCACCATACTTGGGTGGATAGTCAGAAAGCATGGGACAATGGTCGTATGACTCACTGGCCAAGCTATAAAACGGACTATGCCATGGGTTATTTTAAGGAACAGGAAATCCCTTACCAATTTGCCTTGGCCAATGCGTTTACGATTTGTGATGCTTACCATTGTTCCATGCATACCGGTACAGATGCCAATCGTTCGTTCCATTTGACCGGAACCAATGGTGCAGTCCCAACCAGTACTGCATTTGTAAATAATGAATGGGACTGGATTGATGGTGATCCCAAAACGGTTGATGTCGGTTACACATGGAAAACCTATGCGGAACGACTCGAAGAAGCGGGAATCAACTGGATTTGTTATCAAAATATGCCTGATGAATGGGGCGATAACATGCTTGGTGCATTCCGCACTTTTAGAAAAGCCAATATCGAGTCGGGCTATCCGGTTTCCAGTGGCGGCGCACCCAATAGTCCTTATAACAAGGCTGCACAAAAACTGCCGTACAAAGCCTATGATGCAACAACCGATAATGCCAACAATCCACTGTATAAAGGCATTGCCAATACTTTGCCGGGTAACTCCCCAGAAGAATTCTTAAATGCCTTTAAAAATGACATCAAAACTGGCAGATTGCCGCAGGTGTCTTGGATCAATGCCCCGTCCATTTATTGTGAACATCCTGGCCCATCTAGCCCAGTACAAGGCTCATGGTTTATTCAGGAAATCTTAGATGCGTTAACCGCCGTGCCTGAAGTGTGGAGCAAAACCGTATTCCTGATCAATTTTGATGAAAATGATGGTTATTTTGACCACGTTCCATCTCCATCCGCACCGACATTGCAAGCGGATAACACGTATGCAGGTAAATCAACGCTAAGCCAGACCGATATGCGTTATGAATACTATGTGCATGATGCTCCACTGGGTAGTACTAGCCAGCCTGAAAAAGACAAGGGGGTGTATGGGCCAGGTCCTCGTGTTCCCCTGTTTGTGCTTTCACCCTGGAGTCGTGGGGGAATTGTGAACTCTCAAGTATTTGACCATACCTCGGTATTGATGTTTCTGGAAAAACGTTTTGGTGTTAAAGAAACCAATATCAGCCCGTATCGCCGGGCCATCTGTGGTGATCTCAGTTCCGCCTTTAACTTTAAAACGCCGAATGAAGATGTGTTACCTCAACTCAATGGCAAACAAACCAGAGAGCAAGCCGATCAACTCCGTGATGCACAACAAAAACTACCTAATGTACCTATTCCCAGCAATTTACAATTGCCAATTCAGGCCAGTGGTATTCGTCGTTCTAAAGCACTGCCTTATGAACTACATACCAGTGCACGTTGCCTGAACGATGGAACGGTCAAGCTGCTATTTTCAAATACAGGCAGCCAAGGTGCGGTCTTTCATGTCTACGACACATTAAATTTAAATCGGGTTCCGCGCCGTTATATTGTAGAAGCAGGTAAAAGTCTGGATGATGTTTGGAATGCGCAAAAAGACAATCAAGGGCAATATGATCTGTGGGTGCTGGGACCCAATGGCTTTCATCGACATTTCAAAGGTGACTTGAATCGTAATCAGGATTTACACATCAATCCCGAAATTCGGGTTTGCTATGATATTGCCAATGGCAATGTCTATGTCGACCTGAATAATTCAGGAACGCAGGATATTGAACTGGTGATTAGCCCTGTGGCATATCGCACTGACCCTGCCCTCAAAATCGCCGTAAAAGCAGGACAGAGCTCTACTCAACATTGGGACTTGGCTGATACAGGACACTGGTACGACTTCGCTGTAACCTGCACACAGGAAGCCAAGTTCTATCGTCGCTTTGCGGGACGAGTCGAAACAGGTGAAGATTCGGTCAGTGACCCCGCAATGGTTTAAGACTTTTCCTCGAAGCATGACTGTTATCTCCTCGGTTGTAGGCAAAACCGAGGAGGTTACACTTCTGGAGATCCATCATTTATAAAAACTGAATACTCAACAGCCTTTAATTCTTATGCTGTAACTTATAGCACTCATCCAAAGCCAACTCATAATAGGCCAGACCTTCCTGAGCAGCCAGAAAAGCCTTTTGCTGCAGTACAGGGTCTTTATCGCATAGCCGTTTAATCAGCTCCATCGCTTCATAGGGATGCAAATCATCATAATGGGCGTGCGCTCTTAACCACGCCAAAGAGCGCTTGTTGATATTGACTTCCGGATGTTGAGTGTATACCTGAATCCCCTTATACACCTGAATGGTCCAGTCGCCTGTTGCCCATTCAATCGCAAGATTGGTTGCTGCAATACTTTCGGCCAGTGTCCCCCGGAAGTTAACATCCCACAAAAAGTGATTGACCGCGTTCATGGCCACAGGTGGCTTTACTTGATTCAACATCTCAACTGTCAGACCAAAGCCCCCCGCCCAGTCCTGATACCAGTTTAAATGCCGTTCTTCCACCTTGATATTCTGGATCAGCCAGTCTCGGGTTTCAGTCACTCCATCCAGTTCAAATGAGGTGGCCTTCGCCAATGATCCGGCCATATAGGATGGAAAATGGGCCACCAAAGGATAGAAATTCAATAAGGCCGAACGAAAACATTCCAGACTTAATGAGCCATTGGCCATATCCGTGAATAGTGGGTGTTTGCTTACTCGCTCTTTCGCAGGTAACAGGTCATCCCAGAACTGTTGCGCCCATTCGGAGTGAGGTGTGATTTCCAGTTTTGTTCCATATTGATTCATAGCAGTCATTGCGATGCATCCTATTTCGTATGACTTAATTCAATCATTGACCATGATCGATGCTTTTTTATAAATTGTAGCTCAATACCCGCAAGATACAATCGATTGCCGTTTAATTTGTAACAGCTTTTTATTTCTTGAATCTAATTTAAGCTTGAATCATTATTTTAGGCAATGCTTATTATTTAAAAATTAATATTTTTTTTATAATCTAATACACATTCCTTTTAAATCAGTGTAACGTAGTAAAAAAATAATCCCTATTTTGACATTTATAAGAACATTTTTGGGAGTGGTGAGAGATAAGATGAAGTTGAAAGCTTCCAATATATTGGGACAAGAACAAATCGACTTGTTAATTTCTCGCGGGCTAAATTTAGTTTGGTTTCCTAAAGAATTAGAAGTGATCTATCGTGATCAGTACAGAAATGAGGCTGCGCATGAGTTCCGTTATCGCGCCCCTATTATTTTAGGTTTATATCTATTTCTAAGCTTCGGTATCTATCAGGTCCTACCGACAGACCTGCGAATCACCTGGATGGCAACCTATGGCTGGGTTGGGATCATTATTACCTTGGCATGGATGCTGTCTTTCCTGCCCATGATGAATAAATGGTTTGATCACTATGTCTGCATTGGTTCCATGGGCGCCGTGGCCATTTCATTTACGATCATTAACGTACTCGAGCAAGGACAAAACAACGTTCTGTTCCATGCCGCCATGATGTATGCCGTGGTGATCATCTATGGTTTCGTCGGTATGCGCTTCTATACCGCGATCATTGCCGGCTGGGTCGGCGGTTTGATCGGGATTATTGCCAGTACCTGGCTCAGTGGTGCCATCGACTGGACCTTCCTGAACCGCACCTATACCTTCAGCAGTTTTCTGGGCATGGCACTCGCCTACGCCACCGATCGGCAACACCGTGAAAACTATCTGCAAAACTGCATGATTGAGCTCAACCGTTTAGAACTGATGCGACAGGCGCAGCAGCTTTCGATTCTGTCTCAACAGGATGCCTTAACCGGTCTGGCCAATCGCCGCTATCTGGATGAGGTGCTGGAGAATGAATGGAAACGTGCCACACGCCATGGATTACCAATCACCATCATGATGATCGATATCGATTTCTTTAAGCTCTATAACGATACGCTGGGGCATATCCAGGGTGATCAATGTTTACGGCGCATTGCGATCATGCTCGGCTCTATCGCCTCACGTAGTGGTGATCTTGCAGCGCGTTATGGTGGAGAAGAGTTCCTGCTACTGTTTGCCATGACGGATCGCGAGCAGGCACTGGTACAAGTCAAGCGGTTGATGGAAATTATTAATAATATCGGGATTGCCCATCCCAAAAGTCAGGTTTCCAAATATGTGACCATCAGTGTGGGGGTTGCTACCATGATGCCGAAAATTGGAGATAGCCTGTCAGAGTTTATTGCGCAAGCGGATCATGCGTTATATATCGCGAAAAGTAATGGTCGCAATCAATATCATATTGCGTCAACTAATAATATAATTTCCGAAACTTTATAATGGATGCATATTATTAAATACAGGTTAAATTACTTTAATTTTAAACTGAATGATAATGAGACGTAAGCCACACATATAATAAATTATTTGTGTGGCTTAATCTTTTTTATATTAAGGTTCGATGGGTTTAAATGGAGCAACCACATCGGCATTTTGAGCACGATGTCTTAAAAAGTGATCCATTAATACAATCGCCAGCATCGCTTCAGCAATCGGCGTTGCACGTACACCCACACATGGATCATGACGACCTTTGGTCAATACATCGGTATTTTCACGTTCAATGGTAATGGTTTTACCTGGCGTGGTAATACTTGCGGTCGGCTTTAATGCAATTGCAACACGGATGGTCTGTCCACTGGAAATTCCCCCCAAGATACCGCCAGCATGATTGGCAAGGAAACCGTCTGTGGTCAGCTCATCACGGGTTTCATGACCAAACTGCCCAGCAACTGCAAAACCGTCACCAATCTCAACTCCTTTAACCGCATTGATACTCATCATGGCATGAGCAATATCTGCATCTAAGCGATCAAATACAGGTTCGCCCCAACCCACAGGTACTTTTTCAGCCACGATCTCAAGTTTGGCACCACAACTGGTGCCTTGCTCACGTAAAGCAGTGACCAGCTGTTCAAAACGCGGAACGGCATCTACATCGCCACAGAAGAACGGATTATTCGGTACTTCCGCCCAATCCAGTTTTTCTGCAACTTCATTACCAATTTGTGTGACATGTCCACGAATATCAATACCAAACTTTTCAGCAAGATATTTCTTGGCAATCGCACCCGCAGCAACACGCATGGCAGTTTCACGCGCACTTGAACGACCACCGCCACGATAGTCACGGAAGCCGTATTTTTGCGTATAGGTATAGTCCGCATGGCCCGGACGGAATGTTTGGGCAATATTGCCGTAGTCTTTGGATTTCTGATCGGTGTTCCGGATCAACAAACCGATTGATGTGCCTGTGGTTTTACCTTCAAACACACCTGAGATAATCTCAACCTGATCCGGTTCTTTTCGTTGCGTCGCAAACTTTGACGTTCCTGGTTTACGGCGATCAAGATCTTTTTGCAAATCGGCTTCACAAAGCTCAAGACCAGGTGGCACCCCATCGACAATTGCCATCAAGCCAACACCATGTGACTCACCACAGGTTGTTACTCGAAACAGTTGCCCAATACTATTCCCTGCCATGTTTTATCGCCTCTTAATTTTGAACGGATTGCTGAAATAATTCTTTATAACGACGGCATTGTTCAGCAGTTAAAGCAAAAATACCAGAACCACCTTTCTGGAAAGTCAGCCAATGAAAGTCAACGGTATTGAAGTTCTGGCGCATTGCCCATTCAGAATTACCCACTTCAATCACGATCAAACCATCTTCTGTTAGATAATCAGCCGCTTGAGCCAACATTTTACGAACCAGATCCAGACCATCCTGACCCGCAGCTAACGCAAGCTCAGGCTCATGCAAGAATTCTTCCGGCAAATCCGCCATATCTTCGGCATCAACATACGGCGGATTGCTCACGATCAGGTCATATTGATTTTCAGCAGGAATCTTCGAGAACAAATCTGATTCAAGCAAAGCCACCTGATATTGCTTGTCATGATGCTCGGTATTAATTGAAGCCACTTCCAACGCTTCTTTGGAGATATCCGTTGCATCCACTTCAGCATCCGGATAAGCATAAGCCAAGGCAATCGCGATACAACCTGAACCCGTACACATATCCAGAATACGTTGTGGTGTTTTTGGATTATTATTTTCAGGTAAGTTGTTTAACGCTTCCAGCATACGGCCATTCTCATCAAGGCAGTATGGTGCAAAACGCTGTTCAATCAACTCGGCAATGGGTGAACGTGGAATCAGCACGCGCTCATCGACATAAAATGGCTTATTGAAGAAATACGCCAGGTTTAATAAATATGAGGTTGGAATACGGTCATTGATACGACGTTCTAATAAGCTCAGGAATTCCGCTTTTTCACTTGGCAGTAACTTCGCATCAAGAATTTCAGCATCCGCTTTCCACTCAAGTGACAATGTTTGTAGTACCAATGCAGCACTCTCGGCAAAATAGTCCTGAGTCCCTTGACCTAAGTGTGCGTCATATTGACGCATTGCGGTTACCCCAAAACGGATAAAATCTCGAATGGTTACTAGGTTTTCAGCCGCTTCTTGTAAATGTTCAGGGCTGATTGTCGGTCGCTCCACTTAGGCGTCTCCAAAAGTGCTAATTGCAAAACGCTTTATTCTAACGGGATTAAGATTGATTTAACAATAAAAAAACCGCCTCTCTACAAGAAGCGGTCTATTAACATGAGATATTCAGTCAGAACTTATAGGCCTAGCTTTTCTGCCACATAGTCCGAGTCTTTATCGCCACGACCCGAAAGATTGACCACAATCTTGATGTTCTTCTCCATTTTAGGGGCTTCACGTAAAGCCCATGCCACGGCATGTGAACTTTCCAGTGCCGGTACAATCCCTTCCACCCGTGAAAGTGTCATAAATGCATCAAGACATTCTTGATCGGTCGCCGTTTCATAGTGCACACGGCCCAGCTCTTTCAGGTAACTATGTTGTGGCCCGACACCTGGATAATCCAGTCCTGATGCAATCGAATGCACTGGTAAGGGTTCACCGTGCTCATCTTCCAGTACATAACACGCCATACCATGAATCTGCCCCGGCTTACCCAAAGTCAGTGTTGCAGAATGCTTATCGGTATCCAGACCATGACCTGCCGGCTCTACGCCCACCAGTTTGACATCAGGTTCATTTAAAAATGCGGTAAATGCACCAATCGCATTTGAGCCACCACCGACGCAGGCCACTACATAATCAGGATTCTGACCAAAATGCACATTGGATTGTTGTTTGATTTCCTTGCCTATGATCGACTGGAAGTCACGTACCATTTTAGGAAACGGGTGCGGCCCCACCACTGAACCAATCGCATAGATATAGTTTTTCGGATCTTTTAAATACTCTTCAAAGGCACTATCGACTGCATCTTTTAAAGTGGCTGTCCCTTGAGTCACCGAAACCAGTTTTGCACCCAAAATCTTCATTTTAACGACATTGGGATGCTCTTTTTCGATATCCACTTGTCCCATATGAATTTCACACGGAATACCCACTAATGCACAAGCAGTTGCTAAAGCGACGCCATGCTGTCCTGCACCTGTCTCGGCAATAACTTTAGTTTTACCCATATACTTGGCAAGTAAAGCTTCACCTAAACAGTGATTGATCTTATGCGCACCGGTATGGTTTAAATCTTCACGTTTCAAATAAATCTGTGCGCCCCCCAGTTGTTCAGATAAACGCTTGGCATGAAACAATGGACTTGGCCGACCGACATAGTTTTTGAATAGGTCATTCAGCTCATCCTGAAACTCGGCCGTATGGCGAATCTCTTCATAGGCCGCATTGATCTCATCCATCGCCTCTTTTAAGTGAGGTGGAATGAACTGACCGCCAAAATTTCCAAAGAAACCTGCTTCATTAGGTAAAGCTACCCCATTGATTTGATGTTCCATCATTATTCCTGTTCTTATAAAGTTGTCGTCTTAATATAAATATTAACGCGATAAGTAGCGCGTCATGTCTTCGATACCTTTCAGCGTCATTGGAAACATATGATTTTCAAAAATGTCTTTAATCCAGTGAATGGTCTGGGTGTAATGCCAATAGCCTTCCATTTCAGGATTCAGCCAAGCGGTTTTATCGAAATGCTGGCGTAAACGTCTCAGCCACACTTCACCCGCTTCATCATTCATATACTCCACCGAACCACCAACCGACTTTAACTCATACGGCGCCATACTGGCATCACCCACCACAATGACGCGATAATCACGACCATAGGTATGGAACAGATCCCAGGTATTCATGCGGGTTGCACTACGGCGATGATTGTCTTTCCAGACATAGTCATACAGGCAGTTATGGAAATAGAAATATTCCAGCGTTTTAAACTCGGATTTGGCTGCACTGAATAGCTTTTCGCATTCAGCAATATAGGCATCCATCGAACCGCCAACATCAAACAGCATTAACACTTTAATGCGGTTACGACGCTCAGGCACCAGTTGTACATCCAGAATGCCCTGTTTGGCGGTTTCACGGATGGTACCATCCACATCCAGCTCTTCAGCTGCTCCTTGACGGGCAAACTTACGTAAGCGACGTAAGGCGATTTGCATCTGGCGGGTTCCCAGTACCTGATCATCATCCAGATTCTGGTATTTACGCTGTTCCCATACTTTCACCGCAGAACGTTTACGCCCAGGCCCACCAATACGGACACCTTCAGGATGATCACCAAAGGCGCCAAAAGGTGAAGTACCACCTGTGCCAACCATACGGTTGCCGCCCTGATGTTTCTTATGCTGTTCACGCAAACGCTCTTCCAGCATTTTCATCAGTTCTTCCAGAGAACCGGCTTTTTGTAATTCCGCACGTTGTTCAGGCGTCAGATGCTTTTCCAGCAGTTCAAGATCAAACCAGTCTTTCGGTAACTTGTGAACCTGTTTTAGCAATTCATCCAGATCAAAGGTTTCGATGCCATCAAAGTAATCTTTCATGGCACGATCGAACTTGTCAAAGAAGCGTTCATCTTTGACTAAAACCGTTTTCGCCAACTGATAGAACTCGTCCTGATCTGCGAACACAAGACCTGAAGCTACTGCCTGATTGAGATCAATGAGCTCACGTGTCGTGACCGGTACGCCATATTTGCGTAAGGTGTAAAACAGTCGCACAAACATTGCTCAGTACTCTTAACGACGTGACATAAAGGCTAAACGTTCAAGTAATTGCACATCTTGTTCATTCTTGATCAAGGCACCATATAATGGTGGAATCGCTTTCGATTTGTCATGATTACGCAATACATCTTCCGGCATATCATCCGCCATCAACAAGCTTAACCAGTCAATCAGCTCTGAAGTTGATGGTGGCTTCTTCAAATTCGGGATTTCACGTAATTTAAAGAACACCTGCAATGCTTCACTAACCAGTGTATTGGAGATATTCGGGAAATGGACTGCAATGATGTCGCGCATGGTCGCTTCATCAGGGAATTCGATATAATGGAAGAAACAACGACGCAAGAAAGCATCTGGCAATTCCTTCTCATTATTCGATGTAATAATGACAATCGGGCGTTGTGTGGCAGTAATGGTTTCGCCTGTCTCATACACATAAAACGACATTTTGTCGAGTTCATGCAACAAGTCATTCGGGAATTCAATATCTGCCTTGTCAATTTCATCAATTAACAAGACACAACGCTCTTCGCTGGTAAATGCTTCCCACAATTTACCCGGCTTGATATAGTTTTTAATGTCATAGACACGATCATCACCTAACTGGCTATCACGTAATCGCGACACCGCATCATACTCATACAAACCTTGCTGGGCTTTGGTGGTCGATTTGATATGCCAGGTAATCAGCTTCAAACCCAGACTGGCAGCCACTTGTTCTGCAAGCAAGGTTTTCCCTGTACCCGGCTCCCCTTTGACCAGCAATGGTTTTTGTAGGGCACGTGCAGCTTTCACTGCAAGTTTTAAGCTATCGGTCGCGATATATTGATCTGTACCGGCGAAGTGTTGTGTATCAGCAGACATTTAAAAACCTTATTTTTCTATATTTAACTTAGTATCTAAACTGAACGTGCAGTTTTATTTGCAGTGTATTTTGACCAGCAGAAGCCAATCAGTAGCCCTGTACCAATGACAAATAAAATCAATGATAGATTTGACCAGATCAAGACATGCTCTTTGGTCAGCACACCAAAGATCAGACCAAAAATTGCAGGGGCAAGGGCTGAATTCGGACCTTCTGAAATCGTTGGCGTTGCAAGAACTGCAAAAGCCACGATCCACAGGATGCCACCAATCGGATTGGGCAGACGTGACATCAAACGATACCAGCACCACAATGCAATGAGCGTCCCCGTAACATAAACAATGATCGCGACATTTTCTTCAGGAAACTGATCCAGTACCGAGAGAATGTTCGACCAGATTGCTGTTAAAGTTTCAAGCACCGCGTAAGCCCTCTGGTTCTACCGCATTCGGATTGATGAGTCCTTCAGGCGGCATTTGAATAAAAAAGCCTTTGGTATTCAATGAATCTAAAACATGTAAAACGTTGGCACGTGCAAGTTTTCGCTCATTATGAAGTTCTAAATGCATCACAAAAGTGGCTTTGCCGAAGGCCTGTAAAACGCTTTCTGGAACACCTTCAAACGGGTTCTCTTGTTCCTTGTCATCAGGATAATTTGGACGAGCAATGTACATATACATTTCATCTTTTTTGCTCGATCTATAAATATCGCAGTGCATGTTTACTCACATCTATTAACAATCAAAGACAGCATACATGAAAATAAAAATGGATACATTAAGGATTGTTAACGCCAGAGTCGACTTTTTTCTTTCGCCGCCTTAGCCTTTATTTCCATGCCGTGTCTTAGAATGCCATAATCAAACACTGATTTTCCGGTGGAACAGCCATGCAACAAAACAAATATGATGATCCTGTATTTTTTACTGAATATTCAAAAATGCCGCGTTCGGTATATGGCTTACAAGCTGCTGGTGAATGGTCGGCATTTAAAGCACACCTACCAGAGTTAAACAATAAAACGGTTCTGGACTTGGGCTGTGGCTATGGCTGGCATTGTCAATATGCTGCTGAACAAGGTGCGAGTTCTGTGACCGGAATTGATTTATCCACTAAAATGCTAGAAAAAGCACGTCAGTTAAATACAGCAAAAAAAGTGGTTTACCAACATAGCTCGATTGAAACTTTTATCGCTGAAGCAGCGTCATTTGACCTGATCATCAGTTCACTGGCCTTGCATTACGTGCAAGATCTGGATGCTGTATTTGAAAAAGCGGCCCAACTGCTCGTGCCACAGGGCGAACTCTATTATTCTGTCGAGCACCCGATTTTTACCGCACGTGCGCAGCAAGACTGGATTTATAGTCATGAGAAACAGCCACTATATTGGCCTGTGGACCATTATTTTGAAGAAGGTCAAAGAGAAACACGGTTCCTGGGTACCCATGTGGTGAAATATCACCGCACCATCGAAACCCATGTCATGGCTTTACTCAAAGCAGGTTTTGAAATCACCGCCCTGATTGAACCACTGCCTAGCGATGAAATGATTGAAAAGATGGGCTGGCAGGATGAACGAAGACGGCCCATGATGCTGATCATCAAGGCCAAAAAAAAGAGCTAATGACTTAGCTCTTTTTTCAAAACACTAACGGGCAATTTTCATCTGAGTAGCCAGATACTCAATATCTTCCCGCAATAAGGCAATCAAGGGTTGAGTCAGCAGATCATAACGCCAGCCCATCAGATAATGCGGCAAGCTCTGCTCATCCCGATGGAACACCACATGCTCATAGATGGCATTCATCCATTTCTTACGCAGCAATACTTCTTTCGGGATTCCGGTCTGAAGCACGACATCTGCAATTAAAGCATCGATTTTAGGTGCCACTTCTTTTGAATTACTCTTGACGGGACGTGCCATGCGTAAAGGCCATTCATTCTCAGGCGGTAAGAATTTCAATAAATCCAGAATGGTTTTACCATGCTCACGGATCACATTCGGCCGGATATCCTTGATCTGGGCAAGCTGAAAGGTATTCCGCGGATTCTTTTCAACCAGATCAATCATGGTGCCATTGCGAAGAATAAAGCTGCGTGGCTGATTTAAGGCCTTGGTAATCTGCTCTCGCCAGATACTCAACTGCTGCAGTTGCATCAACTCACGGCGTGAATGGCGGTAGTTACCAATATCGGTATAAAGTTCTGGCAGTGGTGTTTCCGTTGCAATCTCTTTGGTGAGATTCTGACAGTCTTCCAGTACGTATTGATACAGCCCTTTCGCTTTCAGGTCGGTTTTGAGGGTATCTGCTAGCTTGCTTAAATAGATGACATCATTTGCCGCATAGCTCATTTGCTCCTGCGACAGTGGTCTTGCCAGCCAGTCAGAACGGGTCTGGTCTTTTTCAATATCGATATTGAGACAGGTTTTTAATGCATTCTGATAACTGACCTGTAAACCATGACCCAGAAATGCCATTGCGACCTGGGTATCAAACACATTATTCAAGGGTTTCTGATCTGCATAATGATAGATCAGATCAATATCTTCACTGCAGGCATGGAAAATGTTCTGTTGAGCAGCAAAAATCTTTGGCCAGAAATGGGTCAGATCCAATGCCGCACCGTCCAGTAACAGAATCTGGCCATTTAAATTGATTTGGCAAACACCAAGTTTGGGATATAAGGTATCGACCTTGATAAATTCGGTATCAAGTGCATAGACAGAACACTGTTCCATCTGGCTAAGGAGAACAGCTAAATCTTGTTGCTGCTGGATAAACTGAAACATGTGTGCTCAAGTAAAATAATATAGAACCATACGCAATAGAGTGATCTAACCAAGATCAGGCATTGCTTAACTAAAAACAAAATACAAAAAAAATTTAATTGGTATTCCACATATAAAACATGAAATTACTCCTCTCTCCATTTCATCAAAAAACGAAAATCCTTTTCGCCAGCTCATAGTGCCACAAATCATCGTAAATAGATCTACGATAATGTTAGACAAAATGTAAAATTTAATTATTTGTTTAAATTAACAGCATGAATTTAAAATAAATATAAGAAAATGCCAAGAAAGCTGTTATTTCATGCGCATTCGGTTGTGTACAGCCTGACTTAAGGTATGACTATCGACATACTCCAGCTCACCGCCTTGCGGTACGCCTTGTGCAATTCGGGTCATCTGAATCGGTAAATGTTTGGTCGCTTCAACCAGATAATGTGCGGTTGCCTGGCCTTCTACTGTCGCATTGGTCGCCAGAATGACTTCCTGAATTTGTCCTTCGCTCAAACGCTGAATCAGGTAAGGAATCCCGATTTCTTCCGGACCAATGCCATCTAAAGGTGACAAATGTCCACCCAAAACGTGATATTTACCACGGAAACTGCCACTTTGTTCAATCGCCATAACATCTGCTGGTGATTCAACTACACACAGCAATTGCTCATCACGTTCTACCGAGGCACAAATATCACAGACATCATGTTCTGTTAAAGAGTGACAGATACGACATTCATGAATATGGCTGGAAGCTTCATGTAAAGCATAAGACAGTGCAAAAGCACCTTCGCGATTTTTCATTAATAAATGCAATGCCATACGCTGTGCTGATTTTGGACCAACACTCGGCAGAATACGTAATGCTTGAACCAGTTGTTCAAATCGTTCACTAAACACAAATTAACTCTCATAATCTCCCCTAACCCCTCTTTAAAAAAGAGGGGTACTCCTCCCTTTAAAAAAGGGAGGCTGGGAGGGATTTAAAATAAACCAGATAAACCTGGTGGCAAGCCCATACCTGAGTTGGCACCTTGAAGTTTTTCTTCTGAAATTGCTTCTGCCTGACGTGCAGCATCATTCATTGCCGCAGCAATCAAATCTTCAATCATGTCTGCTTCGTCTTGTAACAGGTCAGGACTAATTTCGATACGCTTAACGACATTACGGCACGTCATGGTCACTTTAACTAAACCACCGCCTGCTTCCGCATGAACTTCAGTATTTGCAAGCTCTTCTTTGGCTTTTTTAAGATTAGTTTCCATATCTTTTTGCATGCGCTGAGCTTGCTGCATGAGCATATTAATGTTCATAAGTTTCTCTCGTTAAATTAAATCTAAACCGCGTGATAAGTCGCGAATAATATCATCAATGTCTTCTAAACCAACAGACACACGAATTAAACCTTCTTCAATTCCTGCAGCTTGTTTAGCTTCTTCCGACATTCTACCATGCGAGGTGGTTGCTGGATGTGTAATTGTTGACTTAACGTCTCCCAGATTACTGGTAATCGACAAAAAGCGCGTATTATCGATCACTGTCCACGCGCCTTCACGTTCACCTTTGACCACAAAGGATACGACACCGCCAAAACCTTTTTGTTGTTTTTTCGCGAGTTCATGTCCAGGATGATCAGTTAAACCTGCGTAATATACTTTTTCCACTTTTTCGTGCTGATGTAACCATTCAGCAAGTTTCTGTGCACTCTCACAATGGGCTTTCATACGAATGCTAAGCGTTTCAAGGCCTTTCAAGAAAATCCATGCATTAAATGGACTCATGGAATTACCCAAAGTACGAATCACACCGTTTACTTCTTCAAGTAAGTCATGCTTACCAACCACCGCACCACCCAGCGCACGGCCCTGACCATCGATATATTTGGTTGCAGAGTAAAGAACTAAATCAGCACCAAACTTGATTGGCTGCTGTAATACAGGCGTACAGAAACAGTTATCAACGGCAAATAAAGCACCATTGGCATGGGCAATATCGGCAATCGCCTGCATATCACCGACTTGTGCCAAAGGATTCGACGGCGTTTCGATGAATAAGATACGAGTATTTGGACGAATCGCCTGTTTCCAGCCTTCAAGATCACCTAGATCAACGAAGGTCACTTCAACCGCAAATTTCGCTACATATTTTTCAAACAAGGCAATGATTGAACCAAATACTGCTCGCGAACAAATCACATGGTCACCCGCTTTTAAGTAGGCCATACACATGGCATGAACTGCTGCCATACCTGAACTGGTCGCGACGGCACGTTCTGCACCATCCAATACGGCTAGACGCTTTTCAAAAGCCTGAACGGTTGGATTGGTATAACGTGAATAGGTATTGCCTGCAATTTGTCCAGAGAATTTTGCCGCTGCATCCGCCGCACTGTCACACACAAATGATGAGGTTAAAAAGATCGGCTCACTATGTTCACCTTCCGAGGTACGATCATGCCCTGTGCGAATTGCCAGTGTTTCTAATTGGTATTCTAAATCATCGCTTGGATTCATCGTTTTGTATGCCTTATGATCATAATGAGGAAATATGCCAATATTTTGATCGCCTAAGGTATTTAAGGTCAAGGCGTAAGATGAAATTATCGCTTAGACTTCGTGCAATCTTGACTCATGACGAGACTTTATAAGATGAAATCGCTTGTGGAACAGCAAAAAATAAATTTTAAACATCTGGCTATGCGTGTATTCGATGCCGACAAACTGGTTTTGTCCCAATCAACACCCTATCAAGTGATTGCGCAATTTAAACAAACCCGTGTCCGTTTCTACGCTTCCGAGAATAAGCGTTATAAGGAACCACTGGTTTTTGTTGCCCCCTTAGCGATTAATATGGATATCTATGACCTGTATCCTTACCGTTCATTGGTCAAACATTTTCAGGACAGCGGTTTTGATGTCTATCTGATTGACTGGGGCAAGCTTACTTATAAAAACTATCAGATTAACTTTCTATCTTTTATTGATAAGTTTATTCCAAAATGTATTGAAGCCATTCAACAGCATGCCCAATCGGAAAAAATTTCACTACATGGCTGGAGTATGGCCGGCATTTTTGTCACGCTTTATACCGCACGCCATCAACCAAGTGTGGTGAAAAATCTGGTAGTTTTGGGTAGTCCAATCGACAGTTACGCTTCAGGTTATATCGGCAAGCTGTATAAAACCTTGGCTTATCTCACCAACCGTAACCCAACCATCAAAGACTATATCTATAACCGTTTGCCCAAGCTGATGATCCATTCACCGGGCTTCCTTAATTCTTTGGGATTCAAGCTGTTAGATCCTAAAGGCTGGATTGATGGCAATATTCAGTTGTTGAAAAATCTGGATAATTTGAAGCTGGTACAGGAAGATGCCACTCTCAGTCACTTCTTGAATAATATGATTGATTACCCGGGCGGCGTAAATCAGGACATGTTATTTAATGTCTGGCTGCAAAATCCTTTAAAACATGGCGCGATTCGTCTCAAGAACAAAACCATTGAACTTAAAAATATTAATTGCTCACTTCTTGTCGGTGCAGGCAAAGGTGATCAACTGGTGACTTCCGAGTCTGCCTTTCCGCTGACCCAGTTGACAAGCAGTCAGGATGTCACGTTTACTCTTATCCCGGGTGGACACTTAGGTTTAATGTCCAGTCAAAACAGTTCTATTGAGTTCTGGCCAACTTTAACCACATGGTTAGCCGAACGATCGACGCAAATAAAAAGGTAAAGTATGACTCAATCTGTTGCATTCATCGGTTTAGGCGCTATGGGCTATCGCATGGCGGCGCATCTTCCTAAATATTTTGAGAAAGTTCTGGTCTGGAACCGAAATTTTAGCAAAGCAGAACAACATGCAGCAGAATATGGCACCACCGCAGTAGAACTTGCTCAGGCAGTACAAGCCGACATTATCTTTTCCTGTTTACCCACCAGCGATGATGTTGAGCAATTGATTGAAAGTGTTGCGATTAAATCAGGTTCAATCTGGATTGATTGCACCAGTGGCGTACCAGATTCAGCCCGCCGTCTGGTTGAAAAGTTAAAAGCACAAAATGTTGATTTTCTGGATGCACCCGTAAGTGGTCAAACAGTCGGTGCTGAAAATGCAACCTTGACCTTTATGGTCGGTGGCGATGTGGAGGCTTTTGAACGTGCTTATCCTGCCATGGCAGCATTAGGTAAATTGATTCAGCACGTCGGTGAACCTGGCGCTGGGTTTGCGGTAAAAGCCATTAATAATATGCTGCTTGCCGTAAATTTATGGTCAGTGACCGAAGGTTTCAGTACCTTAAAAGCACATGGCGTGAACCTGGATGCAGCACTGAACTGCGTAAATGCTTCTAGCGGTAAAAGCTTTGTGACCGAAAATATTTTCCCGCAACGTGTCCTGAGCCGTGAATTTCCAGTGACCTTTGGTCTGCCATTACTGGCAAAGGATACTGGCATTGCACTGGATCTGGTCAAGGATGCCAAATTACCGGCACCTCTGCTCGCTTTAACGCAGAGCCTGATTCAAACTGCAAATTTAACTGCGGAACCCAATAGCGATTTCTCTGCAGCAGCAAAACTATATGAGTCGTGGAGTAAAATTACGCTGAAATAAGGAAAAAATTCAGAGTAAAAAGTAATGTTAAAACCGCTCTTTTGAGCGGTTTTTTAAATTACGACCAACTCAATTATTATGAGCAAATTAGATTGTTCAAATTCTTCAGTTTATTTACAATTATTTATATTAATTTTAATAATTCATAATTTTTTGAGGGAAAAATGGAATTTTTACCAGTTGAAATGAATAGTGAAAAAGTCTACGCAGGATTTTGGAAACGACTAGCAGCCGCTCTTATTGATTCGCTATTAATGATTCCTTTGATGGCTATTGTTCATCTTACACAAAGTATATCGATAATCAGCTCAATGATTACATTAGTTGTTTCATGTTTATTATTTACGGCTTATGTCATTTACTTCCATTATCGATTTGGAGCTACTCTTGGAAAAATGGCAGTTGGTATAAAAATAACATGTCCTGATGGAACTCCGATTAACCTCAAACAAGCTTTATTAAGATCTTCCGTCGATATCTGTTTTTCTTTAATCGCGGTTATCGCGCAACTTATTGCATTGAAATATGCTGATCCAGAAATATACTTAAATGCAGGATTTACTGATCGAGCAAAATACATTCTTGTTTTATATCCAGCTTGGTATAGCCTAGTAAGTACCCTAAGCCAAGTCTGGTGGTGGAGTGAATTTATTGTTTTACTTTTCAATAAAAGAAAACGCGCTATTCACGACTTTATGGCAGGGACAGTTGTCATAAAAAAGCAATATGCAAAAGACCAACTAACCTACTGATTAACAGCTATTTCAACAAGAAACAAGTAAACAGGTATTAATTTTAAAAGTTTTATCAGTTAACCCTTAACAGAGGTTGCTTTTAATAAAACTAACCTCTTCCACTGAGGCACAAATCCTGATTTCATCACCCAGCGACCACTCCGCTGCTCTGGCTGCCATAGCAGCAGGAACAGCTTCTGATCCGGGCCCAGCCGGCACATCATAGGTGGCATGAGCATCATGGGGCAACAATACCGAATAACCTTTGGCTAAAGCAGCACGGGCTGTTGCAGCCACACACATTTCTGACAAAACACCACAAATGGCTAATGACTGAATTTTTAACTCATCCAGAATATGCTGGAGTGAGGTTCCATCAAAACCATTGTCCTCACTTTTTCGAACCACGTATTCATTAGGCTGAGGCGCAAAAAATAATTCCCAACCCGCCTGATAGGGCTCATCTACCGATCCAACCTCCCCATCATTTTGCAGGAAGACCACGGGGGCATTTGCAGCTCTCGCTTTAGCAATTAAAAGATCCAGGGCAGCAATCAATGACTCAGATGCAGGAACAGCTTCTGTACCGGTGACAAATGCCCGTTGTACATCAATCACAATCAAAGCGTCTGCATTATTTTGTTGAGTTGAGATAGTGGCCTCCTGAGCCTTGAACAGAGTTCATTATTTGAGTTTATCTTATTTATTATTCACATCAATTCTAAAAATCTTTCCGTTACAGACGAGCACCGTGTAAATTTGCAAATCAATTTCATAGACATATTCTGTTGCTTCACATGAGCGACGCCCTTCTCTATGAATAAAATATCTCGGGTAGGATTTTCCCATTTTCCTGAGCAAATCACCTTCTCTATCCCCGACATTAACCAGCTCACCAGAGGAGCGCATTGAATTGGTTTCTCTGGCAAAGAGTGTTGTTGATATTAATATTGAAAGCATGCCAATTATGATGTATTTCATTTTATAAACCTTTCTTATTCATGGTTATAATTTACCAAATGGTTAAAATAAAGTCATTACAAAAGTATGAAAAGGTTATTTAGAGCAGCGGACTCATCATCCGTTGCTCCAACGCTCAGTTATCGCCTTTCCTTAAATACTTGGACCTAAGTTATTGCTTCGTGTGCTATGAGTCATCATTCATTGAAGAATAGCCTGCTAGGCTTCTTCCAGATATGACTGCAAGCAATACATTTCGATGCAATGCATTAACTATTATAAAAATCACAATTTCTAGCACCTCATTTCAAGCACAATTTATAACCACTCTTTATAAAATGCTTCATTTAAGACACTCAAATCCTAAAAACCCATTAGAAATTTAAAACGGCTCAGACCTGTGTTTGCTTGTCAATTTACCCTTACAAAAGACTGCGGTTCATTACACAACAGAATATACAAATCATTGTTTTTTCTATATAAGAGGTATTCATCCTTAACAAACGAGCATATCAGTCATGGAGTCTGTCAGACTTTTATACGTGAGTAAAATTAAGAATATTGACTCAAACTTAAAAACAACTTTGATTGAAATCCTTGATGAGGCTGTAGACTTTAATTACCGCCATAATATTACGGGCGTTTTATATTATGGTCATGGTTATTTCGTACAATGTCTGGAAGGTACAAAAACAGCTATTGATGACCTGTTTTACAACAGCATTGTCAAAGATGAACGTCATGTCAATTGTGAAATTCTCTATTACATTGAATGTGAAGATAAATTTTTCTCCCAATGGTCTATGAAATTTTCACCGATTAATCAAAATATTACTGATTTTTTCATGAAATATCATTTAGAAGAGTTTAATCCTTACCTGTTAACGGCTGAAACTGTAGAGAAATTTGTGGCGGTTCTGGCCGGCGAACCCGAGTACGATGTACAAGCCTATGTGTCTTAAATAAATCTACTTTTTTAGCAAGATGGCATTCTTGATCAGGAATGCCATTTAACGGATCAAAACAGTTTTTTAATTCAAAATTACTTGCAGCATTTTCTAAGAAGTGCTTATATATAAAACAAAGAGGACGACCTCTTTTTTCATTTTTCAAGCTTTAGGACGACCTAAAAATATTATTAAAGAGGTGTCTGTAATGGCTTGGGCTTATCTTATTTTGGCGGGGATCTTTGAAATCATCTGGGCATATTCCATGAAAATGTCCGAAGGATTTACCAAACTCACGCCAAGCATCATTACCATTGTTTTTATGATCCTGAGTTTTGGCCTGCTCGCCGTGGCAATGAAAACCTTGCCTTTGGGTACAGCCTATACCGTTTGGGTCGGAATTGGTGCAGTTGGTGCATTCCTGATTGGAATATTCTTTTTAAACGAACCAATGGGCTTGTTACGCCTTTTGGCAGCAGCTTCAATCGTATTTGGTGTGGTACTGATGAAAATCACCACCAATTAATGCTTATTTGATAAAGCCCTTTTTTTAGGGCTTTTTTAACGCCATTAAATTGCATTTTTCAAGCTATGTTATGCTAAAAAGCCTTTTATATCTTTTAGCAGAGGCAATACGTTGTATAAGATTCGCAAAGCAAGCGCGCATGATTTCGGCGTATTAACAGAAATATGGCTAGCCGCTTCCATCAAGGCGCATCATTTTATTCCTGCAGATTATTGGCAAAGTAATAGTTCCAGAATGCAAAGCACTTATCTGCCCATGTCCGAAGTTTATCTAGCTGAAGATATACACAATATTTATGGTTTTATTGCATTGCTAGACCATACCGTCGCCGCAATTTTTGTCTCCCCTGAATATCAAGCCAAAGGTGTAGGCAGACAACTGATTCAATACGCCCAACAAATAAGAAAGCGTCTGCAATTAAATGTATATCAAGACAATAAAAATAGTGTGAAATTCTATCAGGCCCACGGGTTCAGGATTTTAAATGAAAGCTTAGATACAGCCACAGGTTCAAAGGAATATGTCATGGTGTGGGAGAAGTCATAGAATCCATATGAACGTTTGGCATCGGTGATCTAAAATTGATTTTATCCTTTTAGGAAAAGCGCCCTTTCCACCTCACGGCGGCGTACCAGTCCCTTGAGAATTTGTCCTCCGCCTTTATTCCAGACGAGGAACTGCTCTGCTGCGGCTTGATAATCTCCAGTATTTAAACACTTGAGCAGTGTAGAGTTCTTAAACGCATTTTGGCCAATGTTATAACTGAGGGAAACCAATGCATCAAATTGATTTTGAGATAAAGGGACCAGCACCGCATTATTGACGCCAGCCTGAAAACGTTTTAAATCATGCTGGAAAAACAGTTTTGCCTGTTCGCTGTTGCAGTGGTCACCGGGTTTGACTCGTATGCCGTCAGGATAAACTGTCGTACCAAAACCAATGGTCCATGTCCCTGTTCCATCATCATAAGCCGTTAGTTTCAAGTCTTCAAAATCGGTAATTAAATCAACGCCCACCTGACTTACAGATCTTTCCGAATGATCCAGATCGACCGCTACACCAATTGATGCATCAACATCCACTACTGTAGCAATATTGGAACCTTGACTTGGATTGTGATGACGATGTTGGACTGACCTGTAATCAAAAATCTTTTTTAAATAATCAAAAATTGTTTTCATGCTGCATTTTCCACGCTTTGACGCCATCTTTTACTTCAGCTCAATACTAAAATTTTATAATTAACGTTCACGCCTAACATGAACAACAGCTTAGCGAGGTAAATAACCCAAGAAAAACCCGCCGAAGCGGGCCCGTTTATTCCTCAATTTCAATCGGATCACCATCTTCAGGACGAATATGTTTTTCACCGTCATCTGCCGGATCTACACTCGAACCATCTTTGGTAATACTGTTGTATAACTCATCCTCTTTTTTATCATCAATGAATTCTTCATCTTCAAAATCCAGCGCTTCATTATCGTCATCAAAATTCAAAGGCTTATTTTCATCAATCATGACCTCTATCCTTTATTAATACTCACCCTGTCATGCTTGAATAATTGATCAGGAGATTCAACAGTGAACACACATCATTTGTGTAACCAATGCTTCAGAATGTATGTTTAAGCAATAAAAAAGGCGCCTGCGCGCCTGATTTACTGTATTTGCTATAAGTTTGTTACATTCACAGTTGGATAAAAAATTGTATATATCGACCATTCGCCTTGCTGATTTATAAAAATACTTAGCTGGTTCTAAGCTTGCGGCTAATTTAGCGAATGCTTAAATCTGATAAACAAGCTGACTTTTTGGTTATCCCGGTTAAAAATACGCCTTGCAGAAGATGAAAAACACAGTAATCAGTTTGTTTCAATCTTGATTATCACATATTGCAAACCTACATATTGGTCGAGTTTGGCGTGATTCAAAGTATCATGAAATTCTGTGGGCACTTCAAGTTCTGTATCTTCAAACATCCATTTGATATTCTTAATAATTTCAAATTTACCACTGGCGTCAAACTTGATCCCTGGATCAATCACTGACTTGACCCGGAGGTTATTATTTGTCTCGATATCTCTTAATGTGATAATTGCCATATCCATCCCCTGATAAAGAGCTGTTATAGCATATGCAATAAAAAAATACTGATAAATTAAATATTTATTTTAGATTCTTTGCATTTGTCTCTGTCTACGGACCAATCCCAGCACTGCTTTACGTGCCCAAATTTCTTCCTCTGAAAAAGGTAAATCTAAAATTAATTTATCCATAGGCAAGCTACTATTTTCAATCAGAAAACAGTCCTGTTCGGTGGTCCAGTTTGAGGTGACGAGTGTCGGTTTAAGGCGGGATCTTTTCATTCCCATATTCTAGTCTATTTTGATCAATAAAAAAGCCCACTCCAGAGGAGTAGGCTTGCCCTTTATTCTTTTGCGCTGAATGAGGGTTATTGTTGTTTAGTTATAATGAAACAACAAAGAGAATATAGAACAAAGTGTGACGCATATCAACAAAAATATGCAAATAAGCCTGCAACTTTAAAGCCCAGCTACACAATATAAACTTTGACTGCCTAGTCGATTCCTAGCAAAGCTTATTTTTTTCTAGTCATTTTCGCTATCCAGCCTAGGACCAAAAATATCGTTAAAATAATAAATACAATGTACATAGATAAACTCTAATTTAAATAAATACTTAGCTTATGATAAACCATTAAGCCAATCATTTCATCGCCTAAGCGCATTGTATTATTTTTCTATGGAATGTGTGCAGTATCGATACTTTTCTGCTTTATCTTCAATGGCAATGGTATGAATACATGAACAGAAATGCAGTACTTTAGAATACTCAATCGTTTGCGGAACATCTACACCGTAGCACTCACTATCCACTTCCACTAATCTGGGAGCCAGAATCCATCGTCCAGTGAAAAAAGGGGAACCCAACCCAGCAACAACAATGACCAGCAGTATAAAAACAGGAAAGTTATTTTTAATATATTTCAGCATTTTTAATTTCTTGATGAAATTGAATGTTTAGTAGCGTACTCATTTTAATGAGCATAGCATCATTATAGCCTAAAAATAGACATATAAGATTTGTTTAACCCCCAAATATGAAAGGTTTTTTATTTTATTTCAATTAGATAAATTATAATTTCTTTCTATTGACCTAGACCATATGAAACTTCAAATTTAATGTTTTAGCCCGACAATTTTACTATCAACCGGATAAAATCTAACCGACAAGTTATGACGCACTATCACTTCAACGTGCTGTAAATATGACCATTCCATCACCATATCAATAAGGTGAGTTCTGAAATATATTCCTCTCTCCCTACTTTATTTTTCTTTAAGACATCATTTTTCGAACTCACACCGCTCAAAATTTATTTTTGTGGAGCATGTGATGCAAAAGCAACGCTATACAACCCCTTTCGCCCAATATATGGGCAAAGATGTAAATGGGTTTTACAATGTCCGATTAGGACCCAAAATTTATCTACTTAAAGTTTCTTTGAACTACACCCCTGAATTCGATACCGAGTTTTTTGGTGGGATTCAGGCTGCGCCTTTTGAATGGAATACGGTGCTGGTCAAAGATACCATAGACAGTCAGCCCCGCCCGATTCACTCAAATGAACTGGCCATGAAATGGCTTAAGAGTAATCTGAAAAGGATTATCAACTACCATCGTGCCATCAAACGCAATGCTGACAGCCAAACAATGCGCTACAGCAAAGAACAGCGTATTGACTTTCGTAATGCGCAATATAATGCGACTTAAGCCCGATCAAGGCAGTAGTGCATCTCTTCCTTGCCTAACCCTTTTTCTTTCAAAGGCTGTTTTGCAGCCTTTGGGAGTGTCATCATCATGTCAGATGAGCACTGTTCAAAATAACAACGGATATAATCTCTTGATTGAATATTCAGCACCTTCTCATTTCGATATTAATGTGTTGGGTAATTCAATTTTTATTGACCGTTTAGGCCATTTTTCAAGATTAATTTCCCTTTGTTGATTTATATTTTAAAGCTATGTTTAGAAAGTCATCCAAACAGTTTATCTAGGGATAGATCATTTTTTTCAGATGACTGAAAACGATAGATTGAATGATTTTATAGCCTTTCATCGTGATCTGAATAAATACTTCATTCAATATTTAGGATTAGATTTGTTAATACATCGGTGTCTGGGCAAATATCCAAATAGTTCAATAAAAATAGCTATATAGCACTCTGTTAAGTGTAATAATGTTCGATTAATATCCTCATAATTGTTTATTTTATATGGTATTTTATAAAAATCATTGATATTAAAGGATTTTTATCAATATAAGGATAAATTGTGGAGTAAAATTACACTCAAATAATAGAGTTTTATTGAAATTTTATTAAGAAACCTTATATTGGTATATACGTAGCGACCAAGAGCCATATGAATCTATTCTCATACAGCGTTGGTTTATACCTTTTTGATTAGAGGAACACCTCATGAATAAGTTAACAGTTGCAGTTTTTGCAGGCCTAATTACCCTTACTGGTGTTAGTGTACACGCTGCAACCCCAGAACAAGAATGTAAAAAGTTACAAGATGACTATAACCTCATCTATGCATCTAAAGGATTCTGTTTTAAAGATGCTGATGCCAAGGCAAAATATGGTAACGAGAACTGCCATACCACTAAGCCAAAGTTTTCTGATAAAGAGCAGCAACGTCTAGATGACATCAAGGCGCGTCAAAAAGAACTGAACTGTAAATAAGCACGTTTGCGCGGAGTGTAAGCACTCCGCTTTACTCTAAACAAGAGTCTGCATTTTCAATATTAAAGCACCTACTCCCTATTTAAGGATGAATCATGGCATACGATGACCAAAATATTTTCGCACGTATCTTGCGTGGTGAATTACCTGCAATCAAAATCTATGAAGATGATCAGGTACTCGCATTCATGGATATCATGCCTCAAGCTGATGGTCATGCCTTAGTTATTCCAAAAACTCCTGCAGTTACCCTACTCGACTTGCCTGCAGAAGCAGCGGCTTATACCATTCAAGTTGTACAAAAAGTTGCACGCGCGATTGAAAAAGCCCTGAATGTTGAAGGTATTGTACTGATGCAACTGTCTGGCGCCGCAGCGGGTCAAACCGTACCCCATGTCCACTTTCATCTGATTCCAAGTTCTGTGCATGAGCTGGGTCGCCATGCGGCACAAATGGGCGATCAGGAAAAAATCAAGGCATTTGCTGAAAAGATCAAAGCTGAGCTTTAAATGTCAGTTTAGTCAAAAGCGGAGTTATTACTCCGTTTTTTTATTTTCTAACTCTTTAAAAATAAATAAGAAATATAATTATTACCAAATATGAATCGTCATTAAACTGTCATTTTTCTTTCACTTCTCTGTCACAAAGTTTACCGATACTGCATACAAGTCAGTGAGCTGTGTAACTTTATGTACACAAGCAAGCTTATAACAGTAACTAAGGCATCGGCCATTTACAAAAAAGTGTTTTGGAGAAATATCAATGAAAAAATTGCTTCTTGCTGCTACTGTAGCAACTTTAGCCATGAACGCAGCGCAAGCAGCACCAACATTGTATGGTAAGCTCAATGTGACTTTGGATCAAATTGATAAAAATGGCTTTAAAGACGAAAGCGTAACTAAAGTAAACTCAAACGCTTCTCGTATTGGTGTAAAAGGTGAAGAAAAACTGACTGATAAACTTTCTGCAGTGTACTTGATTGAATGGCAAGTAAGTGCAGATGGTGACGGTGATGT
This sequence comes from Acinetobacter sp. 1000160, assembly GCF_000588715.1. Classification (NCBI taxonomy): domain Bacteria; kingdom Pseudomonadati; phylum Pseudomonadota; class Gammaproteobacteria; order Moraxellales; family Moraxellaceae; genus Acinetobacter; species Acinetobacter sp. 1000160. The sequence continues at coordinate 316,258 of NZ_JFWP02000001.1, read as the reverse complement.
GTTCAGCAACCGTAACCGTTTTGTAGGTCTTAAATCTGATGGGATCGGTACCTTAAAAGTAGGTCAGTTTGACTCATACTTCAAAACTGCTGCCGGTAATAATCAGGATATTTTTAACGATCACAATGAATTGGATATGACCAAAGTTCTTGTGGGTGAAGATCGTTTAAAGAACGTGATTGGTTTTGAAACAGATAAAAAACTGCTGGGTGGTTTAGGATTTAACATCATGTTCCAGCAAGGTGAAGAATCATCAGCTGTTAAAAACGATGTTAAGGGCCAAAAAGGCAGCCGTGATGGATTTGGCGATGGTGTGTCAACCTCTTTAACTTATGAAAATAAAGACTGGGGTCTAGCAGCAGCAGTTGCGGGTAACTTTGGCGTTGCTTCTAAATACAATGCTTATAGTGACTTAAGCGGCGACAATAGTGTTTATTCTGATGCAATCCGTGTTACAGGTTCTGTCGACCTGACACCAGCTGGCGTTGACGGTCTTGTGTTTGGTGCATTATGGCAAACAGCTCAACCAACAGATGATACAGTGATGGTAGGCTCACCAGCTGTTTCATATAAGGGCTTACAAGAAGATGCCTATGGTGTAACAGCAGCTTATACCATCCCTTCAACACCGGTGAAGTTAAAAGCAGAATATATTTCTTCTACAACTGAAGTTAATGGCCGTGATGATCGTAAACAAGATCTTTATGGTGTAGGTGCTGACTATCAAATCAACAAACAAACACGTTTCTACGGTGTGGTAGGTCAACAAAAACGTGATTGGTTAGTAAAAGATGATAAGAAAACAACCATCGGTTTAGGTATGGAATATAACTTCTAATCTGAAGTTAGTTCTTCAATAAAAATGAAAGGGCAATCAATGGATCTGCCCTTTTATTTTTTGGGCCGGACCGGCTGATCATTAAAAAAGTTTTTTACCACTTTACGAAAATTCTGAATCACTTGCTCCTGTGTTCTACCGCGTCTAAAAATAAGCGAGAATGGAGCGTTATAACCAAACGTTGCAGGCAGTAAAACTTTTAAACGTTTTTGTTCCACCCAGTGCTGGGCAAAATGTTCCGGTAAATAACCAATATATTGCCCAGATAAAATTAAAATAAGTTGAGCCTCCATGGAGTCAACTGTCGCAAATGAATGCTTAAATCCCTGTTTTGCCAATTCGGTATGACTCCAGTACCCCCGACTGACCATTTTGCCCTGCCGGATAACGTCCGCAGTCAGGTTCTGTTGTGCGAACATGGGATGTTGATCACTGCAAAATAACCATTGTTGCTCTTGATGCAGAGGCTGGTACATGACCCCATTCATTTTCATAAAGAATGAACCAATCGCAACATCAAAACGGTTTTCCAGAATCCCCATTTGCAATTCATACGGCGACTGCACCTGGATTTTGATATAGATCTGCGGATATTGCTTTGAAAACTGGCTAATCATCTGATCCAGCGGAATATTCTGATCGGTTACCATACAATCCAACATACCGATTCGCAGCGTCCCGGTTAACTCTCCCTTAATCTGGGCCGTGTGTCGGGAAAAGTTCTCCAGTTCATGCAGGATACGCTTAGCCTCCTGTAAAAACATCTCTCCTTTTTCTGTTAATGAAAAGCCGCCACGTCCCCGTTCACATAACTTAAAACCCACGACTTGTTCGAGTTGAGTCATATAGGTACTAATCGCAGAGGTGGAAAGATTTAACTCCTGCTGGGCATTGGCAAAGCCTTTATTCCTTACCACACTGACAAAAATCCGAATTAATTTAATATCAGAATAGGCCACGTCTTCCATCATATTTTTCCTTATTTCCTCGCCTTATTTTAAAACATCCATGATCAGATTAGTTTAGAAAAATCTGAACTAAGTTTTTTAAAAATAGGATTTAACCCGGTTTGCGGGTGGTGAATAAATAAGAAAAAGGAGAAATACATGAACAAGACGTTAAATCAACCGCTCGGTGGAAATGAAATGCCTCGTTTCGGGGGGATTGCCTCCATGCTCCGTCTGCCCGTGGTAGACAATGATGCAGGCCTTGCAGACCTTGATGCAGCTTTTATCGGAATTCCTTTAGATATTGGTACCTCATTACGGTCCGGTACCCGTTTTGGCCCACGTCAAATCCGTGCTGAGTCCGTGATGATTCGACCTTATAACATGGCAACTGGTGCTGCGCCTTTCGAGTCGTTGAATGTCGCCGATCTGGGGGATGTTCCGATTAATACCTTTAATCTGGCTGAAGCCGTACGCATTATTGAAGCACATTATGATCGTATTCTGGCACATCCGATTATTCCCCTGACACTTGGCGGCGATCATACCCTGACCTTACCGATTCTCAGATCTATCTATAAAAAGCATGGCCCTGTTGGCCTCGTTCATATTGATGCGCATGCCGATGTCAATGATGAAATGTTTGGCGAAAAAATTGCGCATGGCACCACCTTCCGCCGTGCAGCCGAAGAAGGCTTACTCGATTGCCAGCGCGTTGTCCAGATTGGCTTACGGGCTCAAGGCTATAGTGCAGATGATTTTAACTGGAGCCGACGTCAAGGTTTCCGCGTGGTACAGGCCGAAGAATGCTGGCACAAATCACTTGCACCGTTGATGGAAGAAGTCAGACAGCAAGTCGATGGCGGACCGGTCTATCTCTCCTTTGACATTGACGGAATTGATCCTGCCTGGGCACCTGGTACAGGTACACCAGAAATTGGCGGCTTGACCACCATCCAAGCCATGGAAATTGTCCGCGGTTGCCAAGGTTTAAATCTGGTGGGATGTGATCTGGTTGAAGTCTCTCCACCTTATGACACGACGGGCAATACGTCTCTATTAGGTGCCAATCTCCTGTATGAAATGTTATGTGTTCTACCCGGAGTCACCATACATAAATAACTGTATTTGTAAAAGATAGGAATCAAATAAAGACAAACTCAAGGATTTCAGAGGATGAAAATAGATCAATCAAAACGGGCTGCTGCTGCAGCTTTCGTGGGTACAACCATCGAATTTTATGACTTTTATGTTTATGCCACTGCCGCCGCACTGGTTCTGGGTCTGGTGTTTTTTCCTGAAACTGACCCGGTAACCGGTACGCTGGCTGCATTTGCCACTTTTGCGGTTGGGTTTATTGCCCGACCTGTGGCCGCGGTCATTTTCGGGCATTTGGGCGACAAAGTGGGCCGTAAAAAGATGCTGCTATTTACCATGCTGTTAATGGGTTTGGCCACGACAGGAATTGGTCTCATACCGAGTTATCACCATATTGGAATATGGGCACCTGTGCTATTAATTGTGTTGCGCTTTTTACAAGGACTTTCCGTGGGTGGTGAATGGGGCGGCGCAGTGTTAATGGCCAGTGAGCATGCACCTGCACACAAGAAAACCTTTTTTGCTTCTTTTGCTCAAATGGGTAGTCCAGCGGGCCTGATCCTTTGTCTGCTAGTTTTTCGGGCCATTACTTCATTAGATGAACAGGACTTATTCACTTGGGGCTGGCGTATTCCCTTCCTGCTCAGTTTCGTCTTTATGTTGATCGGCCTTGCAATACGTTTAGGTGTTGAAGAGTCGCCAGAATTTAAACAAATGCAGGAAAAACAGGAAATTGTAAAATTCCCGATTAAAGAGTTACTCAAACATTACTGGCCACAGGTACTTTTTGCAGGGCTCTCAATCACGATCGGCACCGCGGGTTTCTTTTTTACCAATACCTTTATGATGACCTATGTCACCCAATATGTAGGCATCAGTCGCCCAACCATTCTGGATGCCTTATTTTGGGTAACTGTATTTGAATTTATTGCGATGCCAGTGGCTGCATGGTATGCCAGCAAAATTGGTTCGCATCGTTTTTTATTCTGGGCGGCCATCTTATGTATCGCCGTTCCTTATCCCATGTTCATGCTGGTCAGCACTAAAAATATTTATTTGATCGTTTTGGGCATTACCCTGGCTGTGATTGCGCTGTCTTCCCTCTATTCCGTTGTGGCTGGTTTTATGGCTGAAGCTTTTCCTGCACAAGTACGCTATTCCGGTATTTCCATTTCCTATCAAATGATTGCAGCGATCACAAGTGGCACTACACCCTTAATTGGAACGTTGCTTGCACAACGTTATGCAGGTGAATGGTTACCCTTGGCGCTTTTATTTAGTTTTTTATCCTTGCTTTCTCTGATTGGTATTTGTGGCATTACACATCTCAGGAAGAAGCAAATGCATAGCTCTTTAGCGACTCAGGAACGGCAGGTTTCAAGAGATGCCGCCTAAATTATAAATTTTAGGAACAGGGAAGTTCTTTGGATAAAGCAGGAAAAACAATATGCATAAACAGAATTCTAAATCAGTTACACACATTGAAAGTTTTGGTATCGAAGAAATACCCGCATATGCCCGTACGGCGACACCATTCGACCTGTTCCGCCTGAGTTTTGGCGGTGCCAATACCTTCTCGACCTGTGTGTTAGGAAGTTTCCCGATTATGCTGGGTCTTTCATTTCAGGCAGGTTTATTGGCAATTTTATGTGGCGTTGTATTTGGCGCATGTATTTTAGCACCCATGGGAATTTTTGGTGCGCGTACGGGAACCAATAATGCCGTAGCCTCAGCTGCCCATTTTGGTGTTCACGGCAGAATTGTCGGTTCGTTCCTGTCCTTACTTACCGCGATTGCATTTTTTTCACTATCGGTCTGGAGCTCCGGTGACGCGCTGATTGGGGCCACGCAACGCTTATTGGATCATTCTTCTCAAAGCAACTGGCTTTACGCGCTGGTATATAGTGGCTTTGCCTTACTGGTACTGGTGATTTGTATCTATGGTTTCCGTTTCATGCTACTGGTAAACCGAATTGCGGTGATTGCCTCAAGCCTACTGTTCTTTTTAGGTATTTTTGCTTTTTCTCAACAATTCGATTCAGCCTATGCAGGAAAAATCCAATTGGGACAAGCTGGATTTTGGGCTGCCTTTATTGGGGCGTCATTGATTGCATTCAGCAATCCTATTTCCTTTGGAACTTTTTTAGGTGGCTGGTCCCGTTATATCCCCAAAGATACATCTTCATACAAAATCATGGTCGCAGTTTTTGCTTCTCAGCTTGCAACCCTTATTCCCTTTTTATTTGGTCTTATGACAGCCACCATTGTCGCAACTCATGCACCGATGTTTATGCAGCAGAATAATTACATTGGCGGGCTGATTCAGATTGCACCGGCCTGGTATTTTATCCCCTTATGTCTGATTGCGTTGATTGGCGGTTTATCTACAGGCACCACGGCGCTCTATGGTACAGGTTTGGATATGTCGAGTATTTTTCCAAAAACCCTTAGCCGTGTTAAAGCGACCATCTGTGTTGGCTTGCTCTCGATCCTGTTTATTTTTATAGGCCGCTTTGCAGCCAATCTGACTCAAAGCGTCATGACTTTTGCCACGCTGATTGTGGTGTGTACCAGTCCATGGATCATCATTATGATTATCGGATTTATATCGCGTCGAGGGTATTATAAAAATGATGATTTACATGTATTTGCAACTGGTATAAAAGGCGGTGCCTATTGGTTTCATCATGGCTGGAACTGGCGTGGCATCATTGCATGGATTCCAAGTGCCCTGATTGGCTTATGCTTTGTGCATTTACCGGATCAGTTTATTGGGATCTGGGGGAATTTATTCAACGGTCTGGATCTCAGTCTACCCATTAGTATTGTACTTGCAGCACTCCTTTATACTTTACTGCTCAAACTGTTCCCGGAACCAAGCTCGGTATATGACCCCACATTCGCAATTGACAGTTCAAAGCAGCAATGTCATTCATCATTTATTTCAAACTAAGTCATTTTTGGCTGGATATAGAAGCTGAATTCATAAACTTTTCGCCAGAAAAAAGCCTGCTTAGTTTAAGCAGGCTTTTTTGAAGGAAGAATTATTTCTTTAAAAAACCACTGACCAGATTCAGCACTTGCTGAATATCCTGATTGGCTTCTTGAGGGTTGGTATTGCTGCCTTGAGGCGTCAATGAATCAATCACTTGTGGCAAAACCGAAGCGATCGCACCGTAAATAGCCTGTTTAGGCGCTTGGGTTTGCTGAGCAACCTGCTCAACATCCTGATCATCAAATAAGCTTTGAATATTCTGCGCAGGAACATCTTCGGCATTTTGCTGTTGTGGATCGACCCAGCTTTGTACCTGATTGCTTAAACCGGCATTTTTCAGCTTATCCAAGGCACCTTGTAAGCCACCTTGTTTTTGAATCCAGGCTAAAACCAGAGGTAACACGGCAATCAATAAAGTTTGCGCTGTACTACCGCCACCGGTTGCATTGCTTTGGGTTGAACCTGACGTACCGCCCAATTGACCCAGCACCGAACCTAAGATACCGCCTAGGCCCCCTTGCTGATTTTGCGTATTCTGCTGTTGTCCACCCAGTTGACCGAGTACCGAACCTAAAATTCCACCTAAACCACCAGCCTGACCTGACTGTTGCTGACCACCGCCTAAAGCTTGCTTTGCTAAAATTTCAACAATATTGGTTAAATCTGTCATAACCTAAACGTTCCTTTTGGAATTATTTATCCCAAAAGCATACGCTGCTTTGAAAATACAGCACAAAGATAAATTGTTAAATTTTGCAAGGCTTTGCCGCTGATCTTTGCTCTGAAATATCAATCGGATTGAAAGTTCGGCTTTGGTCATTTACCAGCGGAATTTATCCCAGTTTTCCGGATTGGCCCAGAATTTGGAATTGAACCAGTCCGGCACATGCTTATAAGTCAAAATATTAAACTGCCACAGTGCAAAGTCACTGTCATGCGTCGTCTTATCAATCAGTTGGGTAAACCCGAGCGAACGTAACAGCTTTTCATCTTCACGCTTGCTCACCACCACGATTCGCTTTGCCATCAGATCACGTAACTTCACCAACAGCTGTGCTTTTTGCGTTTCAGTCAGATTTTGCATTTCTTCTGTATCAAATAATACAAAACCTAAATCATAACGTTGCGTAAATGGCAGACTTAAAAAGTCAGTTACGTTAAAATAATGCCATTGAATTGAAGCATTTTGGTCAATCTGCTGACCGATACAAAGTGCAGTATGAATGGGCTGTTCTTGAGATAAATCGTCTAGCATAGAAGTGATGACATTTTGTTCAGCCATAACTGCAACCCTTGATTGAGAAAGATGAGAGTTTATTCATGGAACTACAAGGCATTTGTCATAAAATGCATGCAGCGCTCAAAACGCATAGTGTAACTGATCAATCAACAAGCAAGGCAAATGTTGAATATAAATTTATATTAGATCGTACAGAAACTGACCTGCCATTTGTATTAGGACAGGAAATCGAGATCGAATGGACCGGTAATATCTTTTGTACCTCGTGCGGCGCAAAAACACCGAAGTCTTATTCACAAGGGCATTGTTTTAAATGTTTTAAAACCAAGGCCGAATGCGACCTGTGCATTATGAAGCCAGAACCCTGCCATTATCACTTGGGCACCTGCCGTGAAGATGAGTTTGCCCATAGCGTTTGCTTCCAGCCGCATATTGTCTATTTAGCCAATTCCAGCGCCTTGAAAATCGGCATCACTCGTATCGTGAATATGCCGACCCGCTGGCTGGATCAAGGTGCAACTCAGGCGCTACCGATTTTAAAAGTCGGATCGCGCCGTCTGTCAGGGCATCTGGAAACCTTGTTTGGTACCCAGATTGCAGATAAAACCGACTGGCGTAAACTTCTTAAGGGTGAAGCTGAACCCTTAAACCTGATTGAAAAACGTGATCAGATTCTGGAAGAGTTTGCACCAAAGATTCAGAGCATTCGTGAAGAGTTTAACCAGAATCTTGAATTTAACGAAAATCTGGAGTTTTTGGAGAACGAAAAACAGCAGGAATTCATTTATCCAGTCGAAGCTTATCCTGAAAAGATTAAATCGCTGAATCTGGATAAAACGCCTAAAATTCGTGGTGTGTTGCAAGGCATTAAAGGCCAGTATTTATTAATGGATATTGGGGTGATCAATATCCGTAAGTACACAGGCTATGAGCTGATTCTTCGCGCATAATCCGAATCATAAAAAGGTGGCTTAATTGCCACCTTTTTTGTTTATCCAGTTGTTAAACAATTCAAAATTGCCTGTACCGGATCCTCGGTATTCCCCGAGATCAACTGCTTATGCATGCTTAAATGTTGCATCATCTGAATATGCGCCGTTTCATGATCCATAAGACGTTCAATTTCAGTGGCTAAATGCTGAGGTGTTGCGTCGGCCTGAATCAGCTCCTCAATCACTTTTTTGCCGGCAATAATGTTGGGCAAAGAATAATAGGGAATTTTGACCAGCAATTTGGCAATGATATAGGTCAACCAGTTCAACTTATAAAAAGTCACCATTGGACGATGCAATAGCATTGCTTCAAGTGTTGCCGTACCAGAAGCCAATGCCACGATATCACTAGCATTCATGACCATACGGCCAATCTTGGATTCTGCATCGCTATTTTCCAGCACATGAATTTTAGCTTTCAGGCTCGCATCCAGATTTTGAATGCCCTGTTCAATCTGATGCTTGCGCGCATCATTAATTGCAGGAATTAAAAACTCGAGCTCAGGATGCTTGCGATGCAGGATTTCTGCAGCACCCGTCAATAGCGGCAGTAATCGTTCAATTTCACCACGGCGGCTACCCGGTAATAACGCAATGTGAGTAATATGTGCCGATAATCCCAGTTGATGTTTGGCTTCTGCAATTGGATTTTTTAACGGTAATTGTTTCGCCAAAGGATGCCCGACGAATGCAGCGGCAACCTCATAATTTTCATAAAAGGTTTTTTCAAATGGAAATAAACATAGGACCAGATCAATACTGCGTTTAATGCCATGTACACGGCCTTGCCGCCATGCCCATACCGATGGACTGACATATTGCACAGTTTTTATCGGTAAATTCTTTTCTTTAATGGTTTTGGACAAACGTAAATTAAAATCTGGCGCATCAATACCAATAAATATATCAACCGGATGCTCGGTCCAGCGTTCGACCAGACCATCACGCACAGCAAATAATTTTTTCAGGTCTTTGAGAACTTCCACAATTCCCATGACCGACAGGATTTCCATGGGATAATAGCTATGGAAACCTTCCGCAATCATTTGTGGGCCGCCAATCCCTTCAAATTCAACATCAATGCCTTGTTCGCGAAAACTGCGCATGAGTTTCACGCCTAGAGTATCTCCAGAAACTTCCCCCACCACGATACCAATTTTTAGTTTTTGCTTTAACAAGACCCACGCCCCACAGAAATGTTTAAAAGATTCTAACAGAATGATTTTACATCGAATCACCCCAAACCATGCAAATTGTTCATGATTGGTGAAAATCAATTCTGATCTAAGATGACATTTATTATTAAAAACACAATCTAGATTTACGATGAATGAAGAATTGATTGAGATGGAACGAAGACTTAATATAAACAAGAATCATTTCCATATGTGATTTATTTCTCTCTCCTTTTGCTTCAAGACCCGTTATGGCTAAATCTGCATCTGTTTCGCTTGTCTACCGACTGAGCATTTTTTATCGCTTTGTACTGAGCTTTGTAGGGGGTTATCTGTGCATGATGTATTTAAACCTCGGACTCAGCTCATTATTTAGCCACATATTAGACAAGGCAGAAGCAATCTATCTAGCCGCATTTATTTCGATTCTGTTTTATCTGGGCTTTATCATTCTGAGTTTTTGCGCACATTCACTGTGGAAACTCAGCTTGACCAGTCTGGTGTTGACCGGCGCCGTGTTTGGCTTATCTGTGGGTTTAAATTAAAAATGCAAAATAAAGGTGTTCGCCAATCAATGGCATGGTTACATGCGTGGACGGGTCTGATTTTTGGCTGGCTTTTGTTTGCTATTTTTTTAATGGGAACTAGTTCGTACTATCGTCACCAGATTAATTTGTGGATGCAACCGCAACTGGCGCAGGTTCAAGTCAATCAGGATACCGCCATCACCACAGCGGCCAATTATCTGCAAACGCATGCGGGAGATGCCAAATCATGGTATCTCAAGGTGGCCAATCACGAAGAACCGGTCAATAAAATGTACTGGCAACAAGCCAGTGGGACTTATGAAAGCCGTAGTCTGGATGCCAATACAGGGCAAGAGTTAAAATTGTCGGCAACCCAAGGCGGCGATTTCTTCTATAACTTCCATTTTCAACTGTATGGCGTTCCTATTATGGCCGGACGGCTGATTGCCTGTCTTGCTGCCTTTATTATGCTGATCGCTTTGGTCTCTGGCATCATTACCCATAAAAAGATCTTTACCGATTTCTTTACCCTCAGAACCTTTAAATCGCAGCGTTCCTGGCTGGACTTTCATAATGTGTGTTCGGTACTGGCACTGCCCTTTTTCCTGACCATTACCTTTACCGGATTGGCGATTTTCTTTTATCTGTATCTGCCGTGGGGCATGCAGAAACTTTATCCAGACAATCCTTTTCAATACTTTACCGAGATTCGAACCACGGAAAAAAGTACGCCTCATCAAGCTGAACCGCAAAAAGCGGAGATGTTACCCATTGGCACTTTATTAGAACAAGTCAAACAACAATGGGGAGATCAAGCCTTAGCATCCATCGAGGTCAAAAATCCAAATACAGACCAGGCCATCATTACCTTTAAACAATTGGAAGATCGTTCGATTACCTTGAATCAGGCACAAATTACCTTTGATGGACAGGGTAAGATATTGGCCAATACCCGAAATGAAAGTGCAGTTGCGACCTTAAATGCAGGTGTTTATGGCCTGCATATGGCGACGTTTGCACAACCGTTATTACGCTTGGCTTTCTTCTGTTCAGGCATTTTAGGTTGTTTGATGATTGCGTCTGGCCTCTTGTTATGGAGCTTAAAACGTCAGATCCAAAATAAATCGGATCAATTCCATTTGGGCTACTATCTGGTGGACCGCTTAAATATTGCAGCTTTTGTCGGTCTTCCAACCGCAATGCTGGGCTATCTATTTGCCAATCGCTTTGTACAGGTGAGCGATACCTCACCCAATTATGAAATTTATACGTTTTTTAGCGTATGGGGATTAAGCTTTATCATCGCCTTATTCACCCAAAAGCAATATTTATGGAAATCACAGATTTTCATGTTTGGATTAGTGGCTTTGCTTTTACCGATCTATAACCTGATTTATCTAATCAATCACCAGCTCATTAAGGATTGGCCAAGTTACTGGCTATTTCTACGGATTGATTTGTTCCTACTGGTCTGCGCCCTATTTGCGGTGTTTATTTTTAGGAATATTCAGCCGATTCAAGCCAAATCTGCCCAGAAAATCAAGACCAAGTTAGCGAAACAACAAGAGGTCAATGCATGATTCAGTTGAGCCTTATATTGACCCTGATCGGGATGTTGTTGCTATATAAATGTAGTGCCAAGCAAATCAACAAAGCCAAACAACAAGCTTTCATACGCTTTAAAACACAGTTGAAAACTTTAGCTTATGCCTGCTTCTTGACTGCAGGTAGTTTGCTCTGCTTTGCCTATGGCAGTTCCATTGGCTTTATCAGTTGGTGGATCTTCGCCACACCAGTGACCTTTTTATTGGTGTTATCTGTGAATGAGCTTAAACCGACTAAAAACTAAAATGATGTTGATTCAACAGCTATCCTCGACTTCTGCCAAGGATAGCTTTATTACTTAGAAATTAATGCCCGTGATGGCTATGCTCTTCCTGAGAAGCAGTTTTGTCTTTGTCATCACAACATTTCATCTTTTCACAACAGTCTTTTTTTGTGGTGGCCTGTTTTTCTTTACAGCAATCAGTTGCAGCAAAGGCGGGTACAGTCGTGGCCAATAATAGTGTTGAAAGCAATACGGTTTTAATATTAAACATGGTCATGTCCTTGAAATAAAAATAAGAAATTTGAATTTATAAAAACAGGACATGATTTGGAGGGCGATAAGGTAGGCTGTAAATACCTAAGCTCAACTGCTCCATGTAAACTGAATTTTCGGTTCTAACAAATTGTATGCTTCGCCCAAGATCAGCATGTTTTTCTTCAACGTTTAGTGCCACGCAGCATAGACTTTTTTGACAGTGCGATGTATCCATTTTTGCGCTGTCCGCATGGTCACGCTTATTCTTGATCGACATACCACAATCAGACATTGCCGCATGATTTGCAATGACTTGCGCGACAACAGGTTGACGCACTGTAACTGTAGACACGGCCATCGCATAGCTATTGGTGATTAAACCCATAGTAATTAGCAATGAAATAAGACTTCGAATGAAAATAGACATAAGCGAAATGATCAAACATACAATCCGTGTATAACTCTCAAAATAAACCACTCGCAGTTCAGAACGCAAGCTGATCAGCATAAAGACGGGCTAAAAACCAGAAAATTAGCTTCCTTTAGCTTTTTTTTGCATAAGCAAATCATTATTCATCACAACGAGTTATCTCAAAAAAGCATAAGATATGCTGATTTTTGCATATTTAGGCATATTGTCGATGTTTGGTCCTATAGAATTTATTATGGCTGGGGTATTGGTTGGCTTCTGTGTCGGTATCACAGGTGTCGGCGGTGGTTCACTCATGACCCCTATCCTGATCAGTCTGTTTAAGATCGAACCTCATATTGCCATTGGTACCGATCTGCTTTATGCCTCAATCTCTAAATTCTGCGGTTCAGTTGTTCATGCCAAAAAACTGAATATTGTCTGGCCTATTGTCCTCTGGCTTGCCTTAGGCAGTATTCCTGCATCATTTGCAACGTCTTGGGTACTCGAACATTACTTAAGCCAATCAACGCATTATAAAGCTGTGCTGACCATGGTCTTGGGCTTTATGTTGACGTTGACGGGTATTTCAATTGTTTTCCGTGCAAAAATTGAAAAGCTGTTTGACCGTTTCCGTAACCGTGAGCAAGCGAATATGGAAAGCGAGCAACATGCTTTGCAACACAAACGTCATTACATTGTCATTATGGGAATCGTATTAGGTATCTTTGTTACCCTGTCATCCGTGGGTGCCGGTGCCTTTGGTATCATGGCATTGGTCCTGATGTTCCCGAATTTACCCATGATCCGTATCATTGGTTCTGATGTGGTTCATGCGGTATTACTGACAGCAGTTGCAGGTCTTAGCCATATGTCTTCAGGGAATGTCGACTTTAGCTTGTTGATGTGGTTACTGGTCGGTTCTATCCCGGCCATTATTGTCGGGACTTTAATCAGCTCACGTATGCCAGAAAGACTGATTCGTAAAATTTTAGGGATTACCTTATTTGCTTTGGGTGTGAACTTTATTGTGAACCCAGTAAAAGCCAAACCGAAGCCAGTTGAGACGCATCAGGCTGTCGTTGTACAGCAGACAAGTCATTCAACAACAATTGTTTAAGCGAACAAATGCCGCTGCTTTCTGCATAAATTATCGTTATTGCTAGTTAACCGGTCGGCATTTCATGCTATATTCGCAGACAAAATAACCTCTTTTTTCGATTGAATTTGTGACAGCAATGAATACTCTACAGTCAAATCCAGTTTCTCAGCCCGATATCGATGATGTAAACATTAAAAGCATTCAAACGCTGATTACACCAGCAGAATTGAAAGCTGATCTTCCATTATCTGAGGCTGCGTCTCAAACTGTGTTACAAGGACGTGCAACTGTACGCAACATTTTAGATGGCAATGACAAACGTTTGTTTGTCGTGATTGGCCCATGCTCAATCCACGATCCTAAAGCTGCACATGAATATGCTGATCGCCTGAAAGTCCTGAGCGAAAAAGTAAAAGATACTTTATATCTGGTGATGCGTGTTTATTTTGAAAAACCACGTACCACAGTAGGTTGGAAAGGTTTAATCAATGACCCTGACATGAATGACTCTTTCAATATTGAAAAAGGCTTGCATATTGGTCGCGGCTTATTGATTGATTTGAATGAAAAAGGTTTGCCATGTGCCACTGAAGCACTTGATCCGAACTCACCACAATATTATCAAGACTTGATTTCATGGTCTGCGATTGGCGCACGTACCACTGAAAGCCAGACTCACCGTGAAATGTCTTCTGGTCTTTCATCTCCTGTCGGCTTCAAAAATGGTACTGATGGCGGCTTAACCGTTGCAACCAATGCGATGCAGTCAGTTAAACATGGTCACAGCTTCTTGGGCCTGAATGAAAATGGTCAGGTTGCGATTATCAATACCAAAGGCAACCCGTACGCACACGTGGTATTACGTGGTGGTAACGGTAAGCCGAACTATGATGCCACTTCAGTTGCAGAAGCTGAAGCAGCGTTGGCAAAAGCCAAAGTCAGCAACAAGATCATGATTGATACCAGCCATGCCAATTCAAACAAAGACCCGTACTTACAACCTTTGGTTTTGAAAAACATCACGGAACAAATCCTTGATGGCAATAAATCAATTGTTGGGATCATGGTGGAGAGTCACTTAAAAGGTGGTCGTCAGGATATTCCTGAAAACCTATCTGACCTTGAATATGGTAAATCAGTGACTGATGGCTGTATTGACTGGGAAACTACAGAAAAAGCCCTACTCGAAATGCATGAAGCATTAAAAGATGTTTTACCTAATCGTTAATCTTTAAATAGATGTAAAACAGGCTCTTATGAGCCTGTTTTTTGTTTTGAACTACACGGATATGTTTTGAACTAAACTCTTATTTTCATTATACTGCTGCCACATTTCTCCTACGACGTATCGCTGATATGAAGTCCAGTTTTCGTCAACATTTGCTTAAGTGGCGTGCCTATTTTGGCGCGGTGACTTTGCTATGTTTACTCTGGCATATCTTCTTACCAACGATGGTCCATACAGGCGTCGTACCTGCACTTTATGCAATGCCAAGCCATTGCCAGGTCACTGAAATTCAACATGTCTCGTTGATGTCTCAAACCCATTCCGGTCATCATCAACACGGCATGCATGACATGCATCACGGATCGCAGCTCCAGCATGCCAAACATGCCCAACTGAGTGAATATGCACAGCAAGTTTTTGCGCTTGCAAGCCAGATCATGAAGCATTGTCCTTTATGTTCCCATGGCCTCGATGCTGCTGCGATCGTCCCGCTGATTGCATTCATTATTATATTTCTACTGGCTTGGTTCAGTCGCGTTCGCTGCCTGTGCCATTCTTGGACAGAAGATCTGCACATCGCCCGCATCTTCTATATTTTTCCAATCAAACAAGCCCCGCCACTGGCTTTATAAATCGCAAATTTTACTTCGTGCCCCGTAAATAACGTTGGTACGTCCTTAGTTCTTGCTTTTTATAGAGTTCAACATGAATACTCAATTCCGTTTGTCTGTATTAACGGCTGCGTGCCTGTCTGTTGGCTATAGTTCCGCTGCTTTTGCTGAAACTGCACCGCCTGATACGACCAAAACCTTAGCCACCATTGTGGTCACCGCAAGTCGTGAAGGTGAATCGATTAATAATACCCCTGCTGCGATTAGTAAAATTAACAGCAAGGACATCGAAGATAAACATGCAACCTTTATTGGACAGGTGCTGAATCAAACTCCAGGTGTGTTAATGAACGACTTGGGCAATGAACAGCATATGATGTCCATTCGCCAACCGATGACTACAGCAGCCGTTTATCAATATCTAGAAGATGGTGTCTCAATTCGCCCCGTGGGTGTGTTTAACCACAATGCCTTATATGAAGTGAATCTGGCGGGCATTGATAGCATCGAAATTTTACGCGGCCCTGCCAGTAGCTTATATGGCAGCAATGCGATTGGCGGAACCCTTAATTTTCTGACCAAGGCTCCAAGTGCTACGCCCACGGCCGATCTTGGTATCAGCGCCAGTTCTGAAGGATATCGCCGTGTCGATATCGGTGCATCCAATACCTTTGATAGCGACTGGGGCGAGCATGGTTTAAGAGTTTCAGCCTATGCCAGTGATCGTGGTGATAGCTGGCAAGATCATGCTGAAAGCAATAAACAGAGTGTGACGCTCAGACATGACTGGCGCATCTCTGATGCCACCCAAATCAAAAATATCTTCAGCTATAATCATTTAAAAGCGGATATGACCGGTAGCTTAAATCTGGATGATTACCGCAAACGTCCAGGATACAGCTACCAAACCTATACCTATCGTGAAGTGGATGCCACGCGGCTTTCTTCTCAAATTAACCATCAATGGAATGATCAGCAACAAAGCCAAGTTACCTTGTATTATCGAGACAATACTACCGAACAGAATCCAAGTTATAACATCCGTACCGATGTTAAAAATGGCAAACCGACGGGTACCTATAGCGGACAAACCACCTATAACGCCTTTCAGTCCTATGGTTTAAATGCCCAGCATTCGGCAACATTGGATCAGGTCAAACTGATTGTTGGGGCGATGGCTGAGCATTCTCCCAACCAAGCCAGAACCAATGATATCCAAGTATTTCGTGACCCGAATAGCTTGGTTTATACCGGTTATCAACAACGCCAGCGCTTACGTGACTTTAATGTAGACGTCAATAATCAGGCGGTCTATGCACAAGCCAATTGGCAAGTGTTACCGACTTTAAATCTCGTCGGTGGTGCACGCTATGACTGGATCAGTTATGACTATGAAAACAAATTAACTCCGTCAAAAACCACGGGCGCACCGAATGAGAAACGCGATTTTCATAAAGCCAGTCCTCAACTCGGTTTTGTCTGGAACCTGACGCCTGCGATTGACCTTTATAGCAATTGGTCACAAGGTTTTGTACCACCCGAAGTCAGCAGTTTATACGGGGCGAATCTGGTGACACCGGACCTGAAAGAAGCCACATTTAATAATATCGATGCAGGTCTGCGCTTTAAATTACTGGATGATCGCTTAGATGGTGAAATCACCTTATATCGCTTAGAAGGTGAAGATGAAGTGATGAGCTATACCAAGCCAGATAACACACGCGAGCCACGCAATACTGGTAAAACCTTACATCAAGGAATTGAAATTGGAGGAACCTGGAAGCTCAGTGATTTATATGATCAGCGCTTAAAACTCTCAGGCAGTGTGGCCAAACATGAGTATCAGCAGTTTCAACCTTCGAGTGTTTTAGATTATAGCGGCAACACCATGCCAAGTGCGCCGAAAACATTTGGCACGCTTGAATACCAGATCAAACCAATACCTGCGCTATTACTCTCTGCGGAAGCGGTTTATGTCGGCGCTTACTGGATTAACGATGCCAATACGGAAAAGTATGATGGCCATACTTTGCTGAATCTACGTGCTAACTACCGTAAAAATGCTTATGAAATCTATGGGCAAATCCTGAATGCCACAGATCAGCATTATGCGGAAAATACCTCATTTAGTAATAACCAGGTCAGTTATACCCCGGCTGCACCACGCACCTATTTATTAGGTTTACGTTACTATTTTGGGAAATAAGCAATGAATGCCAAACAACTGAAAAAACTACTGTCATTGCACCGTAGTTTTGGGATGGTGTTGGGCGTTCTCGTTTTACTTTGGTCTTTAACAGGTGTGTTGCATCCGATGATGAGTGCAACACAACCTCAGCCTGTGAAACGAATGCCTCCACCCCAACAACTGGATTTAACACAGGCCTTAGCGGCAACAGATGTTCTGAAGCTACATCACATAACACAATTTTCAGCCTTACAGGTGATTGAATTAGAAAATCAGCAGATTGCCTATCGCATATTACAGCCCAATCAAAAGATGGCGGAATACTATGATAGTCAGACCGGCCAATTGCTGATTGATGCCGAACAACACGATGCCGAGCGTTTGGCACGCTGGTACACGGGGCTCTCTCAACAGGAAATTGTATCCAGTCAGCTGATCACTGGATTTAGTGATGATTATCCGAGCGTGAATCGTTTACTGCCGGTTTGGCGTGTTGATTTTCAGAACGGTTTACGTGCCTATATAGACCCTGCACAAGCACGACTGGCCACGCTGTCTAATGATCAAAAGATGTGGATGGCAAAAATATTCCGCTTAGGTCATACCTGGACCTGGGGTGATCAGGCCTGGACGGGCCAAGCTATTCTCATGCAGATCGCCTTGATTGGCATACTGTGCATAATTTTTATGGGGATTGGCTTATTCTTTAAGATTCATAATCGCCGCAATCACCGTCTAGGGCAAAAACCGATCCGCTTTCTACATCGCTATTTAGGCATCAGTTTAAGTGTCTTTATTCTTCTTTGGGTGCTCAGTGGTTTCTATCATATCTGGCAAAAAAAGCCTGATATAAAAAATATTCAACCTATGTTCCATACTGCCGATTTAAGTACTGAGGTTTGGCAGCAGATCACTCAGCAGCCCATTCAACGTCTGGATCTGGTTCCAATCACCTTTAGCCAGACACATACTCGTGCTGCATGGATGATTCAAGCCATTGGACAAAGCCCTTTACAAGGCAGCATGACGGCGGCAAGCAAAGTGCATGATCATCACGCGACTAAAACAGTAGCTCCTGCGATTGAGTTTGCAGATGCAGGTAATGGTAAAGCGCTTGATATTCTCGAACAAAGCAAACAATTAGCTGCTAGCTATTTAGCTTTACAACCACAACAGGTTCAACAAGCCTCATGGGTGACAAGTTTTGCTGGAGAATATGGGTTTATCAACAAACGGCTACCAGTGATCAAGGTTGAAACTCAGTTAGAGAATCAACTCAGACTGTATATTGAACCGAGCAGCGGCATGATTGCCGCTCAAGTCACACAACAAGATGCTTTAGAAGGCTTTAGTTTTGCTTATTTGCATAAATGGACATGGTTGCCGATAGATAAAACGCTGAGAGATATCATCTTGGGCACGATTGCGGCACTGGTTGCCTTACTCGCTGTACTTGGTTTCCGAGTTCAATTGCGTAAACGCTAACATTACTCAAGTGATCCTTCTTTTTTAGGGAGGATCACGCCACCTCAGGCAATTAATTTTTTAAATGATATAGAACGAAGCAATCACAGCACTGAGGAGCACACCTGTTTCAGCCAGCTCAATTGCAGCGCCTACAGTATCCCCAGTAATCCCGCCGATTCGTTTAATAAATAATGATCGCATATAAAAGAGCATCACTAAAAAAACCAGCAAGGCAATTAAACCAAGCCATTTAAACATACAAAGTAATGCAATTGTAATGACAAAAACCATCCAAAGTCGCTTTTTTGGCATGAAATCTGTCATAGAACGCCCTAAGCCTTGAGTACGTACATAAGGCGTAGTAAGGAATAAAAACAGTGGCACACTGCGCCCAAGCATGGGCAAGACAATTAAAAAGGCAGCTATCTGTTGTTCAAGCAAAACGTATAAGGCCACAAATTTTAGCAAGCAGATCACAACTAAACTCAGCACCCCGATTGGGCCACATGCAGGGTCTTTCATGATATTCAAGGTTCGTTCAGGATCACCAAATCCACCGACCCATGCATCTGCCGTATCCGCTAAACCATCCAGATGTAATCCACCAGTCAGCCAAATCCATAACACTAAAATCAAGGCTGCACTCAATATGATCGGAAGCTTTGTCAATAACATGGCAGATGTAAACAAAATGAAACCAAGCAATAAACCCACTAAAGGATAAAACAGCATGGCCTGACCATTCTGCTTTGCGCTTGGCATCGTTTTGAGTTCAATGGGTAAAACAGCCAAAAACTGCAAGGCAATCCAAAAAGGCGTCATGCAACCTCTCAATGACAACGGGTTTTCATGCATGGATTATGAAGAAATAAAATTGGGAATAGCAAGCGATTCCCAAATGAAAAGGCTGAATATCTTAGTTTATTGAATTTGATAACATTGTTTAAGCTTCAAATAGTCATAATAAAAACTGTTCGTGCTATAACGTGCGTAGTTACAACTTGGCTTAAACAAGGTTTCTTTCTCGTTATAGAACATTTTCACCAAGATGGTACCTTGCTTGTTTTGATAGATATCCCATTGTAAATTCGCTGCCATGGGTGACACCACCTCACCTCGCCAAGCGCTGCCGGTGTAACTATACGTTTGACGTAAAGGTAAAGGCTGCATCATATCGAGCAACTCTAAACTGGTCGCCAATGGAATGATGATTTCGGCATGAGCAAAACGTAATACCGCACGATGTGCTTGCTGCTGATCTACAATCGCATCAACCTGTTTAAATAAGTCCTGCTTTAGACCTTGCGCAATTGCACTGGTGACGTTGTTCGACTCGGTAAAACTTGGCCCTTTACTATAAAAATCATTGGCATCGTTAAATTCAGCATAAAATTTTGCTGCATCTACAGGCATATACCGATCAAAATCTACACCTTTCAATTCGGTTTTCATACCACCTGAGATTGAATATAACTCATAGACATAGGCTGCAGCATCCACCGCACTGGCAATACTATTTTTGCCCTTGCCTTTTTCAGTGATGGTTTCACCTTTAGGTGAAATGACGCTATATGAACCGGTATTACTAAACACATAGCCAGTGCTTCCCAGTTTTTGAATAAATTCTGCTTTGAACAGTGGATTCAATACGCTCTTTGCCACTTGTTCAGCACGACTATTTTTCGCAAGTTCATCCAGCTTATTGGCCAGATCTGTATCCTCTTCTTCAAAATGCTGATACGCCTGACTGGCATCGTAAATGGCCTGTTGTTGTGCTAATAAAGGCTGTGCTAAATCTTGATCTTTGTTCAAACTATGAAAATAAAGCTTAAAACGATCCACCCCACCATCTTCAATCGATGGCACACTACTACTGGCTAAACTGGTGTATGAAATTGGGGTGATGTGGGTCTTTAATTGTGGTTGCTGTTGAATCAGTTCAGCAGTAAAGAACTTTGCACTGTCCACCGCACGGTCTACGCCTGAACTTTGCACTAAAATTGAAGCTGGTTGGGTCGAGGCAGCTTTAAATAGATCGGGTAAGCGTTTTAATAAGCGATCTGCAATTCCACGATGCTCCTGAATACCGGTCATGGATTCGTTACCATAGCCAAACTGACGAATGCCCTCTACCCCATAACCCAGCAGAATATTGGCTTTCATCATGCTTTCTAAATCTGCGCCCAGCTTTTCGCCCAAAGGTGTGAGTGCCTGTTCAGCTTTAGCCTGTTTCCACAGGTTATAGAGCGCTAAATCATATTTCATGCTGGATAAACCGCGTGAGCCATGACGAGCCACCAGTTCTGTAAATACCGGCTGAAAGCCTGGTGGAGTCGCTTCGTATTTGTTTAGGTCTTGCTGAGGCTGATAAGGGGTTTTAGTTTGATAATATTTTGATGGGGTACTGGTTTCAGGGGATGTCAGGTGGTGTTGCTGGTCATCGTTATTGCAGGCTGCCAATAAAATACTCGCACATAACATACTGCTTTTTAATAATATCTTCATGGATGATCGATTTATTGCTCAAGAAATTGTCCTGTATCATAGGCAGTGGCAATGACAGTTCGATTACATCAACCAAGCAAATACTGGAAATAAAATAAGATTTTATGACTACTAAGTTGCTGTCCGTTCAGAAAAATGAAGTTGAGCATCAACCTGAGTTAGATTTAAAGCATACAATTTGCCTAACTCTGCGGGCATGGTTAATAGATCATCCAGCTTTTGCTGACGGGCCAGACAAGTCAGCAACTTAATCCCCCCGCCATGTGTCACAATCAATGCCTTGTTCCAGTTGTGTTGCTGCATTTGAACATAAATTTCATTAAAACCATGCAGGGCACGTTGCTGGAATTGATGCAACGACTCTCCATTCGGTGCATGATATTGTGTTGGAAATTGCCAGAAATTTGCCAATAACTCAGGCTCATTTTCATAAATAGTTTGGGTAGAAACGCCTTCCCAATCACCAAAATACATTTCCTTGATTTCAGCATTGAGTAATAAAGGCAATTCGAGTTGTTTGGCGAATGCTGCCGCAAAGTTTTGGCAGCGTTGCAAGGGCGAGCTGATAATTACATCCCAGTGTACCTGAGCATCGAGATACTGCTGAATGGTGGATTGCATTTGCAACCAACCATGTTCGGTCAAGGCATCATCGAGATGCCCACGCAAGGTATGGCTCAGTGTGGTTTCACCATGCCTCAATAAATCAAGGTGCAACTTTATCACCGGTCACAGCAGCTTCAGCAAAGGTCGCCATTTGGTTATGCAACACGCAAGCCAGCTGCAGCATCGACAATGCAGCTCCTGCACCGCTACCTTCGCCAAGACGCAAATTCATATTTAAAATAGGCTGAGCTTCTAAGGCTTTTAGCACACGCTGATGACCATATTCAGCCGATTGATGTCCAAACAACATCCATGCTCGACTTTGCGGTTGGATGCGTACCGCGCATAAAGCGGCAACCGAGCTGATAAAACCATCCACCACGATTGGCAAACCAAGTTGTGCACAACGGATATAAGCCCCCGTCATTGCAGCAATTTCCAGACCACCAACTGCAGCCAAGATTTTTAAAGCATCGCCGGTAACATTTACTTGATGCCGCTTCACTGCTTGATCAATGACCGAGATTTTATGTTGCAGCTGTTGATTCGTAATGCCTGTACCCACTCCCGTGAGTTGGGCAGCATCTTCATTCAACAATAAACACGCCAGTGCTGAAGCTGAACAGGTATTTCCAATCCCCATTTCACCTGCAATAAAAATATCGGCAGCTTGAGCTTTGGCGCGGTCAACGCTGTCTTTACCCAGTTGCAAGGCTGCTAAGCATTCCTGTTCCGTCATTGCAGTCTGCTGGGCAAAATTGGCAGTGCCTGCACGAATACAATGCCGCTCAACACCGGCATACTCATAGGCTTCACCCACCGTACCACAATCCACCACCTGTAAATGTGCATGATGATGTTTGGCAATGACACTGATGGCTGCACCGCCTGAAGCAAAATTCTGAAGCATCTGACGGGTTACCGCTTGCGGATAAGCCGAAATATTTTCTGCAACCACCCCATGATCGCCTGCAAAAATTGTAATCCAAGGCTGTTGAATCTGTGGATGTACTGTGCCCTGTAAGCCTGCCAGTTGAATGGCGAGCTGCTCAAGCAGTCCTAGCGCCCCTGTAGGTTTGGTCAATTGCAGTTGACGTTGTTCAGCCTGTAATTTCGCCTCTAGGTCGGGCTGCAGTACTGCTGCTAAAAACCATTGCACTTGTTCAGTCATGTTATTTCTCATCTTTTAAAATCATTGGAAAGCCTGCGACACAGAACATGACTTTGTGGGCGAGTTGACCCAGAGTCTGATGCAGACGCCCTGCTTCATCGACAAAACGGCGGCTGATTTCCCCCATCGGTACCACTCCAAGCCCGGTTTCATTACTGACCAGAATAATTTGCGAGTGGAGTTGCGGTAAAACCTCGAACAATTTTTGCACCTGTTGTTGCTGTAAGGCTGGGTCTTCAGCCAACAACAGATTGCTCAACCATAAAGTCAGACAATCCACCAGAATCAGTTGATTGGGCTGGTCCAATTGCAAAAGCCGGTCGGCAAGATAAATCGGTTCTTCAAGCACTTGCCAATGAGCTGGACGTTGTTGTTGATGATGGGCAATCCGCTGCTGCATTTCTTCGTCTAAGGCTTGCGCCGTCGCCATATAAATGACGGATAACCCCGAATCCTTGGCGATTTGTTCTGCCAAACGACTTTTACCTGAACGTGCCCCACCTAAAATCAGTTGCAACATATCTAACCTAGTTCAATTTGCTGATAAGGATACAGTAATCCTTGTAAAATCTGTGCCTTATAATAGCCGAAAGTCATTTTTTTGACCTGAATCTTAATGCTTTTGAGTGGAAGTTGTTGTATCCGCTGCAATACGATATCACCCGACCATGCTTCACGATACAAACCTAAAGTGATATGCGGACAATATTCAAGTGCTGCAATCTCTGCGGAGACTTGAGCAAATTGTTGGCGAATTTGGGCCAGTACGCCCTGCTGATCTTGGATCTGTAAGAACAAAGCACTGCTAAAGCTATCGATCTGTGCGATTTCCAGCTGAAAAGCTGTGAGCTGTAATGCTTCAAGCAGTTTAATCTGCTGTTGTAATTGTTGTATCTGAAAATCGTCATCGTATTGTTTAACAGCAGGCTGCAAGAAACCGCAGACGAATAAGGTAATATGATATTGGCGTTGTTGTTTCGGCAGAAGCAGGTCTGAAAACCGGGTTTGAATTTCATCTAAATATTGAATCAGCTCAGGCTGATCAACTTCAATATACCAAAGTGCATAGTCTGAACGTCCCAGATGCCATTCAGGATAATCCCGAACTATGGTCGGACACATTTGGGTAGCGGATTGCAATAACACAACAATATGCAGTCAAGAATATAGAGTTTAGGATTAAAACATAAGCATAGGAAAAAATGGAATATTTGTGCATCTCTTTCAATATTGTCCAAGTTTTTTATTAGGAATAACGTCAATCAAGCATATCTGCATACGCGGTCAGTTGAATGATCTGGCCCAACGTTCAACTTGACAAAGCTAGTGCCGTAAAGCTAACACAACTTTATAGGTTTAAAGCTGTGTTAGGGCTCACGATCTTGGCTTGTCCATGTCTATGGATTGCAATGCTAAACCAGCGCAGACTTGGCTTGGTTTTCATTCAGATCATAGCGAAAGGTATCGTCATGCAATTCTGCCTGAATACCTTGATACAGCATATCTAATACTGCTTTCTTTTGACTGGTATTTATATCCATCATTTCAATATTTTTACGAATATGCTGCACAATCTCCAGCTCCTCAATTTCTAGCTGTTTTAAGGCATAGACATATCCATAGATTGCACCTTGCACAATCTTTTGATAAGGCAATTGCTGCTGAATATGATTTTCCAGACTACCGAATACGCGCTCATTAAAGCTTAGTTTTCTAAGCGGATCGCGTGCCACCCGTTCACAGGTATCTTTATAGGCTGAGCGACATGAATGCAGAAAGCTTTCCGCCATCCGGTCCAGCTCTTTGGCCTGATTGGGCACAATATTGGCTAAACCGAGTTTGACTTCCTCAACCAGCTGTTCTACATATTTTTTGATCTTGGCATCGGCCAGTGCAATCCCGATCATGTCATGGCCATGCATGCTGGCATACCAGGCGGTCATGGCATGGCAACCGTTCCATAAGCGGTTTTTAATGATCTGGATATCAGAAATTTGCTCTACCAGAATCATTTGCCGCATTTTACTCAAGATCGGACTACGGTTTTCCACATAAATCGGCATATCGGTTTCGCTATGGAATAGGATCAGATCCATATTCTGCAAAAACTGCCCCGCCTGAAACTGTCCACGCATATCCGATAAACAGTCAGTCATTTGCTGTTCCTGTTTCTCGGTCAATGCGGTTTCATCTGAAAGCTCGATGGCTTCTTCATTCAGGTCAGATTGGTATTGTTTGAATAAACGATGCTTGATATTCAGCTGACGATACAGGGCTTGGTCGGAAAGCTTGGCAACCATTCGGTTGACCACGGTATCGCAAAAGTAATGCTCACTAAGGATGTGCTCTGCTATATCCTCATCGGTAATTTCAAGTAAGGCTTCACGGATATTTTTCAGGACCAGATATTTTGCACAGACTTTATTCAGAATAATCAAAAAGGTAATCGGCTCATGCTGCTGCGTATCCTGCGACATGAAGCGTGCCAATAACCCCCTCGCAATTGTTCTGGCTTCGGATGCAATAGCCTGTTCAGGCAAACACAGCGCGATCAGGCTGGAATGCATATACATCTCCAGCATGTGCTGTTCATTGTCAGCATCAATCACCGTGAGGTTTTCAATCCGTTCATCATAAGAGGATTGTCCATAACGAATACTGTAACTGCCAAAGCTGTTGACCGATTCCAGATATAGCCGGTTTCTGGTCGAAGCGAGAATACGCTGGGGTCGGGTAAACCCATCCCAATGTGACAATACCTGTGCGATATATCCGCCACCAATGGCGCCAAAACCATGAATCCCGACAGTGAGTTGATTGATACTTTGCGGAAATGGTTCTTGCAACTGCGGCATGCCCATTTCAGGAATATACTGGTCCAGCGCATTCAGACATTCATACATATCCTGATAATAGAAATTTGCCTTGGCCAGCATGCTGTCATTCGGTTCTTTGATGTCTTTAAATAAAATGGTGATGCCGCCCGCATCACAGGCTGAACAGATCCCGTTTTCCGAATCCTCGAACATCAAACATTGTTGCGGTTGCAAATTTAATTTTTGTGCGGCTTTGATAAAAATTTCAGGATGCGGTTTGCCTTTTTCGACTTCATCACCACAGACCAGCAGATCAAAAAATTTATAGACATTGGCATTGATCAGGTATTCTTCGGCAATTGCCCGGCGACTGGATGTCGCTACAGCCATACGCAGGCCAGATTTGCGTAGTCGTTCCAGTACCTGAATCAGACCTTTCTTAATAGGTACACCGTTATGACGAACCGATTCCAGTTCAAGTTCATCTGCTCGTTTTCGGATGGCTTTATATGGAACATCTTCACCATAAAAGCGCTGGGCAAGCTGTTCGGCTGTTTGTGCACTGAGTCCAAGACACTGCATTAAATATTCATCGGAAAATTCCTGTCCAATGAGCTCTTGAGAGGCCTGTTTCAATGTCTGAAAGCGTAATCGCTCAGTATCAAACATTGTGCCATCCATATCAAAAAGTGCTCCCTGAACAGGATAATCGTGAAAAATCAGCATCTTTACTCCTTTGTTTTGTTCTTGCGTTCCTTAGGTTAACCAAAAAAACATGACAAATTAGCGATGGTAAACAAATGAAATAAATTTGATCAAAAATCAACCTAAAGTTATTTTTTTCAGCGTATTGTTGACTAAATTTGTAAAGATTACTTGCATCCACTACAAAATAGTGATCGTTTTTTATTCACCTTGTTTTATAAGATGACTTCCACCAAAACAATCACCACTCAACCATGAGCTACAGAACGTTGAATATTGCTTATGAGTGATAAAGATTTAACCCTGCTCCAAATAACCGGATTCAGTTGGGAAACAAAAAGTCGCACAAGGCGGCCTCAAAATTCAGACCTCTACCCGATATTTGGCTTGAACCAGTAACATCATAATCACACAGACAGATGGAACGGCTGCAATCACAAATAAATGAGTGATGATCAGTGATTTAGCCAGATATCCACCGAATAAAGGCCCGATCACTGAACCTAAACGGGCAATGCCAATACTCCAGCCCACACCTGTAGTGCGTAATGAAACTGGATAATAGCTGGCAGACAAGGCATTAATGGCAGGTTGTCCGCCGACAATGGCAAAACCAGCAATGAAAATAACCACATAGAGTAAGGCAATATGAGTAACCGAATAACCAATCAAGGCCACACTGACAGCGGCGACCAGAAAGGCTGGAACTAAAACCTTATAAAAACCGATCTTGTCAATTTTTAAGCCCATCACAATACTGCCAATGGTCCCGCCCAGTTGCAAGGTTGAACCAATCATCAGGGCATGGTTCAAGGAGAGTCCTGACTCTTTGGATAAGGTCGGTAACCAGTTGGCAAGGAAATACAGACTGATCATATTCAAGATACTGATCACCCAGATCGAGTAGGTAAAAAAAGCACGCTTATTTTTAAATAACTCTAATGGTGATTTTTTGATTTTAGGGCCGCTATTGCCAATTATTTGAGTTGCTGTGTTGAGTACCAATGCCGGATAAAACTTCTTCAGCCAGAATAGAATCGTTTGCTCATTCTTTTTATTTTCGCTTAAGAAATATAATGATTCTGGTAATTTAAACAGCATGATAAAGAAGATGACCAACGGAATAATACCGCCAAAATAAAAAATGGCCTGCCATCCGCCTATGGGCGTAAGTAAAGCAGAAATCCCTCCTCCCAGCATGGCACCGACTGTATAACCACAGGAAATCACCATCATGGTCAAAATACGATATTTATTGGGCACAATTTCAGAGCTATAGGCCATGGCATTCGGCATGATGCCGCCCAAGAAAATGCCCGTAATAAAACGTATGACCGCAAGCTGTTCAATATTGGCAACATGGGGTGTCCATAACATCAGTACAGAGAATACTAACGTTGAGATCAACAAGATCGGACGGCGGCCATAACGGTCCGACAGTGAACTTAAAATAAATGAACCTACAAACAATCCAAACAAACTGGCACTAAACACCACACCCAACATGGTTTTTTCGACACCCCATGCCTCGATAATCATCGGCGCGGCATAGGCCATGGCCTGAATGTCATAGCCATCCATGATCATCAACAATAAGCAGGTAAATAGAATAAATTTTTGATAAGGTCCGACACCTTGCTGGTCAATCAAATCATTTAATGCAACTTCTTTCATGGTGATTCCTTCTCCATGTTGCTTTAACTATAATTTTTCAATCCATTATTACTTTATTCGTAATTTAGTTATGATATTCGTAAATTCAGCAAATAACAATATGTTGTTTTATTCATCAAAAATACTTTTTAATTTTACATATCAATATATTGTTTATTTTTAAAATGATGTTTTCCACATAAAAAAACCTCAACTTCCGTTGAGGCTTATTTTCAATTTAACGCTTAAATTCAGTTTAAGTCAGGCTTAAATCTTGAGACTGCTGCAGGCTATGCTGTTGTTGTGATGCGGTATAATACTCGCCAAACTTGTCGTAAAACGTTTCTCTAAAACAGTAATAGAGCATGGCTGTTTTTTCAGGCATCGGGATGAGACGCTGACTTTCATAACAAAGATCAGCAACAACCGCTGCATAAGGTTTTACCGTGTGGTCTGGCTCCCCTACAATCTTGCGTGCAGGCGAATTTTCAAAAATATAGAAACTCAATAGACGGATGGTTGGTCTTAAAAAGCCTTTACCAAAAACCGACTTATCGCCGAACAGTAAATGCCAGCCCAGATCATTATCATCACCTTCATAGTAACGGCCTAAACGATCACGCTTCCCTTCATAAATTTCGGTATAACCCACATCCTTCCCATCGACGCCGACAATCAATAAGCGTTGATGGTCGTCGGCCAGCATTTTGTCAAAATAGACCTGCAGCTCAAGTTCAGTCTTGTTCAGTTGCCACTGTGGAATCACATGGGGTTCATGCATCCATTGGTGCAATAAAGGAATATCCTGCGGATATTGAACCTGGCGTAAGTAATATTGTGTCCCGTCTTCATAATACTCAAAATAATCAGGAAGTTTTTGTGACAATGTAAGCATGCAGATATTCCTTGCCTTTAATATTAGATGATAATGATAATCAATTTTATTAAGACAGCAACCGTTGTTTTTCTCATTTTTTGTTAATGAACTGAATCCGAGAAAAAATCGTTAAATAGCCCTCAGCCATTGAATACGCCACACCTTTAATTGCCAGTTAAGCTAAAAACAAGCGCAGCCAGCATTGCACAGCACCAGATCTGTACAAAGTGTTTTCTAAACAGATAAAAAACCAGCACCTGTAAAAAGAAGGCCGCGGGTAAGATCACAAATACCCAGCTGAGTGGCCCAACCGAGCTGCCTTCAGACCAACAGTTCAGTCCCAAAGAGCATGCTAGAAAAATAATGGCAGAAAAAACTAACAACTTTCTCCTGCTTGCATTCAACCAGACATATTGCAGTTGCTTCTGTCCATACTGACTCAGCATGCAGCCTTGTATAAAAGCAACCAAGGCCCAGCAAAGTGCTGCAAAACTCATGTTGAGGCTCCTGCAGGTTTAAATCTGGACAGATAAAAATGAATTGCACCGAGATAAAGTCCACCCATCACGAGCAGCACCAAATCTCCCCCAGCCAGTGACCAACGCGAATGGCTGAGACTCTGCCATAAAGCAGCCTCTGGTACCATCACAAAACTACTGAGAGGAATCAAGAAGAGAACCGCCGCTGTCATTGCCAATACCAGTAACATAGCCGTTCGGGTACGCAGCAACAGACTGATAAGCAAGCTCAACAGCCAGGTGAGATAAAAGGCAGAGACTTCATAACTCCCCCGCGGTTCAAATGCTACAGGTAACAGTCTTCCTGCCAATAGATAACTGGCACAGGCCAGCGGTAGCCCAAGGAAAGTAAAAAAGTTGAGATGCTGGACCAGCTTATAGCTAAAAGCATGCACTTCTTTCATGCGTTTTTTCTGCCATAGCAAGGCACCTGCAGCCAACATTACACATCCCATAATCCCCATCACTGACAGGATCAAACGCATCCAGTACGAGGCGAAATAACCCAGATGAATTCCGTAAGAAGATGAAGCCAGTTGAGCAATGGCAGATAAGTTTCGGGGTTGAGCCAGTGGTTCGGCAGTATGGGCTGCAAAAATATATTGTGGGGTATTTAGGGTAATAATATTTTTATAATTATAATCAAAGGTGATCATCGCCTCTGGCGTATTCGGTTTCTGTACTTCAAATTTATCGAGTATTGCACCTGTTTGTGCCTGCGCGGGCAATTGTTGAATAAAGCGTTCAAATGGCTGCATGTTGTGCTGAGACGAGGATGGTTGTGGCTTTGCCATTTTTACAAACTGCATCTCATTATAGAACTGGGGTATACCGTCTTGCGCATAGTGTTTGGATAGCCCCCACGGCAACACCAGATAAAATAAAATCAGTAGCCCGGTAAATGCCATCACCAGATAAAAAGGAAATGTAATCACTCCCGTTATATGATGCAGATCAAGTAAGGAACGCTGACCTTTGAAGGCACGAAACACAAAAAATTCTTTAATGATCTTTTTATGCGTGATCACCCCCGTAATCAAACTGATTAATAAGATCAAGGCGACAATGGCCACGATGAAACTGCCGATCTTGCTCGGCAGAGGATATAAGGTGTAATGCAATTTAAAAAAGAAATCGCCCGCCAAGCTCTGGCGTACGGGATGGAGTAACTCTCCTGTCACGGGATTTTGGAGCTGTTGGTGTTTGCCTGTCTGGTCCTGCCATTGAAGCAGATTGACCGGCATACGTTCACTGGCAACCATCACACGCCATCTTTTTGCATCAGCAGCGTGCTGGTTGAGATAATTAAACGCCGTTTGTGCCGAAGTCTGGGGAGTCGGTAGACTCTGAATCTGGCTGAGCGCCTCAGGTTGTGCCCATACATTAATTTCTGTACGAAAATAGGCAATCGACCCGGTTAAGAAAATAAAAAAGATGACCCATAACACCATAATGCCAAACCAGCGATGCAGAATGGCCTGTATTTGACGAAAATTCATCTTAACCGATTCCCCACTTGCGCATGAGCCAGTAGCTTGCCAGTAATAATATGCCTGAGCTATTGATGATCCAGAACCAGCGTCTAGACACGATTGCACTGGTCAATATCACGTAAAAGATAAAAAAGATGAAACTGAGAAAAACTGCAAAATAGACATTTTCAGCTTTGGCAAAAGGAAGCCAATCCGTTAAAACCAGACTAAGCCAGGAACTATAACAATAGGCAGCCAGGCAGATGAAAAAAACGCTGCGATAAGTTAAGTTAAAAGGTTCTTGTTGTTCTGTACGGCGCATCGGTATTGCCTTGATCTGTAAAAGCCAAAATAAAATGAAGAAATATCTGCATATGCACAGATATTTCTTCCGATGTTCCAACTAATAGCTGATGGTATAACTTAAACCATAGGTCCGGCCTTCCGCTGGGATCGCCAATAATGGATTCCCGTTTGAAACCGCTGCCTGCTGAGCAAATACTGTCTCGTATTGCAGACCCCACACATTATATACCCCAAAATCTACACGACCTTTTCCGGCAGGCACATGTCCCAATACATCCATAGTGGCGTAGCCCTTAATTTTTGCCGCGGTATTGGCATCGGCCTTCACAGCTGCTTTAAATGCATCGTCTTGACTGGCATTGGCACGCGCAGCTAAGTCACGATCATCATTATAGGCTTTATTAGTCCCTTTAATTGCCTGCATCTGTACTCGAAGACCATAGCCTTCATCGTTGTCCCATTCAGCAAATAAAGTCCCTTTTACTGGCGCGACTGCAAAAGAATTAAGTTCATGCCACTGGTTTGCAGCATCTTTATATTGACCACGGGTATAGCCCAGTGTTCCGCCCACTTTGTAATTATCCATGAATGGATAACTTACAGTGGCCTCCGCTCCATAAACACGCTGGTCCGTATCGACAATTTTAGCTGCCCGGTTATTAAACTGAACAGTTTTATCAGAGCTATTATAGAAACCTGTTAAACCCAGATTTAAACCATCATCCTGATTTAAACGCCAGCCCAACTCATAACTGTTTACCGTAATGGGTTGCAAGTTCGAAGTTGAAACCGTAAAAGTCGACACATCACGCAGCATGCGCTGCACATCCGGGAAGCTAAAACCTTGTGAGAAGTTTGCATAGACTTGCTGTGCATCATTCAGTTTATACACCGCACCTAAATTAAATAGCGGTTTATCATCATGGGTCGAACCTGCTGGTACCATATTCGACTCACGGCTTGGAATATATGCGTCAGTATCTGCTTGAATATATTGATAGCGAACGCCGGCCTGAATATTCAACTGATCATTAATAGCATAGTCACCTTGGGCAAAAGCACCAATATTCTGGATCTCGGTGTTTGGCCCATAACCTTTACGCTGACCTGTTGGGGTATAGACTAAATAAGGATATTCGGTTGCCAGAATATCAATATATTGCTTGTCTTTTTCCCAGTCATAATCAAGGCCATAGGTTAATTTCAGCGCTCGATCGGCAATATTAAAGTCTGATTGCATGGTCGAACGCAGGCCTGCAACTTCGATTTCAGATTGCGACTGGTTTACCGTCTTAACTGTTTTAGTGGTTAAACCATAAGGGAAAAATCTTGATTTTTCATTTCGATAGTAGGCTTCCACATTCAATACCTGACCTAGGAAATCTTGATTCTGATATTGTGAATTTACTGCATAGCGTTCAGTAAATAGCGGTTTACTCAGCTTTAAACCTTTAATAGCTTTATAGCTTGGTGTTCCCATATCATTACTTGTGCCCGTGGTCGGCAAATATGAATAGTCCGGGCCGTAATCTGTATCTTGCTTATCTTTATAATATTGTGCACCAAAGCTCAGGCTTTGCTGATCGGTCAGATTAACATTCAAACGTCCGTTGACATCAATCGTATCGCTGTCCATGGTACTGCCTTGCCAAGGACTCAGAGAAATGCGGTCACCATCGCCATCAAACTGAGAACCACGACTGGTAAAGTTTGCCCCGAGAAAACCATCAACATTGCCCTGTTTAAACGACACCGATTGTCCAACTTCATACGCCAATCCATCCCCACGGAAAGTATCTGAAGAGGTAATGCCCACTTTACTTTCAAAGCTGAGTGGCTTTGAAGTATCTGCACGTTTGGTAATAATATTGATAATGCCGCCCGTTGCGCCAGAACCATAGATACTGGTTGCACCAGAGATTACTTCAATCCGCTCAATCATGCTTGGACTAATACTGTTCAACTGACGAGAGACATCACGTGAACCAGTCTGTGATACCCCATCAATCATGACCAGTACATTGCGGCCACGCATGGTTTGACCATAATTACTGGTGGTCCCGCTGCTGGGTGCCAAAGACGGTACCAACTGTGCCAAAACATCGGCAACCTTACGCCCAGCGGTTGCCTGTTGCGTAATCTGCTGACGGTCAATGGTCTGAACCGTACCGGCAATTTCTGCAATATTTTTTGGTGTACGTGTTGCTGTGACGACAATCTTTTCTAATTGTGCAACAGGCTTCTGTGTGGGCGCTGCGCTTACTGCAATATCCCCCGATACAGCAGTTTCAGCATGGGCATGCTGTGCAAACATGGCCAGAACAGCAAGGCAACATGGTGTCATTTTAAACAGTACTTGTTTTGCCCTAAACTCATTATTGACTTTCATTTTCTCTTTTCTCCAGAGCCCTTCTATCACTCAAAAAATATCCAAAAGGCACGCCATCATACTAAATTTAATTTTTAATGAGAATGATTTTTATTAAAAATAATAATCTTCTTTCCTCTCTTGTTTAAAAAAATTGTTTTTCCGGTCTTTTTCTGCCTGCTCCAGCTGCTGGAACTGTTCCAGATAGGCTGCCGCCATGTCTGGTTTTAAGATAAAAACTCCATCTGCATCACCAATCAGCAAGTCACCGGATTGCACCGTAAACTGATTGAGCTCGATGCCGATATCCATTTCGACCAGACTTTCTCCTTCATTTCGTGTGGTGAGACAACTCACGGATTGAGCGAAAACCGGCAATTTGAGCTGCATTAATGCCTGTCGGTCAGTGACCGCGCCCAACACCACCACACCAGCCAAACCGCAATGAATCGCGGCGACACTTCTCTGCTCTCCCCAGCATGCCCGTTGCAAGTCATATCTGGCGTCGATGAGCAGTACTTCATTGGGCTGGCAGCTCAGCAATACCTGTCGCAACTGACTGGCATTCTTGGATTGCAAGCGCACGGTTCTGACCAGACCCACCAGATGCTGTTGTGGGGACATCGGAAAAATCTGTGGGACATGTCCCAGATCCAGTACATGCCCGATGGTCGAGGTGGCAATGTTTTTATAGGCTTGAACCAGCCATTCGGGCTGGATAACTTGATTCATGATTTCATCTCTGTTGTTTTTTTCAGCTGCAAGGGACAATTTCGGCATAGCTCCCCACCTGCTTCCTCCAGTTGAAAATAGAAGCAGCACTTTTGTCGCATATAGGTGTTGTATTCGGGATGCCAGTTATTCCACAGCTTTAAAAAAGGGTTTTCCTGCAAGTTAAAACTTTTTGCCGATTTTGCTTTTAGCAACTGTCGTTGCTGTTGGAGTTGGGTATGCATGTCTTTGCTTAGATTTTTCTGCGCCAAAGCATGATAAAATTGCACCACACGCACAGCGACATTTTCCCAAAGTAATGCATAAGAAACGCGCCCAACACGGGCAATCTGCTGCAATAAATCATTGAACTGTAGCAATATGACGTCAATTTCTTGTAGAGACATCACCTGAAAAGAATACATTGCCGAATCAGCTAGTTGCAGTCGTCTTTCCCAGTTCCATGTTTCAGGTAGCTCTACGATAAAGATCGAAGGCTGCCATTTTACAAACGGGAGCGATGCCGCCTGACAGTACAAAAAAGGCAGCATCCACAGCGTGACCCAATATTTAATAAAAAGTGAAGTGGCACATCTCTGATTCTTCGCATGAATACGTGTCGCAAAATCCTGTAGCACCTGCCGACAAATCGAGTCATCGAATAGATCTGCCAGCGTGATTGCCTGCTGGTTGGAACCATATATTTCCAGTTTCAGATGCTGTTGCAGCACTGAAAAAGAGCTTTCCACCTCTGCTTGAAAATGGCGACACATATTCATTGCAATTTACGCAGATTGAGCTAAAACATGCCAAAGTGGATTTCGGGTTTCCCCGATTCCTGACGGCATGCTGCCAATACGGGTATCCTGTTCTAGCAAAGGTCGAATCAGCTGTTTATAAGGCCAGTTTGGTGACTCAAACAGTAAGGCCTGCAACTGGCTTTGAATCTCAGGCTGAAAGTCCAGTTTTTCCAGAACGTGTTGTAATTGTTCAGCTAGTACTTGCCACAGTTGATCTGCTGGGATGTGATAATACTTTGCCAGCGTTTCGACAATACAACCTAAATTGACCTGAATTCCTAGCGTCTGGATATAAAACAGCAAGGCCTCGGCTGAATCATGATAAAGCGTATTTCTGAAATCATGCGGGCTTAAATAATCTGGATCATCCAGACCATTGTGCAGCACCCATGGCAGATAAATACGCAGTGAATCATGATCTCTAAACATCAGACCATCAAATTGACCATTCTTAAGCACCAGACATAGGTTTTGTCCATGAATTTCTCCCATCAGTCCCAAACGGAACAGACGTAAATTCACCTCAAAAAAGCATACACATAATTTGGCAAACTGCTCCAAAACCTGTGCAGCATCATTCTGTAGCTGTTGTAGCTGTAAAATATAATCAAACACGGCAGGTTGCCCTGGAATAATGTGTCCTAGACTGGCCATCGGAATCAGTTGATAAGGCTGTTGCAGCAGTTCAGCTGGAATATGACGGCGTTGAGCGGCCAGATGAGTCGGCTTCTCTACAAATAGCCATTCATTATCCGCACTTCGATCATCTTGTTTTTCCGGCAAATAAGACCACCATTGCGTCTCCTCACACAGCCATAATTTTTGCTGCAAAACGGGATCTTTTTGCCGTGCCTGCTGCAATAACTTCTGGTTTTTTTCACCATTAATCATTTTTACAATCGGCAGAAAACGCAATGAACCCAGCGCCTTAATGCCAATCGGCAGTTTCAGGCTTTGCTGTGGAATATTCTCAGACAAAAGACTACGCATCGAAGCACTGGCATACATGCCTGTTGAGATAAAACTCAAAGGCTGACAGATGCCTGACGCAATATCCTCAGCAAAGAATTGCTGAAATAAATGCTGGAATTGCCACGGATGCACAGGCATGGCGATATGCGTTTCACTCAATCCGCGCTGGAACATTTCCTGTTTCAGTTGATAGCGTTCGGCACGGTTAATGAAAATCTGGCTCGGCTGCTGGGTAAAAATATCCTCGACACCAGCACCAAACATCATTTTGTCTTTATGCACAGCCACCCAGTGAATACTCAGTTCCTGTGCAAATTCAGGACAATATTGCAGATACTCTTGCTGGCTCAGCCCTTCCTTTAACTTGGATAAAGGATGATATGGCCGATCCCGATAGCCCGCATATTGCTCTAAAACACGAAACACCTGCGCCGGGCTTTGATGAATCAGATCATGGGCATCGACTTGATGCTGTTGCAGCAAACGATATTGCGTTAAACATTTCTGGATTTGTTCTGAAAAGAGCTGCAGCTTGTCGGCCTGACAGTGCTGAAACAGTCCGATCTGTTGCAGACATTCAAACAGCTCAAATAATTCAATCGGGTGAACTTGCGTGTGCTGATTACCTGCTGTAATTCGTAAAATTTCCGACTCGGCCGCAAAAGACCACGCTTGCGTAATGCCTGACTGTACAGCAAAAACAACACAATTGTATGATATTTGCTCAGGCAACAGCACCACGTACTGCTGCTCAGGCCTATGATTAAACTGCTGTTTTAAGTCAAAACCGAATACATCCAGTTTGGACTGTGCGGTTGAATCATCCACAATATACTGTTCAGGAATCAGGGCTTCCACCAGTAAAGCATTTACAAAGTCTAGTAAAATGGTTCTGTCAGTCAATTGATAGACAGGTTGAAGTGCATTCATCAATAACCTCACTTGCCCTGCGCTTTAAACGGCGCCAACGGGTTATCAACAAACTTGATCTGCATACGACCATCACCAAACAAACGGCGTTTGGTTAATGATTCAATCCGTAACTTTTCGGCAAAGACATCAAAGATTTGATAGCGTTGATGATGTTCAGGATGTTGTTGTTGATAGTCCCGAATGACTTCGGCAGCCCACTGCCAGAAATCCTGTTCAGCAACGGTGTAGGTCTGATTAAGGAAAATCGCAATATCAGTCAAGGCTACAAAGAACAGGCAGGCGCAACTAAAGTCACGAATCCCGTCCAGATCATCCGTCAAGATAAAGGACATGCTATTGGTTTTGGCATGTTCAGGCGGCAACTGGTCCAGTTCAGGTGCCAGTTCCGGATGAGCCAGATGTGACGGGCTATAACGTACGCCATCATGGAAATCCTTGAGCAATACACGGGTTGGCCAACCTTGTTGATGCACCAGAATAATATTTTGTCCATGCGATTCCGTCGCAATCCCTTCGGCAAATAGCAAATGGATCAATGGCGTAATGACCACTTTCAACAATTGACGTGTCCATTGCTCAACTCCGTAGTGTTGTAACCACGGTGCAATCAGGGCCTGACCATCTTTTTGAATATGGCTCACCCCATTCAGCGGAATCGCATCTTCGCCTTCACGTAGATATTGATGCACGCTTTCACGCCATAAACAACCAATGGTGCCATAGGCCTGTTGGGCATGCGAAGCCGGTAAACGGGTAAAATCTACACTCAGACCGTAAACCTCACGCAATACCGCAAAATCCAGTTGTTGCGCCGTTTCACTTTGATCAATCAGGCGTTGCAACCAGTCGGTAATAATCGGCCCGTTCATCACGGTATGTTTTGCTAATACACGTGAACTTGATGTATTGGTCAAGCTCATGGAAAGCTTGATATACGGTTTTTCCGGATGCTGTAAATTGGTGACGGTTCGCAATGACTGCTGTGCCAGATAACGGTCATGGCTATGCCCTAAATAAATGATGTCCTGATCGGCAATTTCTTGTGCAAAAATCGAGATCAGGTAATTTTCCCATTGCCAAGGATGGACCGGAATCCAGACATATTCAGCGGCATTTTGGGTTTGCTCATTCAGCTGTTGCTGAAACTGGATAAAGTCCGATTCATTCAATTGTTCTTTAAAAAATGCGTCTTTTTCAATATGACTGGAATGGTTTTGTGCTACCAGCTTCCGGTGTACGGCTAACCAGACCAAAGCCATCGGCTGGGCAAACTCCACCCCATAACGGACATTGTCTTGCAGACTAAAACCGACACGGGATTTGTAACATGGATGATAGGGATGCCCATCCATCAAATAAGATTCCAGAATATCGTATGGATACTGAATTGCAGGCAAGCTGTAGTTTTCAAAACAGCCTTGTGATTGCAGGTCATGAATATAGGTACGCTTTAATTCAAAAATAAAATCTTCCACTTTGGCAGCATCGGCAATCGAGCGCAGGATCTCATCAATGACCTGATTTAGGCGTGCTGGCTGTGTATTGCCTTGGGCATCCTGACGAAGTACCTCCTGATCACGTGCCAGTCGCACCAGCTTATAGCTGTATTGACGTTGCCCTTTGGCAATATACTGAACCGCTTGCTGTTGGCGATCCTGTACCTGAATCACAAAATTTTCACCATCATGCTCAGCGCAAATAATTTCTTCAAAAATCAAAGCTTGTAACAGTTGCTTGATCACACGTTGTTCAACCTCTTTCGCCTGCTCCGGTTGTGGCTGTTGCCAGGCTTGAAAGGTATTTTGAAGCATATGTGTATTGGATAAAACTGGATGTAATTGTCCCATATTTGTCTTCCTAATTATTGAATTCATTGATTTTGTGTTGATCTGGAAAGCGCCATGCATAGGGCAAAGCGCACAGGATCAGGACCGTACAAAAAATAAAGATGTCCTGAATACCCTTAAATGAATCCAGTGCGGTAGGAGGAGTGGTGTGCAAAAGATCCTGATGTAATTGCAGATACAAGGCAGCCAGTACCACGGCAACTGCGGCAAAGATCCGACGAAACAGATTGTTTAAGGCCGCCGCCTGAGTAACCAGATGCTGTTGTTGCTGACGTAAGCTGTTGAGCCCTGCCGTGGTCGATGGCATATAGGACAGTCCCATCCCCAGACCATGCAACATCATGCAGAAGATAATGAACCAGACATTTTTGACCGGTGCCCATGCCAGCAAGGCAAAAGCCAATGCGGTAATGAGTAAGCCCAGACTCATAATTTTTGCGGCGCCGTAACGATCGAGATATTTACCTGCAGGCTGGCTGCATAAACCGGTGACCAAGGCACTACTCATCAAGGCAAACCCTGTCCAGAGTGGGCTAAGTTGCAAACTCTGCTGAATCCACAACGGCACCAGCAACATGCCAATAAACAGACCCACCGTTTGCGCCACACAGATCATCAAACTGAATCGAAAACCTGTTGCCGCAAACAATGCCGGCTCAATCAATGGACTGGTCTGATTTTTCTGTCTTCTGGCGAATAGCCAGAATGTTAAGATGCTCAATGCAAGTAATAACCAATAGAACGGCTGTGCGACATCTTCAAGTCGATGAATCTGGCTCAAAGTACCTAATAACAAAATAATGCTCAGACTCAGGCAACCAAAACCGATCCAGTCAAAAGACTGGTTGATATCGCCTTGTTCTTTAGGCAGGTACAGATATCCCAACCATAATGCGATACAGGCAACAGGCAGGTTAATAAAGAACAAAGCCTGCCAGTCGAGCCAGACCAGAACCAGTGCGCCTAACATCGGCCCAATCGCCAAAGTCAGCATGATCATGGCGCCCCACAAACCTGTGGTCCCACCCCGTTGCTCGCTTGGCGTGACTGAAAAAATCAGCCCCAGTGACAATGGAATCATCAGGCCACTACAAAAACCTTGCAGCGCTCTTGCAATCAGGACCGACTCAAACTGGTTGAATAAGCCACCGAGTGTTGATGCCAAGGCAAAACATAACAACGCCGTTAGATAAGTTTTCCTTTTGCCAAAACGCTGGCTGAAATACCCCGCCAGTGGCAAGCTGATACTCATCGCCAGTAAAAACGCGACCACCACCCAGCTTGCCCAGACTTCACCAATCTGGAAATACTGCATCAGTTGAGGTATGGCAGGATTAAAACTACTGTTGTTTAAACTGACGGTACCGGTACCTAACATGACCGTGAGTAAAACATAACGCTGCAAGCCCGCGTGCGCCGCCGGATTGATGGGTACAGAAGACCGTTCCATATGTGCGATTCCTCTGTTGACCTTAGTCAATGTGCTCTGACAACTTTACTTGTGCATAAAAAGCGGGAGAAGTATGCCGAAGCTGACCGGATTTATGCATAACACGGGTTAATCCTGAATCGGCCAGTTGCACAGGATTTCGCACAGGTTGATCTGACTGTGCAGCAGGTGCTACACCAAATTGCTGATAAGACTGGGCCTGATCCAGCTTAAACAGCTCTTTGCCTAATAACTGATTGGCAATCGTAGCGGCCCGATGCGCGCCCAAACCCAGATCTGGCGTCCCGACACCATGATGGAAAACTTCCATATTTTGCAGGAAAATTCGTCCATCGCCCTGATAGTTCACCTCAAAATCGGCACTAACTTGCCAACGCTGGGTTTGATCCAGGCGAATCAAGTTTTGCAGGTTGTCCAGGAAAGCAGGTTTAGGATAACGATAACCTGTGGCCGCGATGACACTACCTGCATCCAGTACATAATGCTCACCCTGCTGTTGGTGCTCGAAACGCAAACGGATTTTCTGGTTTTCCAGCACTTCAGCATGTTGTAACTGGTGATGTCCAGCCAAGGTCACATTAGTCTGCTGACCGCCGATACTGCGGTGATACAGCCGTTCGTAAATATCACGAATGGTTTTACTGCTGATGCCTTTATACAGATTGGCTTGTTGCGCAGGTAATGTAGCCTTTAATCCTGCAGGTAAATGATAGAAATACTGCATATAGTCAGGACTAAAATGCTCTAGTCCTAATGGCGTATTCTCCATTGGAAAAAAACCCGCAGAGCGTGTCAGCCAATGCAAATGGAAATCAGGCGTTGTTTTCCCTTGCGCATATTGACGATCAAACAGGTCAATAAAAATTTCTGCCGCGGACTGGCCTGAACCAATCAATACTACATTGCCTTTTAACTGTGCTGGGCAGTGCTTTAAATATTCAGCCGAATGTAAGCATTGCTTTGTTTTTGGATAGGCCTGCTGCAAACTTTCAGGTAAATGTGGCACTGTGCCGATTCCCAGTACCAATTGACGTGTCTGGTAGCGCTGCTGTTCACCATTCGCCAGAACTTCGACCTCAAAACCGCCCTTGATCGGTTGCACATCCAAAACACGGCTGTTAAAGCAGATATGCTCGAGTTGCTGCACCACCCACTGACAATAGTGGTTATATTCCTGACGTGGAATATATAAGTTTTCACGGAAGTAAAACTTATATAAACGTTGCTGATGCTTTAAATAATTGAGAAAACTATAAGGGCTGGTCGGTTCAACCAGACTGACCAGATCCGCCATAAACGGCACTTGCAGTAAAGCATTGGGTAACTGCATGCCCGCGTGCCAGTCAAAGCCATCCTTTTGCTCAAAAAAGCGATATTGCAGGTCACTTTTGTTTTGCAGCAAACTGGCCAGACTTAAATTGAAAGGCCCCAAGCCAATGCCGATAAAATCAAGCATAGCTCACATCCTTCTGCTCAATAAACAGCGGATTTTGCAATTGCACATACACAGATTGATGCTCAACAGGCGCAATCAATTCATCCAGCTCATGCAAGCGTGTCAGCAAATTACCTTTATATGGCAAGGTTTCATTAAACAATAAGCCTTGTAACAAGGTACTGTCAGGATACTGCTGCAATAAATCCTGCAAGAATACCTTCAAATGCTCAAGCAGCATATCTTCGCTTATATGGCCCGTTGCACCAATCGCGTTAATAATGCCGAATAAGGTATTGCCAAAGAAATAATAGCTGAAACGCTCATCAACGAAATCTTTCGGCCCCACTGCAAATGCTTTTTCTTTTAGCTCAGGTAAGGCCTTTAAAATTTCAGTAGCAAATTCTTCAATATAGTAAAAGCCCTGATTGTCACGTAGCCATAAGGTTTTGGGAAAATGATTCTCCATTTCCAGCAGCACATTTTGCTGATGCGATTCGAATGCCATCCCGTAACGATGATAGAGATACATCAGCGGCTGCAAACTCACCTTAAGGAAACGGTCAAACCAGTCCAGTGCGATCTCGGCAAGATCCATTTCAGGATGTGCTTTGGCAATGTTTGCGAAAAGCGCATTAAAACGATTTAAAGCCTTGCCCGGATGGTCCTGACACAATGAAGCAATACAGGTCACTTGCTGTTGTGGACTAAAAGGCTGATCACGGAAAATACAGATACTTTCATTGACCACGTCACCATCAATTTGCAAAGCCATCCATGCAGGATCATTGACCGCTTTCAGAGTTGGGCAGTTTTTTAAGATATTCTGGCCAAACTCACTGTGCCATAAACGATGGGTCAGTTCACCACGGTGACATTCTTTTGCCAGATTGACACGGATTGAATTGGTAATCATCACCGACAGTGACGGTTTCACCATCCACGGCGCATTAAAACTTGCCAGTGTCCGAATTGAAGTGGTCGGTGCAAATTGCCAACCACGTAAACCCAGATCAATCAGTTGTCCGGTTTGTTTCAAACGCTCAAACCACGGCTTGCTTTGCAGATAACGTGCCTGCCAAGGATGTAAAGGCAGCAACTTATATTCGGTATGGGTGTTGAGCAGCTTAAGATCCTGTTCAGACAAATACCATTGCAATGCACTTTTAAGCTGGGCTGAAATGGCTTCATCAGTCGCGCTACCTTCAGCAATATAATCCTGATGCACAAACCAGTAATGCAGTTGAGTTTGTCCCTTATTTTCCGGAGAAAACTTGTACCAGTCCTCATGTACGAAACCCGTCCGGCTCTTTGGTGCAGGATGCATGCTATGCCCAAGGACTAAAGCCTGTTCAGATTCAATGAAATTCTGTCCTGCCTTGACCAGATCATCGAAGTCATGTTCACGCTGGACTAAAAACTGCTGTAAAGCATCGCGGCTCTGAATCCATTTTTCCACTAGAGAAGCGGCATCTAATGCAAGCTCGGACTCAAAAACCAGTTCTTCCAGTAACAGGCCAACAATAGCAACGGGACTAAAGGTTCTACTTTGTCCATGAACAATAATTTGCGGAAAATCGGCTAAGCGATGTCGCCCGACTCGACTGACATAGACCAACGGGAAATAGCATTGTGCTTGAATGGAGTGGATCGGAATGGTTAACAGCGTCAAACCTTGGCTAAACGCTTGCTGTTGTGGACTCTGCTGATTTTTATTAAGCAAGTGACCTTTGCCTGTTTCTTGCGTGTAGGCGTTGACGAAATGTTGTATCGCCAACCGATTGGCAAGTGATTGCATCCGATTGTTTCCTCTATCCAGAG
Source organism: Acinetobacter sp. 1000160 (assembly GCF_000588715.1). Taxonomy (NCBI): domain Bacteria; kingdom Pseudomonadati; phylum Pseudomonadota; class Gammaproteobacteria; order Moraxellales; family Moraxellaceae; genus Acinetobacter; species Acinetobacter sp. 1000160. The sequence continues at coordinate 272,392 of NZ_JFWP02000001.1, read as the reverse complement.
ATCTGATTTATTTTTCGAAATGTTTTAGGCCATAAACATATCCTGAACGGAACTTAGGTCCGTTTAAGATGTAGCTAATGATAATTATTATCATTTGTATTTTCAATTCTGTATTTTGCTACTATAAAACAATTCAATGCATTGAAATGATTTGCTTTTTATTATTCTCAAGTGAAATCAGATACAAAAAGATAATAATCGTTTTCATTTAATAAAATGATGATTCACTCAATATTGATAGTTTTTTGTGATTTTAAAATTTCTTAAATTACAGCACATTAGAGAAATATATCCCAAAATGATGCATTTATGTGCCTGTATTATCAAAATACTATGTTCCGCAGATCCAACAACACCCGCTAACAACGTTAAAGAATAAAATGATGATTTCGCCTATTGCGTTGGTCACTATTCTCTCCACTATAATGCCGAAAATTTAAAAACAATCTCAGGCTGAGATCACAGGAACGATGATGAAGCGCTATAAAAGCTTAGATAAAAATTTAGATGCAAAAGGTATTATTCCCTTTCTATCGATCGGGGGATTCATTTTATTTTCCAATGCATCTTTTGCAGCGACTTCCACTGAAGCAACTCTCTCTGGCGAAAAACCCGAGCAACTACCCACCATTACCGTGCAAGCGTCACGTTCCGATGAGCTCTCCTCTTCTGCCAAGCAAGTCACGCGACTGGATGAACAGCAAATTGAACTTTTAAAAAATGCCTCATCCGGCAATCTCGCGACTGTGCTGGCTAAAGCAGTCCCCGGCTTATCCGATTCAAGCCGCACCATTACCGATTTCGGGCAAACCTTACGTGGACGTAATGCACTGATTCTGGTCGATGGCGTGCCGATGAATTTAACGCGGGATACATCCAGAGGACTTTCTGCGATTGATCCGCAAAGTATCAGTAGTATTGAAGTCATACGCGGCAGTAATACAATTTATGGCAGCGGCGCAGCGGGTGGCACCATTTCAATTACCACTAAAGCGGCTGGCGGTGAACCTGCTGCTAAAACCGTGATCGGCTTACAGAGTCCGCTCACCAATATCCGTTCCGATGCCTTCAGTGGCGATATTCATCAATATTTTTCAGGCAGTCTGAATGACTTCGATTATGCTCTGGATTTTGGCTATCAAAGAATTGGCAGCCCCTATGATGCAAGAGGGAAACGGGTTGCACCCGAACCGAGTCAGGGCGATCTGTTTGATGCCGATGCCTATAGTATCGGTACTAAACTCGGCTATCACCTGGACGATAATCAGTATCTACAACTGGCTGCAAACTATTATAATGCCGAACAGGATTCCGACTATGCTTCGGATCCGAGTGTTGCCCAATTACCGCCTGGTAGTGTCCCAGCAAAAGCCATTAAGGGATTGAAATTAAAACAACAAAATAAAAATGAAAACCAGATTTATAATCTGACCTATAGCCATAAAGATTTCTTCGGTAATAAGGTGGATGCCCAAATTTATTATCGCGACTTTTTCACCCGCTTTTCGCCATTTGATGCCCGTAAAGTCCCTACCCGAGGTGGACAGGTCGATCAGGTCTACCAAAACAATAATGTGCTCGGGAGTCGCTTAACCGTTACAACGCCGCTTGAGTTTCTGGGTGACAGTTCACTGGTCTGGGGTGGTGATTTTAGCCGTGAAAAGAGTGAAATGCCATTAGATACTTTCGATCAAGATATCTATGATCAATCTGGTGGGCTGGAATTCGTCAAAAATGGAAAGCTGATTTATTTACCTGAACTCACCACCCAGAGCATGGGTGGATTTGTGCAATTGAAGCATCGTTTTAACGATCAATGGTCGGCTGAAGTTGGCACACGCTATGAAGACAGTTTTGCCAAAATTAACAGCTTTGTACCCTTGTCCCAGTTAAAAGAATCTGTTCCTTATACCGTTCAGGGTGGAAAAGTAAAGGCGGATGCATGGCTCTACAATGCCAATCTTACCTTTGCAGCCAGCGATGAACATTCGATTTATGCCTCATTTAATCAAGGCTTCCAGCTACCTGATGTGGGTGTGGTTATTCGTAATGCAGGAAAAAATTTTGACTTAAGCTCGTCATTCTTAGAACCCGTCAAAGTGGACAATTATGAACTGGGCTGGAATGGCCATTTCAACAATTTCAGCTCCAGTCTGGCCGTATTCCACTCAACTTCCGATCTAGGTGGCGTACAATCCTTTGGTAACGGGTTAATTCTGACCCGAACCAAGGAAAAAGTAACGGGTGTAGAAGCGACACTGGATTATCTTGAAGATGCCAAAGTGTGGGGTGCTGGCGGGAGTGTGACCTGGATGAAAGGTCGTGAAACCCCGCAAAATAGTCATACCGAACAGGATATGACAGGTTTCCGTATCCCGCCGTTAAAAGTGACCGCCTATATTTCCTATAGCCCGACCGATACCTGGACCAACCGTATTCAGGCGACGTATTTTGGTGCAGAAGACTACCGTCTCAATGGTAACAATGGCTTTGGACGCTATGATGTCAAATCCTATACCACAGCGGATTTAATCAGCAGTTTTGCCATCAATAAACAGGATACGATGACGATTGGTATCGAGAATATGTTCAATCGTGAATACTATCCGCTTTATAGCCAGCTTATGAGAAATAGTAACAACACCAGTCACCTATTAGCGAGTGGCGTAACCGCGAAAGTCTCTTATACGCATAAATGGTAATTTCCAATATCAAATACGATAGATATCGGCTGATATCTATCGTTGTTTCAAGCATGAGCCCTTTAAGGATCAAATTGCGAATAGCCTTATTTTTAAACATCCAATATATCAGCAAATTCGGCGCCCAGTAACTTAGCCAGATCCTGAGGATTTAATCCAATATCCAGTCCCCTTTTACCCCCACTGACATAAATTTTCGCCAAACTTTGCGCCGTGGCATCGATCACGGTTTTCAGTCGTTTCTTTTGTCCCAAAGGACTAATCCCGCCGACCAGATAGCCAGTTAAACGTTCAGCATCTTTTGGATTTGCCATTTGCAGTTTCTTACAACCGACTGCCGCTGCTACTTTTTTCAGATTAAGTTGATGATGGACCGGTAAAATGGCGATGAAATAATTTTTTTCATCTGTCACCATTAAGGTTTTAAATACTTCTTCAACCTTGAGATTCAACTTTTCTGCGGCTTCCAGTCCAAAACTTTTTGCATTGACATCATGTTCATATTCATGAATTGAGAATGGTATTTTATTTTTTTCCAGTAATTTACAAGCGGGCGTCATATCTATTCAGTATTTTTGCTTTCAGAATAAAAGTAGGATAAGTGTAGCACTTTAAAAATGAAAGTTTAAATTTGCTTAGGCTATTTTGGATATAAATCTCTTCTTGATAAATCCTGAGACAACCTCATATATTGGCTAAAGATGAAATGAACAGGCTCAAATAATTCATGAGTTATAAACATAACAATTTGATGGCGATGCGCCAGAATTATTGGGATGACGAATCTTCTTCTACTGTACAGGCTGAAAAACAGTTCTTGCAGGATTTACTGATAGAAGAAGGTGTGTTTAAAGAAGCAACGCCAGATGACACCAAGTATTTTTTCTTTACCCTGCCCAGTATTATTATTGTGAAGGCGTATGCACTCGGTTTTCACAACAGTCAGGTTAAACGAATGCTGGTTAAACATATTCATACCCATCGAGCCACACTGATGAAACGGGCAACATTAAAAATTCAGTTTAAAATTTAGGACATATGTATATGAATACCAAATAGGAATAAGATATATGCTTAGGCTATTTGTACACAATTACCCTATTTCACAAATTTAGACTGATAATTCAAGAGATTGAACTGTTTTAATACGTTCAAAAGCGGTAATATCCGCTACAATTCATATCTCGGCTTTCAACCCTCCGATTTCAGCATAGGATTTTTCTTTCATGTCAGATCAGAACGATAAGCTTAAGAATCTAAAAACCTCCTCGGTGGATCGTCGCTTATCTATCGCAAAAGCATCTTTACTTGCTGGAACACGTTGGGCAACTGCAAGTGCAACTTCTCTTTTCTCCAGTGAAGAAGAAAAAGAGAAGAAACGTAAAAAAGCCATGGCTGAACAGGCGCATTATTTGGTTTCTGAAATTGGCAAACTTAAAGGTTCAATCGTCAAGATTGGCCAGATGATGGCCTTATATGGCGAGCATTTCTTGCCTGAAGAAATTACCCAGGCATTAAATACCCTGAATAATCAGACCGTAGCCCTTGCCTGGCCTGCAATCAAGGCACACTTGCAAGATCAGTTAGGTTCAAAACTTGACGATTTAACTATCGATCATGAACCGATTGGCACAGCTTCACTGGCTCAGGTTCATCGTGCGACCCGAAAGTCAGATGGGCAGGAACTGGTGCTTAAAATCCAGTATCCGGGTGTGGCTGAAGCAATCGACTCAGATATGAATCTGTTTAAGAATATGCTGAAACTGACACGAATGGTGCCGCAAACCCGTGAGTTTGATCAATGGTTTGATGAAGTCCGTGACATGATGCATCGTGAAGTGGATTATGCAATTGAAGCTGCAACCACACGTCGTTTCGCTGAACGTTTGAAAGATGATCCGCGTTATATCGTTCCACAAATTGTGGACGAGTTCTGCGCTGAAAAAGTACTTTGCATGACCTTTGAACGTGGTGTTCCGGTGAACAGTCCTGTCATGCTTTCTCTTCCACAAGAACGCCGTAACCAGTTGGGTGAAGCTTCTCTAGAAATTGCAGTGCGTGAATTGTTTGAATGGGGTGAAATGCAGACCGATCCGAACTTTGGTAATTATCTGGTTCGTTTGGGTGATGGCAATGAAGTTAACGATAAAATCGTTTTACTCGACTTCGGTGCAATTCGTCAGTTTGACAATAATTTATTGACTGTAGCTCGCAACCTGATTCAGGCGGGTTATGATCACGACAAGACCGCGATGGTCAAAGCCATGAAGGGTTATGAATTCTTTGATGGTATGCCAGAAAGCGTTAAACCTGGTATGGCGGATGTATTCCTGATTGCCACGGAAGCCTTTAGCTGTCCAGAAAATAATCCTGATATGCCTGCGGGGATTATGGATGATCAAGACCGTTATGACTGGAAAAAAAGTCAGTTGCATAGCCGTGTGATGCAACAGGCTGGGCAATCGATGGCATCCCGTTATTTCTCGGTTCCGCCGAAAGAGTTTATGTTTATTAGCCGTAAATTCATTGGTGCCTACACCTTTATGACCGTAATCGATGCAAAAACCAATGTCCGCAAAATGATTCGTCAATTTACGTGATCAATCATTTCCAGTGACACAATAAAAAGCCTGTCCATTCATATGCACAGGCTTTTTTATCGCTATTTATTAAAAGTTATGCTGTTAAGCACAAGTTTCTGGCATTTTTTGAATTTCATAAGGCAGTCCCACATAGTTCTCTGCCAAAGTGGTTCTGCCCGCTGTCGATCCTAGAATATAACTGAGTTCAGCCTGCTTGATTTTATGGTCAAACTCGCTTTCGGTTTCAAAACGATGCAGCAAATGCGTCATCCACCAGGAAAAACGCTCGGCCTTCCAGACCCGTTGTAGACATTTTTCCGAATATTCATCAATGCCCTGACTTGAACCCTCGGTGTAATACTCAATCAATGCATTCGATAGATAAGCAATATCCGAAGCAGCCAGATTAAGACCCTTGGCCCCGGTTGGCGGTACAATATGCGCCGCATCTCCAGCTAAGAACATTTTACCAAACCGCATCGGCTCGGTCACAAAACTACGCAACGGCGCAATACTCTTTTCGATAGATGCACCAGTGACTAAATGTTCACGGCTTTCGGGATCTAGACGACATTTCAATTCTTCCCAGAATCGCTCATCTGACCAGTCTTCGACATGATCCGTCAATGGCACCTGTAAATAATAACGGCTACGGGTTTCTGAACGCATACTACATAACGCGAAACCACGTTCAGACTGTACATAGATCAGTTCATCTGCCACTGGCGGTACATCGGCCAATACGCCTAACCAGCCAAATGGATAAACTTTTTCAAAGGTTTTAATCTTGTCCTCAGGCACACTGGCTCGACAGATACCATGATAGCCATCGCAACCGGCTATAAAATCACACTGAATTTGAAAGGCTTTGCCCTGATAGTCAAAATGTACTTGCGGTGCGTCATAAAAATCTTTGACTTGCACATTTTCCGCTTCATAAAACGAGGTCAGTTGTGCAGCTTCACGCGCAGCCATCAGGTCTTTGGTGACTTCGGTTTGACCATACACAGTGACTTGTTTACCACCTGTCAGTGCAGATAAATCAACACGATGTTTCTGCCCATTGGTTAATATTTCAATCCCTGAATGCGGTAATCCTTTCTCTTTTAAATGTTGATCTACACCAGCCTGTTTCAGTAAGTCAACCGATACCTGCTCTAAAATGCCTGCACGTATGCGTGAAGCGACATATTCAGCACTACGTTGCTCAATGATGACATGTTCAATGCCAGCCTTATATAACAGTTGCCCCAGTAACAAACCCGCTGGGCCAGAACCGATAATTGCAACTTGCGTCTTTAAAATATCCATTACATCTTCCTTGTTATCTCCTGACTTTTAAACTACTGCTTTTAAGTTTTGTATACGATGTATGCAAACCAAAAAGAACCGTTTATCATTCCATGTGTCCGAATAGCGGACAAAACATGCAAAATAACAAGGAAGGAAGGATGTCCTCTACTGATGCTTTTTTAGAGCACCCGAGTTCTCATGAACGTATTCGTCAGGAAGACTATATTGCGGGTTTGGCCAAAGGTCTGGCTTTACTTGAAGCCTTTGGCATTGATCGCCAACGTTTGAATGTCACACAGGTCGCAGAACGTACAGGTATTAGCCGCACAGCCGCACGTAGACATTTAAAAACCTTAAGATACTTAGGCTATTTAGATACCGATGAGCATTATTTCTGGTTGACCCATCGGGTACTTCGATTTTCCAGCTCTTATCTGAGTTCTGCCCATCTGCCTAAAATTGCCCAGTCTTTTCTCAATCTTTTATGTGCCCAGACGTCTTTGACTTTTTCTTTGGTCGTTTTGGATGACAATGAAGTAGTTCCGATTGCCCGTAGCTATCTTCCCCAACATGACAACCTGCGGGTCAGTCCTTATGGCATGCATCTAGGCAACCGCCTACCCGCACATGCCACCTCTACAGGAAAGGTGTTATTGGCAGCATTGTCTGAGCAGGCTCAGCGCGATTGGGTCAAAAACTATGGCTTAAAGCGTTTAACCCCTTTCACCCTTATCGATGAAGCTACATTTATAGAGGTGCTGAAAAGCATTTCATTGTCGGACTATTGTTTATCAAAAGAAGAGCATGAGCTGGGTGTGATTGCGATTGCAGTACCGGTACTGAATGCCCAAGGTCAAGCCATTGCGGCACTTAACTGCATGTCGCAAACCAATCGGGTGCAAGAGGATTATCTGGTTCAGCAAATTCTACCTTTGTTACGTAATACCGCCAATGAGCTGCGCAATGTAATATAAAAATCAAAACCTTACCCCCTTCTTTGTTTACTCACAAAAAACCCAATCAGTTTATTGTGGTCATCAATCTTGTCTAAATATTGCTCACAGATCCAATAAAGCCTTTTTAAACAAAATGGGAAAGCGTCCATTTTTAGTAAAAAAAATCACCCAGCTAGATTTAAATAAATATCAGTTGCTTAGCATTCTCAGTTTTTAAAATCTTAATCCTTTTTCAAATTTGATGCATAAAAAAAATTGACAGAAATTTTAAAACATAATACATATAGTTTTATATGTTATATTTTAAAACCTAAAGACAAGGAACGACAGATGTCTAAAATTCAACTCAAACATTTTATTAACGGCGAATATGTAGAAGCAAAAGGAACGGATTATTTCGATCTTATCAGTCCGGTAACAGGTCAAGTTTATGCTGCATCACCTAATGCAACTGACGCAGAAGTCGATGCTGCTTATGCAGCAGCAAAACAGTCCTTTAAAATCTGGGGGCGCAGTACGCCCGCTGTTCGTCAAAAGGCTTTACTTGATTTAGCAGATGCGGTGGAAGCAAATGCAGAACGTTTAATCGAAGCGCAAAGCCGCAATACTGGCCAACTCAAGCATTTGATCGCCTCTGAAGAAGTGGCAATTTGTGCAAATCAGATTCGTTTCTTTGCGGGTGCGGCTCGCCTACTCAATGGCTCAGCAACAGGTGAATATTTAGAAGGCTTGACCTCAAGTATCCGTCGTGAACCTGTCGGTGTGGTGGGTCAGGTAACGCCTTGGAATTATCCATTAATGATGGCGGTCTGGAAAATTGCGCCTGCTTTGGCGGCTGGTAATACTGTGGTGTTGAAACCAAGCGACACCACACCTGAAAGCACCCTGCTTCTGGCAGAAATTGCAGCGCCATTTTTCCCTAAAGGCGCATTCAATGTACTCTTAGGTCAAGCCAATGTTGGCGCTAAAGTGGTTTCACACAAAACCCCTGCTCTGGTTTCAATTACAGGTTCAGTTCGCGCTGGTTTACAAGTTGCTGCTTCTGCCGCTGCCAACTTAGCCAAAGCACATCTTGAACTGGGTGGGAAAGCACCAGTCCTCGTATTTGCCGATGCAGATATTGATAAAGCAGTAGAAATGATTGCCATGACAGGTTTCTTTAATGCTGGTCAAGACTGCACCGCAGCGACACGTGTGATCGTGGAAGAATCTGTGCATGATGAGTTTTTAGCAAAACTGGTAGAAGCAGCAAAAAATACACGTTTTGGTGAGCCTGATGATCAAGATGCACTTTATGGCCCATTAAATAACGCCAATCAACTTAAAAATGTGCAGTCATTTATTGAAAAACTACCCGCACATGCAAAAGTCGAAACTGGCGGTAAACATGCCGACCGTCCAGGTTTCTATTTCGAAGCCACCGTAATTAGCGGTTTACAACAACAAGATGAAGCCATTCAAAATGAAATCTTTGGCCCTGTCATCACGGTGCAGAAATTTAAAGATGAAGCGGATGCCATTGAAAAAGCCAATGATATTGACTATGGCCTTGCTTCAAGTGTCTGGACCACCAACCATGCCCGCGCAACCCGTCTATCACGCGAGTTAGATTTTGGTACAGTCTGGATCAATACCCATATTCCATTAACTGCTGAAATGCCACACGGTGGTTTCAAGAAATCTGGCTATGGCAAAGATTTATCAGGTTATGGGTTTGAAGAATACACACGTATCAAACATGTTATGAGTTCAAATGACTAAGACACAAGCTACAGATAGGAGCATAGAATGGATATTCAGGAAACCAAACGCTTTGTTAGTCAGGCTCATCATGTCTTGTTTAATTTACATGATCCTCGTGCTTTAGAACGTTATTTTTCTAAAGACTTTATCGAGCATTCACCATTGGTTACAGATGGCCTGTCCGGTCTTCGTCAACTGATTCAGGATTGTCCAGACATTCGCCACGAACCGATTCGTGTATTGGGTGACGGTGATTTGGTGGCGATTCACGGTCGCTTTCATGGGCTAGATGAAACACCTTTGGTCGGTTTTGACATTTATCGGGTTAAAGATGGCAAGATCGTTGAGCATTGGGACGGTTTGGTGCCTGAAGCGCAGCCCAATATCAGTGGACGTACCCAACTGGATGGCCCGACCCAGATTGATCATCATGCCGACCGTGAAGCAAACCGTAAAATCATCCGAGATTTTTTTCAAAAGGTCTTGATTGACGGGGATTATGAAGCGTTCAGAACCTATACGGACGGCGATCATTTCCTGCAACATAGTCCTGATATAGGTGACGGGGTAAATTCAGTCATTGATTTCCTGAACAAAATCCGTAATCAAGGTGAAGGTTTGGTATACTCCAAAACGCACCGAAGCATTGCCGATGGTCAGTTTGTGCTGACTCATTCAGAAGGCAGTATTGCAGGAAACCGACATGCCTATTTTGAATTGTGGCGTCTCGAAAATGGCAAAATTGCGGAACTTTGGGATGCAATCCCTGCTGTTCCAGAAGATGAAAAGGCAATACACAATTTTGGCGTGTTTTAATTCATGATCCGTATCATTAAGCGAAGTCATTCAGCTTCGCTTTTAGAGAACTAGCTATGTCAGCATATACGATAATCTTTGCACCGATCACACAATCGACCCGCTCTGAACAGGTGGTTGAACGTTTGGAAAATGCGATTATCTCAGGACTGCTTAAAAGTCAGGAACAGCTTCCGAATGAAGCTGACCTAGCTCGTTTAATGGGTGTTTCGCCTATCACGGTACGTGAAGCGCTCACGACCTTGCGGGTAAAAGGCTTAATTGATACGCGACGTGGCCGAAATGGCGGAAGTTTTGTGTGTGAATTACCTGCCGATTTACGTCTAAGTCTGCATCCTTTACGTCAGGCCTCCAGTGAATATCTGGCTGATCTTGGTGAATTTCATAGTGCGATTTTAAGTCATAGTGCTTATCTGGCCTCACAAAGAACCACCGAAGATGAGCTGGCTAAAATCAAGGAAATGGTTGAACAATTTCATCAAGCCAGCGAAGCAGACATACGAGCGCAACTTGATTTACGCTGTCTGCTCACCCTGACCTCATTTGCCCAATCAGCGCGACTGGCCAATCAGGAACTTTCGATACAGGCAGAATGGGCCCCACTTATTGCTGTTTTGTACCAAGATGATGTCTTTCACCAAACAGTTGTAGATCAATACCATAAAATTTTGTCATCATTTACTCAGGGAAATGAGGATGAAGCAGTTCTCCAGGCGAGAAAAATCATCTCTATGCAAACGGATCAAATGCTCCAATACAAGTTATCAATCAATTAAAAACAATAAAAAAAGGGATATCTAAAAAGCATAGATCTCAAAAATATGGAATTTTAGGAGTTATCGGAATGACCCAACAGACACCCATACAAGAGCTTCAAACGCTGCTTGAGCAAGTCACTCAAGAGACTTCTACTCTGGCAGAACGTCTTGCCAACAAAGCGAGTCAGATTCTAGCCAAAGATAAAACAGCAAAGCTTAAAGACATCAAACTGTCTACCACTGAACGTAAACAACTGCAGCAGGAAATCAAGCTTGCCCTGCATCAAAGCCAGTATAGTCAAGGTATGGGCTTTGCCAGCTATAGTCCCGCAACAAGCACCGAGCAGGAATACTGGACACTGGAATGGTGGTATAAAAAAGAAAATCAATTACAGCAAGCACAGCTTGAAAACTACCAGAATGCCCAACGTTTTCTGGATTTCCGTACTTTTGAATGGTTCCAGCAACCTGCGAAAAATAAACAACCCTGTACTTATGGGCCTTATGTCGACTATATCTGCAATGGCGCTTATACCATTACCATGGCTCATCCTGTGATGATACAGAATCAGTTCGTTGGTGTTATTGCAATTGATGTACTGGTTTCTGCACTGGAAAAAGTGCTGCTTCCAAAACTAAAAAATATCAAACAAAAAGCCGCCATTACCAATAATATTGCCCGCGTCATTACCTCAAATGACATTAGTATCCGAACTGGAACACTTCTCAAGAACCTGACTCATACGTCTTTGAATAGCTTACCGAGTCAATCGCTCCAGTTAGTCATGATTTAGCGTTAATCAAACCTCAATTCAAGGTTTAACGCCTACGCTCCTCTAAATCTCTAATTTTTTGGCTTGCTACAACGAGCCAGGGGATTTTTTTGCCTAAAAATTACATGTGCTTTTCTGGATAGAAAACAACAATAGATCAGGTTGCAACATTATGGAACAACAATCTGCTTCATTTAAAAAACTCTCATTATGGCAAGTGACTGTGATCGGCATTGCTTATATGACCCCGATGACAGTATTTGATACCTTTGGCATTGTGTCAGGCATCACTCATGGTCATGTGCCCTTGGCTTATTTATTGGCATTGACCACCATGCTGCTGACAGCTTTTAGTTATGCACGATTTAGCAAACACTCTGAAAAAGCAGGTTCTGCCTATACCTACACCGCGGAAAGCATAGGACCGAAAAGTGGTTTGTTTGTCGGCTGGTGTACCTTACTCGACTATTTATTATTGCCTTTAATCAATGTCTTGCTGGCAGCCCTTTATTTAACCGCCCTCATTCCCAGTGTCCCGTACTGGTGTTGGGTCATGGTCTCGGCGGGTCTGGTCACCTTAGTCAATTGCTTCAGGATTCGTTTACTCGCCAACCTCAGTCTGATTTTTGTGTTTGCACCGATTATCCTGATGATCATTTTTGTGTATCTGGTGATTCAAGGCATTGGAAGCACACAAGGTTATGAATATGTACTGACCTTAAATCCTTTATGGACAGGCCCACAGGAGTTACTGCCGCTGGTTGCAGGCGCATCGGTACTGTGTTTTTCTTTTCTGGGTTTTGATGCGGTGACCACGCTGTCGAATGAAACCAAGAATCCCACCAAGACGATTCCTTATGCGGTTCTCCTGACCACACTTTTTGGTGGCATGATTTTCTTTAGCGCTTCCTGGTTCATTCAGCTGTATTATCCTACCAATGCACGTTTCCAACATCCGTCAGAAGCATTGCCAGAAATCGTACTTTATGTCGGCGGCGCACTATTTCAGTCAATTTTCCTGTGCGGACAGATTATGAATACGCTGGCTTCTGGTCTTGCCTCACATGCCAGTGCCTCTCGCTTACTCTACATCATGGGTAAAGATAATATTTTCCCTAAAAAGTATTTTGGCACGCTGCATGGCTCACTTGGCACTCCATTTTTCTCGGTGTTATTTGTTGGATTTATTTCTTTAAGTGCCATGTTTTTGAATCTGGCTCAAGTGATCAGCCTGATCAGCTTTGGTGCTCTGGTTGCCTTTACCGCTGTTAATTTGTCAGTCTTTGTCAGGTTTTACATTAAAGAAGGACAGCGTTCAGGATTTAGAAATAAATTTTTCAATCTTTTCCTACCACTACTCTCGGTCATTAGCATTGCCTGTCTGTGGATTAACCTTGATTCATCCGCCTTAAAATTTGGCAGTTTCTGGTTAGCGATGGGTGCTTTTCTGTTTATTTACAAAGTTCTCAGAAAACAAAAGATTCGCTTAAGCAATGCATATTGAATATCAACTTTAAATCTTAAAATGACCTATTCAATATGACGAAGGAGCTAAAAAGTTACTGATAAACTCGGTAACTTTTTACTGAGATACCACTCATATTTGCATACAATTTATGGACCATCATCGAGCTAATCTGGAGAATTATTGATTCGCTGATCTCTAAAATAAAAACATCTGAATACCTTAAACTCAAGCTAATGACTTAGGTACCGGGTTTAATCTGATGCTCCGACTGAAAATCCTGATAGGTTTTACGTTCAGATGAATCGGCTGTTAAGGGCTTAACCTCGGTCATGCTGTCTAAACAGCGCTGTGTCAGCTGGATATATTCTTGCGTACCTTTGATTTTCCATGCACGTTCCTGTTCTGATAAATCACGCGCAACCTTTGCAGGACTGCCCATAGCCAGTACATTGGCTGGAATATGATCCTTGGTTTTCACCAGACTATTGGCACCGATAATGCTGTTTTCACCAATCTCGGCATAGTCCAGTATCACACTGTTCATGCCGATCAAGGCATTCTTGCCAATACGGCAGCCATGCAAGGTCGTAGCATGACCAATATGTCCCATTTCTTCAATCAGGGTGACGCTTTGAGGAAAACCATGAATGATACAATTGTCCTGGACATTGGCATTTTGCTTGATATGGATCCGGCCAAAATCAGCGCGTAATGAGGCAAAAGGACCAATATAGACGCCGGCTTCAATGATGACATCACCAATCAACACTGCCGTCGGATGAACAAATGCATCAGGATGAACGACAGGAATTACCCCATCAATACTGTAACAAGGCATCAACCACTCTCTCATTATTTTGGCTCAAGCCACCAAAACGCCGCCAAAAATGTGCAGTCGCATTGGGCATAGGCCCTTCCGAGGTTGCCGCAACCGACAGGAAATAATCATCTGCAGCTTCAAAGACTTTTTTATAAATATTCATGGACAAAGTTCGTGCCTTGACTGCAGGCCAGTCTGTCGACAACAGCTCTAACGGCAAAGCAGGATCCTTGAGTAAAATCCGGCGATAATAATGAATCAGCAAGGTCCGGATCTGAAAGGCTTGAATCGGTTCAATACGTTCATCCTCTTGCATCAAGATTGCACCAATCTCCCGAAACATATCCAGAAATTGCAGGTAACGTTGACGCAACTCATCAATCGGCCAGTTGGTCTCTAACATACGGCTGATGGTGTCAGTCGAGTTATTAAATAACTGTAAGGTCTCAGCCTTAAACACCACCACCTGCTCGCTCATGTTGAGATCAACCAGCAGTTTTTGCAATTGCAGTCGATTCGAACCCGGGTACGCCATCAGGTTGGTCGAAATATTGGCAAAGCCCAGCCATTCCAGTTCTTTCTTGAGAAAAGCCTTATTGTCGGTATCCAGACTCGACATCAGGATCAGATCCCAACAATGATCCCATTCTTTCATCTGGTCATTATAAATCCGTTGCTCAGCCTGTAAGTATTTGAAACGGCTAGCATCTGTAATCCGGTAAAAACTGGTTCTACCAATTTTATCTGAACCCAACCATTCATTTTTGACCAAACGAAAAACCGAAGTCCTGACAGCACGATCATTAAAATTGAACAGCTCCATCAACTGGATCAAGCTGGCAAGACTAATATTACCGCCACGATGCAAGATTGAATCCCCAAAAATGGTTGTAATCAGAGACGTGCCACTTAAGGTTTCATTCTGGATGATCGAATCAATAATTTGCTGTAACTTTACACTCATAGGTTTATCTTGGCGTTTAGATTCAGGATATAGACGATACTATACCCTGAATGTTCATAATGTTAAGCAATCTGACGCATATCAATGACCCGTTTTGCCTTCCCTTCCGAGCGCGGCAAAGTCAGTTCATTCACCACTTCGACTGTCACGGAAATACCAATCATGGTTTTAATCCGCTGCATCAGTTGCTGGGCCAGTTGTTGTGCCTGCATGTCGCAGTTATGGCACATCTCGGTACGAATATGCAAGGTATCCATATGGCCTTGCTTGGCAACCAGAATTTCGTAGTTCGGTACCAGACTTGGAACTTGTAGAATCTGTTCTTCAATCTGGGTCGGGAATACATTTACGCCACGAATAATCAGCATGTCATCGCTACGTCCTACGATCTTGTCCATACGGCGCATCGCCAGATTTTGGCCTGCCAGCAAACGGGTCAAATCACGGGTACGGTAACGGATAATCGGCAAACCTTCTTTGGTAATGGTCGTAAATACCAGTTCACCCAGTTCGCCATCCTTACACACTTCACCAGTTTCAGGATTGATGATTTCAGGATAAAAATGATCTTCCCAGATGGTCAGCCCTTCGCCTTCATCCAGACATTGCATGGCGACACCCGGGCCCATAATCTCCGATAAGCCATAAATATCCAGTGCCTTGATATTCAGGCGCTCCTCAATCTCACGGCGTAACTCTTTAGACCAGGGTTCTGCACCAAAAATGCCCACCTTTAACGAGGTATTCCGCGCACTGCCTAACTGCTGCTCAAGTTTTTCAATAATACTGACACAATACGATGGTGTGACCATGATCGCGGTTGGTTTAAAGTCCTGAATCAGTTGTACCTGTTTCTCGGTCTGACCACCTGACATCGGAATCACGGTTGCACCCAAGCGTTCAGCACCATAATGTGCACCTAAACCACCGGTAAACAGGCCATAACCATAAGCCACCTGAATCATGTCCTTGGCACTCAAGCCCGCCATACGCAAGCAACGCGCCACAATATCCGACCAGGTATTGATATCCTTTTGGGTATAACCCACGACTGTTGGCTTTCCTGTGGTACCTGAAGATGCGTGTAAACGAACGATCTGCTCTTGCGGAACTGCAAACATGCCAAAGGGATAGTTATCACGTAAATCCTGTTTGGTGGTAAATGGAAACTTGGCCAAATCATCCAGTGTCACGAAATCATCGGGATGCACACCTGCATCATCAAACTTTTTCTTATAGACCGGACTATTGGCATAAACATAAGTCAATGTCTGTTTTAACCGTTGGGTTTGAAGCGCTCGCAACTCCGCAAGCGTCATTTTTTCTACGTCTTCTGTGATGAGGCTATCCACTGCCGTCTCTCCTGTTTCGTTATATTATTCGAACCGTTTCGTTTCAATTGAATTAAGCTATATTTTCTAAAATCAGGGCGACACCTTGCCCAACACCGACACACATGGTACAAAGCGCGTATTT
Organism: Acinetobacter sp. 1000160; assembly: GCF_000588715.1. Lineage (NCBI taxonomy): Bacteria > Pseudomonadati > Pseudomonadota > Gammaproteobacteria > Moraxellales > Moraxellaceae > Acinetobacter > Acinetobacter sp. 1000160. The sequence goes on along the minus strand of NZ_JFWP02000001.1, from coordinate 256,041 downwards.
ACCTTGGCGTCTTTTCAGTTCTCTGGTTGCGGTCATCACCAAACGCGAGCCACTCATCCCAAGCGGATGGCCGAGTGCAATCGCGCCACCATTCGGATTAACACGCGTATCATCATCCTGAAGACCTAACTCTCGCATACAAGCTAATGACTGGGCGGCAAAAGCCTCGTTCAGCTCAATCACATCCATTTGATCCAGACTCAGACCCGTTTGTTTCAACAATTTTTGTACTGCAGGCACTGGTCCAATACCCATATATTTCGGTTCAACCCCGGCACTGCTCATCGCCACCACACGTGCCAACGGCTTTAAGCCATGTGTATCGGCAAACTGACGATTGGTCAGCAACACACACGCCGAGCCATCATTGACACCCGATGCATTACCCGCCGTCACCGAACCACCTTCTTTACGGAATGGAGCTTTCAGTTTTGCCAAGCTCTCCAGACTGGTATCGGCACGCGGATGCTCATCCTGTGAAAAGACAGTGATCTTCTTTTTACGATCGGCCAGTTCAACAGGCAGTATTTCACCCTCAAAAAAGCCGGCTTGTTGTGCCGCAGCCACTTTTTGTTGACTCCGAAGCGCAAATGCATCCTGATCCTGACGACTGATCTGGTACTTTTCAGCCACATGCTCAGCGGTTTCAGGCATGCTGTCCGTCCCATAGTCAGCTTTCATTTTTTTATTAATGAAACGCCAGCCAATGGTGGTATCAAAGATTTCAGGGCTACGACCAAAAGCCTCGGTTGGCTTGGCTTGCACAAAAGGTGCCCGACTCATCGACTCGACCCCGCCCGCCAGTACAAATTGTGATTCGCCCGATTTGATCGAACGTGCCGCCAAACCTACTGCATCCAGCCCTGAAGCACAAAGACGATTCACGGTCATGGCAGGAACCGCTTCTGGTAATCCCGCCAACAAGCTTGCCATACGTGCCACATTACGGTTATCTTCACCCGCCTGATTGGCACAACCTAAAAATACTTCATCTAAATCCTGCCACGGTAAATGTGCATGTTTTTCTTTTAAATGTTTGATAGGCAATGCCGCAAGATCATCGGTACGTACCGAGCTGAGCGCACCAGCATAGCGGCCAATCGGGGTGCGAATAAAATCACAAATTAACACGTCTTCCATGATCACTCCTTTTTATGCACATGCGGTTAAATCTTTTGAATCATCGAGCGCCAGGCTTTGTTGCTTTGCCACGTATTGCTTGAGATAAAGACTTGCACGATATTTTTCTTCGCCATAAATGGCATATAAATTATTGAGGGTTTGTAGCACATACGCTGCGCCCAGTTGCATCATCCATTGATACGGTCCCTTAGGATAATTGACCCCATATCGCATGGCATTATCAATATCTTCCATAGTGGCAATCCCGTGCAGGCTGGCCTCGCAGGCTTCATTGATCAGCAAGACAATGGTACGTAAAGTTAATAATGCAGGATGGTCTGTAATCCAGATCACATGAATCTGATATTGGGCAAAAAATGCCTCAACTTTTGCCAGATCATCGGCTTGGCATAACGGGTTATGACTCAGTACCACCGCTTGCGCCTGCACAAAATCATGATGCCAGTCCATCAATACCGTTTTACGGCTTAGATAGTTCAGGTGGGCAGATTCACCCTGACTTAAGCGCAGATCAATATCGTCTATCTGAATGATATTTTCTTCATGTTCAGTCCCGCTATTGAGTGCCAGGCGTGTGAATAACTCTGGTAACTGAGACCATGTACCTTTAACCTGTATCTGTGCTTGAAAAGGTGTGGTGCTCAGGGCTTGAGGTTGAAATGTCGAATACTGGTTTCTTGCATCGTAATGATAAAAACCTTGTTTTGATTTGCGTCCCCATGCGCCTGCATCGACCAGTTCTTTCTGAATCAGGCTTGGGCGGTAACGTGGCTCATAAAAGAACGCTTCATACACACTTTGGGTCACAGAAAAATTCACATCCTGCCCAATCAGATCGGTTAACTCACATGGCCCCATGGCAAAACCACCACACTGCTTTAAGGCATAGTCCAGCTGATCATAGCTGGTGACCTGTTCTTGCAAGGCACGAAACGCTTCTGCATAAAATGGACGGGCAATCCGGTTCACAATAAAACCAGGGGTTGATTTGGTCAGCACCGGGATTTTTTTCCAAACCAGCATCAAGGCTTTTAAGGCCTGACATAAGGCAACTGGCGTTTTTAAACCTTGGACAATTTCGACCAACTTCATTACTGGTGCAGGATTGAAAAAATGTAAACCCACCACACGTTCAGGCTGTGGAATCCCTGCTGCAATGGCAGTGACTGAGATTGAAGAGGTATTAGTGGCAAAAATAGTCTGTTCACTACAAATGCTTGCAAGCTGTTGAAACAATGCCTGCTTGACCTCCAGTTTTTCAACCACGGCCTCAATCACTAGATCCACATTTGCTAAATCGTCTATACCGTTGGCAATGCTTAGACGGGAACATGCCTGCTGAACCTGCTCATGCGTTAACTTGCCTTTTTCAACCAGTTTGGCAAAAGTCTGATGTAATCCATCAACCGCCTGCTGAGCCTTTTCGCGATCGAGATCATACAGAATCGTAGCGTGACCATTAATGATCGCCAACTGGGCAATCCCAACTCCCATGGTCCCCGAGCCAATCACGGCGATTTTGGCATGGGATAAATCGAAACTCATCATGCTTAACGCCCCTGAAAATTTGGCTCGCGCTTATTCATAAAGGCTTGAACCCCTTCACGATAATCTTCCGAACGCCCAGCAATACGCTGAAAATCACGTTCTAAATGCATTTGTTCATCAAAGCTATGGTTACTGGATTGATGCAGCGCTTTTTTGATCAGTGACAGACCAAAAGTCGGTTGCTTGGCAAGACGTTCCGCCAGCTCTGTGACCTTGCTTTTTAATTCACTATCTTCAGCGACATCCCAGATCATGCCCCATTCTTTGGCAGTTTCAGCAGGCAATTTATCACCCAGCAACGCGAGCCCCATAGCACGCGCATGACCGACTGCACGTGGCAGGAACCAGGTTCCGCCCGAATCAGGTACCAGACCTAAACGGCAAAAGGCTTGCACAAAGTTGGCAGATTTGGCGGCAATCACCAGATCGCAGGCCAAGGCGATATTTGCTCCGGCCCCCGCCGCCACGCCATTTACGGCACAGATCACGGGCTTCGGCATATTCACAAGGGTTCTAATCAGCGGGTTATAGTAAGTTTCAATCGAATATCCCAGATCGGGTGCCGCAGCGTTCGGATCAACGACACGATCCCCCAAATCCTGTCCTGCGCAGAAACCACGGCCTTCACCGCTGATCACAATACAGCGAACCTCCGGTTTTTTCGCCCAGAGATTCAAAACTTCTGCGACTTCTCGGTGCATGTCTACATTAAAGCTATTCAAGGCCTGTGGACGGTTAAAGGTTAAGTAACCCACCGCATTTTTTTCTTCCACGATAATATTGTTATAGTCCATTTTTACTCACCTCTAAAAACTGGTTTTCTTTTTTCAAAAAATGCATTAATGCCTTCATTTCGATCTTTGGTGGCTGCCAACCAGACAAAGTTTTGCCGTTCGGATTTCAGTCCCTGACTTAATGTGGTTTCATGGATACTTTTGATCGATTGCTTGATCACCCGAATTGCCAAAGGTGCCTGCTTGGCAATCTTGCTTGCCAGTTGAATGGCATATTCCACGGTAAGCGCAGCCGGTACCACTTCACTACAGATGCCATGTTGCTGTGCCTGCTGAGCTGGGATCATTTCACCCGTCATGGCCCAGCGCATGGTCAGTTGCTGTCCCACCAGACGGCCTAAACGCTGTGTTCCGCCCGCACCGGGTAACATGCCTAAGCCAATTTCCGGCAAGGCAAATTTGGCATTGTCACCACAAATCACCATGTCCGAATGCAACACCAGTTCAAATCCTGCACCCAAGGCATAACCATTCACTGCTGCAATGATAGGTTTGCTAAAACTGTCAATTTTTTGCCACAGCTTTGGACGAATATCGAGTTGTAAGGACACCGCATCCATTGCCGCTAACTCGCTCAGGTCTGCACCCGCAGCAAAACAATTGCTATTGCCGGTTAGCACAACCACTTTCACTTGGGCATCGTGTTCAGCCTGTTCCAGCAAATCACATAGATACTGTAAGGTGGCATTATTCAAGGCATTGCGTTTTTCTGGACGATTCAAGCTCAACAGCCTGACACCATCCGTCGGTGTTTCCACCTGAATCAATGTTTGCATCACTGTTACTCTACTCATCAAAGCTCAAACGCACATTTGCGCCTTTGGGTAAGGTCTGGCAGCTCAGCACATAGCCTTTTTCCACCTCATCCTGTTCAAGGCTATAATTCAAGAACATATCCACTTCACCTGACAGTACCTTGCAGCGACAGGTTGCGCAGACGCCACCTTTGCAGGCATAAGGCAAATCCGCACCTGCACGTAAGGCAGCATCCAGAATACTTTCGTCTTCTTGTCCAACCGCAACAATCAACTCTCGTCCATCGAGTACGATATTGACTTTTTCTTCCTTACGATTGGCATCGACTTCCGCTGACCGTTTACGGACATGCCCGGTATTAAAACGCTCGGTATGAATGCGTTCTTTAGCCACCCCGTAATCCGGTAAGAGACGTTCAACCGTGTCCATCATTTCATCAGGACCACAGGCAAAGACATGGTCAAAGTCTGGTTCTAACACGTCATGTTCAAATAACTGCTTGAGCTTGTCTTCATCAATCCGGCCATTCAGTAACTCGCTGTCATTGAATTCCCGAGAGAAAATATTGATGAGCTGAAAACGTTCTTTAAACTGGTCTTTCAGGTCCATGATCTGCTCGGCAAACATGGTCTGTTTCCACGAACGATTGCCATATAACAAGGTGAAATTCGCCGAGTCTTGCTCGAACAGCACCTGTTTGATAATCGATAGGATCGGAGTAATGCCACTGCCCGCAGCAATCCCTAAATACGCCTGACCGCCGGTTCGCGCCGCTTTCTGAAAAAACACCCCTTGCGGTGGCATCACTTCCAGCACATCACCTACTTTTAAATGTTCATTGGCCCAGTTGGAAAATTGGCCCTGCTCAATCTTTTTCACAGCAATGCTGATGTCTTCTTTTGGTGCATAACTACAGATTGAATAGCATCGGCGAATTTCCCCAGCTTCAGTTAAATGGCGAATAGTGAGATGCTGCCCTGGCTGAAATTGAAACTGTTGCTGTTGTTCTACGGCCAGATCAAAGGCAATACAAATCGCCTGATCAGTCTGTGGTGTAATTGTTTTTACTTTTAATGGAATAAATTGGCTCATGGCTGATTTCCTTATCCAAGACTTTAAATACATTTAAAATAATCAAAGGGTTCAAGGCAGTCCTGACATTTGTACAAGGCTTTGCAAGCGGTGGAGCTGAACTCGGTTAACAGTCGGGTTTTACGACTTTTGCAATGGGGACAAACCACACCATCGCTCAGATGTACATGCGTTCCGCATTGCTGTGCCGTACCTTCTGGTGGAGCAATGCCATAGGCTTGCAGTTTCTGTTTGCCAGCGTCCGACATCCAGTCCGTGGTCCATGCTTCTGATAAATCAATGATGACTTTTGCGGGAATCAAATCTTCTGCTGTCAGTGCTTCGACAATCTGTACTTTTAACAAGTCAGTAGCTGGACAACCGCTGTAAGTTGGTGTCAATCGAACAATAATTTCTTGCTGTTCATTCAACTCCACGCCACGGATCATGCCCAAATCCACCACCGACAGCACTGGAATCTCTGGATCGCTGACCTTGTGTAAAACATCCCAACATTGGTCAATACAATGACGAATCATATGCATGGCGACACTCCTTGCCTTACCAAGTCATTTCAGGATAACTACGTTGAATGGATTGCATTTCAGCCAGCAGATAACCCAGATGCTCGGTATGCAAGCCCTGCTTGGCTCCACGGCGGTAGGCACCATTTGCAGGAATGCTCAATTCAAAACGCTTCAGTTCTGCTGCGACGACCTGATCCCATTGCGCTTTTTCACTGGATACATCAGGAATGATGCCTTGTTCAACCAGTACCTGTTCTTCCGCCGTGAGTTCGAACAGTTCAGCGCTAAAGCGCCACAAGTTGTCTAATGCCTGTTGTACACGTTGATGCGCCTCTGCTGTGCTGAGACTTAAACGCTCCATCCAGCTGGTGGAGAAACGAATGTGATACTTGGCTTCTTTTAAGGATTTCACCGCCAATGCAGCAACTTCTGGCGTTGCCGATTCAGCTAAAGCGGTTAATAACAGCACATGGTAATGATCCATTAACCATTGACGCACGATGGTTTGCGCAAAATCACCATTCGGTTGTTCGCATAATAGTAAGTTCAGAAACTCACGTTCATTACGGAAATAGGCCAACTGGTCTTCATCACGCTTTTCGGCTTCATATTGCCCTGCCAAGGTCAGGAAATTTCGGGATTGACCGAGCAAATCCAGACCAATATTGGCCAATGCAATATCAATTTCCAGTTCAGGCGCATGACCACACCACTCGGCTAGACGTTGTGCCAACACCAGTTGGCTGTCGCCGATATGTAATAAAAACTTAGATAAAGCGATATTGTTCATTTGCATACTCCCTTACATGTGCTCAATGCCATCAGGGATATGGTAGAACGTCGGATGACGATAGACTTTGTCCAGTGCAGGTTCAAAAAACTCGGCTTTTTCATCCGGTTGTGATGATTTGATTAGTTCTGAACGAACCACCCAGATACTGATGCCTTCATTGCGACGGGTATACACATCACGTGCATGTTGCAGTGCAATCTCGTCATCAGGCGCTCTTAAACTACCCACATGACGATGGCTTAAACCCTGTTTACTCCGCACGAACACTTCATAAAGCGACCAATTGTTCTTATTTTCCATTACGATATCCTTAAATTTTTCCATCAATTCTGTTTTAAGCGACTTTACTGACTTGGTTTTGCTGTTTTTTGGCGTAGACCACGGCTGCATCACGCACCCACTTGCCATTTTCCCAAGCCTTACGGCGTGCCTCGATCCGTTCATGATTGCAAGGCCCACGACCCGCAATCACTTCATTAAACTCTTGCCAGTCAATCTCGCCATAGCTGTAATGACCGGTTGCTTCATTCCATTTCAAGTCAGGATCAGGCACTGTTAGGCCAAGCTGTAATACTTGTGGCACAGTGTTATCGACAAACTTCTGGCGCAATTCATCATTGCTAAAGCGCTTGATTCCCCATGCCATACTTTGTGCGCTATTTGGAGAATGCTCATCACTTGGGCCAAACATCATTAAAGCAGGCCACCAGAAACGGTTCACCGCATCTTGCGCCATTTGTTTTTGTTCTGGTGAACCAGCGGCCAATGCCATCATGGCTTCAAAACCCTGACGTTGATGGAAACTTTCTTCTTTACAGATCCGCACCATGGCACGCGCATACGGCCCATAAGAAGTACGACATAGGGCCACCTGATTGACAATTGCAGCACCATCCACCAACCAGCCAATCGCCGCGACATCAGCCCAGCTCACCGTTGGATAATTAAAGATCGATGAATATTTCATTTTCCCATCAATCAGTTTTTCCATCATCTCATCACGGTCTGCACCCAGGGTTTCAGCCGCACTGTAAAGATAGAGACCATGTCCTGCCTCATCCTGGACTTTCGCCAGTAATACCGCTTTACGTTTTAAGGTCGGTGCACGAGTAATCCAGTTACCTTCTGGCAGCATGCCGACAATTTCCGAATGACCGTGTTGTCCAATCTGGCGAATCAAGGTTTTACGATAGGCCTCAGGCATTTCATCCTTGGCTTCGATGGTGATGTCATTGGCAATATTGTGCTCAAATTTCTGATAATTATTTTCCATATGTCAATTCCTTGAGGATTTCATCCATGAATCTATTTTTCGATACACACAAAACAAAGTCAATCAATATTTTTGTATCAAATTAAAATCAACCATGAAATCAAATTCAAAATATTGATTTATTTAATTTTAATTATATTATTAAAAATTTTATTTCGACTTTAAAACAAAATAAGGTTGACTTTTAACGCGTTCAATATGAAATTATGAATCATATTTTTAATATTTCTAGAATTGATGTATCACATAAAAATGGAGTTTGATCATGCTTGAACAAGCACACCAAGAAGAAACAGCCAAGGATATTGATGAACAAAGCTCAAGCCAGCCATTAACCAGACTGGCGTCTTATGTCTATGGAATCTGGCATTCCAGCCACGAAGATACGCGTACTGTTATCCATGCGATTACGGGTGCGCCGATCTATACCGTCAGCAGTCATGGCATCGACATGCAGCAAGTGGTCAAGTATGCCAAGCAAAATGGTACTGAACTGGCAAACTGGACTTTTCATCAACGTGCCCATGCCTTAAAACAAATTGCCCAGCATTTACTTGAACAAAAAGAACAGTTCTACGGCCTGGCGCATGCCACTGGTGCAACCCGTAAAGATGCCTGGATTGATATCGAAGGCGGGATTCAGACCTTATTCGCCTATTCAAGCCTAGTGCGCCGTGAACTCAATGATGAAAAAATCATTACTGAAGATAGCTGGATTCAGCTCTCTAAAAACGGCACTTTTGGTGCCAAGCATATTTTAAGCCCTAAAGCTGGTGTTGCTGTTCATATCGATGCCTTTAACTTCCCGATCTGGGGCATGCTGGAAAAAATTGCACCAACCTTATTGGCTGGCGTGCCATGTATTGTCAAACCCGCGACTGAGGGTGCCCAACTGACCCAAGCGGTTGTTGAGGCGATTGTTGCAACAGGTATCTTACCCAAAGGTTCACTACAACTGATCTGTGGTCAAATTAATGATCTATTTGATTATTTAGGCCCGCAGGACTGTGTGACCTTTACCGGCTCGGCCTATACCGGGCAAAAGCTGCGTAATCATCCGCATTTAAACAAATATTCAATTCCATTCAGCATGGAAGCAGATTCAGTCAATAGCGCGATTCTCAGTCCAGAAGCGAATGAAGCAACGCTAGACCTGTTTGTACGCGAAGTATTTCGTGAAATGACCACCAAAGCTGGACAAAAATGTACTGCCATTCGCCGTGCCTTTGTTCCTCATGCTCTGCTTGAACAAGTCCAGCAAAAACTGAGCGCTAAACTGGCAAAAGTCGTGGTGGGTGATCCACAAAAACCGGATACGACGATGGGCGCATTGGCCAGCCCGAAACAAAAGCTTGATGTGGCAGCCAAAGTGGCTGAACTGGCAAAAGAAGCCCAAATTGTATTTGGTGGAGATAGCGCATTCAAATTTAATGCGGACCATCCAGAAAAAGGTGCCTTCTTTCCACCAACACTCTTACGATGCGAAAAACCATTAGAAGCCGTCTCAGTGCATACCACGGAAGCATTCGGCCCGGTATGTACCTTGATGCCTTATCAATCCATCGACGAACTGGCTGATCTGGTGGCTCGTGGTGAAGGCAGTCTGGTGGCCTCAGTAGTAAAAAATGCGGATGAAAATATTGAACAGATCATCCAGAAAATTGCGCCATGGCACGGGCGTGTCCATATTCTGGATGAAGAATCAGCCAAAGAAAGTACCGGACATGGTTCTCCACTGCCGCATCTCGTTCACGGTGGACCTGGTCGTGCTGGTGGCGGTGAAGAACTGGGTGGCATCCGTGCAGTCAAACACTATATGCAACGTACCGCAATTCAAGGTTCACCTAATAGCCTGACTCAGGTCACCCATTCATGGACCGCAGGTGCAAATATCAATCAAGACCGCGTTCATCCATTCAAAAAATCATTTGATGAGCTGGTGATTGGCGAGCGTTTACTGACTGCACGCCGTACTGTAACTGAAGCAGATATTGTGAATTTCGCCTGCCTCAGCGGTGACTATTTTTATGCTCATACCGATAAAATTGCTGCGGCTGATTCGTTCTTTGGTGAGCGTGTCGCCCATGGTTATTTCATTGTCTCAGCAGCAGCGGGATTATTTGTCGATGCCGCCCAAGGTCCTGTGATTGCCAATTATGGTATGGACAACTTACGTTTTGTTGAGCCGGTTAAAATTGGTGATTCGATTCGTGTTGAACTGACCTGTAAGCAGAAAACACCTAAACCGCAAAAAGATCCATCTCAACCTGAACACGGCGTTGTGGTCTGGGATATCAAGGTAAAAAATCAACGAGATGAATTGGTGGCAACCTATGATATTTTAACTTTGGTTGCCCGCGCAGCTTAAAATTAGTGCTTGATGGATACCCCTTAACGATCCATCAAGGCCTTTCAAAATAGGCTATGTTCACCCTCAGTTTAATGCAGGAAAATCCATGAGCGCTTATATCATTTTGATTCGTAAAGAATTAAAAAATAAAGATGAAATGAAAACCTACACCACTTTGGCACGCCAGGCCAGTCAAGGTTTTTCAGCTGAACCGATTGTTTTTTATGGACAAGCGATTGCTCTGGAAAATATTGAAAGCGACGGCGTTGCCATCATTAAATTTGGCACGATGCAGGAAGCACAGGACTGGTATCACAGCGATGCCTATCAGCAAGCCAAAAAGCATCGTGATTTGGCAGGTGAATATATCGTCATATTAACCGAAGGTCTGGATTAAACCCTAACCAAGCAATAACGGATTGAATCGACTGAACAATAAAGCGATTCAGGCTGACTCAATCCCCTGTCATTTAAGTCAATTTTATAAAAAATTATTTTCTTCCTGTTTTTTTTAAATAATAAAAAACAACTACATAAATAACATTAAAGTCTCATTTTACCCTTTATCTTTCTCCACTTCCCCCGTCACACAAGACATAGTCTTTTAAGCTTGGGCATGTCAGCATAAATTTACAACCATCCTCCAGGATATAACCATGTCAAACATGATGAATAAGGCTCAAGGGTTTGGGCTATCTTTGATCACCAAACTCGCAGGAAGCGAAATGCTTGATCAACTCAAATTAAGAAAATTTGTAGAAAAATCATTATATCAGGGTTCAAAAACAGGCTTTAAGGTACTCAATAAAACACAAAAAGCATTTAAGCCGCAACCACTCGACAAACAACGTCTCCCCAACCAGACCAACAAGAATCTGTTTGATCTGAGCCTGACTGAAGAACAGCAAATGACGGTTGACGCGATGTCACAATTTGCTGAAGAAGTCCTATACAGCTTGGCGCATGAGGCAGATCATCAGGCCCAGTTCCCTGAACAGTTGTGGCAACATCTGGTTGATTTAGGACTTAACTATTACGCTTTGCCAGAGGCATTGGGCGGTGTGGCAGCAGAACAAAACATTGTCAGCAATATCCTGATCGCAGAAAATCTGGCTAAAGGTGATTTCAGTTTAACCGCAGGTTTGCTCAGTACCTTTAGTGTTATCAATGCAATCACCCGCTGGGGCTCAACCCAAGTGCAATCGATGTATTTACCTGTGTTTGCAGAAGATACTGATGTTACGGCGACTTTCGCATTTCAGGAGGCAACTCCGGCTTTTAACCCATACCAGTTAAAAACTACGGCAACTGAGGCCAATGGGCAGTTCTATATCACCGGTGAAAAAAGCTTGGTCATTTTAGGTGACATTGCTGATGTGTTCTTGGTCAGTGCGGAGTTCAACGGTCAACCTGATATTTTTGTGGTGCAATCCAATGAAACAATTGCCATCAAAGCCAACCCTGCAATGGGCCTAAAAGCCGCTGAAACGGCGACGCTGCAATTCAATCAGACCCCGGCATTACGCTTAGGCGATGCTGATTTTGATTACACTGCCTTTGTTGATCTGGGCAACCTGATGTGGTGTGCCATGGCAATTGGCACATGCGAAGCAATCAAAGCCTACTGTATTAAATATGCCAATGAACGTACTGCCTTCGGTGAACCTATTTCGCATCGTCAAAGTGTGGCCTTTATGATCGCAGATATGGCGATTGAAATTGATGCCATGCGCATGCTGGTGCTCAATGCTGCAAGTTTGGCTGAGGCTGGTCAACCTTTCCATCGTGAAGCCTATCTGGCACGTCTGCTCTGTGCTGAAAAATCAATGAAAATCGGAACGGATGGCGTTCAGATTCTAGGTGGTCATGGCTTTACCAAAGAGCATCCTGTTGAGCGTTGGTATCGTGACCTGCGTGCGACTGCAATCCTGCATTCTGGCCTACATGCTTAATTTTGGAGAACAATAATGAATTTACAAAATCCGAAAAAATTCAAAATGCTGGTAGATCAGGCACATGAAACTGCGCTGAATGTTTTACGCCCTATTTCACGTAAATATGACAAAGCTGAACATGCCTATCCCAAAGAGCTGGATATGCTGGCGGCTTTACTGGATGGTATGAATGAAAGTGGTGAAGGTGTCGGTGCAGCCAATGCCAGCAAACGTGGTACGGTAAACCCGGATACGGTTGTGAATGGTGGCAATATGTCAGCAGCGCTCGGCATTATTGAAATGTGCTATGGCGATACGGGCCTGTTACTGAGTATGCCGCGTCAAGGCTTGGGGAACTCTGCCATCGCGGCAGTTGCTAATGATGAGCAACTTGAACGCTTCAAAGGAACTTGGGCAGCGATGGCGATCACAGAGCCGGGTTGTGGTTCTGACTCTGCTGCGATCCGGACCACGGCGGCCAAAGATGGGGATGACTATATCCTGAATGGTGAAAAAATCTTTGTCACTTCGGGTGAACGTGCCGACTCGGTGGTGGTCTGGGCCACGCTGGATAAAAAATTAGGTCGTGCTGCGATCAAGTCTTTTGTCGTTGCTAAAGGCACACCAGGCATGAAAGTCGAGCGTCTGGAACATAAACTGGGCATTAAAGCCTCTGATACTGCGGTAATCAGCTTTATTGACTGCCGTGTTCCTGCTGCCAATTTATTGGGAAATCCAGAAATTGATGTGGCTAAAGGTTTCGCTGGTGTAATGGAAACCTTTGACAACACCCGTCCACTGGTCGCAGCAATGGCAATTGGGTGTGCCAAAGCCTCTTTAGAGCGTATCAAGGAAATTTTTAAAGATCAGCTTGATCCTGACTATGCAACACCCTACTTACAGACCTCAAACCTAGCTGCACAAATCTATCGTATGGAAGCCGAGTGGGAAGCTGCGCGCTTATTAATGATCAAGGCAACCTGGATGGCAGACAATAAAAAGCCAAATTCCAAAGAAGCATCCATTGCCAAAGCCAAAGCAGGCCGTATAGGTAATGAAATTACGCTGAAATGTGTCGAGTTGGCTGCCAGTGTCGGTTATTGCGAAGATGAATTACTGGAAAAATGGGCGCGTGACTCAAAAATTCTGGATATTTTTGAAGGTACACAACAGATCCAGCAATTGATCATTGCCCGTCGTGAATTAGGTAAATCATCAAGTGAACTGAAATAACTTTGCTTGAGCTGGAAAAGGCGTTAAAGTCTTTTCCAGCTTTTAACTTGTATAATAAAAATATCTTCCTATGCCGAAACTGCAAAGATTTGAAGACCCCTTAATTCTAATCATAAAAAATATATTGATTATTATCTTGGTTATTTGTTCTTTGATTTTTTTTGCCTGTTTAAGTCTATATATGTCTTATCGCTATCAGCAAGCTGACTATATTAAGGCAGCATTTAGGCAAATGACCTCAATCAATCAATATATTTTTCTGCCTATCAAATTGAATGATCCGGTTATCCAATATACGCAACAAGATGTCAGTATTCGAAAATTTATTACCATCTATCGACTCGATACATCGACAACCAGCCAAATCAAGGCTCAATTTCTAACAAAACCCAGCCTATTTTTTGAAAATAAAATGTTTAACTGTATAAACCCGACGATTAAAACCAGATGGCGTTTTCCTTATCTGACTTTTCATTATGTTCACCCACCTGAGATGTTTAAGCACCACTATGATTACAAAGTGCACGATTCCTTTATCGTGTATGGGACAAATAAATATATCAGGCAAATAGAAACAATATGTGCAAAGCCCCAAAGCTTATATATCTATCAAGATCAGCAACAATTACTCAGGACGCTTGACTCGTTTAATCAACCCCATAATATTCATTTTAATGAGGTGGATATCAGACTTAATAGCCAAGAAAAACTGTTATTTATAGAAATGACTTTAACCAAATAAATCCTAAATTCGAAATCCAGTTTAAGCATGAGCTAAACCAGATTCCGATCTCAAGCATGATATTGGATTACGGCCATTTATCGCATCGTCACAAACTCTTCTGCCGAGGTAGGATGAATCGCAACCGTATTATCAAAATCTTGCTTAGTGGCTCCCATTTTTAGAGCCACCGCAAAACCTTGCAAAATCTCATCCATGCCAAAGCCGATCCCATGAATACCGACAATTTTTTCATTGTCACCCACACAAACCAGTTTCATTTTGGTGGGCTGACGATGCTGGGTAATAGCACTGTACATCGCAGTGAAAGATGAGTTATAGACTTTTACCGCTTGTTGACCGTATTGTTCAATCGCCTCTTTTTCAGTCATTCCTACGGTGCCAATAGGTGGATGGCTAAACACCACGGTCGGAATATTGTCGTAGTCCAGATGCTCATCCGGTTTATGGTTAAATAAACGTTCAGACAGTCTACGCCCCGCAGCCACAGCAACCGGAGTCAGCTCCATTTTCCCGGTAATATCGCCCACCGCATAAATTCCTTGCTGTGAGGTATTCTGGTATTTGTCGACTTGAATATAGCCGCGATCATCCAGCAGCACATTGGCATTCTCCAGATTCAAACTGGTCGTATTCGGTTCCCGTCCAGTTGCCCAGATCAAGCAATCCACCGTATGGCTTTCACCATTTTCTAAATACAAGGTAACGGAATCATCAGCATTTTTTGTGATTTTCGTTGGCACAGCTTGAGTATGAACCGCAATACCATCTGTTTGCATGACTTCTACCAGGGTTTCACTCACAAATGCATCGAAGCGTCTTACCGGTAAATCCTTACGAATAAATAATCCGACCTGTGAGCCCAAAGCATTGAGTACACCCGCCAGCTCAACCGCAATATAGCCCGAACCGATCACTGCAGTGGTCTTTGGTAAAGCGGTCAGTTCAAAGAATCCATTTGAATCAATACCATATTCAACCCCTTCAACATTGGGTAATGATGGCTGGGTCCCTGTTGCAATCAGGATATGATCTGCAGTAAATCGCTCACCGTTGACTTCAATGGTATTTTTATCAATAAAATGAGCCGCGCCATGAATAAGATCAACCTTATTATTGCTTAGGCTATTTTGATAGGACTGATGAATCCGATCGATATATGCTTGTCTATTTTTAATTAAGGTGTGCCAGTCGAAAGATTCAACCTTACTGTTAAAACCGTAATCTGGACCATATTTATGGATGGCCTCAGCTACATGCGCCGCATACCACATCACTTTTTTAGGTACACAGCCTACATTGACACAGGTTCCCCCAAGCTCGGCTTTTTCAATTAAGGCACACTTTTTCCCGTACATGGCGGCACGATTTACCGAGGCAATTCCGCCACTTCCAGCACCAATCGCAATATAATCATAATGTTTTGTCATCTTTGCCTCATACATCGCTGATAAGATTATTTTTAAGTTATACATAGATATACAGCAAGAATATGTAAAATCCGTACTTGGTTAAAGTTTTAATACAAGAAAATAAAAAGGCACTGATGATGACTCATCAGTGCCTTGCTTTGAAGATACTTTTTGAATTATTTAGTCGTTTCAGTCACAACCGAAAGTTGTTGTAAAGATTGATCCACTACACCAAATTTTTTAAATAGTTTGGCACGACGCTTTGGATAGATATTCGCTTTATTCAAATCACCTTTATAATGATCAAATACCCGCTTATCCATCATTTTTGACCATAGCGGTGGAATCAAGGCAGGCAATAGCATACTCGCATATCCACTTGGCAACTCTGGCGCCTCATCAAAATGACGCAATGCCTGGAATGGACGGGTTGGATAAGCATGATGATCTGAATGACGCTGCAATTGATACAAGAACAGGTTGGTCACAATATTATTATTGTTCCAGCTATGCTCAGGCATGGTACGTTCATATTTACCATTCTTGTCTTTTTGACGTTTTAGGCCGTAGTGTTCAATATAGTTAATAATTTCAAACAAACTAATGCCATAGAACGCTTGAGTGGCCAAATAAGGAATTACCCCCTTACCAAACAAACCAATCATTGAACCATGAAATGCAGCACTCATGCCCCAGCCTTGGAGCAATTCATTTTCAGTTGACCAGAACTCTTTGCCTTTACGTTTTAAACGTGTGGTTTCGATCTCAATTGCCGATTTGAAAGATCCGATTACGGTACGCGGCCAAAACTCATAGAAGGTTTCACCCATTTGTGAAGATGCTGGATCCTCAGGCGTAGCAGCACGCTTATGGTGACCATAAGGATGTTCAATACGGAAATGGTTGTAACCCGTTGGCACCAATGCAAGATGCGACAAGATATGATCAATACGATCATGTTTATGACTCAGCTCATGTGCGGTATTAATTGCAATCCCGTTGACGGCTCCCATTGAGATGCCCAATAAGATTTTGTCTAAGAATGATGTTTCTTTACGACTGGTTAAATAACAGGCATAGACATTGGCGGCATATTGTAAGGGAATAAAACTTTTCACCAAACGAGAATAATACGGGTCTTTTTCCAGCAGCTTAATATCTTCATCTGTCGGATTATTGGCATCTTTCCCAATAATCGTATCAATTGTTGGAATCACAATGTGTAAAACAATTGGACCACCTAAAGCAAAGATTTTTTTCAATGGACGTGGTGCAAATTGATAACCTGCTAAAATACCAATCCCAATGGCAGGTAAAGCCGGGCTAATCGCCCATAAATAACGTTTACGATCCAACTGAGTTTTTGACTTTGGAATGCTTACTGGCGTAAGTTCTTGCTCAACATTTACTGGCGCATTCATCATCTTATCCATGTCTTTGTATATATAAGTATATTTTGATGAATTATGGAATTCATGACAGTTGCAAGCGTCCAAAAAAGCTATGTCAAAGTCTTTGGCATCATTCCCCCTGTTTTTGTCCTATAAACACATATTGAGTTATTGGCGCAGCTCTCTATAATTTAAATGAATACATCGTTAAAAAATCATATGGATGCTTTAAGTAAAATATTTGCGGATATTCATTTAAACCACACTGAATATATCTACTTGAAAACTCAAGGAGAATGGAGTTTCATTTGCCAAGATCAAACGGCTTTGCTTGTACATATTGTTCTGGTAGGTTCTGTTTTTATTCAAATTGATGCACAAAATAGTTTAACTGCCCATGCGGGTGAAATTGTAGTTATTCCTTCAGGTAAAGCTCATACAGGAGCAGACAATGCCATTACCAAACTGGTCGATGCGGTAGATATATCTAAACTGTTTGATGGACATCAAGAAGACGCTATCGAATTTGGTACTGATTCCGCTGAAAAAAATCTGATTCTGACGATACGCTGTCAGATTGATACCATCATGGCACGCCCTTTTATTCAGGCCTTGCCGCCAATAATCCATCTGCAACATGGCGATACCAATGCACCGGAATGGTTGCAAATCGGCTTACATTTCCTGGCCTTAGAAACACAGAATATTCAGGCCGGTCGCGATATCATCATCGATCACTTAGTCAATATTTTATTAATCAAATGTATTCGCGATCATATTCAACAAATCTCAAGTCAACATGGCTGGCTTAGTGCTTTAAATCATCCTGAGCTCAGTAATAGTCTGGCGGCCATTCACAATCATCCTGAAGACGCTTGGACAGTGGAATCACTGGCAGAACAATGCTGTATGTCACGTTCCAAGTTTGCCAGCTTATTCCATGAGGTAATTGGTGAATCACCTCTGGCCTATTTGCAGCAACATCGTATGCGTCTGGCCAGCCAATACTTACGTAAAAGTAACTACTCAATTCAGCAGATTGCCAATAAAGTCGGATATTCCTCAGAAACGGCCTTTAGCCAAGCCTTTAAACGCACATTTGAACATTCGCCAAAACAGTATCGGCAGTTATTTGTCGAGGAAGAAAATCAGGCATAAAAAAAGACACTCATGTGTCTTTTTTTGCTTCTCGTCATTGATTAACGCACGATACCGCGTGTGGATTGTTCCAATGAATCAATGAACAGCTGGGCTTCAGGTGTTTTGAGCAGAATTTCATTACGAATCTGTTCAATCGCCTGTTCAGTGGTTAAGCCCGATTTATAAATCAGTTTATAAGCTTCTCGTAAACCCTGAATCGTATCACGAGACCATCCTTTACGACGCATTCCTTCGATATTCATACCGTAAGCACGCGCTGGATTACCGGAGGCCATGATATAAGCTGGTACATCTTTAAGAATGAGTGCTGCACCGCCGATCATGCTATATGAATCGATTTTGCAGAATTGGTGAATGCCCGCATTACCGCCGACAATCACATGATCGCCAACATGGACATGTCCGGCAACACCGACATTATTGGCAAAAATATTATGGTTCCCAATCACACAGTCATGCGCGATATGCGTGTTTACCATTAACAGGTTATGACTACCAATTTTGGTCAGGCCATGATCCTGAGCCGTACCGCGATGCAAGGTACAATGTTCGCGAATCGAGTTGTGGTCACCGATTTCTAACCAGGTTTCTTCGCCCTGATATTTTAAATCCTGACAAATTTCCCCAATACTCGAGAACTGGAAAATATCATTATTTTTACCAATTCTCGTAAAACCGCCAATAACAACGTGTGAATGTAATTTTGTACCAGAGTCAATACTTACATTTGGACCCACAACGCAATACGGACCAATTTGTACATCAGATGCGATTTCTGCAGACGGGTCAATAATTGCTGTGGGATGTATTAAATTTTGACTACTCATGTCTGCTCTATTTTCTGGTGTGAAATAATAATCTCTGCCGTTGCAGCAACAATGCCATCAACGCTAGCAGTACAATTGTACTTGTAAATGCCACGTTTTTGCATCACAAGTTCAGATTTTAAGACAAGCTGGTCACCTGCAACAACCTGTTTTTTAAATCTGATTTTTTCTGCACCTGCGAATAAAAACAGTGAACCTGCTTTCGGCTTTTGATTAGTTAAGACAAAACCCAAGATTCCAGAAACCTGTGCTAATGCTTCAATCATTAGAACACCAGGCATAATTGGATAAGTCGGGAAATGCCCTTGGAAAAACTCTTCATTAATCGAGACGTTCTTATAACCGACAATACTGTTCTCAGTTATTTCCGTAACGCGATCAACTAATAAAAATGGATAACGATGGGGTAAATATTCACGAATGGTAAGAATATCCATGGGTAATTCAGGCATCGTAAATGCTGGAGATGTAGACTCAGTCATAATAAATTATTTACGTAACTTAAAGGTTGATTCAAGGGACTCTAATTGAGCTTGCATATGATCAAGCCTTTTAGTGATTTGGGTCAATGGCACATCTGCTAATTGTCTGAGACGCACAATCGTCTTTTTCCAGTGACTATTTTCAAAAAGTCCCATGCCAGAAGAATACGTTCCAGCCTCAGAAATATTTCTTGTGACCATTGACATTGCAGTAAGTGTCACATTATCTGCAATTGTAAGGTGTCCAACCACCCCTGAGGCACCGCCCATGATACAGTTTTTGCCAATCCGTGCACTACCTGCGATTCCGCAGTTGGCTGCGATCGCGGTATTTTCACCAATATGCACATTGTGAGCAACTTGCACAAGGTTATCAATAATGACACCATCTTCCAGAACTGTATCGTCCAGTGCACCACGGTCAATACTGCAATTTGAACCGATTCGTACATCATTTCCGATCCGAACCGAACCCAGTTGTGCAATACGATGCCACTTGCCTTGATACGGTGCAAAGCCAAAACCTTCTGTACCAATAACGGTATTGGCATGGATACGCACGCGATCTTTCAGTTTTGCAGCACCGGTAATGGTGACATGTGCATCAATAAAACAGTCTTGTCCAATCTCGACTTCATCATCAATAAAAGCATGTGCCTGAATAATCGTATTGTTACCCACCACACAGTTTTCACCAATTACAACATAGTGGCCAATATATACATCATCGGCAATCATTGCAGAGGGATGAATTTTGGCGGTGCTTTCAATACCGCGTTGGCTAATCTTTTTTTCAAATATATGCGTTAAAGTCGCAAATGCGAGATAAGGATTATCGACAACAATAAAGTTTTGTTTATCGATCAGTTGTGATTTCAGCGAGGCTGTGACGATATAGGCACCCGCCTGACTGGCTTCAGCCTGAGTTAGATATTTTTCGCCATTCACGAAACAGATCTGATTTTCTTGCGCATGTTCTAAACTTGCCAAGCCCGAGATCTGAAAATCTTGTGCACCGAAATACTCACCTTTGACAAGGTGAGCAATTTCTTCTAAACGATAACTACGTCTATTCATTGATTATTTAATTGAATTAACCTTTTGAATCATTTTATCAGTTAAATCATACTGAGCGTCAGAGGCAATCGTAGAATTTTTATTCAAAATAAAGTCTAAGTTGTTCTCTTTACGCAATTGTTCAGCAGCTTGCTTCACACGTGTTTCAAAAGTTGTATTCATCGCCTGCAAACTCGACTGAACTTTGGTTTGTAAACCTTGCTGAGTTGAATTGAATTCACTCAATTTTGACTGATATTGAGCAGTTAACTTCTGAATATCGGCCTGATTCATTTTTTGGCCATCAGTCTGTGCTTTTTGTTGTAAAGACTCCAGTTCTTTACCCAATTGCTCAAGACGGGTTGAAGTCGGTTTTACCGACTGGCTCAAACTTGCATTTTGTTGCTTAAGATAAGTACTACTTTCTACAACCTTAGCCAAATCAACTACAGCCAGTCCTGCAGCATTGACCGTTGCAGAAACTGTTAATCCTAAACCTAACATCAGCTTTGTTAATGTTCTCATTATTGCATCCTTTATATATTTTACAGCGCTAAGCGAGGCCGTACTTAGAAAGTACGACCGATTTCAAATTGGATAGATTTAGTGTCATCGCCTTTCTTATCATTCAGCGGATATGCATAGCTAAGTGACAATGGTCCAATCATGGTAATCCAGGTAAAACCGACACCAACGCTATAACGCATATTGCCGAAATCAAAATTATAATTGTCTTTACAATATTGTTTGATATCTACATCTTGACCATCAATACGGACCTTACCTTTTGGAACATCACACTGCGTATCGAAGACCTGTGCACCTTCGGCAAATAACACTGGACGAACCTGACGTGCCCAATCGCCTTTAAATGGTAAAGGTAAGGCCAACTCGGTACCAAACTGAACCAGTGCATTACCACCGACTTCTTCAGGATCTGGATCATTCTGTCCAGTTTCCTGGAAAATAACGCTTGGATATTTCGGACCTAGGGTACTGTTGTCATAACCACGGACCGAACCATAACCACCTGCATAGAAGTTTTTATAGAACGGTAGGTCATTACCATAGCCGAGCTTACCATAACCACGCAGTACAAAGCCTGCACCTAGTGATTTAAACGCTTGCGCATCATAAGTCATCTTTTGATAGTCAACATCACTACCCGGTAGACCAATTTCTAG
Organism: Acinetobacter sp. 1000160; assembly: GCF_000588715.1. NCBI lineage: Bacteria > Pseudomonadati > Pseudomonadota > Gammaproteobacteria > Moraxellales > Moraxellaceae > Acinetobacter > Acinetobacter sp. 1000160. Next base: position 234,364 of record NZ_JFWP02000001.1, on the reverse strand, counting down.
ACCCACACGATGTGACATACCCGACGTTGGGAAAATTGGACGGTTTAAAGTGTTATAAGACCAACCTAAGTTTAGGTTATAAGTTAGATATTTACCTTCAAACTGATCACCAAATGAGTAAACCTGATCTTCAGGACATGGCTCATAGCCGGTAACGATCTGTTTCGTAGGATCACTAGGATCTGGTCCCATAATAGGCACTAAATCTACTTTACAGCGATCCGCTGAACGGTGTGTCTCTTTACCACCATTGGCCAATAAATAATCACGAATATAAGTCGAAACACTTGGACCTGTACGTACCTTAGTCTGGTCAACCCCTAGAGAGGCACTTAAACTTTGGTTTTCATCAATCGGATAACCAAAACTTAAACTACCACCAATACTATCCGTTACATAGTTGTTAACGTTATAGTCTTCATTTAACTTGGTTTTACGATAGTAAACGTTATAACCACGGCTCACCCCATCAATGGTGAAGTACGGATCAGTCACACTTAAGTTATAGTAATCTTGAGTTTCTGAACGGGATAAGTCCACTGAAACCCGGTTACCTGTACCCATAAAGTTAGTTTGGCTCAAACCCGCCTGGAAGGTTACACCACCATTTTGTGAGTAACCGACAGCCAGTGTAGTTGTTCCCGAATGCTGTTCCTCAACATTAACGTTTAAGTCAACTTCATCAGGAGAGTTTGGTACACGAACCGGTTTGACATCAACCGTTTTAAAGAAGCCGGTACGTTCTAAACGGACTTTGGAAAGATCAATTTTCTCATTGCTCGCCAACGCACCTTCCATTTGACGCATTTCACGACGCAACACTTCATCTGCAGTTTTGCTGTTACCTGTGAAGTTGATACGTCGTACCGTTACTTGCTGACCTGGGTTGATATAATAATTCAGGTTAACAATACCTGTTTCATTATTGATTTCAGGTACAACATTTACTTCTGCATAGTAATAACCTGCATTACCGTATTTACGCAGCAGAAGCTGTTTAACCGCATTTACTTTTTCTTGTGAATAGGTTTCGCCATCTTTATACAGTTTAAGTGCCGTGAGCTCTTCTGGTTTATAAAGTGCATCACCTAAGAATTTGGTTTCACCAAACTTGAACTGGCTACCTTCATCTACTGAAACTTCGATAAAGATGTGCTTTTTATCTTCACTGATGTTCAGTTGTGAATTGATAATATTAAAATTGATATAACCTTTGTTTAGGTATAAAGCACGTAAAGCTTCCAGACTGGCAGCCATTTTCTCACGTGCATAACGGTCATTACGGGTTACCACAGAAGCCCAGCCGCTTTCTTTTACCGCAAAAGCCTGTTTGATATCGCTATCACTAAACACGGTATTACCGATGATGTTAATATCAAAAACTTTTGCCGCAGTACCTTCGTTAAAGTTTAACTTCAACTCAACACGGTTATTTGGACGTGCAACTGTTTCAACGGTGACGTCAGCATCATAACGACCTTGCTGGGTGTATTGCTGCTCCAGCTCAGTTTCAATGATCTGTAAGGCAGATTTTTTGAAGACTTCACCTTCCGCGATTCCCATTTTCTTCAAGCCTTGTTCCAAGGCTTCTTTAGGAATCAGTTTATTACCTTTGAACTCCAGCTTTGAAATCACTGGACGTTCAACAACTTTAAAGACTAAGACATTATTTTCTTTATAAGTTTTAATGTCATCAAATAAACCAGAAGCATACAAAGTGCGAATTGCCTCAGCAATCATCGGATCACTTACTCTATCGCCACTATTTATTGGTAACATAGAATAGATACTTGCAGGTGTTAAACGCACTAAGCCATCAATTCGTATATCTTGCGCAAGAAACTCATCTGCAGCGTATGCTTGTTGTACCACTGCCATCGCACTAACCAGTGCCAAAGGCATTAATAAATGTGTGTGACGCATGCCCATATATTTTCCAGTAAGTTAAATTCCATTTGCGTTGTTATAAACGCATGAAGTCGTTAAATAAAGCCAAAAGCATCATGCTACCGAGCAGTACCATACCAACTTTTAGACCAAACATCTGTATTTGTTCAGAAACAGGTTTACCACGAATTGCTTCGATAAAGTAGTACACGAGATGACCACCATCCAGCATCGGAATCGGCAACAAATTCAGGATTCCCAGACTGACACTCATCAACGCCATAAATGAGATAAAGGTTTGCCATCCCATTTCCGCACTTTGTCCAGCCACTTTGGCAATGGTGATTGGACCAGACAGGTTATCCAGACCAATTAAGCCACGTACCATCTTGATAATTGAATTAAAAATCATGCCTGAGAGCTGAGTGGTCTTATCGACGGCAACACCTAAAGCTTCAATCGGTGAGTATTGAATGGTTTGTTTATATTCAGCTGGAATCGTGATCTTGCCTGCATCGCTCTTCACACCCAGTACACCCGTGGTATTGCCCATATTGTCACGCTGACCTTGCGGCATGACCTGCAAATGCACAATCTGGCCTTGGCGCAACACATCAATATTCAACAATTTTTCCGGTGAACTTTGAACCACATCGACGACATCAAACCAGTCTTTCATTGCAACATTATCGATTGCAACGATCTGATCACCCACTTTCATGCCTTGACGTACTGCTGCACCATCTGCACTCAGTTCTTTGACTTTAGCCGGGATAACCGGACGGTAAGGCAAGAAACCTAGCACATCCAAAGGAGACTGACTTTGATCTTTCAGGAAATCTTTAATCGGTAGACTCACCTGCTTTTCAGTACCCGCACGATCAACGATGATCGAAACCCGCCCGGTTTCACCGACACGATTTACCAGCGCATAATTCAGTTTTTCCCATGTTGGTGTTGTTTGACCATCAACATTGACAATCTTGTCACCCACCTTCAGATCAACTTGAGCAGCCGGTGTATTTGGCATAATTTTACCAATACGGGTATTCAACTGCTCTTGTGCCGGCAGAAACAAAATCCAGAACAGAAACACTGCAAAAAACAGATTAATCAATGGGCCCGCAGCAACAATGGCGATGCGTTTCCAAGGAGACTGCCGGTTAAAGGCATACGGTAAATCTTGCTCAGCAACATTACCTTCACGCTCATCCAGCATCTTGACATAGCCACCAAGTGGCAAAGCAGAAAGCTGGTATTGAATCCCTGATTTTTTAGACTGCCATTTTAATAAAGTTGGACCAAAACCAATTGAATAGACCAGAACCTTGACACCAAGTTTACGTGCCACCCAATAATGACCAAATTCGTGAATTGCAATTAAAGGACCAAGCAATAGAATCGCTGCAACAATCATAAATAGTGCATTCATACGATTTAGCCTCCCTTACTCACAATATACTTTTCTGCAATCTGTCTAGCGATCATATCAGTCTGTAAAATGATGTCTATGTTTTCTGCTTTGGCATTTTGTACAACTTGCAAAGTATGATCCACCACCTGAGGAATCTCGGTGAATCGGATCTGTTGTTGCAAGAATGCAGCAACTGCAATTTCATTGGCCGCATTTAATACCGTCGGTGCCAAACCACCGGCCCGCATAGCCTGACGCGCCAGGTCCAATGCTGGAAACTTGACAATATCCGGTTGCTGAAAATTCAGTTGAGCCGTCTCAAATAAATCGAGTGCAGGCACATCTGTTGCCAACCGTTTTGGCCATGCCAATGCATGTGCAATCGGCGTACACATATCTGGGTTACCCATTTGCGCCAAAGTTGATCCATCCACATATTGCACCATGGAATGAATGATACTTTGTGGGTGAACAACAACTGTAACAAAATGTTCTGATATTGAAAACAAATGGCAAGCTTCGATCAATTCCAGACCTTTATTCATTAAGGTCGCCGAATCAACCGAGATTTTTTGTCCCATTGACCAGTTTGGGTGCTTGCATGCCTGTTGTGGTGTAACCTCATGCAATTGTGCCAAAGAATGATTGAGAAAAGGTCCGCCTGATGCCGTCAATAAAATACGGGACACGCCTAGTTGTGGCTGCCCCGTCCGTTCTGCATTGAGATAGTCATGCGGTAGAGACTGGAAAATCGCATTATGTTCAGAATCTACTGGCAACAATAAGGCATTATGCTTACGTGCTGCCTGCATCATGATGTCACCCGACATCACCAATGATTCCTTGTTGGCCAATAAGACACGTTTACCCGCTTTTACTGCGGCCAACGTCGGTAACAAACCGGCCGCACCTACAATAGCAGCCATAACGATATCAACATCAGCATGCTCGGCAATTGCAATTAGGCCAGCCTCCTCTGTGAGGATTTCAATATGGTTTAATTTTTCTTGCTTGAGACGTTGTTGCAACTCCAGTGCTTTTTCATTGGGCACAACAACAATTTTTGGATGATATTTTTTACAAATTTCTAAAAGTTCATCTAAACGACTATATGCAGAGACTGCAAATACGGTGTATTGGTCTGGGTGCTGTTCCAACACTTTTAAAGTACTTTGACCAATTGAACCAGTAACACCCAATATACAAACAGCTTGAGTCATTTAAAGATCTACACCAATAAGTTTTAATATATACATACCTGTTGCAAAGATCGGTGCAGCAGCAAGTAAAGAATCAATACGATCAAGCACACCACCATGTCCTGGAAGTACGCGACCAGAATCTTTAATTCCAGCGCGGCGCTTAATCATGGACTCAAACAAGTCACCCAGCACAGATGCGAACACGGTAATGATCGAAAGAATTAAGAATAAGATTAGCTGTATTGCGGTTAAGTTTAAATAGAAATATTGCACAACCAGCATAATAATCACGGTTGTTGCCACACCACCATAAAAGCCTTCAACCGATTTATTCGGGCTCACAGAAGGAGCAAGTTTTTTCTTGCCAAACTTACGTCCAACAAAATAAGCACCACTGTCCGCGCCCCATACCAGCAGGAATAGATACATGAGCCACCAAGGCGAACTATGCCAGACCGCATAGAGCGAAGTGACGGCAGCAGAAATCAGGATAAATCCAATCAGATGTAGAGACGGGTTGTACCAGTTATCCGATTCAGGATAGTTCTTGACCCAATAGATGCTTCCCAGCCATGTGAGAATCGATGCTGCCCAAAGTAAAAGCGCAACATCATCAAAAAATAATGCCAGTGTTGATACTGCTGCAACACAGCCCCCATATACCCAAGCCTTCGGCTTTGAAACAGCGGTTACACTACGTGGCATAAGCTTAAACCATTCGTAGCCTGCAACCCCTGCAGCTAAAATCATAAGCATAAACATTGGATAATGTGATTGCGTTGCAAACATGCAACTTAAAACAACAGCAACTAACACCAATGCGGTAATAATCCGCTCTAACATTATTAATTCTCTATTTTCGCTTGTTGAATCTGTTCTGATGTCTTGCCAAAGCGTCGTTCACGTCCTGAAAAAACACGAAAGGCATGATCTAGCTCTTCTATGCTAAATTCTGGCCATAAAGTATCGGTAAAATACAGTTCTGCATAAGCAGCTTGCCAGAGTAAGAAGTTAGACAAACGATAATCCCCGCCGGTACGGATCAATAAATCTACCGCTGGAAGATCATTTAGACTGACATATTTATCAAATAAATCAACATTTATCTGATCTGCTTGAAGCTTTCCTGCAAGCGCATCCTGAGCAATCATTTTCGCAGCTTGCGCCATATCCCACATTCCACCATAACTAATCGCAATAGTCAGGGTCATGGAGCCATAGGCTGCTGTTTTTTGCTCGGCATATTGCATCAGATCACGTAGTTGGCTGGACAACCGAGAACGGTCACCAATAAAGCGCAGTGCAATATTGAACTTTTCCATACGCGGCAGTTGTTCATGAATTGTTTCTTCCAACAATTTCATTAACAAATCTACTTCGTATTGAGGGCGGTTCCAGTTTTCGCTTGAAAATGCAAAAACGGTTAAAGCGCGAATGCCAACTTTCTTGCAATGCTCGACAATCGGATCCAAGACATTCTTGCCTTCACGATGCCCATCGCCTTTTTGCATTTGATTTTTTTTGGCAAAACGATTGTTGCCATCCATGATGATGGCAACATGTTGAGGAAGAAGCTGTTCTTCTTGCGAGGTCATAAAATCAGACCTTCATCAATTCTGCTTCTTTTGCTGCAAGACGTTTATCAACCTCTGCAACATATTTATCAGTGATTTTCTGGATATCATCCGATGCACGGCGATCATCATCTTCAGAAATTTCTTTTTCTTTCAATAATGCCTTGAGATCACCTAATACATCGCGACGAATATTACGAATCGCAACTTTGGCATTTTCAGCTTCGGCACGCGCAACTTTCTGCATATCACGGCGAGTTTCTTCTGTTAACGCAGCCATTGGTACACGGATTGCATCAGCAGTAATAGGATTCAAGCCCAAACCTGCTTCACGAATCGCTTTATCGATCGCAGCAACCATTGAACGTTCAAATGGTTGAACCAACAGTGTACGTGAATCTTCAAGCCCGATATTTGCCACTTGATTCAATGGAACATCAGAGCCATAGTAAGAAACCATCACACCATTTAAAATAGATGGGTGCGCACGACCTGTACGAACTTTGGCAAAGCCTAACTCTAAAGAGTCAAGCGACTTCTGCATGCGCTGTTCGCTATCTTGTTTGAGATCGTTAATCATATGATCTTCCTTACTTATTCATTAGGTATTACAAAATATTTAAACAATAGTATAAAGAGCTTTCTGGCTCACGTACATTAATTCGTTACGTGAGTACCCTCTTTTTCGCCCATGACGACAGAAAGTAATGCGCCAGATTTGTTCATATCAAAAACTTGTAATGGCACATTGTGGTCGCGGCACAAACAAATTGCCGTAAGATCCATCACACCAAGCTTTTCATCAAGCACCTGGTCGAAAGTTAAATTGTCATATTTAACTGCATCATCGTATTTGCTTGGATCTTTGTTATAAACGCCATCCACTTTAGTCGCTTTCAAGATCAGGTTCGCTTCAATCTCGATACCACGTAAACATGCCGCAGTATCTGTGGTAAAGAATGGATTGCCTGTACCCGCAACAAACACACACACTTCACCCTGGCTTAAATGACGAATTGCGTCACGGCTTGAGTATGGCTCAACCACTGTACCAATTGATAACGCCGACATTAAACGGGTTTTGATATTGCGGCGTACTAATGCATCACGCATTGCCAAACCGTTCATCACAGTCGCCAACATACCCATCTGGTCACCAGTTACACGTCCAACCAGACCATCTTTTTGAAGCTGGCTACCACGATATAAGTTACCACCGCCGACAACGATACCGACCTGCACGCCCAAACCAACCAAGTGCGCAATTGAAAGTGACATCTGATCTAACACTTGGGCATCAATACCCATATCTTTATTACCTGCTAAAGCTTCACCAGAAAGCTTGAGCAAGATTCGTGCATAACGTGGATTTTTAGAAGCTGACATACTTTTACTCCAAACCGACCAATCTCAAAATTTTCTTAAATTTAATTCAACATCAAGCAGATTTAATCTGGATTAACTTTGCAAATAAATCGTATTCATCTGCATCGGTAATTTCGACTTCAAGCAGATCACCTGCTTTAATCACACTCTTATCAATATCTTCAACAAAAACGTTGCCATCAATTTCCGGGGCATCTGCATAAGAACGGGCAACAGCAACTGGAAACTCATCTTCCAGGCTATCCACCAGTACTGTCATTTTCTGACCAATACGTTTTTGCAGTTTTGCTGCTGAAATGGCTTGTTGCACTTCCATGAAGCGTTCATAACGCTCTTGCTTGATCTCTTCTGGTACATGATCAGGAAGATCGTTTGCGGTTGCACCTTCAACTGGTGAATAGGTAAAGCAGCCGACACGATCTAACTGCGCTTCTTTTAACCATTCCAGCAAGATTTGGAAATCCTCTTCAGTTTCCCCCGGGAAACCCACCACGAATGTTGAACGAATCACCAATTCAGGGCATTTTTCACGCCACAACTTAAGGCGCTCTAACGTATTTTCACTATGTGCTGGTCGTTTCATCAATTTTAAGATGCGCGGACTGGCGTGCTGAAAAGGAATATCCAAATATGGCAGGATTTTACCCTGCGCCATCAAATCAATGGCAGCATCCACATGTGGATATGGATAAACGTAATGCAAACGCACCCAGATGCCTAACTGACCCAGCGCTTCACACATGTCATAGAATTTGGTCTTAACCGGCTGGCCATTCCAGAAATCCAGCTTATATTTGGTGTCCACACCATAAGCTGAGGTATCCTGAGAAATCACCAGAATTTCTTTTACACCTGCACGCTTCAGTGCAGCGGCTTCATCCAGCACTTTTCCGACCGGGCGAGACACAAGGTCGCCACGCATACTCGGGATAATGCAGAATGTACAACGGTGATTACAGCCTTCCGAGATTTTCAAATAAGCATAATGCTTCGGTGTTAAACGAACACCTTGCTCAGGGACTAAATCAATAAATGGGTTATGTTTTGGCGGTGCCGGTACATATTCATGTACTGCTTCCATTACATCTTGATAGGCTGCTGCACCTGTCACTTTAAGGACATTTGGGTGCATCTGGCGAATTTTGTCTTCGTCTTTACCTAAACAGCCTGTAACGATAACTCGGCCATTTTCGCTCATGGCTTCGCCAATCGCGTCTAAAGACTCTTGTACTGCAGATTCAATAAAACCACAGGTATTTACAACGACCAGATCCGCACCATCATAATCTGATGCAACTTGATAACCTTCAGTCTTTAACTGAGTTAAAATTCGTTCAGAATCTACCAATGCCTTAGGACAACCTAAAGATACAAAACCGACTTTGGGGGTCTTCATGAATCTGCGCTCCACTTGAATCGGCGTATTGTATGACTTTTCTTGGCTTACGCATAGCTGCAAAGCCATCTCTTTGTGTAATGCACCAAAATACAACCAAAATTTTAAATAAAATCCACAAGCGCACTATTTTGGAACATAATAATTTATTGAAATCCCTGCATGTATGTGAAAAATACTGCATAAATCCCTTTTTTAAGAATTAAGTTGTTGAAATTTCATTAATACAAAGTTGGCTTGTATTTTGCATAAAGTACATTTTAGAAGTTAATGGCTATTCATTAAAATTTATATTTATTGCGCCATTTTAAAACAGGATGATTCACAAATGGATCAACAGAACATTATCGACTATCGGCTCTTAGTAGATAATTTGAGCACTGCCATTTTACTGGTCGATAGTCAGCTGAATATTTTTTATTTAAATTCTGCTTGTGAAGCATTATTTGATATCAGTCTGCTGCGCGCATCAGGCCAGCCTGTTCTTAACTTGTTACATGCACACGACGATACCTTCAACACACATGAAGCGTTATTAAACACTTTAGAAAGCGGCCAACACTATACCCGACGTGAGGCTGTCATCAATGTTAACTTTAAAGCGATTCATGTGGATTATACCGCTTCTCAACTGAATGCAGGCAAAAGCTATCACCCGCTTTTATTGATTGAACTGAACCCGATTGACCGCATGTTAAAGATTTCCAAAGAAGAAAATCTGGTACAACAACATCAAGTAGCACGTCAACTGGTCCGTGGCGTGGCGCACGAGATCAAAAATCCGTTAGCGGGCATCCGCGGTGCAACCCAGTTACTGGCACGCAGCTTAAATGATGACCGTTACGGCGAATTTACTGACATTATTATTAGTGAAGTCGATCGTTTGACCAATCTGGCAGACACCATGCTCGGTTCACGTCAATTACCGAGCTATGAACATGTCAATGTACATGAACCTCTGGAACGGGTTCGCTCGCTGATTGCCAACCAGACCAAAAAGAAAATTAAGATTACCCGCGATTATGATCTGTCTTTACCCGATGTCATGGCTGATCGTGATCAGCTGATTCAGGTCATGCTGAATATTAGCGTCAATGCCGCACAGGCCATGACCGAAAATAAAGACTTTTTTACCGACTCAGAACCAGAACTGCTGCTGAGAACCCGAATCCAACGCCTTGTGACCATTAATGGCGTCCTTAATCGTTCAACCGTACGTATTGATATTGAAGACAATGGCCCTGGAGTACCCGAAAGTATTCTGGAATCGGTTTTCTATCCATTAGTAACAGGGCGTGCTAAAGGGACAGGACTGGGACTCAGTATTGCTCAAAATATTATGCATCAACACAACGGAATGATTGAGTGTCAGTCAGTTCCGGGAAAAACCGTATTTAGCCTATATCTACCTTGGGAGTTAAACCATGTCACGAAATAAAATTTGGGTAATAGATGACGATCGTGCCATGCGTTGGGTACTGGAGAAAACCTTTAAAGAGGAAGGTTTCGATGTCACCAACTTTGAAGAAGCCCAAACTGCACTTAAACGCTTGCATGACGATGCACCAGATGTCATTTTGACCGACATTCGCATGCCAGGGATTGATGGTCTAACCTTCTTATCGAAGGTTAAAAATACCCATCCCGACTTACCTGTCATTATCATGACTGCACACTCAGATCTAGAATCTGCTGTCTCAAGTTACCAAACTGGTGCATTTGAATACTTACCTAAGCCTTTTGATATTGATGAAGCCTTAGCGCTGGTTAATCGTGCCATTTTGCATATTAATAAATTACAGCAACAAGAAGCCACCAAAGCCGCTTCACCATTGCAGTCGACCGAAATCATCGGTGAATCGCCTGCCATGCAGGAAGTGTTCCGTGCCATCGGTCGTTTATCGCAATCACATATTACTGTCCTGATTAATGGTGAATCCGGTACGGGTAAAGAATTGGTGGCGCATGCTTTACACAAGCATTCACCGCGACGGGCCAAACCCTTTATTGCGCTGAACATGGCGGCAATCCCCAAAGACCTGATCGAAACCGAATTATTTGGCCATGAAAAAGGTGCATTTACTGGCGCCAACACCCAACATCAAGGTCGTTTTGAACAAGCCAATGGCGGTACCTTATTCCTGGACGAAATCGGTGATATGCCATTTGAAACCCAGACACGTTTACTTCGTGTTTTGGCAGATGGTGAATTCTATCGTGTCGGCGGACATATTCCGGTTAAGGTCGATGTCCGTATCGTTGCGGCAACCCATCAAGATCTTGAGAAACTGGTCAATGAAGGCCGTTTCCGTGAAGACCTTTACCACCGCCTGAACGTGATTCGCATTCACATTCCAAAACTGTCGCATCGTAGCGAAGACATTCCGATGCTGGCACAGCATTTCTTGGCACGCGCAGGCAAAGAGCTTGGTGTCAGTCCAAAAATCTTGCGTACTGAAACCACTGACTATATGCAGCAACTGCCTTGGCCTGGAAATGTGCGTCAACTAGAGAATACCTGTCGCTGGTTAACTGTCATGATTACGGGTCGTGAAGTTTATCCTGAAGACCTGCCAGCAGAACTTAAGCAAGCCTCTGTCCACAAGACCAGTGATGCTCAAGCTGCACCAAGCTCGAGCCCTGCACTCGTTGAACGCATTGCAGTCCATCATTGGGATGAATTATTAGGTCAATGGGCCATCCAGAAACTTAAAAATGGCGAAATGAAAATTCTTGATATTGCCACCCCCATGTTTGAACGCACGCTAATTAATGCAGCACTCCAGCAGACCCGCGGTCGTAAACGCCATGCAGCAGAGCTATTGGGCTGGGGACGGAACACCTTGACCCGAAAACTCAAAGAGCTGGGTATGGATTCTGCGGATGACGATGAAGAAGAAGAAAGTCGCACAGCTTAACCCCCTAAAAAGCGAGTCTAAAATGACTCGCTTTTTTAATCATTTTGATATCTTTTGAAACACTCCGAAATTTCATAGCCATACAAGTGATATGGTTTTTGCTATACTAAGCATAACCCGATTACCTCAAAGTAGATAATGACTGATATTTGCTATCCAGGCTGTGCCAAACCTCAAACTCGTCGTGGAGAAGAACGTCGTCTTGCCCTATTATTGTGCGCAACCGATTTATTTCTTGAGAAAGGTTATGAGGCAGTGTCTCTGGATGATATTGTCAATCATGCCGGAGGTTCCAAAACCTCGATTTATAAATATTTTGGTAATAAAGAAGGGCTGTTCACTGCCATTTGTGATTATCGTCGTGAAGTTTTCTTTAAGGGCGTGTGCTTACCCTACACTCCGGAAAAAACCGATCTCAGGACTTATCTGACCCAGACCTTATACCGGTTTTATCAACATATTATTCAGCCTGAAAACATTGCCTTTATGCGCATGTTTACCGAACAAACACAAAAAGATATCCAGCTTGCTCATTATTTCTATGATCAATGCGCCTTAAATATCCAGAACACCATTGCCTATGCCTTAGAGCATGCTCACGCCAACAATGAAATTTTCTGTGCCCAACCCAAATTCTCTGCCATGATGTATTTTGGCACGCTCAGAGATGTTGAATGGCGCAATTTAATGGGCTTGGATGTACCAGAGGATGATATCGAAATTATTGATTATATTGATTATTCTGTAGACCTGTTTTTAAAGGCTCATCAGAAAGTCTAATTCTTTTGCATTTTTCTGAAGCTATAGTATAGTAGTCAATTCTTTTTTATCCACCACTCGTCAAACAACAATTAATTATTGATTTCTCTCAATAATTATTGTAGGAGTAGCTATGGCGCTTCGGCATTTCCTAACTTTACGTGACCTATCCACTCTAGAACTGCAACGCATTTTAGACCGTGCGCAAGAACTGAAACGCATGCAGCATAGTCATACGCTATATCAGCCGTTTTCAGGTAAAGTTTTAGGAATGATTTTCGAGAAATCGAGTACCCGTACCCGTATTTCTTTTGAAGCAGGCATTTGCCAGTTTGGTGGTAGTGCGATCTTTCTTTCTCCACGTGATACACAATTAGGACGTGGTGAGCCAATTGAAGACTCGGCTCGTGTCATCTCAAGCATGCTAGACATTGTGATGATCCGTACTTTCGGTCATGACATCGTAGAACGTTTTGCATCATATTCAAAAGTTCCTGTCATCAATGGTCTGACTGATGATCATCATCCTTGCCAGTTACTCGCAGACTTGCAAACCTTCCAGGAACATCGTGGTCGCATCGAAGGCAAAACCGTTGCCTGGATTGGTGACGGCAACAATATGTGTAACTCATATATTGAAGCTGCACATTTAATGGGTTTCAAACTTAAAGTTGCTTCGCCTGAAGGCTATGAACCAAAACCTGAATTTTTAGCTGAATTTGCAGACTGTGTTGAAGTCTTCAATAAAGCCGAAGATGCCGCTGTTAATGCCGACCTGATCGTGACTGATGTCTGGGCAAGCATGGGACAGGAAGAAGAGCAAAAGCTGCGTGAGAAAGCATTCGCAGATTTTCAGGTCAATGAAAAACTGATGGACCTGGCACATCCTGACTGCCTGTTTATGCATTGCTTACCCGCCCATCGTGGTGAAGAAATTTCAGAAAACATGCTCGATCACAAAAATGCTGTGGTTTGGGATGAAGCTGAAAACCGCTTACATGCACAAAAAGCATTGATGGAATTCTTACTCAATGAGAATCTCAAAAAAGATTAAGTCATCCAAAAACAGCATCAAATGATGCTGTTTTTATTTATGTATTCCAAATTGAACAGTGAAATAAAAACAATTATAGTAGGCTAAGCCTTTTAGAATAAGTTTCTCATTATATGAGAACCTCACTCAATACACAGCGGACGTCATGACTTCACTCGAACAAGCATTATCTCAAATACCAAGTTTCTCTTTGGTGCATGAGCATCTGTTTAGCTCAGCTCAACCATCGGCTGAACAACTGCAACAGATCAAGGAATATGGTTGCAGTACGGTCATTAACCTTGCAACCAGCAAATCAGAAAATTACTTTGCCAAACAGGATCAAATCTGTCTGGATTTAGGCCTGAACTATATTCACATCCCGATTGACTGGGATGTGCCCTGCTCTGAACAATGCTTACTGATTCTGGACCTGATTGATCATCTGGTTCAAAACGAGATCGTCTGGCTACATTGTGCGAAAAACAAGCGGGTCAGTAGCTTGATGTATTTATATCGCCAGTTTTATATGAATGTGGATCTGCCTAGCGCGCAAGAACTACTTCACCAGATCTGGGAGCCGAATGAGACCTGGACTGGACTCATTCATAGTCTGACTTTACAACTGCAAGGCCGTAAAGCAACACAAGAATTAGAACAGTCACTCATCAACAGTAATCATTTTGCCTGATGTGAAACCAATACGATTGCCGTTGCCAGGATGCCTTCCTGACGGCCGGTAAACCCAAGTTTCTCTGTGGTTGTGGCTTTAATACTGATTTGAGTCACATCCACTTTTAATACATCTGCAATACTTTGACGCATTTCCAGATTATGTTTTGCTAACTTTGGACGTTCACAAGCCACTGTAATATCTGCATTATTGAGATGATACCCACGATCTAAAATCAGCTGGTATACATGTTTCAATAACACACGACTGTCTGCGCCTTTATATTCTGGATCCGTATCTGGAAAATGCTGTCCGATATCCCCGAGTGCTAAAGCACCCAGTAAAGCATCACTCAACGCATGCAATACCACATCTCCATCTGAATGCGCTTTTAAACCATGCGTATGCGGAATTTTAACCCCAGCCAAAGTAACAAAGTCACCGTCTTCAAATGCATGTACATCAATCCCTTGTCCAATACGGATTTGAGCAACCATATGATTTTCCTTTTACAATATACCGAACTAATCTTGTATTCAGGCTTTCTATTTCGCTATAGTACGTTGAGCAAATTAGACTGAAAGTATAAGTGATTATGCTGTTTAACACTGTAAGAAATCAATTAAAGAAATCTGGTTATATCATCACATTGAGTTGTTTTTGCTCAACATTTGCCTATGCGAAATCTATTGACTGCAATAGCACTGCTTTGCAAGCACAAAAAATATGCACCAAGCAATACAAAGAACAGCGCCAAAAGCTGAATAGCAAATTCTTAACGGCGTATCTGGTGACGGATGCGCCCTTGCAATTGTTACATGATACTCAGACCCAGTGGCTCAACCATATTCAGCAATGCAAAAGCAAAGCCTGCTATGAACAGCAATTTGAGGTGCGTCTGGATGACCTGAATTTTTATACCTCGATGAACCAGACCCTGACCCAACATTATTTAAAATATGAACATGGCAAAATCGCAGCTCAACCTGTTCATCTGCAAATTCATCAACTGGATAAAGACAAGTTAAAAATTGAAGGCATCGCTTACCGCAATCCGAATAACCGACCAGAAACTCAAACCTTATCATTACTTGCTTATAGCACAACAGAACAACGCAACCAGATCACCGATAATGAAAAAAAGTGCCAATATCAGTTTGATTTTCAAAAAGCATTACTGGTGATCAAATCTGCGCAAAAAGGATGCGAACGTTTTACCGGGATTTACCGTCCTTACGACTAAGCTATCAACCGTTTAGAAAAAAGCCGATGTGATCACACAGGCTTTTTTCGTTTTAGCTTGGAAATTTTTGCGCAATTTCCTGACTGATCAGCACTGCCGTTGCGGCCGATAAGGTCCAGCCTAAATGCCCATGTCCGGTATTATAAAATACGCGTGGTTGTTTGCCTTGTTTAACCACAGGCAACATATTCGGCATCATTGGACGTAATCCTGCCCATGGCACCACATGTTCAGTCGAAATATCAAAATTCTGGTTGACCCAGTTAATCAGCGGTTGAATACGGTCAGCACGAATATCCCGATTATAACCGTTAAACTCAGCTGTTCCCGCAACCCGTAAGCGATCTGCACCTAAGCGCGAGGTAACAATTTTTGCACTCTCATCCAGTAAACTAACCCAAGGTGCATTATTGACACTGCGCTCATCTTTAAGCTGCACTGTAATCGAGTAACCCTTTACCGGATAGACGTTGACACTATCGCCTAACATATCTGCCAATTGATAACTGCCGACTCCACCACAGACCAGTACAACATCTGCAATAATTTCGGTAATCCCATCCGCAGTTGGATTTACATTTTCTGAACTGTTCTTGCAGTGAACAATTGCTTTATCTTGATTGAATTGAATATCAACCACATCCAGGCCAAAACAATATTTTGCCCCATATTGTTGCGTCCGTTCTGCCAGCCCTACGGAATATTTATGAATATCTCCTGTTGCATCCCCAGCGGTATAATAACCACCGAAATAGTCACCCGTTAAAGTTGGTTCAATCGCCTTCATTTCCTCTGGAGTAATCGCATTGCGCTCCAATTTGCCCTCAACCAGCACATCATTGACCTTCTTGGCAATCTCATAGTCTTCTCTGGTGTGATACATATGTAAAATGCCACGTTTTTCCAGATCAAAAGACAGACTTTCTTTTTCAGCCACTTCAAATAATCGTTGTCTGGCCAACAATGCCAAACGCACGGTTTCAATGGTATTGGCTTTGTAATTTTTGATATGGGTTAAAAACTCAATCAACCAGCGATATTTATGGGCGCTAAAGGATGGGTTGAGCAATAACGGTGCATCTTTTTTACTCATCCATTTAATGCCTTTCAGCACTGTGGCTTTCTGGTTCCAGACTTCTGCATTACAGGCAGACAATTGTCCACCATTGGCGAATGAAGTTTCCATGGCCGGAAAAAGATGGCGATCGATCACCGTCACTTCATAGCCCAGTTTAATTAATTCATAAGCAGACGTTACACCCGTAATCCCCGCACCAATTACAACAACATGTGGCATAGCAAACTCCCTGAAATGTATAACATTTCATAATGCTTAGCCCCATCTGTCATGGTACCTGAGAGTTTCGGCAGATGATTACCAATTAATCATGAAGCCTTCCCCTTCGGTGAGTGTTTATCGTAGAAGAAATTAGTCCTGTGTTCCTACAAATTGAGCACTGCTCTCCAGATTTTATGTCTATTATTACAGTCCTTCTGCCTGAGAGTTTCCGGGGTCGTTGCTCCTTCGGCGAGTTCATTGAAGAACTTCTCTCCCGCAATAATATTTATATTCCTATAAGCAATATATATGCCGCTCCAAAATACGCACACTAAAATCTTGTAAATGTTTGTAGATCAAGATTTATGCGTCTGCATTTATTCATCGAGTATAAAAAAGCAGACTCGAAGTCTGCTTTTAAATCTTAGAATTTACATTGCAAAATTTGCTCGGAGAATTGACCTTTCCAAAGTTCACGCAATGTAGGTAAATAGAATTTTTCACCAATCATGACCAGTTCAGCATCAATCAAGGCATGAATCTCATGCATTAGCACATAATCCAGTGCAATCAAGGACAATTGAGGTTGTGTCTGGGCAATCTGCTTCCGCTTAACTTGTGCTTTTTTCACCAGCTCATTGGCAAAGTTCTTATCTTTATAGGTGGTAATTGCACTTAGACGAAGCTCAATCACACCCCAACCTTCCAGTAACTTTTTAAACACGTCAAAATCTTTTGAGGTTGCTTCCCAAGTTACATTTTCCAGATTATTGTCTTCTGGCAATACCGGTAATAGTAAATCAGCGGTACTTGGAAAAATTTTCTTTAAATTCAACAGAAACTTAACAGGATTTTCATTGGGTAAATCAGAAAACTGGATGTTGGTTTTAGTATCCGTTAAATAAATATTGAGCATAATGAAGCAACAGTCAGATAAATCAAAACTGTATTGTACGCAGTTCACTTTATAAAAACTACTCATAAAAAATCCTTCCACAAGCAGAAGGATTTTTTATCTTAGTAATTGAAGATTTTTATTTACTATTTGGAGAAACCATATTTTCAGGCTTCACCACTTCATCAAATTGTTCTGCAGTAACCAAACCCAGCTCCACAGCGACCTGTTTCAAGGTTTTATTTTCCTTGTAAGCAGTTTTCGCCACTTTGGCAGAATTTTCATAACCGATCACAGGATTGAGTGCAGTCACCAACATCAATGAATTATGTAAGAAATGATCAATCTTGTCACGATTCGGTTCAATCCCTACTGCACAATGATCATTAAAACTATTACATGCATCGCCCAGCAACTGAATCGATTGCAATAAGTTATAAGCAATCACGGGCATAAATACATTCAGCTCGAAGTTCCCAGATGCACCCGCAACGTTAATGGTGGTGTCATTGCCTAGAACTTGAGCGACTACCATGGTCATGGCCTCACTCTGAGTGGGATTAACTTTACCCGGCATGATACTCGAGCCCGGTTCGTTCTCAGGTATACGGATTTCACCAAAACCACAACGTGGCCCACTCGCTAACCAGCGAATATCATTGGCAATCTTATTTAAACTTGCAGCCAAGGTTTTCAACGCACCCGATGCAAATACCGCTGCATCACGACCAGCCAAAGCTTCAAACTTGTTTGGCGCGGTCACAAACGGCAGACCCGTCAAGATAGCCAATTGCTCAGCCGCTTTCACCGCATAATCAGGATGAGCATTTAAACCGGTTCCGACTGCGGTACCACCTAAAGGTAACTCGTACAGTCCAGCCAATGCTTGTTGCAAGCGTTTTAAACCATGTTCCAGTTGCGATACATAGCCGCTAAACTCTTGTCCCAAAGTTAAAGGCGTTGCATCTTGTAAATGCGTACGACCAATTTTGACAATATCATCAAATTCTTCTGATTTGCGCTGTAAGGTCTGTTTCAACTTTTCAACCGCAGGAATCAGGAGTTCATTGATTTGCAGACTGGCAGCAACATGAATCGCGGTCGGAAAAGAATCATTGGTTGATTGTGCGCGATTGACATGATCATTCGGATGAACAGGTTTTTGTGCACCCAATACCTGTCCTAATTTCTGGTTGGCAATATTGGCAATCACTTCATTGCAATTCATATTGCTTTGCGTACCCGAACCGGTTTGCCAGACTACCAGTGGAAATTGTGAATCCCACTGCCCAGCAATCACTTCTTCCGCAGCACCGACAATATATTGGCTTAAATCTTCAGGAAGTTGTTTTAATTCAGCATTGGTGATCGCGGCCGCTTTTTTGACTAAGCCCATCGCACGAATCATCGGACGTGGCAAACGCTCCTGACCAATCTTAAAGTTCTGTAAACTTCTTTGCGTTTGCGCACCCCACAAGGCTTCGTTCGGAACCTCGATTTCACCCATGGTGTCGTGTTCAATTCGCATTTGCATAAACAACCTCTGCTCTATCTGGTTAAAATTTTCACGGGCTGAAGCAAAGTAATGCTTTGGCTGGTCAGCTTATCCTAATCAAACCAGTCAAACATGTAAATAAGAATCATTATCTTAATTACCTTTTAGAGTATTTAGATAAAAACGCCATTCATCTTCAATCATTTGTGCCAAAGACCGTTTCGGTGTCCAGTTTAAAATACGCTGCGCCTTCTCGATATTGGCACCCAGCTGAGCTAATTCATCATGTTGATAGATTGCAGGCTGTACACGGACCTCAGCCTGAGTGACCTTGGAAATCTCGTCCAGCAAACGTTGAATTGAGGTCAGTTGTGTATGCGCAATATTGAATGATTCCAGACATCCAGTCTGAGCTTTTAGCCAATTCAAGGTCATTAAAATCGCATCACACGCATCCAGAACATGTAAGAAGCTACGTTCAACGGTGCCATCCTGCGTTTGAGCCTGATTTTGCAATTCAATACAATCACGTTGCAAAGCAGCCACCTGTAGCGCCAAAGGTACAATATTTTTAGGTAACTGGGTGACATACTCCCCCAGAACGCCGTGCTCGAATGCACCCACAATATTAGATAAACGTAGATTGACGATCTTCCATTCAGGATCGACCTTATAGGTGTCCGCAATAATATCTTCGACCATTTGCTGCGAGCGTATATAAGGATTGGCAGAGTTATGATTAAACGCTGTTTCTTCTGAAAGTGCTGGATCAGACTGACCATAGACAGCCAGACTGGAAATATTGACTAACTGTCTCACCCCCATCCGTTGCATGGCACGTAATAAGCTCATGATACTACTGACATTATCATTATAATATTCGAGTGGTTTTAAAGTAGATTCTTCCAAAGACTTAAAACTTGCCGTATGAATGACGGTATCAATTGAATATTGTTCAAATACTTTATTTAATGCAGGCGTATTCCGTACATCCAGTTTCGCAAAAGGAATATACATGCCTGAAATATACTCCAGACGTTCCAGAGTTTGTAAAGTTGAGTTAGCCAGGTTATCAACAATGACAATCTCTTGCCCATGAGCCAATAAACTCAAGGCAATATGTGAACCGATAAAGCCTAAACCACCTGTCACCAAAATCATTGTATACTTACCTTCTTTTTAATCTGTCCATCATCATTTTGCCTACTATGACCATAGTGAATGTTCAATGAGTACACTACTGTTAATTACTTCTCCGCCTACGTCTGTGATTGCATGGCATGCATTCGGTTTAGCCCAAGCATTACAAAATAAGCATGAAGATTTTCGTGTTTTCTTTTACCAAGACGGTGTTCACGTTGCGAACGATTTACAGTGGTTTCCTGACGATCAACGCAACCTGAAACAGGAATGGCAAAAACTGAGCATTCGACTCCCTGTCTGTGTCAGTGCTGCCCTTGCTCGGGGTATCACTGATGCTGGCAATGCACAGCGTCATTCACTTCAACATCACAACTTGGCACAAGGTTTTGAGCTGGTTGGGCTTGGAGAGCTTGCTGATGCAGTGCAAAGCTGTTCTCGTTTAATTCAATTTTAATTTAAGTTCTTTAATAGAGTGTTGCTTTAAAAAGGTAAATTGTGTGAAATCTGTACTTGTCATCCTAACGCAGCCTAATTTAACGAATTTGCAGACCAATGAAAGTCTGTCTGCAACTATGGTTTTAGCAACCTTTGGTATTTCTGTCAAAGTATTATTAAGAGACGCCGGATTGAGTTTATTGAATAATAAATTAGAATTTGACCAGCTCAAACACGCCTTTAAAATCGCCGCCAACATGGTCGACAGTTTTGAATTCTATGATTTAACCCCAATTTTGGTTGAATATAAAAATCAAAAACTTAGCATCATAGAAAACACCGATCAGGAAATTGAATTTATCAATATGAGCCCTGAATTCATCCATTCTTTTGATCATGTCTTGTATTGGTAAGGACTTTTACTATGGAAAATAGTGCTTTATTTTTAATCCAATCGTCCTATAACAATCTCGATAAAATCTGGGAGCAGTTAGCACAAATGGCACAATCTGATGACCATATCGTGATTATGGGTGATGCTAGCTTGGCTATTCCAGCGACAGTTTTTAGCAGTCATGCTCATCTCTACTGTCTTGAAAATGAGCTGGGCTTGTTGAGTATTGAGAATCGCGAACATATTAAAGTGATTGATTACGCAGCATTTGCAGATTTAGTTTTGCAATTTAAACGCTGTATTACCTTAAAATAATTTTTAATCGGATTTATTTAAAATTTACTTAGGCTATTTATGCAATTAGAGTTAGATCAAGACGGTCATCTGGTCGATTACACCATCTGGAACCCTGAGGTGGCTCAGGAACTGGCGAAAACACTGGATTTGGAACTGACCGACTGGCATTTTGAGGTCCTCCATGCCGTACGTCAGTTTTATCAGCAATTTGGGCATTCACCAGCGACCCGCCCATTGATTAAGTTTTTAATGAAGACCGTCGGTCCCGAGATTAATAATGCCGAGTTACAGCAACGATTTAATACCGGTCTGGTTGCCCGCCATTTAAGCCGTTTAGCGGGCGTGCCCAAACCGGCAAACTGTTTATAATCACCTTTTCAAGCAAATTTCTTGGCACAGGCTACACATATAATTACAGCAACCGTAACCGCAAACATGGCGATGCTGACCTGTTCATGCAGTAGTACCGCAGCAATGATTAGGCCAAATATCGGTTGCAGGAGTTGTAATTGCCCTACAGTGGCAATCCCGCCTTGCGCCAGACCTTTGTACCAGAAAAAGAAACCGATCAGCATACTGAATAACGAGACATAGGCTAAACCCAGCTTTGCAGAAACTGAAACCTGTGCAAAGTTGACTGGTAAGTAGAGATAGGAAAGTAACAACATGATCGGTAAGGTTATGATCAGTGCCCAGCAAATCACTTGCCAGCCCCCTAAATACTTTGATAGCTGCCCGCCTTCTGCATAGCCAAAACCACAGAGTAATATGGCACATAGCATGAAAACATCACCATAACCAAATGACCAGGCACCGGTCTGAAACATCATAAAACCAAAAACCAGCGCTCCGCCTAATATCGCAAACAACCAGAATGCGAGGTTGGGTCTTTCTCCACCCCGCAATACACCAAAAATCGCAGTCGCCAACGGCAATAACCCCACAAATACAATGGTATGGGCAGCACTGACATATTGAAGAGCTAGCGCAGTAAATAAGGGAAATCCAATCACCACGCCAAGGGCGACATAAAATAAGGGCAGCCAGTGTTTTTTCTCAGGTAATTTTTGTCGTGACAATAGAAGCAGTGCCAAGCCTAAAAGTCCTGCAATCGCAGCCCTTGCCGCAGTTAAAAAGGTCGGACTAAAATCCATGACCGCCACACGGGTGGCAGGTAAAGAACCTGCAAATATGACCACGCCAATAAAGCCATTGATCCAGCCACTGCTTAAAGACTTCATTTAAATTCTCCAGATCTATATGCAGAATTTAAACTGTGCTAAGGTGAATGCACCATACACACTACAGTACAATTTTAAATAACTGTACTGGTATAAAATCCAACACAGTCAGGCTCAAACCTATGAAAAGCACGAAAATTGATTCTGTGATACAACATATTCATGATCAGATTAAAACTCGCTCTTTGGTGCCTGGCTCGCGTCTTCCTTCCGTGCGTGCATTGGCTGCTGTTTTGAACCTGTCTGTATCGACCATTGTAGAAGCATACGAACGCCTGGCGGCACAAGGCCTGATCGAAGCAAAAACAGGTTCAGGCTTCTTTGTAGCCGGGCCACTGGCGCCGTTATCAATCTCGGAAATTCACCCTAAAATTGACCGCAATATTGATCCGCTCTGGATTTCCAGACAAGCACTGGAAGCAAAACAAGGGGTACTCAAACCAGGCTGTGGCTGGTTACCCGATAACTGGATGCCGCATAAAAATATACGCAAAGCAATGCGCAAAGTCTCCAGAGCCCATTCACATATTCTGACTGATTATTCCACCCCACTGGGCTTAGCACCGTTACGTGAATTGCTTTCGCGTAAAATTTTGACCAAAGGAATTGAAGCCACTCCTAATCAGATTCTATTGACAGACTCCGGCACCCAGGCCATTGATTTAATTTGCCGCTATTTCCTGAAACCCAATGATGTGGTACTGGTGGATGATCCTTGTTATTTTAATTTTCACGCCTTACTCAAAGTTCACCAGATTCAGATCATTGGCGTGCCTTATACGCAAACCGGACCTGATATTGAGGCATTTTCGGAAGCGATTCACAAGCATAATCCCCGCTTATACATTACCAATTCAGGCATTCATAATCCGACCGGTGCCGTACTCACCGCATCCAAAGCCTATCAGGTATTAAAACTGGTTGAGCAGTCCAACCTGATTGTGATTGAAGATGATATTTTTGCAGATCTGGAACTCCACACCGCACCACGACTTGCAGCACTGGATGGCCTGTCTCGTGTCATTCATATTGGCAGTTTTTCTAAAACTTTGTCGGGTGCAGTCCGCACAGGTTATATCGCAACCAAACCGGAGTGGATCGAGGATTTAACGGACATCAAGATCGCAACCAGCTTTGGCGGCAATAACCTTTGCGCAGAAATTTTATTTTCAGCTTTAACTGATGGTAGCTATCGTAAATATCTGGATGAATTGAAAATAGATCTGGCAAAAGCCATGGATTCAACCATCAAACAGTTAGAGAAACTGGGCATCAAGCCGTGGGTGAAACCTCAGGCAGGTCTATTTCTATGGTGTGAATTAGCTGAACATCTGGATACAGCACGAATTGCTCAATACTGTCTGGAACAAGGCGTGATTCTGGCACCCGGCAATGCCTTTAGTCAAAGCCAGAAGTTTAAAAATTTTATTCGTTTTAATGTGGCGCAATGCCAGAACCCAAAAATTTTCGAGGTGCTATCGCATGCGATTCAGATAGCACATCAGCATGGTTAATTATGCACTTTTTTGTTTCTGTTCGATAAAAGCAAAATAGCCCGGACCAGCAGCCACCCGCACATCTTTGACATGGATGGGCTCATCGCATTCTGAACAGATCACTTTCGGGCTAATTTTCTTGCCACAGCTTTTATGCGTAAATTCAAGCGGCTTGCCCAGTCCCATATCCATCCATTTATCTGCCCATTGCACCATCGCCAGAAGGATCGGATACAGATCCAAACCTTTTTCAGTCAGTTGGTATTCAAAGCGTTCCTGTCGGTCGACATACGGCACCTTGATTAAAATCTCGTGCTCGACCAGACGTTTTAAACGTTCTGAAAGGACGTGACGGGTTAAGCCCAGACTTCGCTGAAAGTCATCAAAACGGCGTACACCCATAAATGCATTACGTAAGATGAGCATTGTCCAACGATCACCTAATACTGAAAGCGTCCGAGCTACTGAACATGGCTGATCGCCAATTTCTTCCCATTTCATTATTATCACCTAATCATTTTTTTAAAGTTTTTGCAGACATGGAATCTATGTCTTGAACCGTCATGTTTATAGGGTCTGTGGAGATTTCACAGATGCTTGCGACAGAGGACATTTTTTAGATGGCACAAGGCACATTTGGCGAAATTTAGTCATTCTAAATGAGCGAAATGTAACGCAGTGGCAGCAAAAAATGTCCCTGTCCCAAAGGGTTATGGCTAAAACTTCCTCAAACTTCGTTATAAAATTTGCCAAGGGGGCCGCCATTGTCTGCATTTCATGCCTTGTTTAAGTCGTTTTAGCCGATAACGCAATGCATGGATGAAATGTCAACAGACCCTAACCCAACAATATAAAATATACACTAAACTACCTTATCTATCAGATGCAATATTGGCACTTGGCGAAAAGTGACAATATTCACAAATTTTACTCATTTCTGCTGAACCTTTAATTGCGAATGAATACTCCGCTCATTTCCATTCCTGCTTCAGGCTGGATATGCGCAGGAATACGTACCAGACAGTTGGCCTGCATCAGATTACTCAGCATATGCGATTGCTGCTTGGCAAGACTTTTTAGTTTGAGTTGGCCTTGTTCAAAATAGGCATGCATGCGTAAGAATCGCTCACGTGCATCCGACTTCAAATCATGGGTCAGTATTGCGCTAAACCATTCCAGAGATCGAGTCTGATTTTGTAAGGCATCGAATAGAACCTTGCCATACATTTGCATACACACATACACAGCTGCCGGATTACCGGGCAAACCGAGTATATAGCAGTGATGATTGGGAGCCGTATATTCAGCAAAAAATAAAGGCTTGCCTGGTTTTTGCTTGACCTTCCAGAACACCTGTTCAAAGCCTGCTTCAAAGGCACAAGGACGGACGAAATCATAGTCCCCTACAGAAACACCGCCTGTGGTAATAATCACATCATAATGCGGTTTGAGCTGTTCAAAGCATTGTGTCACCTGTTCTGCTTCATCCGCTATATGACGTATTTCTACCGCTAGCCCATAGTCCTGCAACCAGGCTTTTAACAACGGACCATTGGCATCAAACACTTTGCCAGCCTGTAGATCATCGGGAGTTTCAGCAACTTCATCACCGGTAATCACCACAGCAACTTTGGGCTGTTTAAATACTTCAAGTGTTTTCACGCCTGCCATACTTAAAGCGGCCAAAGCACCGATATTAATGCGTTGACCAGGCGCCGCCAGTTGTTGCCCACACTGCACTTCTTCTCCGGTAAAACGGATATCGGCCTGAGCCTTGATATGTTCAGTCAAACTGATCAGGTGCTCGCTTTCAACATGTACAATTTCTTGTCGAGCCACATGAGTGGTTCCTTCCGGGATTTTCCCGCCAGTAAAAATACGAACGGCTTGTCCATCCCTAAGCTCTACATCAGACTCACTGCCCGCTTTAATTTCGCCAATCACCGAGAAAGTCGCATCTTGCAAGTTTTCACTAACGCTATGGATTGCATAGCCATCCACTGCACTTTGTGAGAAGCTCGGTAAATTCACCTGAGAAGTGATCACTTGAGCCAGATAACGATTGAGACACTCGCCCAAAGGCAAGGTCTCAGTGGCTAAGATTTTGGTTTGAGCTTGAATCAGTGCGAATGCATCATCAATACTGATCAAGCCTTTTTCAGCACCACATCCAGACATTATTCATAACCTCCCGGATGTGGTAAGTCTCGGCAGACATCAAAAATATGTACCAATGCAGGTAAAATCGCTGCCATGGACTCACTGGCACCGCCGCGACTGCCCGGCAAAGTCACCACCAACGAACGATCAATAAACCCTGCAACACCACGTGACATCGCCGCATAAGGTGTGCGTTTCTGACCAAACGAACGTGCCGCTTCCATCAGGCCATCCAGTTTTCTTTCCAGCAATGGCTCAAGCGTATCCACCGTAATATCCCGCTTGCCAATCCCCGTTCCACCAACCGTCATGATGCAGGCATAGGATTGAGTGAGTTCTAGAACCAGATCTTTTAACTGGTCAGCTTCATCAGGCAGAATTTGATAATGAATCGGATCAAAGCCCGCTTCGGTCAAAGTCTCGACCACAGATTTACCGGCCGTATCCGGTTTACGTCCCGCAGCCACGGTATCTGAAAGCACAATCACAGCCGCAGAAACAGGCTGACGCAAAGTGCGTTTAAAATGAGATTTACCGCCTTTTTTCTTCAGTAACTTGCATTGATCCAGACACAGCTCTTCAGGTTCACAATGCGGTTTCAGCATGTCATACAGGGTTAATCCGGCCAGACTGGCAGCCGTCAAAGCTTCCATCTCAACACCTGTCGGTCCGATGGTTTCAACTGTGGTTAAGATCACCACATGATCATCCTGCAGCTCATATTCCACATCAGCACGATAAATCGGTAAGGGATGACACAGCGGAATCAGCTCGTCTGTACGTTTCGCTGCCAGGATGCCCGCAATACGCGCGGTTTTTAGGGCATCGCCTTTTTCGGTATTTCCATCACGAAGTAACTGAATACAATGGGCGGGTGCATGTAAAATTGCTTGTGCTTCTGCTACACGGTAACTTTCGGGTTTCATCCCAACATTTTTCATATTAACTTCCTAAGACTTTATTCGTGTGTATGCGCATGCGTGCAATTTTCTGAATGATGAACATGTTGATGCCGCTCAGCCTGAGACGTTGATTCAGCCGTATCTTTGCGGATACAACAGCCTTCCACATAGTGACTGGTACCATCCATGAAAAACTCTTCTTTCCAGATTGGAACCTCATGTTTGACCCGTTCTACAGCTTCTTCACAGGCCTGAAAAGCTTCACGGCGATGGGCGGCATAGGCAATGGCAATAATTGCCGTTTCGCTGACCTCTAGATAACCGATACGATGCATCACCCGCACATAAGAAACCTGATATTTGTCTTTGACTTGCTGTTCAATTTCACGAATCATCTTTTCAGCAACGGGCGTATATGAGGTATATTTCAAGGCCTTGACCGCTTTACCTTCATGATGGTTACGCACTGTGCCGATAAAAATATCAATCCCCCCACATTCAGGAAAGGATTGAATGGGATCAAAGCTGTCAAGGCTTAGCGCCTGATCCTGTACTCGGGCAAATTCACGCATATTTAGCCTCCTGCTACTGGCGACAACAGTACTAAAGTACAAGATCTATCTAATGCTGTTTGACGCGTCACAATATCTTCTCCTATTGCACAGGCACATTTTTCCATCGCCTGATCTGCTGCTGGATAAAGCTTTACAATTCGGGTCAATACATCTTTGACACTTTGATTTTCTGCAAACTCGAATGCTAGCGCCTTGGGTAACAATCGTTCAATTGCGCCAAAAGCTTCAATTTTAATCTCAATGGTTTGCATATTTACTCCAGATCACATGCGGGTTTAACCACCCAGCATATGCATACTGATTTTACGGGTGTGTTGCTGTTGTATGGCATGATAACCTTGGGCTTTATGCCAGATATAAGGTTTAAGCTGTTGTTCGAGTTGCAGTAATGCAAGCTGCTTTAATTCATTATTCTGTTGAAGTATATCCTGTAAATAAGGCTTGATATTTAAGCCCTGTTGAGCAAATAGGCAATTATACAGTTCACCTTGAGCCGTTAAACGGATTCGATCGCAATCGCCACAAAATGAATGGCTAATGGTCGAAATAATGCCAAGTGGATAATCGCCATCGAGTTGATAGATCCGCGCAGGCTCATGCTGCTGTGGTAAAAGCTGAACCTCATAATGTGGCTGGAGTTGCGCTAAAATTTCCGCTTCAGTGACCACCGTATCATTCGTCCAGTGCCGATCACCATCCAGAGGCATAAACTCGATAAAGCGCAATGGAATGTTCTGTTGTTTTGCCCACTGTACCATCGGCAAAATCTGGTCATCATTTTGACCTTTCATTAACACACAATTGAGTTTAAATGGCAGCCCAGCCTTTCTTGCGGCCTCTATACCATGGAGTACGGGTGCAAGTTCCTTTTTGGTCAGTTGCTTGAACTGGGCCGGATTAAGGCTATCCAGACTGATATTAAGATCGTCTAAACCCGCCTGTTTTAAAGCTTGTGCATACTTCGCCAGATAATGGGCATTGGTGGTGATTGAAATCCGTTTTAAGCCGAACGCTCTTAGCCGTTGTAAATCAGCAATAAAATGCACCATGCCCTGACGCATTAACGGCTCGCCACCCGTGATACGAATATTCTCGATCCCTTGCCCGACCATATATTGGCAAAAGGCAAATAAGGCTTCGAAACTAAGCAAATCCTGTTTTTTCATCCATTCAGGATGCTCAGGCATACAATAAATGCACTTGAAATTGCAGCGATCCGTCACGGAAATCCGTAACTTACGCTTAATACGACCATACTGGTCCTGAAGAACCGGTAAAGTCGTTTCAAGTTTTTCATGCTTCATCATACGCACTCATTTGTAGATCTTTTAACTGGCCCAGCACAAGTTCTGTGCAGGTTTGTTGATGTATTGAATCAAAGTATTTTTTATTACAGCAATAATTATTCCAATCACATCCTGTGTTCAAGCTTGCTGCTGCTGATTCATACAAATCAGCAACACATTCAATTTACGCATAAAAATATCTGATGTCTTGCATATTTTTGTTCAAAATTGCATGCACTATTTTCAAGCAATTTGCTCAGCAGTGATTAAATTTGGTGCATCATTATAATAAAATCAATACCCTGATCGTCTAAACCATTACTGGCTGCAAACGTACAGGTACATATTTATGGTAGGGCGTCTTGGACAACGGGTCACAATGCCGTGTCGAGGTCAGACGGTTCAATTGTGGTCCAACCGGAGCAGCGCCAGCATAACTTAAACCATAACCGTGCGGTAATGACACCACGCCTTTGCGCATCCCTTCATCCAGTTCCACCATTACCTGAATCTGGCCATGCTCAGAAATACATTGCAGCATTTGCCCTGTTTCAACGCCTAACGCCACGGCATCTTCAGGATTGATTCTTAAACGTCCTTCTGCATCGATTTTACGCCAGGCGGGATCTCTATAGATCTGGTTGGCATTGTAGCTACGTCGCTCACCAGCCAGCAAGATAAAAGGATATTCTGCCGTGGCTGCAAATTTCTGATGCTGTAACTGCGCCAGCTCGATAAACATTTCCGGAATTGCTAAACGGATCTTTTTATCTTTATAGGCGATCAGCTCCCAGACATCGGCATAATCATGCTGCGACAGCACCACGCCTGAACGCTGTTGCAAAATGGCCTGAAACAGCTTGACCCCAAGATTAAGACGATTGCCTGCATAGCCCGCCCGCTTCACCGCTTTAAAATGCTGTGCCGCATATTGCATGCATAAGGGCAACAATAAAGCGGTCGAGGCGGCATCATCCGGCAATGTTTTACCTAGAGTTCGATAAACGATAGAGGCAGCATAAGGAATCAGTTGCTTATTTTGAACAAAACTGGCCCCCATCGCTCCGAAATAGGCAAGATAAGCCGTTTTTGCACTGCCTTTTTGCGCAATTCTGCTCAGGATGGGAAACTGTCGTGGGATCACCTGCATGGCTTCGAGTAATCGGGTATAAATTTCGGCCTCAGGCAAAGTATCCCCTTGGGCTTTAAAAAGTGGATGGCGTAAATGAAAGCCATTTTTAGGAAATTCCAAATTGAATCCGGTAAATTCCCATTTTTCGAACTGACTATGCGCCGGCAAAATATAATCGGCCAGACGTGCAGTTTCTGTCATCGCAACGTCCACCACGACCAGAAGCTCCAGTGACCGGAAGGCTTGCTCATAAGCGTTCGTATCAGGATAAGTCAGTAAAGGGTTACAACTATCCACAAATACGGCACGAATCCGTTTTTCTCCTGCCTTTAGAATCTCATCTGGCAAGATATTCGGCGGAAAGAAACCGGAAATGGGAAACATTTTATGGTGAACTGTACGCCGATACTTGGGATTGCGCTCATCGGTATGGCTCAGGATCGGAATAAACATGCTATGCAGATTATTGCTTCCCTGCTGTCCAAAATGTCCTGTCAGGAGATAGAGAAGTTTCTCTAAATAGCCATTCAAGGTGGTATTTAAGGTATGTTGAATTCCCAAATCAATACGTATACAACCACGTTTGGCTTGAGCAAAGTCACGTACGATCTGATAAATCAACCCAACCGGAACGTCTGCTTTGTGGATATATTGTTCTATCGAAATCGCCGCAAAAGCCTGCTTTACTTCATCAAAACCATGAGTATGTTGATCTATAAACTGCTGGTCATAAAGATTTTCCTGCAACAGGATCGCAATCATGGCAGACATCAGATAAGCATCCGTTCCCGGTTTCAGCTGTACATGAATATCCGCCTGTTTGGCTGTTTCGGTGACACGCGGATCGAACACCACCATGGTGCGATCCGGATCTTTTTTAATCTGTTTCAAGGTGTCTCTGGCATTGGGAATGCCATGTGCCTGAAAGGGGTTGGTCCCAATAAACAGCACATAATCGGCATGCTCCACATCCTCGGTGGTATGACAGGCCTGGCTACCGAACAAACGACCATTGACCCAGAAATCTCCTGTTTTTTCCTGGGCTAAGGAGTTATAAGCATAAAAGCTTTTCATAGCATATAACAGTTGCCGACCATAAGCAGCGCCCAAATGATTGCCCTGCCCACCGCCACCGACAGTAGCGAATGCAGTTCCACCATGGGTATCCCGAATCTGGACCAGTTGTTCGGCAATCTCCTGAATCGCCTGATCCCAACTGATCTGCTGAAAGGAACCATCAGCTTGACGCTTTAATGGTGCTGTCAAACGGTCTGCATGTTGCTGGTAATGTTGCAATCGTGCTGCTTTCTGACAGATATAACCTTCTGAAAAAGGATGGTTTACATCACCTTTGATCTTTTTAAACTGGTTATCTTCAATGTCCACACTCAGTCCACAGTTACGTGAACATAGTATGCAAGCTGTGACATCCTGTCTGGGTACCATGCCAGTCATTATTTTCCACCTTAATATTTATTGTTTTATGAATATTGACCTGTTAAGCAGATTTGTCCTGCTGCTCCCACTAAACGGACATGATTCTGCCCCTGCTCGCTGCTGATTTCGACTTGGTTATGTTCTGCAGGCAATTTAACCGGTTTTAAAAAGCGCACATCAATTTGCTGGATCGGTTCAGGAAGTAATTCAAAGCTGCGTGCAAACATACCAAAGCCATGTAAAACTTTTTGTCCAAAGCTCGACATTTTCGCTAACGGCCCGATCCAATGAATCGGATTAAAGTCACCCGTCAGCAAGGCAAACTTAAAACCATCATCCGCTGTCGCAGACCACTCTCCCACAGATTGCCAGGTTTTGTCATCACGAGATTCTGTACGTTTGCTTTTCTTAAAATGCGGCAACATAAATGCCATGTGTAATACCGTTTCGACTAATTCTGGCTGGGTAATCGTTCCGGTAATGATTTGCACGGAAAGACGTGCCAGACCATTTCGTTCATCCACAGTGGCGATCTTGGCCTGAATCAGCAGCTTTTCATTTCTTGGAATATCACCATAAATTTTTAAACTCACCCCTTGATTAATCACCTGACTGAGCGGATAAGCAGTCTGTAACAGTAGACGGGTCGCAAATGACAGCCCCCACTGGGATACCATATGTGCCGGAATTGTATTGGAATATTTACTGAGCGGCGCCCCGCTCCATTGAATATAGTGATTCACCAATTCATCACTCGGCGCTTTAATAATTTCTTTAATGGGTGCAAGTGCTTGCCAATCACTTTGCACTGCTTTGGCTTTTTTAAAGCTTCGTAAGAATATTTTTCCAAGCCCAGTCAAGGTTGCCTGATGCTCAAATAAAAATTGCAAGGGAATCTGCTGATAATGAACTGTCCGCATCTCCAACTCCTTTTTCCTGTTATTTTTTTCATGAGGTAAACGACAATAAGGCAATAGATGATCTGAATTGCAGTACTCTTGCCGCGCTTAAATTTCAAACAAGTTCTAAAATAGAACTCGTTAAGCCGAAGGTCAAGACCTTTTATCTGAATTCAAAAAATCTATGGATAGCCGCATGACTTTGAGATGACAAGCTTATAACAACTTAATATAAGACAATTTAAGTTACAATTATGATAACAAACCACGCATTAATATATTGAGGTTTATTATTTTTTATAAAAATTTAAATAAAACAAAACTCAACTCAGCATTATAAAAATAAAATTTTATTAAAATTCATGCAATTAAACTCTCACAAAAGTATTTTAATCCAAAATAAAAAGGGCTTTTCATCTTTATGTAAAAGCCCTTTTATATGAGACATATAATAACAAACTGACCTAAAAATGATTACTCAATCACAAAATACTCATCAATATATTAACTTCTTATGTTTTACCAACAGGTCTTTTTTCTCATTATATAGCTTTTCATTAATATCTTTTGATTGAAACATTTTGCTTCTTTTAATCATATACTCAGGTTTGTAATTTCCTTCCTGATCATAATTGGCAGGATTAAATTCAGGAAAATCATCATAATAGTCAGATACTTTTTGCATATTCATCTCCTTAGACTCAATACAGTTTATTAAAAATTAATATATTGAAGTATGTACTACAACAGAGCCATGCACTATATAAATCTTAAATACCAAAACATTCTATATGAGAAATGTAAGAAAAATTTACGATGTATTACAAACATTACTAATGTAAATTACGTTCTGCTTATGTTTGCTTATTGACAACTCAACTATTATAAATTTTTTATCGCTCTATAATAAAATAAAATGGTAATAAGAGATATTAAAATTGAACAATAGAACAGATAAAATAAGTTCAGCATCAGATTATTTAACCTGTCTGAGAGATAAGCTTAGCTCGAATAATAATAAGCCATGCCTGTTTCTGGATATAGATGGGACTTTATCGGATTTCCAATTAGATCCTAATGATTGCTATATTCCATCGAGCACTTTAGATATTATAAATAAAATAATATTAGAACAAATTCCGGTGGTCGCAGTAACTGGACGAGATATTGAATCTGCACGTAAACTATTTGAAACGATTGATCTTCCGATTGCTGCATTACATGGCTTAGAAATATATCTAGGTAAAGAAAAAAAATTAAAAACATCGAACAATTTTTTAGAAATTTCTTATATTTACAACATATTAACTAAAGCATGTAGCTCTTATCCTGACTTACTGATTGAAAATAAAAGCTCTTCAATCGCTTTACATTATAGAAAAGCGCCTGAACTGGAAAATATTGCAAAAAAAATAATATTGGAAACCCCAGCAAGTTTTTCCTCAGCTAAAATTAATTCAAGGCAAATTCTTTTATGAGTTAATTCCCGCACAAGCCAATAAAGGTCTGGCAATTAAGGAAGTTTTAGCGCACCTCAAGCAACAAGATGCTTATGCACCCATTTTTATTGGCGATGACCTTACGGATGAAGATGGCTTTTATGTTGTCAATCAGATTGAACAAGGCATTTCAATCAAAGTAGGCCAAGGATTGACCCATGCCAGATACCAACTTGAAGACACAAAACAAGTTCATGATTTTTTAGAATTATTTTTAGAGCATGTTCAAAACCATGACAACAATATCAACAACATTAAGGGCAACAACAACTTAGGTGGAGAGAAAATATGTCTAAATTAATTATTTTATCCAATCGTGTCAGTATTCCAAACGGGCAAAAGGCTTCGGCAGGGGGACTTGCTGTGGCAATACAAGATGCTTTAGATGATATTGGCGGTGTGTGGCTTGGATGGAACGGAGAAAGAGTCGATACACCAGATGAGGTACAGTTTAATTTACTTCGTAAAGATGACGTTGAATATATCACCTGCCCTTTAACTGAGTCGCAATATTCAGATTATTATGCCGGATTTGCCAATAATACACTTTGGCCAGCCATGCATTATCGTTCTGACCTGATTGAATATAAATCATCGGAGTATGAAGGTTATCAGCAAGTTAATTATTTATTCGCTCAAAAACTTGCAGAAATTGCAGAACCCGAGGATACCATCTGGGTGCATGACTACCACTTCTTGAGCGTGGCAAAATATTGCCGTGAATTGGGTATACAAAACAAGATTGGATTCTTCCTGCATATCCCTTTTGCTCCTTTATTTATCTGGCAAAAAATTCCGTGTGCACAGGCATTGATTGAAGACTTGTGCCAGTACGATGTGGTGGGTCTGCAAACAGAGAAAGATCAGAAAGTATGTATGCAAGTCTGCACATCCTTATTGAAAGCACAAAAAATTCAGCAAACTTTATTAAGTTACCATCAACGTTTAACCATGATTAAATGCTATCCGATCGGGGTCAATCCAACAGCCATCCAAAAAGCAGCCCAACAGTTTATCGATGTTCAGGATTTCATTACCCGTCCTGTGGAACTGAATGCCGCGAAAACCATTATTGGCGTCGACCGGATCGATTACTCAAAAGGTTTGCTGGAACGTTTCCTGTCCTATGCAGAATTTTTAGAGCAATATCCTGAATATCATCAACATATTCAACATTTGCAGATTGCTTGCCCATGCCGTCTGGAAGTCCCTGCCTATCAACGTTTATTTGAGCGTTTTAAAATTAAGATCGAGATGATTAATCAGGAATTTGCCCAAGAAGACTGGCAACCGGTGGAATGTATCTATGATGCAATGAAACATCATCACTTGATGCAAATCTATCGTCAGGCCGATGTCTGCTGGATCAGTTCAATTCGTGACGGCATGAATCTGGTCGCAAAAGAATATATTGCGGCACAAAATCCGTCTAATCCAGGCGTACTGATCCTATCCAAATATGCAGGCGCCGCCGAACACATGTCAGAAGCAATTCTGGTAGACCCCACCGATAAAACAGCGATGGTCAATGCCTTAAAAACAGCGCTGGAAATGCCGCGTCAAGAACGTATTTCACGCTACAAACAACTGATGAAAGGTTTAAAAGATTTTGATATTAATGACTGGCGCAATGCATTTCTTAGTGACTTACAGTACAAAACCGCTTTACAGGATTTCAGATTTATGGGAATGCGTAACGTTAATCCGATTTATCAAAATTTATAACAGCCATTCTGCAAGCAACTGGCAATATCCAGATATTGCCAGTTCAATTTTACCTGTATCTTATTTCACGTAAGTCCAACGATTTAATGCCACTATCAGCAATAATACGCCTGATAACGCCATAAAAACTGTACTTAAACCGAACAGCTCAGCAATCATTCCAATCATAGCAGGCCCGACCAGTATGCCTGTATAGGCCAATGTTGACACACAAGACAGTGCGATTGCGCTTGTCATGACGGTCTGACGTCCGGCACGTGAAAACATGATCGGTACGATATTGGAACATCCAGCACCCACTAAAGTATAGCCCAGTAATACCAGCCACCAATGCGGTGCAATACTGACCAGTACCAAACCCAAGGCGGCACAAATCGCGCTATAGCTAAGCAGTTTTTTCTCACCGAAGTAGCGGATCAGAGTGTGTCCGGTAAAACGTCCTGTGGTCATGGCAATCGCAAAAAAGGTATAGGCCAATCCTGCAAAGGCAGCATTTACCCCATATTCATGGGTTAAATAAATCCCGCTCCAGTCCATTGCTGCGCCTTCCATCATAAAAATGATAAAGCAAGCCAACCCGATCAGCACAATCAAAGGTTGTGGCAAACGCTGGAGAAGCGACTTTTTAACGGTCGACGATGCTTCTGGTACTGTATTTTCCACCGCTTTGATACTGAGTGGCGCTAAAAGAACAGCGATAAGTATCAACAGCAAGCTCACTGCCAGCGCACTGACCAGCGGTGAAACACCCAAGGCCAGTAATGCAGTAATGGTCAGTACGCCGGCCAACCCGCCCAGACTGGCCATCCCATGAAAGCCGGACATCAGCGATTTCAGGCTGTTCTTCTCGACCACCACAGCCTGGATATTAAGCGCAACACCCAAGCTTCCTGAGGCTGTACCAAATAAGAATAAGGAGATAGCCATCATTAAAGGGGTACCGCATAAACTCAAGCTTGGCAGCAAAACGGCGAGCAACAATAAAGCAAAGCCAATCGGTACACGGCAGCCAATACGCTGGACGATTTTGCCCGTCGCAGGCATAGCCAGCATGCCGCCTAAGCCACCGCATAACAACAATAAGCCGAAATCTGCATGATTAAAATGCAGACGCTGTTGCGCAAAAGGGATCAGCGGCGCCCAGGCAGCCGTAGCAAAACCCAAGCCGAAAAAGCTGAAGCGAGTTGAAAGACGTTGAGCACTTAATTGAATTTCAGGATCAACAAGGGCAGCTCTGGAAAAAAGGATCATTTAATACCATCCACACAAATTAACTCAGATCTTCCATCTCAGATAAATCTCCATAGAAAAACCCCTGTGGATCTATAGAGCAGTTCTATAAATTCACAGAGGCTTTTATGGCGAAATTATACACAAAATTACATGAAAAACATCTTTTTTTACAAATATAAAATTATTAAATTTCAATTACTTAATTTCATATTTACAATAAAATTAAACTGCTTATTTCTAAGGTCTTTTTGATTTTTCAAAAAAATTTCAATAATAAATCGAAGCATATTCATGGCTTAATTAGTATTTATATAAAATTACGAAGCATGTTGTTTGTATACGAAAAGTTTCAGATCAACCTTACAAAGCTTTATTTTTCTAAAAGATAAAAATCTGCCGCTGAAAAGCAAAAACCCCTGCCAGCGCAGAGGTTTTATTTGTTTATTTTAACCACACCCATTTAGATTTTGGAATGGGTGCCATATTGATCAATCATGATTGAACTGGCTTCATTCAATCCGCGAACGGTGACATCGACGCCATTTTTCTGGAATTTATTCACTACAGTATCCAGCATTGCCACTGAAGTCACATCCCAGATATGCGAATGGGTTAAATCAATAACCACCTGTTTTACCCCTTCTTTAAAGTCAAAACAGTGTAAGAACTTTTCGGATGAACTAAAAAAGATTTGTCCATGCAGTACATATAAACGTGCCGGACCTTCAAATGAGGTCTTCACATGAATGTCATTTTCCAGTTTGTTGGCCAGGAACAATGCCGATAGCAGCACACCGGTTAATACCCCTAAAGCCAGATTATGCGTGGCCACCACTACGGCAACTGTTGCGATCATCACCACATTACTGCTCTTTGGATTGGTACTGAACTGGGTAATTGACTTCCATTCAAAGGTACTGATCGAAACCATGATCATCACAGCCACCAAAGCCGCCATCGGAATGACTTTGAGCCAGTCACTCAGAAACACCACCAGAATGAGTAAAAACACACCCGCACAAAAGGTCGATAATCTGGTCAGTCCACCTGATTTTACATTAATCATGGATTGACCAATCATGGCACAACCGGCCATGCCGCCCATGAAGCCCGAGGCAATATTGGCAATACCCTGCCCTTTACACTCTTGAAACTTGTCGCTGGGCGTATCGGTCATTTCATCGACAATCGTTGCGGTCATCATCGATTCCAGCAGGCCGACTACCGCCATGGGAATGGAATAAGGCAGGATGATCATCAATGTTTCAAGATTTAAAGGAATATCAGGTAACAAAAATACCGGCAACGTATCTGGTAATGCACCCATATCGCCAACTGTTCTGAGATCCAGCCCCATAGACATTGCTATCAGGGTAATGATGATAATGCACACCAGCGGCGATGGCAGCAGCTTTCCAAGCTTTGGAATCAGGGGAAATAAATAGATAATGGCCAAACCGAGGGCAACAAAAGCATATACATGCCATGTCACATGCATCAGTTCCGGTAACTGGGCCATAAAAATCAGAATGGCTAAGGCGTTGACGAAACCGATAACCACAGATTTAGAAACGAAACGCATCAACTTGGCCAGTTTGAGATAGCCCGCAATAATCTGGAATACACCTGTCAGAATGGTGGCTGCCAGTAAATACTGTAGTCCGTGTTCCTTGACCAATGTGACCATCAGTAAAGCCATGGCACCTGTTGCAGCAGAAATCATGGCCGGACGACCGCCGACAAATGAAATCACCACCGCAATACAGAAAGAAGCATACAGGCCAATTTTTGGATCGACACCCGCAATAATGGAAAATGCAATCGCTTCTGGAATAAGTGCCAGACCGACCACAAGCCCGGACAAAATATCCCCGCGAATATTGGAGAACCACTGTTCCCGAACATTGGATAACATAGAAATAGCCTATTGGTATATTTTTAAATAAAGGCCAGTGATGTGATATATACATGCACACGACTACA
The DNA here is from genome assembly GCF_000588715.1 of Acinetobacter sp. 1000160. NCBI lineage: Bacteria > Pseudomonadati > Pseudomonadota > Gammaproteobacteria > Moraxellales > Moraxellaceae > Acinetobacter > Acinetobacter sp. 1000160. The sequence goes on along the minus strand of NZ_JFWP02000001.1, from coordinate 195,373 downwards.
CCACATCACTAGTCAAAGTGATGAGTTAATTTTCAAGCAAGAGAAATCAACTAGGGTGGCGTAAGCTGCATAAGATGAATGAACAGATCAGAATGAATTGTGGCGCTAGCCTAACATAGGGATAAAATGATGTCTAACCGTATCTTCACGTCCTTCAATGACCACCTTCCGTCTATTTAAGCAAAAAAATACCGCCTATAAAGACGGTACGCTGCAGTCCAGCGATTGCAGAAGTATGAGGGGTTCGGAGCCTCATACTTCTTTAGCACAACTTGTTTAACTCATTGAATGTTGTTTGAACTCTTCGCTTTTAAAATAGGAGACCAATTCGTCATAGCAATCCTCTGGCTGCGGACGAACCGGTTTCTGAATTTCATAATGAACCGTAAATTCAGGTGGAATATTTTCCAGAATTGGAGGAAGTTTTTTCTTACCGCCAATGGTGATTCTTTCAATAAAACCTGCTAACCATAAAATGAATTCATCCCGATGTTGATGATGTGGCACTAGGCTAACATCAATATTCAGGGCATCTTCACGTAGCGGCTTTTGGAAACCTTCCTGAAAATCGATATACTGGTACAGCAATTTCATTTCTGTCCCCTTGATTTCCTCGCGCACTTCTTTAATTAAAAAATTTAAATACTCAACAGGTTTTTGCGTAAATTTTTTTTCATCTTTAAACTTGTTATACACTTTTTCCGCTATACGCAAATATTGTGGCATTTGTTATCTCCTCCATATTTTCTACACAGGGTAAATTATGGAGATATCCTAGTTATCATTTGTAATGATTGTTTAGTTTTATTTTTACTATGTAACTGTAATGTATAAGGAAAATCCTGAGCGGCTGACTCAGGATTCGGCTAGAACCACACTTTAAACAGTGACTCTTTTAACACTTTTGGATCTTTATGATATCGGTTAGGTTATTTCCGCTTTCCTGTTCTTTATGTTGATAAACAATTTGTAATATTTGCTGACTTTCTAAATTTTTTAGAAAATGAAGAATATTTTGCATCTCATCGATGCCATAGCCGTATCCGATGAATAAAAACTCACCTATACCCAGCCGGGTTATACTCTGTTCAAGCTTTTGTATATTATTCATTATCCTCTCCAATCCATAAACCAGCTTTATTTATATAATAGGACAAAGAGATCAATTAAAAATACGGCTTGTACATTTTATTAACAACTCATATTCAAGTATAATCATTAGGACGTGTAACTTTACAAAAAAACATTTTCAAATAATTCAGCCCAATAATTTTTATATTGGTTTAAATCGGCTATAAGGTAGCCTCAACAAAACCACATAACGATTTTAATTTTTTATAAACATAATTTATATTCGTAAAGTCAGATTGATAATAAATACGTTTATTAAAACCCGATTGCTGCTACTGTTGAAGTACCTGCAACAGCTGCTCTAAATCAGCAAAAATTTTAGCAAAGGATGAGCCAAAACAATCCCGCTCCTATCTGGGTAAAACACATGGTGAAGCGTATAGCTTATAGAGAGATGAGACAACCAAGCTAATTCTCGCTCAATGCTGAGTAGCACCTAACAAAGAATTTGCCGGAACAACTTTGAAGTTACATGTGATAATAGTGTTAACAATTTAACAAATAAATTTAGTTAAATCTTACATTTATTCAGGTTTTACTAGAGATAATGCTGATGACTTGAAGAATAAGCTACAATGACATATCAAAATGAAATACAGACTTTAACCCATCTTGCTACCACCTTTCGCGAAGCTTTGGATCACGTAACCAATGGCTTTATTACCGGTGCGTTTAGTAAATTTCCGAAGGAATGTGGTTCGGATGCTTGTGAGCTGTTGCAATATTATTTACTTAATGTCCATTATATCAAGTCTGATTATCGGGTGGGAAAAGTTCAGATTTCTTCACGTACACCAGAAATCGCGCACTGTTACCTAGTGGTTAATGGGGTCATTCTTGATCTTACCGCCGATCAGTTTCATAAAGAATGGTTCCCTAAAGTGATTGTTTGTGAAAGTGCACAGTATCCTTTAACCCCTTATTTTAAATATGTTCGCAGTAAATCGGGACAAGATTTGATTCCATTAAATCCTTACTTACAGTCTATTTATGACCAGGTGGTAAAATATCTGGAAAGAAAATAGCTTCAACTTTCAAATAAGCGATTCGAGTATAAAACGAGATGATGTTATTTTATACTCGAATAACCCTCAACTTATTCAAAGCCTGATTAAAAACAAATATCAGCGCCACGCTAAGAGCGAACTATTTCACTTTGCTGATCCGGCAAAGACATCATTTGTAAATGCTCAAAGAATTGATGCATATTGCTTGCCCATTTGTTTGTATCAAGATCGGCAATAAGATAAGTGTGCATGTCTTCAAGCAAATTTATATCGTGAATGTGCACCCGCTGGGCAAAATGCGATTGCTGTACATAACTGATCGGTAAAATCGCAAGTCCCACATCCAGACTGACACAACTCACAATGCCATCCAGACTCCCCATTTCAATGATGTTGACTGCCGGAAGATGCCATGAAGACAGAAACAAATCTATTGCTTTGCGATAGCTACAACCTTGCTTAAAGGCAATAAATTTCTTTTGCAGCAGATATTCTTTAGAAAGTTGTGGGGGTGCTTTTTTTGAAGAAATTAACACCAGCTTCTCGGTCCAGACATGAAAATTAAACATGCCTTCAATCGGGGCATGATTGGCAACAAATGCACAATCCAGCTTTGAAGCTTTCACCAAATCAATCAGTTCCCTGCTGGGTGCAGTTGATAAGGCAAAAGGAAAATCAGGCGTAGATTCTTGTAAGTCCCGAAATAAGGCTGGAAGCCTGACCGCCGCCGTTGTCTCCATACTACCAATCTCTAAAGGGAAATTGGCAGCAAGCTGATGATGAGCAAATGTATCCAGCAGCTCTTTTTGTAAATGGAGCATTTTTTCTGCATAGCCATATAACTGCATACCTGCTCGGGTGGGCTGCACCGGATTTTGCCGATGTAACAGCTCAACCTTCAGTTCTGTTTCCAGTTTTTTGATATGGCTGGTGACGTTGGACTGCACCGTATGCAGGACCTTCGCCGCTTCAGAAAAGCTACCTAGCTTTACCACCCGCATAAATATTTCTAAAGACTTAATCTGCATCGCTATCACTATTAAAGATAGTTGGTATCAATTCAAATCATTTTACATGATTAACTTCTGTTGTTTAAATCTTATTGAATTTTTCGGGATCTAGAGAAGATACAGCATGAACGCTTCTAAACTTATATTTTTAATCTGTATTTTAAGCGGTTTGAGCTATGGGCTGTTTTTAGTGGACACCAAAGTGTTTGGCAAAGCACGGCCCTTAGATCACCTCAACTCTCGTGATTAAATCGTGGTATTGAAAAAATGAGCAGGATGAATACAGCAATCTCCAAGCAAGGCCCGCTTAAATCAGCATTCAGTGCAGCACTAATAATGGCGATTGGCATGGGTTTTGGCCGCTTTGCATTTACGGCAGTCTATCCACATATGATTGCGGAAGGCATCTTGAGTTTACATAGTGCCAGTATCGCGGCATCGGCCAATTATGCAGGCTATTTATTCGGGGCTTTATTCGCGATTAAGATTCAGTCACAGCATAGCTATGCCACCTCAGTATTTGCCACTATAGGTACGACACTTTGCCTCATCCTGCTTGCTTATGTGGATTCAGCTTCGGTGATTATTTTTATTCGTGGTCTTGCCGGTGTATTGAGTGCCTTCGCCATGGTTTCAGCCTCGTTATGGCTATTAGAACAACAGAAACAAAGCCATCAAGCCCCTATTTTATATGCTGGTGTAGGGCTTGGGATTGCCTTGTCCGCTGAACTTTTGGTTTTTGGTACACAACTGGATTGGCAGAGTAAAAGCTTATGGTTATTTCTTGGCGCATCGAGTTTGATACTGGGTTTCGTTGCTATTGTAGGGTTATCCCGAGCTCAGCCCCGATCAGCTTTCGAATCGAATCTATCTCATAGCTATGCTAAAACACCCAAAGCTATATCATTGATTATGATCTATGCCTTGGCAGGCTTTGGTTATATTATCACGGCGACCTATTTACCCTTGCTGGTCAGACAGGCTTTACCAAATATTGAGGCGGCACACATCTGGGCAATCTTCGGTTTAGGTGCGATTCCTTCCTGTTTTTTCTGGCATTATCTCCATAACAAACTGGGGACACGAGTCGCTTTATCTTCTAATCTGGGATTGCAGGCCATCGGTGTAGTATTACCCATCATTATCCCCACTGCTTTGGGTTATCTGTTAAGCGCGTTACTGGTGGGTGGAACCTTTATGGGAACGGTGACCATTGCCATGCCGGTGGCACAGCGAATCACACGTCAAAGCAAAAGTAATTTAATTGCCATTATGACTGTGGTGTATGGCCTCGGTCAGATCATTGGTCCAATCACAGCAAATGCCCTATTCACCATCTACCATACGCTCAACAGTTCACTCATCACCGCAGCGACTGCATTATTGATTGCAACCCTAATGAGTCTTAAATCAACTAAGACTATTCATTAAGCTGAAACAGAGGGCTTAAAAAACTTTCATCTGCTTGTATTGTTGTAGCTCATCCAGGGAGTTAATGCTATGACAAAACAGGCTCTGCTTCTGAAATGCCACCGTCTGCGCCTCCAGTTGTTGGAAACAAGGTCGCAAGCTGAGTTTATTCTCAGTGATTGCTTGTTCCAGCACAGGCAGACTGTCACGCTTTAGCAAACAAAATGGATATAACCCATCTCCATTGATGGTGACGTAGGCCACCTGTGCTTGAGGAGTCTTGTGCAAAGCTCGATGCAATTTGGCTAAAACCTGATTGGGAATATAGGTGATATCACATGGGATAAATAATACATGGTCAGCTTTAACATGCGACCATGCGCTTTTCATGCCCATTAATGGACCTAAAAACCCTGGTTGATCATCCGTATAACAGTGAATATCAGCTGCAATTTGCTGGTAAATCGAACGATCACGATGACTATTCACCCAGATCTGCTGGACCTGATGCTTAAAGTGCTCAGAAATTTTTAACAGTTGAATCTGATCATCAAACTGTTGCAGCAGCTTGTTCATGCCATTCATACGATGCGCTTGCCCTCCCGCCAAGATCACCAGATCTGTAGCGGGATATTCGATATTCATGCTTCTGCCTCCAATTGACAGGTTTTAATCAAGCCGCGAATCTCAGGTAAACAAGAACCACAATTGCCACCTGCTTTTAAACAGGCTGTGACTTGTTTTTCATGGGTGATGTTTTGCGTTTTAATGGCTTCAATAATCTTATTTTTACCCACTTTAAAGCAACTACAAACCAGCGGTCCATCATTATTTGCAGCAGACATCGGCATACCCGCCAGCAAGGCTTTACGATGCAAGGCACTTAATCGTTCACGTTTAAACAGACTCGCCACCCACTCCCGATCGGGTAATAACTCAGCCGGTGCAATATATAAACTGGCAATCAGGATACCGTCTTTTAAAATCACACTATGACTGAGTTGCGATGAAATATCTTCAAGGCTTAACCATTCATAGGTTTCATCGACAAAAGGCAACAAGCTTTTTAAATTCTTTTGGGTTTGGTCAAGACTTTGGCGATCGGCCAGTTCATAACGGATGGCTTTTGCCGTTTTGATCTTGGTCCACCAAGCACAACGTTGTAAGGATGCTTTAATCTGATGTTCAAAGCCTTCACGGACATAAAGCACCCCTTGCCAAGTGGTATGGAAAGGCTGAATCGCCACAGGGGTATGTTTAAACTCAGGCTCTCCAGAAATCGCATCCACCACAGGATTGACCACTTTACCAATCCGCGCATCCGAAGCGACTTGCTCAGTCCAGTGAATTGGCGCAAAGATTTGGCCACGGCGTACGCCTTGTGCCAAGGTCACACGCAGTACGCAACGCCCCCATTCCGAACGAACTTCAACCAAAGCTTTATCAAGGATACCGAATTTTAACGCATCATTCGGGTGAATCTCGCAAAAGGGTTCAGCACGATGCGTAGTCAGGTTTGCCGATAAACCGGTACGGGTCATGGTATGCCATTGGTCACGAATCCGTCCCGTGTTCAACACCAATGGATAATCTTCGGAGATGGCATGCACTGGATCAATGGCAACGGTTGGAATCAGTTTAGCTTTTTGGTTTTTATGGCTAAAACTGCCCCGATCAAATAGCTGTTCCACCGCAACACTTTGACCTTTCTGCCATACAGGCCATTGGATTGGACGTAGATGCTCATATTCATCCAGACTTAAATTCATTAGGCCTTTTAAATTGAAATAACGGAAATTTTCAACTTGCTCACGTTGATCAACACTGGCATTTTGATAGGCCGATAAAGCCGCATGTTCATTAAAAATGTCACAGGCATTGCTAAACTCGAAACCAGTAAAACCGAGTTTTTTTGCAACCTCTGCCACAGCCCACCAATCCGCTTTGGCTTGCTTGGGTGGATTTAAAAAGGCACGTTGCCGTGAAATACGGCGTTCAGAATTGGTGACCGTACCATCTTTTTCCCCCCAAGCTAATGCTGGTAGCAAGACATCGGCATAAGCCGTGGTATCGGTATCTGCACAAATATCAGAAACCACCACAAACTCACATTTTTCCAAGGCACGTTTGACTTGATCTGCATCGGGCAGGCTCACCACCGGATTGGTGGCCATAATCCAGATCGCTTTGATTTTGCCACTTTCCACGGCTTGGAATAGATCAACGGCTTTTAAGCCAGCTTGCTTGGCAATTACAGGACTGTTCCAAAAGCTTTGTACCAGATGTTGATGTGACGGATTATCCAGCTCCAGATGCGCAGCCAACATATTGGCCAATCCTCCCACCTCACGACCGCCCATAGCATTGGGTTGACCGGTCATGGAAAATGGCGCTGCACCTAATTTACCAATTTTTCCAGTGAGTAAATGACAGTTGATAATGCTATTGGCTTTATTCACGCCTTGAGAGGATTGATTGACCCCCATCGAAAATAAGGTGATCACCTTTTCGGTTTGCGCAAACTTATCAAAAAACAGCTGTAATTTTTCTGCAGAAATTCCGGTACGTTTCACCAAGGCATTAACATCTTGCTCGCTTTCACTTGCAGCTACCAATGCCGCTAAACCTTCGGTATAGGTCTCTACAAAATGATGGTCGGTGTAATCATGATGATAAAGATGCTGAAACAGGCCATTAAATAGGGCCACATCCTGACCAGGTAGAATCGGCAAATGCAAATCCGCTTGCTCACAAGTACTGGTAAAACGGGGATCGACCACCACTACAAATAAATCCGGATTATTGCTCTTGGCCTGCATGATGCGTTGATACAAGACAGGATGACACCAGGCGGTATTAGAACCAACTAAAACCACCATGTCCGTATGTTCAAAGTCTTCATAACTGGCTGGGACGATATCTTCACCGAAGGCACGTTTATGCGCTGCAACTGCAGACGACATACATAGGCGTGAGTTGGTATCAATATTGGCAGTACCCAAATAGCCTTTTACAAACTTGTTCACCACATAATAATCTTCGGTCAACAGCTGACCTGAGACATAAAATGCAACGCTGTCAGCGCCATATTGATCAATACACGCTTGGAACTGGTCTGCAATTTTTTCAATCGCCTGATCCCATGTCGTCACTTGACGATGGTTTTTACGGCCAAACATCGGATGCAAGACACGGGTTTCCAAGCCTAGCGTATCGGCTAAATTGCTGCCTTTAATGCAGAGTCGTCCAAAGTTTGAAGGATGCTCTAGATCTCCTGCAACTTGTACCGTCGTGCCATGCGTTTTATGTTGAACACTGACATCCACACCACAGCCCACACCACAATAGGGACATGTTGTTTTTGTTATAATTGTTTCTGCTTGATCGGAGCGACTGTGTTCTAGATTTTGAATACTGTTCATGACTGCCCCTTTTACCTAGTTAATCTTTTTAAAGATGCTTACTCTCGGGAGTCTTACCGAGTTCTCATCTTATTTTCAGGCTAAGCCTTCGGCTCGACCTACTTTTCATTCGGGAAAAGTAGGCAAAACCATTGTCATCTGCAAAACCTGTTCTCTTCTTTCACCTGTTTAGCTTCATCGCAGAAACATTTATTACAAAAACCATGCAGGTTGCAGATGACCCTTCCGAGTATCAAATTACTTACTTAGGAATTTAATTTCTTAGAACTATTAACCTGCCTTTTTCATTGCAAAATCCTTACCAAATAACAGCTTATTTCTAAAGCTAGAAACAGGGGTTTGATCAGCGATCAGCTCGGCATACCACATGCCATCTTCCGTATCACCAAACAGAACTGCACCAATCACTTTGTCTTTCTGGATAATGATACGTTTATAAATTTGACGCTTATCATCATTAAGGATGATGTCTTCATAATCCTCTTTCGGTTCGCTATTTTCTAAATCAATTCGCCCAGCCGAGAATACATCCACACCGCTGACTTTTAACTGTGTTGGTACGGTCGGTGATTTAAAAGTTAAGCTGCCATGTTCAGCCAAATGCGTTGCACAAATAAAGGCTTGTCCCCATAGCGGCTCAACCAGACCAAAAGTTTGATTACGATGCTCGATGCATTCGCCCACGGCATAGATACTTGGATCAAAGGTTTGCATGGTGTCATTCACCAAGATGCCCCGGTTACAACGCAGTCCTGCACGTTGAGCCAATGCAATATTCGGGCGAATCCCAACCGCAAAAATCACTAAATCTGCATCCAGTACCGTTCCATCTTTAAGGCGAACCTGACGGACATGACCTTCTTCACCGAGCAATGCTTCGGTATTGGCTTCGGTAATAATATTAATACCCTTTTGCTCAATACTATGACGTAACATACGGCTGGCACGTCCATCCAACTGACGTTCCATAATTCGATCCATCAGGTGCAAAACCGTGACATTCATACCACGTTGTTTCAGCCCGTAGGCCGCTTCCAGACCCAGCAAACCTCCACCAATCACCACCGCATTTTTCTTGCTTTCGCAATATTTGATCATGGTGTTGACATCATAAATATCACGGAAGCTGATCACACCTTTTAGGTCTACACCTTGCACAGGTGGAATAAACGGCGATGAACCTGTGGCAATAATCAAACGATCATAATCAACACTTTCACCTTTCTCGGTATGTACCACTTTGCGAGTACGATCAATCTTGATTGCAGGGTCATCGGCAATAAATTGAATCCCTTTGTCGCTGTACCACGCATGTGGATGCAACATGATGTCATCAATGGTTTTTTCACCTGAAAGTACGGGTGACAACATAATACGGTTGTAATTGCCCCAAGGCTCCTCGCCAATCACCGTGACTTCATAGCGATCTGGTGCCATATCCAGTAGGTCTTCTAGGCAGCGCATACCCGCCAGACCATTACCAATCAACACCAGTTTAAGCTTTTCTTGCGCAGCGCCATTATTAGTAATATAGGTTTTTTGCGGAACAGACCCGACCCAAACACGGCCATTTTCAATTTTGGTTGGAAAAACCAACAGCTTTTGATCTTTATCTTCCAGACAACGACCCGTCGCCAAGCTGAAATGTTGTTTATAAATCGGCGATGCAATCACGCGTTCACCTTGTAAATCGCCAATGATGCCACGACACATCACATTGGCTTGGCTGAATGGATCCTTATTGCTAAGCGCATAAATGCGCTTTTCGTGAGCGACACGAAACAGCGCCACCGATTGACCTTCAATCAATGCGCCGACACCCGTATTCGGTGTGATATCTTCCAACGCACAGACCTCAATCCATTGATTTTCTGGCAGCATATTGATGTTCTTTAAACTGGTCATGTGAGTTCTCCTTATGCTTCAACCATGGGGATACGATCGACTGAACGTTCAGCATCATTTAAAGGACGAATCTGATCACGTACTTGAGTAAATTGAATATGTGGATCAGCTTGTTCCTCTGCACTGGCGTTGATATAGGTTTGGAAACGTTTACGGATTTCAGGGTCTTCAACCGCAGTACGCCATTCATCTTGGTAAGTCCCAATCACATGGCGCATACGGCTTTCAAGTTCTTCAGCCAATCCTAATGAGTCATCCACAATCACTGATTTGAGATAATCCAGACCGCCTTCCATATTGTCACGCCAGACACTGGTACGTTGTAAACGATCGGCAGTCTGGATATAGAACATAAAGAAACGGTCGATATAACGAATCAGGGTTTGAGTATCCAGATCAGATGCCAGAAGCTCGGCATGGCGTGGTTTCATACCGCCATTACCACAGACATACAGGTTCCAGCCTTTCTCGGTGGCAATCACCCCGACATCTTTACCTTGTGCTTCAGCACATTCGCGGGTACAACCCGACACTGCCATTTTTAGTTTATGTGGTGAACGTAAGCCTTTATAGCGATTCTCAAGTTCAATCGCCAAGCCCACAGAATCATCGACGCCATAACGGCACCAGGTACTACCGACACAAGATTTCACGGTACGTAAGGATTTACCGTAAGCATGACCTGATTCAAAACCTGCTGCGTTGAGCTCTTCCCAAATAAACGGCAGTTGATGGATTTGCGCACCAAATAAGTCAACACGTTGTCCACCAGTGATTTTGGTATACAGGTTATATTTCTTGGCAATTTGACCGACAGCAATTAAGCCATCTGGCGTGACTTCGCCACCTGCCATACGCGGCACCACCGAGTAAGAACCATCTTTTTGGATATTACCCAAGTAGTAATCGTTACTGTCTTGTAGACCTGCATGACTTGGTTCAAGTACAAAATCATTCCAGCACGATGCCAAAATATTGGCCGCCATCGGTTTACAAATATCACAGCCTAGACCATGACCATGTTGCTGAATCAGATCATCAAAGGTCTTGATTTCATTGACACGAACCAGGTGATAAATTTCTTGGCGTGAGTATGGGAAGTGTTCACAGACATGGTTATTGACGGTCACCCCTTGGCGTTGCAGTTCAGACTTCAATACTTGCGTCACTAAGGGCGCACAACCACCACAGGCGGTCGCCGCTTTGGTACATTTTTTCAATGCCCCCAAAGAGGTTGAGCCATCACAAATCGCTTGGCAAATATCGGCTTTAGAGACGTTATTACATGAACAAATGGTGGCGCTATCAGGCAATAAATCGACACCACTGCCGCCTGCTTTGGCACCTGAATCGGCAAAGCCAGGCATAATCAGACTTTCGGGTGTTTCAGGAAGCGTCAAGCCATTCAGCATCATCTGTAGCAGGTCATTATATTCTTTGGCATCACCGACCAAGACTGCACCGAGTAACTTGGTCTTGTCTGCATCCACCACAATTTTTTTATAAACCAGTGCGTCCTCATCCGCATAGAAATAGCTAAGTGAGTTTGGGGTCATGCCATGCGCATCACCCACAGATGCCACATCAACCCCCATCAACTTCAACTTGGTGCTCATATCTGCACCGGCAAAACAATGGGTTTCTTCTTCTAGAATATGTTTTGCTGCAATACGTGCCATGTCATAGCCAGGTGCGACCAGACCGTAGATTTTGTTATCCCACAGCGCACATTCACCAATCGCATAGATATGTTGATCTGAGGTTTGGCAATAATCATTGATTTTAATCCCACCACGTTCACCTAACGCTAAACCACTGACACGCGCTAATTCATCACGTGGGCGAATCCCTGCTGAGAATAAAATAATATCTGTTTCCAGTTCACTACCGTCAGCAAACTTCATCACATGTGTTGCGCTTTCACCCGCTTCAATACATTGCGTCGCTTTTTGGGTATGGACTTTTACCCCAAGATTTTCAATTTTACGGCGTAGAACTTTACCACCAAGATCATCGATCTGTACCGCCATCAAACGTGGTGCAAATTCCACCACATGGGTTTCCAGATTTAGATCACGTAATGCTTTGGCAGCTTCCAGCCCCAATAAACCACCACCAATCACGACACCTGTCTTCGCATTTAAGCTTGCAGCACGAATAGCATCCAAGTCTTCAATGGTACGATAGACAAAACAGTTTTCACGGTCATTGCCTGAAATTGGTGGAACAAAGGCATATGAACCTGTCGCCAAGACCAGTTTGTCATAATGAATCACTTCACCTAAATTGGTGGTCACCGTTTGCTCGGCAGGATTGATCTCAACCGCTTTGGTATTTAATCGGAGGTCAATCCCATGCGCATCGGCAAAATCAAAACGCGCCAGTGATAAGTCTTTGGCTGTTTTACCAGAGAAGTATTCAGTCAAATGAACTCGGTCATAGGCAATACGTGGTTCTTCAGCAAGAATGGTAATTTCTAGTTCATCATCAGCTTTCTCCAAGATGGCTTCGATGAATTTATGTCCCACCATACCGTGGCCAATCATCACTAATTTCATTGTGTTTCTCCTAAAATCTGACGAATGATTAAGCTATGCTGCTGTGTTCTGAGCCACGTTCTAAAACGGCCTGTTCAAACAGGCGTTGTTCTTTTTCTTTATGTTCGACTGAAAAGCGGATCAACATGACTGAACCTGCGGCAAACACCACTAGACCACCTAACATCATCAAGCAGGTTTGAATATCGACCATACCTTTTAACAAGAAACCCGCCGCAACTGCACCCACATTGCCGCCTGCGCCAATGATGCCTGCCACACCACCTAAAGCATCACGATCAATAAAAGGAACCAAGGCATAAGTTGCACCACAAGCCATATGCGTAAACAACGCAAAAACCGTCATACTGATCATGGCAAGCGCAACGCTATTCATTTGTGAAAACAGCATCAGGAATAAGCCTTCACCCAAGATCAGGATAAACAGCACTTTGGTGCGGCCATCCAGTCCTTTTTTCAGGGCAACTTTGTCTGAAACCAGCCCACCCAGCGCACGGGCAAACAGCGCCAATAAACCAAAGATTCCCGCAGCCAGACCCGCTTCCTTTAAGCCAAAATTGAAGTGCTCGACGTAATACATCGCAATGATGTTGTGCATGAAAATTTCAATTCCGAAACACGCGGCATAAGAGGCAAACAGGATCCAGACACGATAGTTGCGTGCAGCATGCATCAAGATCGCAACACCGCCTTTTTTGTCATTTCCAACCACCACACCTTGTGCACGCAATGCTTTAAAGTCGCCTTGAGGGCTGTCTTGGGTCAGTTTCCAGTAAAGGATACCGACAATCACCATCATCACACCCGGGACGATCAGCGCAATTCTCCAACCCATGGCTTGTTCAACACCAAACATCACCAATGCAGCTAATAACAATGGCATCAAAGCTTGTGTAGCACCACCACCGGCATTGCCCCAACCCGCTGAAGTGGCATTGGCGGTTCCCACTACATTGGGCGCAAACATAATGCTGGTATGGTATTGCGTGATCACGAAGCTGGCACCGATGGCACCAATCAACAACCGGAAGAACAGGAAGGATTCATAACTGTTGGCAGCGGCCACACCAAATACCGGAATACTGCCGATGAGTAACAAAGCAGTATAGGTTTTACGTGGGCCATACTTATCACACAGCGGCCCGACAATAAGGCGAACCACTATCGTGATGGCCACAGCAGCAATATTGATATTTGCGATCTGGTCTTTGCTTAAATGAAATTCACCAGCAATCACCGGCATTAACGGCGCGCAAGCAAACCAGGCAAAGAAGCAAACAAAGAAAGCCAGCCAGCTCATGTGGAATGCCCGCATTGCTGGTGCAGAAAAGTTAAATAACTTGATTGAAGTTGCTTTTTTAGCAGATAAATCTATAGACATTGCCATCTCCCATACTGAACGTAATTTGCTCTGCTGACACATCAGGTTGTGTCAACAAATCGATCAGATCGGACATCGTTGGCCGTCTTAAACATTTATAAGTCATCTTTGACTCATGGAATATTTAGCAATTGCTATGCCAACTTTTAATAATAGAACTTTGTTAATAATACAAGTATTTGTTTTATATAGATTAAAAATACAATCACTCTTCTAAAAATTGATTCTTTTTTGTCACTCCATTTATAAAAACAAGAAATGAACTGTTTTAACGCAGCATTGAAATTGCTTCAAAAAAACTCTTTTTTTGCACCACGAATGTGCAAATTTATTTTGTATTAGCGGGTCAATGCTTTTTCATTTTTCTTTCTATTAATTGCAGTACACTTCTATCTATGCAACATCTGGCAATGAATGCATCTCCAAATTTAACCCGTTATTGATTGGCATTAAATTTGCTTCAAAACAATCGTCTCTACCCTATACCGCACATGACTTTAGATGTGCTTTGACTTAGCCTTTGACCTTTATACATATGCCGAAACTCAAGATCGCTCTTATTGATGACGACCAGGCTCGGGCTGAATACCTAAAAGCATGCTTGATTGAACATGACTTTGATGTGGTGGCTTGTTTTACGCTGGATCACTTCAATCTATTTAAACTGGAACACCTGCAGGCAGATGTGATTCTGCTGGATATGGAACATCCACATCGCGATGTGATTGAAAGCTGTGTCAGCAACTTTGACCTTCCAACTGTCTTGTTCACCAAAAATGCAGATAAGAACACCATTAAGCAAACTATTGATGCAGGTATTACTGCTTATATCGTTGATGGTATTGACCCCAGTCGTTTACATACCATTCTGGATATTTCAATTGAGCAATATAAAAAACATAAAAAGCTGGAGGGTGACCTCAAAGATGCCAAGACCAAACTGGCTGACCGCAAAGATATTGAAAAAGCCAAAGTGTTGCTGATGCAATTGCATGGGCTGACTGAAGATACCGCCTTTCAACTGCTCAGAAAAAATGCCATGAGCCATCGTATGACCATCGGAGAAATGGCACGGCGCCTGCTCGATGCCCAGCAACTGTTAAATAATCAATTAAAGGATGAGTAAATGATTCATTCTGTCGCATTAGAAAAAACTGAATTACAACTGGGCTATATTCCTTTACTCGACTGTGTTGCCCTGCTGTGGGCCAAGCAGCGTGGTTTTTTTGCTGAAATCGGCTTAGAAGTAAATCTGGTCAAAGAAGCTTCTTGGGCCAGTTTACGCGATCGACTGGCCTTTGGCCTGCTGGATGCAGCGCATTGCTTATCGGCAATGCTTCCTGCGGCGGCCATCGGGGCTGACCAGATTGGCATTCCGTTGCAAACACCTTTGGTACTGAGTGAAAATCGCGCTTTTATTAGCATCAGCCAGAAACTCTGCTATCAACTGAATATTGATTCTCACGATTCGGCCGAGTCTTCTGCGCAAAAAATCGTTGAATATATCCACAATAATCACCCTTTATCCCTCGCGCATGTATTTCAGTATTCAATTCATCATTACTGCTTAAGAGAATGGTTGGCCCTGGCCAGTCCTGAATTGGCACAATCCATTCAGCTGAAAATCTTACCGCCACCGTATATGGTAGAAGCCATCAGCAATCATCTGATCGATGGATTTTGTGTGGGCGAACCCTGGAATACACAAGCTGAAATTCAGGGCCTGAGCCATATTGTCTGCTCCAGCCAACAGATCATCCCGAGTGTTGCAGATAAGGTGCTTGCCGTGACACAGGACTGGGCCAGACAACATCCTAATACGTTAATTGCACTTAGTCGTGCCATTCTGAAAGCCCAACAGGAATTACGGGAACTGCAAGACTTTAGGCAGGTATGGCAAATGCTGGTGGAGTTTGATGTGATTCAATTTCCATGTTCAGCGGAGATTCATGTCGAGAAATATTTCAGCATTCAGAAGATTATCCGGAATTTAGTGCAAGATAGCGCTCAACCTAAAGTAGAAGATTTTGAATGGCTGTTTCAGCAAATGCATAAATGGAATGATTTGGAGCCAAAACCAAGCACTTATCTTAAGCAGGCACAGCACTGTATCTTAGGATCGATTTATCAGGCAGCCCAAGCAAGTTAAATCTAGGACAAAAAAAAGCTGTCTTGAAGTTCCAAGACAGCATTGAAAGACCCATAAGAGCGGACGCCAATCAAAAGTCAGCTCTTAAGTGATTGTTATGATATGGAACTCATGCATATCTTTTTCGGACATTTTTATGTCATTAACTGCCATCTAAAACCCGTGTTTTCATCATTTTTGCCAATGGTCATCACAACCCTAATGTTCAATCCATAAGCAGTATGCCTATCAAAAATCCTGCCTTTATCTCCAACTTGATCAGGCACAGCTGATTATATGAAAAATCAATCTTTATCTGATCCAATAGCAGGAAAATGCACGACCAAACACCCAGATTAAACAATTTAAAAACATAAACTTATACAAATAAAAGCCAAAGCTGCATTCAGCTTTTCAAAGCAACCCGACTACCCCTTAGTGCTTAAAATACGATATAAAAATCAACAGCCAGCCGCCAGATTGACTGCTGAGTTACACAAATCCCATGAACGAATTGGGGTATTTCAGTTTAAAATACAAAAAAACGAAAATACGCTGAAATTTGTCATATTTTAACATTGCCAATTCCTTGCAAAGTTTTCATTATATGCACCATGCTTGGTATGCAACATTCTTCATTGATTAAAACAAATTATAAAAAAATTGCAGAATTTTATGCCATAATAAGCAAACTTTGCAGACATCTTGCAAAAAACATTTGCAGTTTTAGAATTGGAGCAGGCTGAATGAGCTCAACCATTTTGGTGATTCACGGACCGAATTTGAACTTGCTAGGAAAGCGCGAACCAGAAGTTTATGGTTATCTCACTTTAGAGGATATTAACCAGCAACTCACTGCTCAGGCTAAACACGCATCCCTCACATTAGATTCTTTTCAAAGCAATTGGGAAGGTGCGATTGTCGATCGCATTCATCAAGCACAAGCTGAAGGGGTAAAATTCATCATTATCAACCCTGCTGCCCTGACCCATACATCGGTTGCTTTACGCGATGCCCTGCTCGGCGTTGCAATCCCGTTTATTGAGGTTCATTTGTCAAATGTTCACGCGCGTGAAGCATTTCGTCATCACTCATATTTATCAGATAAGGCCATTGGCGTGATTTGTGGCTTAGGTGCGAAGGGTTATTCCTTTGCACTCGATTACGCTATCGAAAAAATTCAATCTTCTAACTAATTTTAAACACATTAGGAATGCTCACTCATGGATATCCGTAAAATCAAGAAGCTCATCGACTTGATGATTGAATCTGACTTACAGGCGATTGAAGTTAAGGAAGGTGACCAGTCCATCTCGTTAACTCGTCCTACACCTGTTTATGCAGCAGCTCCAGTTGCAGCAGCGCCAGCAGCGTCTGCCCCAGCAGCGCCAGCAGCAAAAACACCACGCGGTGCTGTTGAAACGTCACCAATGGTAGGTGTGTTCTATGCCGCACAAAGCCCGGGTGAAGCACCATTTGTAAATGTAGGTCAAACAGTTTCTGCGGGTGAAACACTCGGTATCATCGAAGCGATGAAAATCATGAACCCGATCGAAGCAACCAAGAGCGGTGTCATTGAAGAAATTTTAGTGAAAAACGGCGAAGTGATCCAATTCGGTCAACCACTTTTCCGCTACCGTGCTTAATTTGTCTGGGGATTCCGATGTTGCAAAAAGTATTAATTGCAAACCGTGGTGAAATCGCTTTACGAATTACTCGGGCTTGTAAAACTCTTGGCATTAAAACAGTAGGTATCTATTCAGATGCCGACAAAGACTTGATGCATTTACGCTTCGTTGATGAAGCAGTATGTATTGGGCCAGGTACCACAAGTGAAAGCTATTTAAATATTCCTGCAATTATTACTGCTGCAGAAATTACAGGTGCAGATGCAATCCATCCTGGTTATGGCTTCCTGTCTGAAAATGCTGAATTTGCTGAAATTGTAGAAAGCTCAGGTTTCATTTTCATTGGTCCTCGCCCTGAACATATCCGCCTCATGGGAAATAAGGTTTCTGCCATTATTGCCATGAAAAAGTCGGGTGTTCCAACCGTACCAGGTTGTGATCATGCGGTTACCATTCACAATGCACTTGCTGAAGCCAAAGAAATTGGCTTTCCATTGATCGTAAAAGCCGCTTCTGGTGGTGGTGGTCGTGGTATGCGTATTGTCGAACGTGTCGATACGCTGCTTGAATCAGTTCAGGCTGCACAGCGTGATGCTGAAATGTGGTTCGGTGATGATACCGTGTATATGGAGCGTTTCTTACAGAAACCTCGCCATGTTGAAGTACAGGTTCTCGGTGATGGTAACGGCCATGCGATTCACTTATATGATCGTGACTGCTCGTTACAACGTCGCCATCAAAAAGTGCTAGAAGAAGCACCTGCTCCAAACTTACCAGAACAAGCGCGTGCGGATATTCTGGAAGCATGTGTCAATGCCTGTAAATTGATGCAGTATCGTGGCGCGGGAACATTCGAGTTCTTGTTTGAAGACGGTGAATTCTTCTTTATTGAAATGAATACACGTGTTCAGGTTGAACATCCTGTGACCGAAATGGTGACAGGCGTCGACATTATTGAACAGCAACTTCGCATTGCGGCTGGTTTAGGCTTAGCGCTTGAACAAGAGCAAATCGAAGTTAAAGGTCATGCGATTGAATGTCGTATCAATGCTGAAGACCCGACTACATTCCTGCCTTCACCAGGCAAGATTGAAAGCTTCTATGCACCGGGTGGTGCGGGCATTCGCCTAGATTCACATATTTATCAAGGTTATAGCATTCCGCCTTACTATGATTCAATGATTGCAAAATTGATTGCCCATGGTAAAGATCGTGAAACTTCTTTGGCCCGTATGCGCCAAGCCTTAGATGAAATGATTTTGACAGGAATTAAAACCAATATTCCTTTGCATAAAGATCTTATCCTGCAAGATAAGAACTTCTGTGAACAGGCAATGGATATTCATTACCTCGAAAAACATTTGCTCAAACAGCTGGAACCGCAAGCTGAAAAAGCTTAAATAAAAAAGCCTCTTCATTGAAGAGGCTTTTTTATATCTATCTGGTTTTAAGGTAAAACACGGCGTAAGGTTGCAAAGCATTTATCGCCCTTCTCGCTGGCACAGAAATCAATGGTGTGATCGTTGGACCATTTCACGAAATATTGGGAAACCTCGCCTGTTTGATCCTGAGCTTGGCCAGAACAATCTTTTTCATTATTGTCATACTTGATCTGCAAGATCAGCGCGGGTAAACGCTCTTGATGATCTTCAGAAGGTTGATAATCATATAAACCGTACGACCACTCCTGTCCGCTTTTAATCACTACATCGCTGGAACCACGAAAATTATAGTATTCCACGCATTTCTTATTATTTGGAATTTCCATTCCCCATAACCCCATAATTTCAGGGCGCGTGGTTACACGAATCGCATTCGCTTTAGCCACTTGCTGAGGCGTTGGTGCTGTCTTGTTATTTACGACCGTCTCGGCCATAGTCCATGTTGAGCAAGCCCATAATAATCCAATAATATAAATATTTTTCATAGATTTAATTAAGTCGTCATCTAAAACGGTGCATGCGCTTAAATTAGCATATTTTTTGATAAAAACACGCATTCATAACCATATAAACACAATATTTTTGGCATGTAATTTAATTGATTGTTCTGTTATTTTTTCAGGTATTCTATTTTACAACTTATATTTATTTTTACTTTATAACAATTTAGCTTTAGGGATAAAAGCCATGAAGTTTTCAGAATATGTGCAATACGATGGTCTTGGACTGGCCCAATTAGTCAAAACAAAACAAGTCCAGGCTTCCGAATTGCTGGACATTGCACTACAACGCACCCAACAGGTCAATCCCAAGCTCAATGCTGTGATTATTCCCATGTATGAACAGGCAAAACAGCGCGCAAGCCAACAACGTTCTGGCACATTTGCAGGTGTTCCGTTTCTGGTGAAGGATCTGTTTCAGGAATACCAAGGCATCCCGACCTCCTATGGTAGCCATGCCCTTAAAAATCGAAATTACATCCCTGATTTTAATGCTGAAATTGTCAATCGCTGGGAAAATACCGGTATTGTCACTTTTGGCCGCACCAACACGCCAGAGTTTGGCATTAAAGGCATTACCGAACCTGATGCATGGGGTGCATGCCATAACCCGTGGAATTTAAAGCATAATAGTGGCGGTTCTTCAGGCGGTTCAGCCTCTGCGGTAGCGGCAGGTCTTGTCCCGATTGCGGGTGCAGGTGATGGCGGTGGTTCAATCCGTATCCCCGCTTCTTATTGCGGTCTGTTTGGCTTAAAACCAAGTCGCGGACGTACGCCGTGGGGACCACAATTTAGTGAAGCCATGCACGGCGCAGCCATGCAGCATGTTCTAAGCAAAACTGTGCGTGATAGTGCGGCCATGCTTGATGCCGAGCAAGGCCCTGAACAAACCTCACTATTTAGAATTGAAGCGCCAGCACAAAAATACAGCGACATCATTCAACAAGCACCTAAAAAGCTCAGAATCGCGTTTAATACCCGATCCCCGATTTGCACCAAAGTATCTCAAGATGCTATTCAAGCAGTGCAACAAACTGCAAAATTGCTGGAATCATTGGGACATATGGTGGTGGAAGATCAACCCCAAATTGATGGTTTGGCCTTGGCAAAAGACTTCGTGACCACATGGTTTAGCCAGTTTTCTTATATGCAGGCACAAATCAAACAGCAATATGGGGCAACCGATCAGGACTTTGAACTGGATTCAATCGCATTGGCAGCTTTTGGAGCCAAAACTACGGCAACAGAATATATTCATACCCTTGATAATTGGGGCCTCTATAGCACCCGGATGAATATTTTCTTTGAACAATATGACCTGTATCTTACCCCTAGCACCGCTTCGGTGGCGCCAAAGAACGGTGAAGTTGCGACCCCAGCCTGGCAGAAACCTATTTTGAAAGGCTTGTTAAAACTGGGCAAAGCGCATTATCTCGCTCAAGGTAAACTGGTCGAAAAAATGGTACAGGACAACCTGAGCTGGGTCCCTTTTACCCAGTTAGCCAATGTCACCGGCTTGCCGGCCATGTCAGTTCCCCTCTACTGGAATAAACAAGGCTTGCCGTTGGGTAGCCAGTTTATCGCGCCGTTTGGACGGGAAGATCGCTTGCTACAACTGGCAGCACAGCTTGAACAGGCACAACCCTGGATGCCTCAATATCAGCATATCCAGCTCTGAGCTAGCTTTTGGCTGCTGTTTCAAGCTGATTCGGTAGCCATACCACCAATAATAGCCCCAATAACACTACAGCACTGGCACAGAAAAAGATGGTCATGCCTGAAAGCATCTGCCAGTAGTGCCCTGCCAGTAAACTGCCAGACGCAACACCTAAGCCCCACATGGTGCTATACAGCGCTTGTCCACGGCCTTGTTGCTCTGCGGAAAAATTCTGGAAAATGATTTTCATGGCGATCAGATGGAACAGGCCAAAACTAAAGGCATGTAAGCATTGTGTGAGTAATTGTCCAATATAATTGCTCTCTAATACCCCCACCAGCCACCAGCGCAGACTGGTGAGCAACAGACTAATCACCACCAGTGTCCGCCAAGAAAAGCGGGTAAAAAAGACTTTTTGCGCGACCGCAAACATGACAATCTCGGCGATCACTCCCATCGCCCATAAACTACCGATTTGTGTGGTACTGAAACCGATTTCCTTGAGAAAATTGCTATAGAAACTATAAAATGGTGCCAATGAAAATAATAAAATAAACTCAATGCTAAAGAATGCCGCTACAACTGGTTTTTTCAAAACAGGCCATAATGGCTGTAATTTTTTTTGCGAGCTCGGCGCATGCTCTGGTTCTTTAATGCTAAATGACCAGAGAAAGGCCAGAAATGAAATCGCCAAAAGTAAAACTGGCAGCATGGCGATCGGAATAATCTCCAGTAAGGCACCAATCACAAATACCCCGACAATAAACCCGACTGAACCCCACTTTCGTACTTTGCCATACAGTTCAGCTCGTTTCTCGCCCAGCCAGAATAAGGTCACCCCTTCAAACTGCGCCAGAATGGCATTTTGAAAGAAACTAAAAATCAGCATCAATAAGGCAACCGATTGAAAGCTATTTGGAATCACAAAAATAGCGAACCAGATACAGGCTTCCATCCAGGTGGCAATGCGTACCAGTAACATGCGTTTGCCAGACTTATCCGCAATCCAGCCCCAGATCAGCGGTGCAAAGAAACGGGTAATAATGGCAATGGAAGAAAGAATGCCAATCTCTTGATAGTTGAACCCCTGATCTTGCAGATACAGGTTCCAGTACGGCATGAACGTCCCAACGATGGCATAGTAGAACAGATAAAAACCACCTAAGCGGGTCTGGATATTCAAAGATGGAAACAATTCAAAAGCCTTAAGATTGATTACTTGATCTATGCATGAATCTTATCTTATTTAGATATCTAATTCGTGCTCAATAACAATGAAGACTCTATTTTTTTAGATATGACCAATAAAAAAGGGCTGAAAATTCAGCCCTTTTATTTACATCATTTATTCAAAATTTATGCATCTGTATTCAAGGCAACACTATGTTGCGCATTTTTTAACTTACGCTGCTTCAAATAATACGCCAGCATTAAACACAGAATCCAGCCAGGAATCATCATCACCGCAATACGCATATCTGGTGTTAATGACATAACCACCAAGATTCCTAGCATAAAGATCATGCAAAGATAATTACTAAATGGATAGGCAATACTTGGGAATTTGGTTGTAACACCTTGAGCCTGCATGGTTTTACGGAACTTGAGATGTGTCCACGAAATCACCACCCAGTTAATCACAATGGCAGCCACCACCAGCATCATCAATAGACCAAATGCTTTTTCAGGGAATGCGTAGTTCAACAATACACACAAAACCGTCACGAAAGCTGAAAGATAAACGGCATTGGTTGGAATCCCGCGCTTATTGATATGCTTGAGGAATTTCGGTGCATTGCCTTGTTGAGCCAGACCTAACAGCATACGGCTGCTGCAATAACTGGTCCCGTTATAAACTGATACGGCTGCAGTCAGAATCACAAAGTTAAGCAAAGTCGCTACACCCTGGCTATCCAGTGAGGCAAACACCATCACAAATGGACTTCCACCTTGTGCCATCTGGTTCCAAGGAAATAATGCAAACAGAATGAAAAGTGTCGCAATATAGAAAATCAGGATACGGTAAATAATCTGATTGACAGCTTTGGGTAGGGTTTTATCCGGTTCACGCGCTTCAGCTGCAGTAATCCCAAACAACTCGATTCCACCAAAGGCAAAGATAATGACTGCCATCGCCATCACTAAACCTTCAACACCAAACGGGAAGAATCCACCCAATGCCCAAAGGTTACTGATGCTGGCCTGTGGTCCTGCTGTGCCGGTTGCAAGCAAATAGGAACCAAAGGCGATCATGGCCAGAATTGCCAGAATCTTGACAATGGAAAACCAGAACTCCATTTCGCCAAAAAATTTGACATGTAACAGGTTGATACCGTTAATTAAAATAAAGAAAGCCAGTGCCGAAACCCAGGTCGGGATTTCAGGCCACCAATACTGAATATATAGACCAATTGCACTTAACTCTGCCATACACACCAGAACATTGAGTACCCAATAGTTCCAGCCCGACATGAAGCCTGCAAATGAGCCCCAGTATTTATAGGCAAAATGACTGAATGAACCACTGACTGGCTCTTGCACCACCATTTCACCTAGCTGACGCATCATAAGAAATGCAATCAGTCCTGCAATCGCATACCCCAATATGACTGAGGGACCCGCCAGCTTGATTGATTGGGAAATTCCAAGAAACAGACCTGTACCAATCGCACCACCTAGCGCAATAAGCTGGATGTGCCGATTGCTCAGACCATGTTTCAGGTTTCCTTGTTCCTGATTTGACATATGATTATTCTCGTCCTTGTCGCGTAATTTTTTTGTCTAAAATTACGTATATCATAAATTAATCACCAATGCCTACCTCAAATCAAAAAATAATTGATTTACTTTTCAGATAACCGCGCATATAAACAGAAAATTCAATAAATAACAAATATTATGAATAATGTAATTAAATTATGTATTGCGTAATTAATTATTTTCAGTATGATAGAAATCATAAAGTCAATATTTCTTGCTTGAGCCCAAGCTGCTGAATGGATAAAACGAAAAATATCTATCGTTTTTTCAAAAGCTTGAACCAAGCAAGATAAAAAATTTAATCGTTTTTACAGAATGAGAAACAAGGAAGGTACAGCATGGCACAACAATTAACCTGTTTTCTTGAGATTGATCCGCAATCAGATTTCACAATTCATAATTTGCCGTACGGTATCTTTAGCGAAACAGCCCAAGGTAATCAGCGCGTTGGTGTTGCGATTGGTGACTGGGTACTCGATCTTGCAGCCTTGGAAGCAGATGGCCTACTCCACAGCAGTGTGCCGAACTGTTTTAATCAAACCACACTGAATAAATTTATCGAGACCGGTAAGCAAAACTGGCAAGCCGTTCGTAAAACCTTACAAAGCTTACTGTCTGCTGAAAATCCGGCATTGCGCGATAACGCAGACTTACGCCAGAAAGCCTTATTCAGACAAGATGCCGTTACGCTACATTTACCTGTACATGTGCCTGGTTACACCGATTTCTACTCATCTAAAGAACATGCTACCAATGTGGGCACGATGTTTAGAGACCCGAAAAATGCACTGCTCCCTAACTGGAGTGAACTCCCAGTAGGCTATAACGGTCGTGCCAGCTCTGTAATCGTCAGTGGCAAAGATATTGTCCGCCCTTCTGGTCAGATCAAGTTACCGAATGAAGAACGTCCTGTTTTTTCAGCAACACGCAAGCTCGACTTTGAGCTGGAAACGGCGTTTGTGGTGGGTAAAGCGACTGAACTGGGTGAACCGATTGCGATTGAAAATGCATGGGATCATATTTTTGGAATGGTGCTCTTAAACGACTGGTCAGCACGTGATATCCAGCAATGGGAATATGTTCCGCTGGGCCCGTTCAATGCCAAGACTTTTGCCAGCGCGATTTCACCCTGGATCGTCACCATGGAAGCCTTAGCCCCATTTAAAGTTCAAGGCCCGGAACAACAACCGCAACCTCTTGCTTACTTACAGGAAAATGTTGCCAACAGCTATGACATCCATCTAAGTGTTGAAGTACAAACCCCTCAAGCACAACAAGCAGAAGTGATTTGCCAGACCAACTTTAAATATATGTACTGGTCGATGGCACAACAACTCACTCACCACACCATTGCAGGCTGTAACGTGCAGGTTGGCGATTTAATGGGCTCTGGTACCATTTCAGGGCCAACTGAAAACTCTTACGGCAGCTTGCTTGAGTTGACCTGGAATCCCACCAAGCCACTTCAGCTATCCAACGGTGAAACACGTGGTTTCCTTGAAGACGGCGATCGCGTGGTCATGAAAGGCTATTGTGAGAAAGATGGCATTCGCGTGGGCTTTGGCGAAGTTGCCAATACCATTTTACCCGCACGTCACTTTGCCTTTAATGAACAAAAGGACGAGCGCTATGAAACTGTATAGCTATTTTCGTAGCTCGGCCGCGTACCGTGTCCGTATTGCGCTGAACCTGAAACAGATTGCCTATGAGACCCAGCCTGTTCATTTAGTCAAAAATGAACAGCAACAGGCAAATTATGTTGCGCTGAATCCGAGCCAACTTGTTCCTACGCTGATTGATCAGGATCAGGCACTTTCCCAGTCACTCAGTATTTTGGAATATCTGGAAGAACAGTATCCGGAAAATACACTGTTGCCTAAAGATGTGATTGAACGCGCTCAAGTACGCGCCTTTGCTCAGGTCATCGCCTGTGACATTCATCCGCTGGATAACCTGAGAGTGTTGAAATATCTCAAAAATGATCTTGCGGTCAGCGATGAGCAAAAAAATCAATGGTATCAGCACTGGATTATTGAAGGCTTTAAAAGTCTGGAAAAACAGTTGCAGCATTCCAATGGGCAATTCTGTTTTGGCACAAAAGCCACTTTTGCTGACTGTTGCTTGATTCCTCAGGTCTATAACGCCAAGCGCTTCAAAATAGAGTTAAGCGCTTTTCCAAAAATTGAATCGATTTATCAACATTGTCTAACCCTTCCAGCATTTTTACATGCTGCACCAGAACAACAACCAGATTGGGAATAGCGATAAAAGGAGTTTTATCATGAGCTTTGCAATTAAAAAAATTCACCATGTGGCCTATCGCTGTAAAGATGCCAAAGAAACCGTGGAATGGTATAAAAAAATGCTCAACATGGATTTCATTCTGGCCTTTGCAGAAGACCATGTGCCGTCTACCAAAGCCTTCGATCCTTATATGCATCTCTTTCTCGATGCCGGACAAGGCAATGTACTGGCATTTTTTGAACTTCCGACCCAACCGGAAATGGGACGTGATGAGAACACCCCACAATGGGTGCAACATATTGCCTTTGAAGTTGAAGACTTAGATGCCTTGATGACAGCAAAAGCACATCTGGAAGAAAACGGGGTCAAGGTGCTCGGTGTCACCAACCATGGTATTTTCCATTCGATCTATTTCTTTGATCCTAATGGTCACCGTCTGGAACTGACCTACAATGATGTCCATGCTGATGCAAAAATTGCACGCATTACCGAAGAAATGAAACTGGAAATGCTGGACGAATGGAGCCGAACCAAACGTGCCCCACATCATACGCACTTCCTGCATGAAGATGAATTAGGCGCCTAATTCAGGTTCAAGCGCTCGGCATTGGGGATCTATCGCTTCAATGCCGATTTTTATTGTCTGAATTTAAGTCAGGTATCGGCTGTTCATGGCTGATCGATGCTTGTCATACAAATATCGTGTAAGCTGATTAAAAACAATTGTATGCTTATACAATTCACCTATTTGAATCATTTAAAAAGGTGATTTCTATTTTAGCTTATGCTCAGGCATTATGTACTGCAGTAAAACGAAATACGGATCGCGAACGTATGCAGATTAAGGGTTAGTGAATGATTGAAGAAAAGTTATCTGGTGGGGTTCAATCACTTGAGGTCGGTTTAGCCGTACTCAATGCCCTTTTGGAACATAACAAACCGATTATATTAAAAGAACTGTCTAGCCGACTGGATATGCACCCTGCCAAGGTTCACCGTTATCTGGTCAGCCTGATCCGCATGAATTATGCCAAACAGCTTGAAGATGGTCAGTATGCCTTGGGTGATCAGGCATGGCGTCTGGGTCTAAACTGTATTCAGCATACCGATGTATTACAACTGGTACAGCATCTGATTTACGAATTACAAAACAAGATTGGATGCGGCATCCAGATCAGTAAATGGTCGCCTAGAGGCCCGCTCGTGGTGCAGTCCATTGAGTCAAACCATCCGATTTCAATTGTCACCAAAGTGGGTTCGGTTATGCCTCTGATCAACTCCGCTGCGGGACGGATATTTGCGTCTTATATGCCAGAGGCAATCATTAAGCCGCTGATGCTGGCTGAATGGGATAAAGCTGCACAGAACCATTACCCGATCAAACCGGGCAATTGGGATGAGTTCCTTACCCTTAAACAAACGACACTGCAACACGGTATGGCCATAGCACAAGGCGATCTGCTGGTCGGCATCAATGCGGTGGGTTTACCAATTTTTAATGCACATCACTCGATGGAGTTCTGTATCGTGGCGCTGGACAGTGAAATGTTCTTCTCGGTGCAGGAAGGCAGTGAAAAACTGGAACTGTTTAAACGCGAAGTGGCTGCCATCAATCAATATATTCAAACCCGTTAATTTTTAGGCAGCAAAAAAAGCCAGAAAGTTCACTTTCTGGCTTTTTCGTTTCTTCCAGTTTTAGCTTATTTGGCTTCTAATACACCACGGCGAATCTGGTCACGCTCGATTGATTCAAACAACGCCTTGAAGTTGCCTTCGCCAAAGCCGTCATCATCTTTACGTTGAATAAATTCAAAGAAGACAGGCCCCAGCATGTTTTGCGAGAAAATCTGTAATAACAATTTTTTCTGACCATCTTTGGTGTTGCCATCCAGCAAGATACCGCGTTTTTGCAGCTCTTCAGTTGGCTCGCCATGATCCGGTAAACGCTCTTTCAACATTTCATAATAGGTTTCAGGCGGTGCTGTCATAAACTCCATGCCTAAACCTTTTAACTTGTCCCATGTTGAAATCAGGTCATCGGTAATAAAGGCAATATGCTGGATGCCTTCACCATTAAAGTCTGCAAGGAATTCGGCAATCTGACCGTTACCCTTGTCTGAATCTTCATTCAATGGAATACGGATCATGCCATCAGGTGCAGTTAAAGCTTTCGAAGTTAAACCGGTATATTCACCTTTAATATCGAAATAACGGATTTCCTGGAAATTAAAGATTTTTTCATAGAAGTTCGCCCAGTATTCCATACGTCCTTTATAAACGTTATGGGTTAAATGGTCGATTTCATTTAAGCCTGCGCCTTTTGGATTACGCTCGACATCATCAAAGAAAACAAAGTCATTTTCATAAATATCACGGTCTACCAGGAAGATTGGCATACCACCAATACCCTTGATTGCAGGAATATTCAATTCCATTGGGCCCGCTTGTGAGTACATCGGCTCTGCGCCCAGTTCAATTGCATTTTTAAATGCCTTGGCTGCATCACGGGTTCTAAAACCCATTGCACATGCAGATGGACCATGTTCTTTAAAGAAGAATGAAGCATAGGATTCTGGCTGGTAATTCAAAATGATATTGATATTACCCTGGCGCCATAAATAAACTTTTTTAGATTTATGCTTCGCCACCTTGGTAAAGCCGATTGTTTCAAAGATCTGGTCTAATCCATTTTCCGTCGAAACAAATTCAATAAAAGCAAAACCACATAGTTCTAATGGGTTATCTAAAATGTCCATCTAGTTTCCCTTATTTAGATAAATTCATCCGTTGTGAATGCAAATTCCCATGTTTTGTTTTGGCTAATCTAAGCTGACTCAACAAACTGGTACTACGATGCATTACGTTTAGAAAAGGTCACCGGTGTTTTTATAAGTATGTCAAAAGCATCCGTGTTGAAACCTTTCCTTCCATAAGTAAGCCCATGCAATCATAAGTATGAACTTTTTCTGCATAGGCCCTCAACCATAAATTCATGCTACAAGAAAGATTGAATTTATGCAATACATAATTAAATTATGTTATGTGTAATTTTAGAGGTTTTTCTTATCCAACATCAGCTGTTTTTAAGCTCCATTCGGGCTCATTCTTGCAGGAGAGAGAATTTAAAAAGAAAAATGCCATGAACTAAATCAGACATTGGTCTCAAGAGCAGAAAATCAGCGCTTCAGAAGCAGAATATTATTTTGAATAAAAATCAAGAAGGTCTAGAAATAAGGAATATAGAAGATGAAGGCATACCGATAACACACATTTATCGGTATGCTCGCATTTTAGGATGGAAATGCCCAAAGATCCTGAACACCGATGCGATCTGATAACAATCTGAAAGCAGCCGGTTCCAGATCCTGATCGACCACGATATAGCCTTTTTCATTATTCTTTAAGGCTGAACATTTATTTTCAGTGAATTGATAACTCGCGGTATTTGCCAATACGCTTTCACTGATTTTTGCTGTAAAGCGACAGTTTTGATCGAGTGAAAGCATTTGCCCTTGCGCTTTCACTTCAACTGGAATCGAACTGCCGTCAGCCAAAGACAAGGTATAGCGTCCCACCAGCTCATTCACACTTAGCTTTTGATCAGCAATTTTTTCATAATGGGCAAACTCAAGCCTAAGATTTTTATCGCTTTGATTGCTATACCATGTGTTAGTTGCTACATCATAATGCATTACGATCTGAGCACGATCTTGCGCATCATTCAAAACTACCAGCTTGCTGCCATCCGCACCTGAATAGTATTTACCCACCGTCGGCAATTCCTGATCGGTTTCGATACTGACCGAATAAGTACCCACCGCTAAAGCAGGCATTGGCTCCGGCTTCTCGACGGGCTGTTCTTGCCGGTCATGGTTGTCATCATGACAAGCGCTCAAGGCTAAGCCAAGAAGTAATATCCATAAACAACGTTGCATTGGCCTTCCCCTTATTTAAACAGGTTTTTAAGACGGATCTTGAGCCATTGTTGCGCTGCAGGACGATGGTCATAGGCCACTTGCATTGCTGTCACTGCTATCTTGCTTTGCACCACCGCACTTTCATCTGTTGCTTGAGTTGCTGTCGGGGCACTGGAATTTATGCCAAAACCTAAACCGTATTGATTGGTACCTTTATCATCTTTGCTGACTTTAAAATTAAAGTTATACAGGTCATAGTTACCAATTTTTGAAAACGCAAACGGCGTGCTGGTGCTTAAGTTCTTTGGAAAGTTGACATTCAATGTAATGCCTTTCGGTAACAAAGCACCCTGTCCGGCTTTATTTTGCAGCTCTTTCAATAATACGACTGTCTGTTTTGCCACAATCACGGAATTGGCATTGTTTAAGGTCTTGTCATCCACCGTATTGGAGTCTGCACTTAAGGCAATCGATGGAATGCCCCGGGCTGCCGAAAACTGTACATTACCAATCGTGCCAGAATGAACCACCACCCGACCAACATTCTGCCCTTCATTGGGTCCAGACAGGACCAGATCAGGAGCTTTGCCCCAGCGCTTGTTGGCAACCACATCCAGACCATACGCAGTGGCCATAACCGGTGTACCATGCACATAGTTCCAGTCGCCATTGTTATAACCGGCTTTGCTAAATAGGCCTGCGGCTGGTGCGCCAATCGCTGCTGCTCCATTATGGCAGCCGTTTTCAGCCGCAATCTGCTTATCATTGTCTGCAGAAATTACGCTGGCGCTGTACATCACGATCGCCCCGCCACGCCCACTTTGCGGTGAACATGGCACAGAGACCAATACACTATGACCATTGGACTTTAACTCGTCATACAGCGCTTTGACATTACTGGTTAAACCATCATCGTTGACGATTAAAATATTTAAAGCAAAGGTCTGCATGCTACAGCCCGCTAAAATTAATCCACCCCAAAAATGCTTGTTCATCCTTCGATCACTATTCAAAAATATTTGCTAGAAACAATAGTGCTGGAATATGAAAATTTTATGACCCATCTCCTTTAAATGCCTTAGAAAACAAACGGCTTCAAATTCGGGTTACTGTCTTAATTTCTTAACAAAGTTCGATTAGTTTAAATAAACAATACATGCGGACTGAAGAGATCACTAAGTCATGAACGAGATATCAACCTTCGAAAAACTGACCCAACTGCTGGATGCGTATAGTCATGAACATGGGGCCAGACCGCAAAAAATTTTAATTGGCTATAAGGCCTATTATCATCTTATGGGAAACTCAAACTTTGCCACAGAAGTCACCGATTCAGCCTTAAATCCAAATAAAAGAAGATATAAAAAGATAAAAATCAAAGTCACTAAAGATGATTATCAACTTGAGCTGGAATAAGCTTCCCGCTTGAAAATACTGCTGTTTCTATCTGCCATCTATGCAGTCAGATCAAAATTTCATTTTCGTTATAATATTTTTCCAGTTCAGTAATCAACTGTTCTTTGCCATCCATGCCGTATAAAGCAAAATTGATTTTTTCCAGATAATTGACAATAAAAATCAGGCGGCTATTTTCATCATTCTGACGCTTCTTTTCTTGCAAAAACTTTTTGTATGCGACTAAGAGTTGCTCATTTTTATGCATCTTCTGCCTTCTCAAGCGTACTCTATTTTCTGGCTCAAACATGCTCTAGACATTACTCCTTGGGAAATAAAAACCCACCGAAGTGGGTTCAGAAACCATCAGTATGTTGTGTTAGAGAACATCAAAATTATTATTTTTATGCTCTAACCAACCATTTCTTGTTGTTGTAGAACCAGCATAATCTGAGGTGATGACAATTCTATGACGGATCAGATGCCTTTCCATTCCCTTTTCATCAGCTTAGATTTCTACACGATGTTGTTGAGCATTTTTGATGGGTATGCGATGAGGTCATTGATGACTCTTTTTCAGATAAATTACTTTGCTACCAGGCAGTTGGAGACGAATTTTTTCAGCTTTAAATGATCGAGATAATGAATAATTGAATCACGAAGTCAAAAATAGAAGTGAGTACATAGGATTGGTTTCTAGAAAAGTCCACGCCTTTTTTTGTTTGACTTGCGTACGGGTAAAATATATACATAAATAATGATACAGGTTGTATCACGATATAAAAATACAAGAATCAAGAATAGGATTTATAACAATGTCTCATCAAATTAATCTGCCAAGGATTATGGAAATTGGCAAAAATGCACGAAGCAAGCTTCCGCTGATTCTGAAAAGTTTAGGTGCAAAAAAACCGCTGATCATTACTGATAAGATGATGGTTTCCCTAGGATACATCGCCCAGATTCAAGCGATATTAAAGGCCGAACAGATCGACAGTGATTACTTTGATGAAACCATTCCCGAACCCACCTCGAGCTCGATTGAAGCAGGTGTTGAGCATGTCAAAAACCATGCTTATGATGCCATTATCGCGATTGGTGGCGGCAGCCCGATAGACAGTGCAAAAGCAATCAGCATTTTAAGCAAACACGGTGGTGTCATCGCTGATTATAAATTTCCCCGCCAAGTCAATGAAATAGGCCTTCCGATTATTGCCATCCCGACCACAGCAGGAACAGGTTCTGAATGTACACGTTTCACTATCATTACCAATGATTTGACCAGCGAAAAGATGCTCTGTGCGGGTTTAGGCTTTTTACCTGTTGCAGCGATTATCGACTATGAACTGACGATGTCACTGCCTGCCCGAACCACGGCAGATACAGGAATTGATGCACTGACCCATGCCATGGAAGCCTATGTGAGTAAAAAAGCCAGTCCCTATAGTGATGCGCAAGCAATCGCTGCAATGAAACTGATCGGCCCAAATTTGCAAAAAGCGTATCACCAGCCTGGCAATGAATCTGCGCGTGAAAAGATGATGCTTGGCTCAACGTTGGCAGGCATTGCCTTTTCCAATGCCTCTGTTGCATTAGTGCATGGCATGAGCCGCCCGATTGGTGCTTTTTTCCATGTCCCTCATGGCCTGTCGAATGCCATGTTATTACCTAGCGTCACGGCATTTTCAGTTCAAGCCGCGCCTGAACGCTATGCAGAATGTGCCAAAGCGATCGGCTGTGCGGATTATGATGACCCGGATGAGGTCGCCAATCAAAAGCTCATTGCTACGCTCATTGAAATTAATCGAGATTTGGCGGTACCCAGCTTAGCTGAATTTGGCGTCAATAAAATTGATTTTGATCAGGTGGTACAGA
Source organism: Acinetobacter sp. 1000160 (assembly GCF_000588715.1). Taxonomy (NCBI): domain Bacteria; kingdom Pseudomonadati; phylum Pseudomonadota; class Gammaproteobacteria; order Moraxellales; family Moraxellaceae; genus Acinetobacter; species Acinetobacter sp. 1000160. The sequence continues at coordinate 162,003 of NZ_JFWP02000001.1, read as the reverse complement.
CTATGGCTGAGCAAGCATTGGCTTCAGGTTCACCGTTAAATAATCCTGTTGTACCCACGATTGAACAGATCATCACGCTTTACCAACAACTTTGGCAAGAACCAAAACCAGCACTGATTTACGAGAATAAACTTACCGAAAAAAGCTACACATAGAACTGATCTAAAAGGCTAATCATGCTCACTTATCTGCCACACGATTATGCAATAAGCGATCAACAATTGATCTGCGAATATTGAGTTCGATCGAAAGTTTTAGAGCTGCTAGAACCTGTTGAGCGGTCAAAAAATGAAATACCCATTAAAAAAGGATATTGAGTAAAAGACTTACTCAATATCCCTTAAGAGTGACTCAATAACGGTTTAGGCTAAAAAAGCGCTGGCCATTATTGAATGCAATCAAACCGCTGGATTTAGCTGGTAAAGCGTCCGTATTCATCGCGTTTTTGATTGCCGCGCCCACGGCCACCACGATCATCATCTTCATCGTCGTCATCATAACGGCTACGGCCTCGACCACCGGAACGGTTGCCACCGCGACGATCGTCTTCATCATCATCATCACGACGGCTGCGACCTCGGCCACCGGAACGGTTGCCACCGCGATCATCTTCGTCATCATCACGACGGCTGCGACCACGACCACCAGAACGGTTGCCACCACGATCATCTTCATCATCGTCATCACGACGGCTACGGCCTCGGCCACCGGAACGGTTACCACTACGATCATCTTCATCGTCATCATCACGACGGCTACGGCCACGACCACCGGAACGGCTGCCACCACGATCATCTTCATCATCGTCATCACGACGGCTACGGCCTCGGCCACCAGAACGGCTGCCACCACGACGATCATCTTCATCGTCGTCATCACGGCGGCTGCGACCACGACCACCAGAACGGTTACCACCGCGATCATCTTCATCGTCGTCATCACGACGGCTGCGACCTCGGCCACCAGAACGGTTGCCACCGCGATCATCTTCGTCATCGTCATCACGACGGCTGCGGCCACGACCACCTGAACGGTTACCGCGACGATCGTCTTCATCATCGTCGTCACGACGGCTACGGCCACGACCACCGGAACGGCTGCCACCAAGATCATCTTCATCATCGTCATCACGACGGCTACGACCTCGGCCACCGGAGCGGTTACCGCGACGATCATCATAATCATCGTCGTCATCGTCGTTGCGGCTGCGGCCACGACCACCTGAACGGTTACCGCGACGATCGTCTTCATCATCGTCATCACGACGGCTACGGCCACGACCACCGGAACGGCTACCGCCACGACGATCATCTTCATCATCGTCATCACGACGGCTACGACCTCGGCCACCGGAACGGCTGCCACCACGATCATCTTCATCGTCATCATCACGACGGCTGCGACCTCGGCCACGACCACCGCGATCATCATAATCATCGTCGTCATCGTCATTGCGGCTGCGACCTCGGCCGCGACCACCACGATCATCATAATCGTCGTCCTCATCGTCACGACTGCTAGAACGACGACCATTTCTGTGACTTAATGAGCCTGCTTCACGTGCTTCTTCAGAGGTAAATTCGTGCGCATTGCCGCGGGAATGGGCAATACGCCCTGCCTCCCGGGCTTCCTCTGTGGTAAATTCATGCGCATTTCCGCTTGCATGGGCTGCACGTCCACCCTTACTTGCGATTTCCCGTAATCGATCTGGATCCATGCTCGCGAATCCACGGTTTGAGATACCTGAGTTATTATCTTGATCATCGTTTCTAGAATCTTGAGTAGCCATGATTATCTCTTCCTCTATTAAAATTATATAGGCCGTTATATAGCGGCTATATTCACCATAAGAGATAAAATGCTTTTGCTGTAACCCCGCTATGTTTCAATACTTTTAAATGTTTCTCAGTTATTTTTTTCTAAAATTCATATCTTCATGTTATCTGTGATTTTTTTAAATTATATTTTTTTAAATTACCCGCTGCTTTTTACGCTTTAAATCACACAGTGATAAAAGCATTAATAAAGTCAACAAATAAACATTCATTTACAACCCTCATCCAAATAGTTAAAGTTTACATAAAAAAATACAAAGCATATGTTTAAAAAAACAATTGAATTGAAGACATTAAAAATTGAGCAGAGAAAAAATTTTAGGAGAGTTAAAATGAATAAAAAACAAGAGACAGATTCAGTGATAGAACTGCAATCGACCTTTATCCGTTTGCTCAGTCCTGAAATTTTGCTGGCTCATCTCGACATTAATCATAATGACTGGATTGCCTATGACTCGGACTGGTTTTATAAGGTAGAAAAAAAAGACATTACCTTGCCGTTCCAGCGCATCCTGCACATGACCAACAATATGAAAAATATTGAAATTTGCAGTAATGAACAGGAGTATTCCAAGGCGTTAGACGCTCAACAAGCTGCATCCAGTGATAGCACTTTGGCAATAGCCGAAAAAACAATCCGAGCAATCCTCAACCTGGCAGATACCACACCCATTGAAAACTGGACTCAAGATACTGAAAACAGAACACTTGTTGAAGATATTATTGCCAGTAACCATATTAAGATTTTAGCGATTGTCTAAATGTCATTTTATAATCGTTAGAATTTATATTTTTTTACCACCTTCTACGGAAAAAATACAATTCCAACTAATCAAAACATTGTCCTTACCGAAAATAACATCTTTTTCCAAGATGATGAAAAATAATCGAAGCAAAGGACGTTAGAGATGAGCAATAACCCGAATCAATATCCAACAGCTGCACCGGCGCAAGAACAACAACACCAGCCTGGAGAGCAACAGGTCATGCATCCAGAACCTGAAATCATTAAATCCACCCATCTGGGTAGTCATAAACTTAAAGATAAAGTGGTGCTGATTAGTGGTGGCGATAGCGGTATAGGCCGTTCCGTCGCGGTGTTATTTGCCCGCGAAGGTGCAGATGTCGCAATTATTTATCTTGAAGAACAACAAGATGCAGAAAAAACCAAACAATTGGTTGAGCAAGAAGGTCAGCACTGTTTACTGCTCAAGGAAGATATTAGCGATCCCAAAAGTTCAGAAAAATGTGTCGCAGAAACCCTTAAGGTGTTCGGAAAGATTAATATCCTGATTAATAATGCCGGTGTACAGTATCAACAAAAAGATCTTGGCGATATTAGTACCGAACAGCTGGAAAAAACATTTAAAACCAATATATTTTCAATGTTTCATTTAACCAAAGCCGTACTGCCTCATTTAAAAGAAGGAGACAGTATTATTAATACCACCAGTATTACCAGTTATCATGGACATGATGAATTAATGGATTATGCCAGTACCAAAGGTGCAATTACCACGTTTACCCGTAGTTTATCCAATAATCTGATGAAGCAGAAAAAAGGCATCCGAGTCAATGGTGTTGCCCCTGGCCCGATCTGGACGCCCCTGATTCCAAGTAGTTTCGATGCAGAAACTGTCGCAAAATTCGGTCAGGACACGCCAATGGGACGAATGGGCCAGCCGAGTGAAGTTGCGCCAGCCTACTTGTTTCTGGCGTCTGATGATGCCAGTTATATCACCGGACAGGTCATCCATGTCAATGGTGGTGAAATCGTAAATGGCTAAGTTAGCACAGAACCTCCTTCGGGAGGTTTTTTAATAAAAACAAGAGGCTAAAACATGGATCAGCACGTGAATATGGAACTTGTACAGCAGAGGGCTTTACTGTATTTACTTAATTTTCTAAAACAAAAACATTACCGTTTTACTGTGATTACTCCGCTCAGCCATGAACGGATTTTTATGCGTAAGCAAAATTTACCCAATGAACTTCGAAGCTTAAAGGATATCTTTGGCTGGAATCTGCCCTTTTATCCACACGATCTTGATCAACGTCTATTCCTGATATTAAAAAATGCCCACCTGATCCGTATTGAAAACCAGCAGTGGTTGAGTCTTGTTCGGGTCGCCTCTCTGGATGATCAGTTATTTATTCATTCCGCTTTTCCAACCGTTGAAACCGATGCGGTGTTCTTTGGTCCCGACACCTATCGCTTTTATTATCATCTTAAACAATATTTGCTCACCCAGCCCCAGACGGTAAAACGCAGTGTAGAACTGTGTTGTGGTGCATCTCCGGTGGCTATTGCGGTTGCCCGCTTATTTCCTGAAACGACAGAAATTTTCACGGCCGACATCAATCCCAAAGCTCTGTTTTATAGCCAGATAAATAAAAAATTTTTGGGTGCCGTTAATATTTTTCCTACCCACAGTAATTTGTTCTCTGCTCTGGAAGGTGATTTCGATTTGATTTTTGCCAATCCACCTTATCTGATGGATCTGCATGAACGTCAATACCGCCACGGCGGCAATACACTGGATGGCACGGACCTATCCTTTAATATTCTCACAGAAGGCATAAAAAGACTTACGCCTCAAGGCACGTTATTTTTATATACAGGCATTGCAATCAGCCAAGACGGCAATAAATTTTTACAAGCCGTCGATCACTGGATGCAACATTATCCAGACTTTAAATACAGTTATGAAGAAATTGATCCGGATGTGTTCGGAGAAGAGCTGGAACAACCTGCCTATCAGCATATTGAGCGCATTGCCATAGTGCTGGTCAAGCTTTCTGCCGCCTGAACAATATTTTATTAAACGGATATAAAAAAAGCTCCATGTAGGAGCTTTTTTAGTATTAGGCAGGTATGGCTTCGGCTACGGTTTCCCTATCCCAAACACGATGATGGCGCAGTAAGTGTTTAAGCGTGTCGGCGACCTGCAGGAAATCATCCTGTAAGAGCGTGCCTTCATCCGGTTTTAAACCCAACTGATCCAGTAACTCAGTTTTGTCACCCAGCAACACAATCGGTTTTAAATGTTTATAGGCTTCCAGCAAGTAATGCTTGCTCACACCATCGGCTAAAACGGCATCCAGATTGTCACCATCGGCAATCACCACCGCATCATAGATAATCGAGGGTTCGGCTTTCTGCATACCGTCTGAAGGAATCACTTCATCACGTGAGCCTTTTACAGGCGCCAGCATTGGGGTCAGTAAATGCACAATGGCATTTTCCTGAATCGACCAGTTGATAATGCTACGTAAACTCTCGGCATGGACTTTGTCATGAATCAGTACCGCTATTTTACGGCCCTTGATATCCTCTGGAATAAATGCCTGCATAGACAGTTTTTCAGATTTTTCAATGCTGGCATGCTTGAAGTTTTCTTTTAAGTCTGGCACTTCAATCCCGAGATTTTGCCCGACTTGCTTGGCAAGATCAGTATCAATATTGGCCAGCACTTCCTGTACTTCACGCTCACGGATGTGTGGGCGCTGTACCTTGCTCAATTCAAAGGTATAGGCATCTACCACATGTTTTTGCTCATGCGGTGCCAAGCTTTGATAGTACAAACGGGCTTGTGAGAAGTGGTCCGAAAAAGATTCACTGCGCTGGCGAATTTTATGTCCATCAATGCGCTCCTGATAACTTTCAAAGCCACCATTCTGCGCAGCAGGCGGAATCTCAATTGGCCAGTTATTATCAATCGAATTAGGTTGATAAGAGGCCTGACCTTTATGAATTTGATGCTGGTGTATGCCATCACGCTGGTTATTATGGAATGGGCAGACTGGCTTATTGATCGGGATCTGATGGAAATTCGGTCCACCCAAACGACTTAACTGGGTATCGGTATAAGAGAATAAGCGCGCCTGTAATAACGGATCATTGGTAAAATCAAGTCCTGGTACGATATGACCCGGGCAAAATGCGATCTGCTCGGTCTCCGCAAAAAAGTTGTCGACATTACGGTTCAATACGAACTTGCCAATCGGGGTAATCGGGACTAGCTCTTCTGGAATAATTTTGGTCGGGTCCAGCAGGTCGAAATCGAAGCTCATTTCATCTTCTTCTTCGACAATCTGCACTCCCAGTTCCCATTCAGGATACAGGCCCTGCTCAATGGCTTCATACAGATCCCGTCGATGGAAATCCGGATCTTTACCTGCCAGCTTTTGTGCTTCATCCCAGACCAGCGCGCTTAAACCTTGTTTAGGCGTCCAGTGAAATTTCACAAAGCGTGCTTTTTCATGTGCATCAATCAGACGGAATGTATGCACACCAAAGCCCTGAATCGAGCGTAAATTGCGCGGGATTGCACGATCTGACATGGCCCACATGACTGCATGCGCAGATTCAGGCACTAGTGAGACAAAATCCCAGAAGGTATCATGGGCAGTGGCACCAGTCGGAATTTCTCTATGTGGTTCAGGTTTAACAGCATGAACAAAATCTGGAAATTTAATCCCGTCCTGAACAAAAAATACCGGGGCATTATTCCCCACCAGATCAAAGTTACCTTCTTGGGTATAGAACTTGATGGCGAAACCGCGAATATCACGTACCGTATCAGCTGAACCACGAGGTCCCTGAACGGTAGAAAAACGCACAAAAATAGGCGTCTGTATGCTTGGATCAGTCAGGAAGCCGGCTTTGGTAAAACGTTCATTACCTTCATAGGCCTGAAAATAGCCATGCGCACCCACACCACGTGCATGTACAATCCGTTCCGGAATGCGCTCATGGTCAAAGTGAGTAATTTTCTCACGTAAAATAAAGTCTTCAAGTAAAGTCGAACCACGTACGCCCGCTTTCAAACTGTTCTGGTTATCTGAAATCTTGACCCCTTGATTGGTGGTGAGCGCTTCATTGGTCGCATCACTTCTGACCTGATCAAGCTGTCTGGTCTTATCAGTTTGATTCATTTTGTCTGGTGTATTCCCAGCTAAAGCACTTTGGCTATTATTCTCTTTAAGATCGTCATTCATTGGGCTACCCTGTTTATTGTTGGCTATATAAAAATGATGAGATGTTTTGCTCATGTTTCCTTATTTAACGCGGTGAAGCGGTTAGATAAGGAAATAAAAGTTCTGCATATTTCTGCGTACTCCATAAACCGATGCTTTTGTGATGGGATTCGGGGGCGAGAAAAGGCGTCAATTTACAAAGCTTGAGTGCAAAATTGTCTGTCTGGCTGACTCTGTTTTGTAAATGTTCCAGTTCGCCATCCGAGATATAACTAAATAAATAGTCATGTAAGGGTTGTTCTTTACTTAGGCTATTCTTATACGGCAATACATGGGTTTCGTATTGTTCGCCTGCAATCCAGTCGTGAATAATCTGTCTTTCGGCTGGGGTAAACACCCCATACATTTTTCCGTCTTCATGGCTGATCATGCGCCAGAACACACTTTCTTCCGGATCACAATTAAATTTAATCCACCGCTTTTCAACCAGTTGATTGATGAAGCTGCCAATTTCTTGAGGATTGGCCAACCACTGATTAATGGATTTACACCCAATAAACTGTTTTTCGTTATGCACCAGTTGTCCGATGAGTGCCTTACGCTTTAAGATTTTATAAACAAAGTTTTCTAGATTCAGGTTTTTAATAATTTGCCGGGATGATATGCCTTGCTGATTGAGTGCATAACCACGTTTTACCTTCTGCATGAAAACATCTTTATCTTTATATTTTTTATAAACATTTTCAAAGACTTTCAGGGATTTATGTGCATGACCATTGTCTAGATTATCAATGGTAATATGTAAATTGAAATACTTGGCTTCAATTCCTAATTCTTTAAGTTCATAGTTGGTGATAAGAAGATGTAAAGGCAGCTGCTCATAGCCGAGATTAAAGCCAATGATTTCAGGAATATACTCTGGCGGAGCATAACCGAGTGCAAGTTGAACTGCAGATTGATGGTAATATTCATCATCCAGAAACAGCTCAAAATCATCCAGTCCCAATACACGCAATAAATCATCATAAATGCAGACATGATTGGCTTTTGCCTGCCCCAAGCCAAGCTCTTCCAGATAGATCAGAATCAGATCATGAAAGACCGGATCATTCCAGTAATTGACAATGCTGTATAGCCAGGAACCATCTACCTTTTTAACTGGGGCAACTTTAAGTAGAAATTCAAACGCCTGCCCGATATTTTTAAAATATTCTCGCTCGCCTCCCGCATTACGCTGGCTCAAATATTCCTGATAGTCTTGGCATACTTTTCGATTTTCATTGTTATACCAAGCACGGATTTCTTCAATTTGATTGGGCAAAGAAATCTTGCTCGGTTTCATCATCTCAAATTCTTGTTTTAAAAAATTAACGGCTTTTTTCTCTTTTTCAAAGTTAGATATATCCCCATCGAGGAAGAAAGAAACTAACTCGTAATAATTTTTATGATCGTCCTGCAACAAATCAAGTAATCTTTTTTTTACGACAACAGACATTTCCATTCTCCGAATCGAAACTATAAAATCACCTTACTTTGCTCATCCTTTATTCCTACCAACATTTTGTTAAAACAGGTTAATATTGAAACACGTAAAATTTAAAAACCTTTCATATCAACCACATATAAAAAGTATATTTTTACATTTTAATATTTTGAATTATTTATCCATAAAATAGATTTCAAAATAATTAATAATTTAATGAATGATTTTTATTCGAGAGAGCTATGTTTAAGAAATCCTGCGAATTACTCGCGCAAAAAAAACTTTCTATCTTTTTTCTGGAAAGTGCATCAGCTGGTTATTTATCTTACCAGTTTTCTTTGAGTCCATTTTCTGGAGATATTCTGACCGGAAGTCTGGTTTGCTATGATCTCAAAGTAAAAGAAAAAGTACTTAAAATTTCTCCTGCGATGATTAAAAAATATAGTGCCGAATCAAGTGAAATTACTGAAGAAATGATTAATAAAGGCAAACATATCTTTAAATCTGATATTTATATTTCCTGTACCGGCTTGCTTAAGCCAGGAGGATCTGAAACCAAACAGAAGCCAGTCGGAACATTCTTTTACTGCATAAACTATAAAAATAAAAACTATAATTTCAGAAACCTATATAAAGGCAGCCCTGAAAAAAAGCTGGAAAGATTACTCAAAGATATATGCACAAATCTTGTTAAAATTATCAAGAAAAAAGATATATAAAAAGGAGAAACCCTCTTTTATGTTGCTTTATGTTACTTTGATATCAACTTATATTAATACTGTTTTCATTAAAACTTGATTAGAAGCATTAAGCTCTTAAAAAAGCATTATTTAATGAAAATTTGTATATTACATTTAAATAAAGTGAAACAGGCTTGCCCTATTCTTCCAATAAAAATATGTTTTAATTAAATCATCTGATTTACTCAGATAATATCAATAACCAAATGAGGTGTACGATCATGAGTAATACAAATAATCAAAGCAATCAAGAGCGCAATAACCAACAGCAGCAGCAACAAAACCAGCAAAATCAGCAAAACCAAAATAATGACAACCGTCAGCAGCAACAGCAGCAAAATGACAACCGTCAGCAACAAGGATCTAATCAAAAAGATTCTAACAACCAAGGATCAAACCAGAATAATCAGCAGAAATAAGCTTTGATTATTTTAAGATCCGTAAATATTTAGGAGAATAAATTAATATTCTCCTAAATTTTATATACATTGGAAAATTTGCTGGAGAACGATAATGACAAATCAGAATATTACTAATCAAAATAATCAAGGTTCACGTGTAAGTATCGATCCAAATGATCATTGGCGTGAAAGCTATGTGACCCGTCCTTATTATCAGGAAGCTTCACTGGATACACCAGACCTCGATTACGACCGGGACTTTTCCAAAGCATATGAGTTAGGCAGCCGCGCACGATCTGAACACGATCGTAATACCCAGTTCGAAGATGTAGAAGGCAATCTTAAAGAATCTTGGGAAGAGCTGAAAGCCGAATCAAGATTAAAATGGGAACAGGCCAAACAAGCCATCAAAGATGCTTGGGATAAAATGTAGTCCCTGCTCTCCTATAAAAAAAATGAGCTTATTTAAAACATAAGCTCATTTTTATTGCATAGAATATAAGCACTTACAAATTATAAGAAAGAGTAAATCAATAATGGATCTTATCGGTGTTTTCATCCACGATACGACTTGGGAACTGGTCGTAGAAATCATCATTCGCTGTTGTGTCATGTTTCTGCTTATCCTGATCTTTTTAAAACTGTCCGGGAAACGCGGCATTAGACAACTTTCAATCTTTGAGGTCGCTATCATTCTGAGTTTAGGCAGTGCCGCCGGCGATCCGATGTTTGTTGATGATGCACCGATTGCCCAAGCTTTCGTGGTCATGTGTACTATCATTATTTTATATCGCCTGGTGACGTGGGCCATGATGAAAAGCAAGAAAGTGGAAATCCTGCTGGAAGGAAAACCACTTTGTATTGTCGAAGATGGCTTGATGGTGATACAGGATATGAGAAAAGAAAAATATTCCCATGATGAATTTTTTGCAGAAATGCGCCAGCAAAGTGTTGAACATCTCGGACAAGTCAAAGTCGCTTTGCTTGAAACTGATGGCTGTTTAAGTCTGCTGTTCTATGCCAATGACGACACAAAATGGGGATTGCCACTCTTTCCAAACCATTATAAAAAGACAGATCAATTAAATCCGGCACTTTTTTATTCTTGTATGTACTGTGGTATGACCCAACATTTAAATCATCTGCAGCAACAATGCCCACGTTGCAAAGGAAAAGATTGGGCAGAGGCTTTAAACACGCCTCACATCAACTAGCGAAGAACCTTCACACTGGCGTGCAACTTGCAATATGGCGCCTTGTTTGCGGTACGGGGCAGCACATGTTTTCAGCTGCCAATACGAAAAACTTTTCCAGTCCGTGGATGGGTAAAGGTTAAGTCATCATTCAGCGGGATCACTTTATCGGTAATGACCACTTTAAATAAAGGTGACCAGGAAAAATCATTTATATTTACATCTAGCGGGGGCAGCTTTTCATAAATCTGCTCCACAATAATTTTATCTCCTGCTTCACTACTCGCATCAACTTCTTTTAACATATATTGTTTCGACATCTTAAAAACTCCTGTTTCAAAATAATCGTGGCAAAATACGAAAGATTATTTTATTTCATTAAATCGGTTCTTTATCTTTAAAGTATGAAATAATTTCTTCACCACTATTTTTAGTTTTACTCACAATATTGCCTGAATCATCATAATAATAATTCGGCATCACTACCTTATTTTTTAGTTTTGTTTCAGTCTTCTTGGTAGAAACGACCAGTTTTTCCACAAAGCCTGATAGCCACAGTATGTATTCACCTTTATTTTTACTTTTCGGTAAAATACTCACATCCAGATCAATCGATAATGCTTTGGACTTCATTAACAAGTCTTCAAAATTAATATAATTATAAAGCATTTTAAAATCTGAATCTTTGGCAGCATTCCTTAACTCAATCATTAAATTATTAAGATCTTCTACATGATCGTCAGTAAACCCATATTTTGTTTGAACCTGATCATAAATTTGTTCTGCTATTTTTAAATATTGATGCATGACATTATTCCTTTATATTCTATTTAGGAATTTTGCAGTATTTACAGTAATCAATTGTTAATATTGTTTTAAGTTATGAAATATCCCTTAAGCTTCATATACATAAACACTACATGATAAGTGATTTAAAATGCATTACCCTAATTTAATGTGATTAAAATCACATTAAAAACTATCTAGGCTATTATTTATTTTTTGATCCGCTATAAATAATAAAAATGACTAAAGTATGAGCTCGATACTTTAGTCATTTTTCCCAACGGGTCTTTTAACTTATGAGGCTGGGGATTGTCCTGAATTTGAAGTCGTATTACCTGTCTGCACACCTGATGTACCTTGATCGTTCATCATTGCTGGTGCTGATGAATGCTGCATATCATCATGCATGTCATTATTAGGGCTTACAGGTGCTGCCTCCATAGAATGAGGTGTGGTGGTTTCACCTTTGGTCATTGGATCATCGGCATCCCGGTTTTTATCACAGCCAGCAAAGGCAAATACACAACATAATGCTAGACTTTTCACGTATAAATTCTTCATTTTTCATTACCTCTCACTTGGTTAATTGAGTAACTCAGATGAATCTTAAAGAACTGCTCTATTCATCCATCATCCACACACACTTCTTTTTACGTTCCTGCTGCAATCGGCTTTTTCGACGCTCAGATAAATGTTTGTGATGTTTAGCTGAATCTCGCTCCCACTCATCAATATCCATCATGCTGTCCAGGACATATTCAGCGTTATAATGGGGCTTGGAACCGATCAATTGATTATCTTTGGTACTCATCTATTATTTCCTTATACTTATACTCGACTTTATATTTAGCAAAATTTAGGCTTAATATAAGGGAAGCTTGATCACAAGCTTCCCTTTCAAATTATTTCAGGAACTTGCTCAGCACTTTCTTGCCTTTTACACTATCGTCCATGCTCAGATCATCATCTTTTTTCTCATCAGATAATTTATTTTTATCTTTATGAGACTTATAATAACAACCTAGAGCAACACCAGTTCCTAAAGTCAAAATCGTTTTTAACATGTGGCACCTCTTAATGTATTTAAGCAACCTCTATACTGAAGATTAATCATGTAAATTTCCCTGTTACTTTTTTTACTTTTCTTAAGAAATGCAATCTTATGTAATTATAAAAAATACGTCTAACGACTAAATATCATTTTAAGCTATTGAAAAATATATTTTAAATTTAGTACCTATGTGTTTCCATATTATTCAATATATATCTCGAAACAAGTTAATAGAAAGGTATAACAACTTTCAAACCAAAACAAATGATATAAAGAAATTAATTTCGATGCATATATGCTCATACTTTCATAAGTATTTGGGAAAGGAGAAATAATAATGGCTAAAATCAAAGCTTTTGAAGCGGGTTCAATTCAAAAATTAGAACACACCATCAATGACTGGCTGAGAAATGAACTTACCCAGAATAATCATCAGGTCAATATTAAGTTTATGAGTCATTCATATGGCAGTGAAAATGACCAAAAATTTACAGCATTGATTGTTTATGAATATTGCTAAATAAGCACAACCGCAAGGTCTAATATTGCGAAAAATAATATTAGATCTTGTTGGGTTATATATTATAAAAAGCTAGATAAGAGATAAAAACAGAACAGCACCTTGAGCAAATCTAGTTATTCTTCCTATTCTGTTATTTAGTTGCATAAAGCTCCTATTACTCACAAGAACAGGCACAACACTCACAATAAAAAACCTAAAACTCTTCATAATCTCTACATAGCTTGGATTTTGGGAGAGTAAGATATGCCACAATATTTACGTATAGCTGAAACAGTTTATCGACAAGTAAAGGAAAATAAAGACTTCCAGCAGGATCCATTAGAAAATTTAAATAATTTAATGATTGAGATCCGAAAAGAACTCAAAGGGTCTAAATTAAAATTACTTTATAACTTTATTGACTTTGAAGAATGTCTGAACAGGCCCAATGCTGAATGTAAGGTTAAACTGGATGTAAGCCTTATTCCGGCGATAAAAAATGAAGGTGAATTCATCTTGTGGTTAGCAGGTTTTATCCAAAGAATTACCACCGACGGAAAGAGAAAGCTCCCGCCTATTCGTAAAGAGATTCCTCCAGAATTTAAATACAGCTTACCCAAAGCACCTCAGAAAACTGCACCTGTCCAGCCAGAATACTCTAAAAGTGGCGAGCTGATTAATTCATATTTTAAATCAGATGAATTTATGGAAGCATTTAATAAAAGCCACTAATTCAAGAAAATAGAAGTGGGCTCTTGACCGTTCACACTTCTATGATTTGCTGACCAGTTTCAGCTACCGCCTGTACGGGCGGTTTTCTTTTTCTACGCATAGCACTTTACATAAAAAACCCTGTTCTTAAAGAACAGGGCTTGGAGACTTCAACTTTAAACCATTATTTGGATAGATCTGTCGTCCGGTTCCATGCATCTCGTGAAGCATGGCGTGCTTCATCCCAAGATAAGCGTGAGTCCGCTTTACCTTCTTGATCCCAGTGTGTTCTTAACTCTGGCTCAACGTCTTCAAAGGCCACGTCTGGCTCATAACCATAACGTTTTTCATAGCCCACACGATAAGCGCCACGATAATCACGATCATAGTCCAGATCAGGATACTTGGCTTTGGCCTCATTATAATAAGGCTGATTCAGGTAATTTTCGCGCCAGTAGGCATCTTCTACAGTCGGATCAATCGCCTCACCCACCGCATTACCGGTTAAACCACCGACAAAGGCACCTACGGCACCACCCACCAATGTACCCACAGGACCACCTGCACTACCGATTGCCGCACCTGCTACCGCACCGCCTGCTGCACCAACACCTGTTCCAACCGGATGCGAACCTGGTTCACCGGTAATTGGATCAGCATTTAATTCTTTTTTTACTTCATCAGATGAGTTCTTAATACGCTCACGATCATATTGGTCATTATTTGTCATGGTTATTCTCCTTAAAAAAATAATTTACTTGAAACCTTATGCTTAAATAGAAGTTTCAATTCATGTACGCTTTACAGTTTTAGACTAGATAACTTCTTTGTTAAAAACCGTTATAAGAATTTTTTTTAAGTTAATGACGATGATTTAAAGTAAAGCAGGAAATATATTGAAATAGATCGAGAAACTTAATGAAATAAAAACCCTCATAAAGAGGGTCTTAATACATTAACTTTTTTACATTTAGGTCAGACTATCTTTGTCTTTATTTAAATATTTTATATATTCGGCCTGATATTTTTCTGCCAGCTCCAGTTTTTGATCATCTACTAAAATTTTACCCGCTTGCTGGAAAAAACTATGTTCTTCCTCTTTAAGATGATGATGAACCACTTCAGATAATTTCTTGGCTATCGCCAGCCATCCCGGATTACTAAACTCGGTCTCTGTAAGCTGTTCGAGCAACTCATCCATTTCATGGTGCTCTGCTAAAGCATGACGGGTAATATTCAGCCCCGCATCAGACATCATTAATGGAATATAAAGATAGCGATCTTCAGCAACCGCATGAGCAAATAGTTCATTTTTTAATAAATCAAAAAGCTCTCTTCTTTCAGGGCTATCGCCCGAAGTTTTCACTAACTTTTCAGAAAACTCTCTTTGCTTTTCATGGCTTTCTCGTAAAGCTTCAAATATGGTTAATACTTTTTCACGTTTTGGCATTGTTGGTCTCTTTGGGCTATAGTGAAAAATTTACACTAAAAATCAGCCAGATATAAGATTCTACAAGCTTGCTCTATTTCTTATCTGTAACTGATTTTTATCTATGAAAGGAGTATTGAACGGGTTCAATACTCCTTCATGATCGTAACACTGAAATTAGTGTTGATTGAAGCCATTTAGAAAATCTCCACTCTTGAAATAGGAGATAATTTGCTCACTGTTTTTATCTGGGCTCATCACATTGATCTGCCTGAGATCACTAGTGACGGTAAATTCAGGCGGAATATTATCGACGATAGGAGGAATCCTTTTTTTCCCACCGACGGTAATTTTTTCAATAAATCCTGCCAGCCAGAGCACATATTCATCCTGATATTTATAATTTGGAATCAGACTGACATCGATATTCAGGTAACCATCTATAAGCTGGTTCTTAAAACCAGAATTAAACTCAATAAAATTGTAAATAAGCTTCATATCGGTACCCTTCAGCTCTTTACGGATTTGTTTGAGTAAATCATTGATATATTCGACTGGAGCTTGCGTAAACTTTTTTTCGTCTTTAAGGTTCTTATAAACTTTTTCAGCAATACGCAAATATTGTGGCATTTCGAGGGTCCTCCACTTTTTTGTATTCTTGCTTATTATCTAAAATTCAGTTTTTCTATTTGTAATCATTCTTACATTTATTGTGTTGTTTATTGCTGCTTTGCTACAGATTCATATTTTGTCATAAATAAGTCATCTTAGCTTTACTAAAGCTTGCGTTTTATCTTCAAATAAAGAGGTATCGCACTTATTTTATAAGAGAATAATTCTCATATCTAACAATTCGTTACTTGTGGTTCAGGCAGGTTCTTGGCATCGTTTGTCAGTTGCTTTATTTTTAGGAATCTCCTGCCAATGGCTAGTCCAGCACAAGCGATAAGACATAAATTACTTAACACTTTCTTTTCAAGACATTCTGTTTGGTTTCTTTGTATTTTCATTGCTTTAAGTATTACCTGGTTCAAAACAATTTATACCCCGCATAGTATTTATTATTTTATTTCAGACACCTTGTTAAACGGACTCTGGCTAGTAAGCAGTTTACTCAGCCTGGTCGGCCTGCATGATTTATTACAAAAGAAACATGCCATTTTAAGAAACTATCCGATTCTTGGGCATTTCCGCTTTATTTTTGAAGATGTCCGCCCGGAAATCCGTCAGTACTTTATTGAGTCCGATCAGGATGCATTACCCTTTTCACGCATGCAACGTAGTCTGGTCTATCAACGTGCCAAGAATGAGAATGCAGATAAACCATTTGGTTCAATCATTGATGTGTACGATCCAAATTACCGTTTTATTGTTCACTCGATTGCACCTTGTCCTCCCTCTGATCCAGCGACCTTCCGCGTACAGATTGGTAATGCACAATGTAGCCAGCCCTACAGCGCATCAATTATGAATATTTCTGCGATGAGTTTTGGCAGTTTAAGTGCCAATGCAATTCGTGCCCTCAATAAAGGTGCTGCGCTGGGTAAGTTTTATCATGACACAGGCGAAGGCAGCTTAAGTCCTTATCATTTAGAAAATGGTGGTGACATTGTCTGGCAAATTGCCAGCGGCTATTTCGGCTGCCGTACTCCACAAGGGCTGTTTTCACCGGAAAAGTTTGCTGAGCAGGCGAAAAACCCAAAGATCAAAATGATCGAGGTGAAACTGTCTCAAGGTGCAAAACCGGGTCATGGCGGTATTTTGCCAAAGCATAAGATTACTGAGGAAATTGCTGCAATCCGTGGTATTTCGCGTGAGCATGACTGTATTTCACCATCTAAGCATCCAAGCTTTAACACCCCGATTGAAATGATGCATTTTATCCAGCAGCTTCGTGAACTGTCGGGTGGTAAACCGGTTGGCTTTAAGCTATGTATCGGACAGCCGTGGCAATTTATGAGCATTGTCAAAGCCATGCTGGAAACTAAAATTGTTCCTGATTTTGTGGTGGTTGATGGTTCAGAAGGCGGTACCGGTGCCGCACCAATCGAGTTCAGCGACTATATTGGTACACCGTTAAGAGAAGGCTTGCGTTTTGTACATAATACCCTGGTCGGTGCCGGTTTACGTGATCAGATCAAGATCGGTGCCAGTGGTAAAATGATCAGTGCCTTTGATATTGCCAGCACTTTTGCCTTGGGCGCAGATTGGGTCAATTCAGCACGTGGTTTCATGTTTGCGGTAGGCTGTATTCAGGCACAAAGCTGTCATACCAACCAATGTCCAGTTGGCGTTGCCACCCAAGATAAAGACCGTCAAAAAGCACTGGATGTACCAAGTAAAGCCGAACGTGTTTTTAACTTTCATAAAAATACCCTGCATGCTCTTTCTGAAATGATTGCAGCTGCCGGCTTAAATCATCCTTCAGAAATCAAGGCACACCATTTAGCTCAACGTATGAATGATCGTGAAATTAAAAACTATGCACAGATCCATTTCTTCTTAAAAGAAAACGAGTTGTTGCTGGGCGATTTGAAAGATGAAGACAATTTCTACTATCGGATGTGGAAACTTGCCGACCCAAATCATTTCTAATTTATGTAAAAAAAGCCACTCAAGAGTGGCTTTTTTATGGCTTGTATAAAAATCAATTACCGGCTAATCAAGCGATAAATGCCAAAGATTGCAAGCATCAGGATCAGCAGAAATTTCAGATAAGCAGTCCAGTTGTATTGTGAGCCCTTACCCTGCCAGATTTGTACTTCTACAGACTGGAACTGCAGGTTTGAGGCTTCCATCAATTCAGCATGCACCGCATAATTGCTTCCGTTATTTGACTCACTTACTGAAAATGGATCTGAGCTCATCACCAGCAATATCGACTCATTGGCATCGTAATGATGCGAATCATTGCTTTGAAAGACTTCAGGATGATAGCCATTTGAACTTTCACTTTGAACACCCCCAATCCACTTCAACACGGTTTCTCCGGCTTGCACGGTGCTACCTTTCACAACCAGCACAAAACGATAAGGATTTTGGGCTGCATCAGCCTGAAAGCTGATTCCGACATTCGGTCTTTGAAAGGTGTCTTTTGGAGGATCACTGACTGCCTTGTTTAAGGCCTGAATCTCACTCGGGGTGAGTAGAATCGAGTTCACCAGCTTTGCGTCATATTCTCCAGCTTTAGGCGCATGCTTCACCTGACCACATGCGGTGATAATGACGCTGATACTCACTATTAATAAAATTCGAATCCAATTCATATGCAAATTGAGATGAGCATGTTTACCAAATCTTTGCATTTAAAATACACTCACCGCAATATGACGATCCAGCATCCAGCGAATCACCGGGCCTTGTTTTTCCACAGGTAAAGACAAAATATATTCGAACGTTCGTATCACGACTTCACACTGTTTATTTTTGTCTGGCGCAGTCTCACCGGCATTGAGCAGATCGGCATCAATCGCATAATCCTGTCTTAACTTTTCTGCAATTTGAATCCATTCTGGTGGCGCTTGCATACGATCGATCACTGAACGTGAACCTTGATGGGTTAAAATATAATTCAGTGCGGCAGCGGTCTGTTGCTGCGTAGCATTACTGAGTAAATTTCTTCGTTGATCGATTGTGGTTTTAGCATACAGAGGAAACGCGATAGGAAAGCAATTACCCTTGCGTTTGGCATCATAAAGTTGCTGTAAATAAGCTTTTGTCCATAACCGTTGCCCTTCATCATCTGCCTGCTTTTCAACTATTTCTCGAAGCTTCCACCACAAGGTGCTGCTAACTGCAGTCAGCATTTCTTCAGGTTGAACGGTCGCATTGGCCGTTTGCTGAATCGTTTCGTAATCTTTAATTGCATGTTGTTTCAGTGGCTGCAGTAAAACAATCTGATCCAGAAGGTTCTGACGTTGTTCAACTGGATTGTTCTGTACAACTTGTCCTGATGTTAACTCGTGCTGTGAACAACGATTTAACAAAAAGAAAACGGCGAAAATTACCCCGATGACCATCAATGCTGCTCTCATTGCGCATTTCCTTGTTATTTTAATATGTGAAAATAAATTACTTTAAGATCAAAACGTCATTAACGTTTAATTGAACAGGCGGAACTGGTCTGCGTCACCAAAGTATTGGTAGCGGCATGGCAACTGAGATAAATTCCCCCATCTTCAGTACACACGCTTGCGACATACAGCTGAGGATTATTTTCCAGTAATTGCGCTGGTCGATCTGTATAACGGGCGAATCTCTGCAATGCCTGAATGCGTTGTTTACATTGGCTGAACTCAAGTATGGTTTTTTGAAATTCGGATCTCGACGTCACTGTTCTGGTCTTGTTGCTTGCCAGATCCTGCGTATAAGCATTTTTCTCATGCATGATGGCTTGCTGCCGTTGTTGTTGCAGCTGCCGGCAATCGCCGCTAAAGCCATCAGCCGCCGAACCTGTACACGCTGTTTTCTGGCTCGCCTGAATCGCACATGGCCGACTTTGATAGGCTGTACCCTGACGGGTTACACATTTATACAGCTCTTGGGCACCAGCCGGAAAGGTAGTACCGAGCAGAATCAAGACACAAAAACCCCTTAATGTACCTTTTTTCATGATTTCCCCGAATATCTAATTCATTGATATTTTTATAATATTCGAGATTCTATCACTTAAATAATGGCTAAAAAAGCGAAATCAATAATAATAATGGTTAGGTTTGGCATGCAAAAATGCCGGAATCAGCCCTGTGAGCGCAGCACGAATATCTGCCCGTTCATTGATCAGCTGATGTGAGCCTTCTTCCAACATCAACAAGGTCTGTAGTCTAAACTTACGGCGGATGTATTCAATGTTATAACGCCAGTCCACCGTTTGATCGAGCGCTCCCTGCGCCAGCCACACCGGAATACGGCAAGCAGGTCGCTGCTCCATTTCCAGCATCCATTTCGACATCGCCAGAATCCAGTCCATACCCATCATACGAGGCTGTAAAGGATCGGTTAAACGGATAAAACGCAGAAACTCGGGATTGTGATTATTACGACGGAAATGGCGTGGTACCTGACTCTTGATACGGCGAATGATGCCCAGCCCGACCGAGTTATGCCACCATGCCGTTTTTGCAGGCCTGATCAATGGAGAGAGCAATAATACCCGATCAACAATCGGGTCTTCACGCCGCTCAGCAAATTCCAGTAAATGATGCATCCAGATGGCACCCCCCGTACTTTGACCAATTCCCAGCCACGGCTTCGGTAATTGTCTGGCGCCACGTACTGCATCATAAACCGCATGCAAGACTTGCTGATAATGATCAAAGTTTTGAATACTGGCTGGTGAACCATTGCTCAGCCCATGCCCAGGAAGATCATAGGTCAGCACGCTAAAGCCCTGATCCAGAATTTCCTTGATAATCGGCTGATAGATGCCACTATGTTCCAGATAACCATGCAACAGGCAAACGGTACCCTGAATCTTTTGCTGCTTAGGCTGGAACACCTGTACATGTAAACGGAACAATGGCATTTCCACATAACCCTGCCAATGCTCGCAATCCAGCACATTTAAACCATAGAGTTTACGATAGGCTTGTAGTGGTTTAGATGGTTCAGCAATAACGGATAAATCCAAGGGTTCCAGCACCTGCGGCGTGGTTTCCCGATTTGGTACAGGTAAATCCAGTTGTTTTAGAATTGTCGGATTTAAAAATGGAATATTGGACATTAGGGTATCTCTCGACAATCACTTGAACCAATCAACATATCACGAATCGTGGCCAGCATTTCGTAGTTCGCACGGCGACTGTGGTCATAGTTTTGTTCGCTCGGACGCCAGTCGGTCAAGGTGGTTGGCATAGGAGCAATCACAGGAACCGTTTCAATACCGCTTAAGGCAAATAAACGGCGGGGACGCGGCATATGATATTCATCGGTAATCAGAATCACCGTTGGCGCTCCGCCTTTCTTTTGCAGCAATAACGAACTGAATCTGGTGTTTTCACAGGTATTCATACTTCTATTTTCAAGTAGCTTGGCTTCTATACCCCGCTCTTTGAGCCATGCCTGCATATAGGGTGCTTCAACGCCGCTCAACACAATTGGTAAAGCATATTGCTTTTCGACTTCCAGGGTTTTCTCCAGACGCAAACGGGTGTAATTATTGACCACAATATCTTTACCGTTCGCGCCGAGTGTTAAACCACCACCCAGCACCACAATGGCATTGGGCTGAGACATATTTTGTGGTTCAGGTACACCATCTTTATTCTTTTTCAGCTCAACCAGATCTTTATTGGTTTCATCCTTATCCTCTTCATTCACGGGTAACTCAATAGGATAGGTCTCAAGAAAAGCCATATATTTACCCATCAGCGCCTGATTGTCCGGGGTATTCCACTGCAAAAAGTCTAATGGTGTAGTGATGGTCACCGCTGAACTGGCCTGATCCTGATCAGCTCGCTCCCCCATCAATGGAATAGCTGGCTGCTTCTTTTCTTCAGCACTTTCTTTTTCCTGCTCTTCAGCAATCAGCTGTTGAAGCAATTTATAACGGGCCTGAATTAACCTTAAATCTTCAGATTGTTCAGACTGAAAGGACTTTTCCATCAGCTTGAGGTAGGCTTGGCGTGCAATCCACAGATTCGAACCCGGTTCCAAAGTCTCATGTTCACTCAAAGCGGCCGGCTTTTGGCTTTGTGCAGCGACTTCATTCACGTCGACAGGCACAAAGCGGTTCAGCCCTTTCACCACCAGTTGTGAATAAAAAGGCGAATATAAAAAAAGTACAAAACAGCCCAATAGCACGAAGAGTATAGTAATTACCCGTACTAAACTGACCATCCAATGCACTTTAGCCATAAATCTCCTCATCCACGATGGGCTTGAATCAAACCACATTCACTATATAACACAGGTTCAGGCTCTAGCTGAATACTAAACTTTTGTTTTACATCACTTTGTACAGCCTGATAGGTTTTTTGTACGTCAGTGAGTGCGGCGTCGGCATAGTTGACCAAGACCAAGGCCTGTTTATGAAACATGCCAACTGGCCCTAATTGCTTACCTTTCCAGCCTGTTTGGTCAATCAACCAGCCTGCTGCCACTTTAACATTGCTGTTCGGCTGTGGATAATGCGGTATGTTTGGAAATTGTTGAGTAATTTTGTCAAATTCGGGTTGCGACAAGATCGGGTTTTTGAAAAAACTGCCCACATTAGGAAATTCTTTAGGATCGGGTAATTTGCTTTGACGAATCAGGATGACCTGATTTTGCAAATTTTCTGCACTGAGCTGATCACCTACTGCCTGTTTTAAATCCCCATAATTCAATCTGAGATCTGCTTTTTTCAGTAATTTAAAAGTGACACTCACAATGATGTAACGGTTAGGATCATCTTTGAAAATGCTATGACGATAGGCAAACTGGCATGCCTGAGCAGAAATCGAATCAAACTGCTTCAGTTGACGATCATAAACCTGAACAGAGTCAATAAACTCTCCTGCTTCAACCCCGTAAGCACCAATATTCTGGACTGGCGAGGCACCGACCAGACCCGGGATCAAAGCCAGATTTTGTAAACCGAACCACTGCTGCTCGGTGCTATATAAAACAAAGTCGTGCCAGACCTGACCTGCACCCACTTTAACACTAACCGTATCGGCATCCTGAGCAACAACTTCAATGCCCTGAATATTCAAATGAACCACCAGGGCCTGTATATGATGTGGCAGTAATACATTACTCCCGCCAGACAGTACCAGCACATTGAGCCCGTGCTGCTCAGCAAAATCCAGCGCTGCAATGATGTCATCTGCCTGATTGATCTGGACATAATGTGAAGCAATAGCATTAAGATTTAATGTATTTAAACGCTTAAGCGAAACCTGCTGTTGTACTTGCATGTTAAATTAAATCCTATAACCCTGCTTTTAATTGCTTTTTAAAAATATCAACCCATGCTTGGCTGCTCGATTCACACTGATCCAGCACCCGATCAAAACCGTCTGCACCGCCGTAATAAGGATCTGGAACTGCCTGCTGGCCAAATTGAGGATCATGTTCACTCATCAAGGCAATTTTTGCCCGAATCTGCGCTGCACCAAATTGCTGGGTTGCTTTTTGCATGAGTGCCTGAATATCATCAAAGTTCTCATGATCCATTGCCAGAATCAGATCAAACTCCACAAAATCATCTAACTGGATTTGTCTTGCACGCAATGCTGACAGATCATAACCACGTTGCATTGCATGTTGCTGACTGCGTGCATCAGGTGCCTTGTTGGGATGATAATTACTGGTGCCTGCCGAATCGATCACCACGTCCAAGCCATGGGCATGACAATAATGTCTGAGAATTGCCTCTGCAGTGGGAGATCGGCAAATATTGCCTAAACAGACACATAACACCTTATATTGTGCTGTCATTAGCTATACATTCCAACATACTGTTGTATAAGGAGATTAAAATATTGCATGCAAAATTCCTGCAAAATAAAGGCAAACCTGTTCAATGTGATTCTGCATGAGCTGACCACGTTGATCTCAGGCTATTCTGTCAAAAATTGCGTTGATTTGAAAGGAAATAGTGTTGATCTCTTTTGAATATTCTGTATGAATATGTTCTTTTTCGGAATGAGTAATACACAATCGTAATCAACCAGTCTGCATAAGCCATTCATAATCACCAGACAGATCAACCAATTTTATTTCTAAAGATCGGT
The DNA here is from genome assembly GCF_000588715.1 of Acinetobacter sp. 1000160. Lineage (NCBI taxonomy): Bacteria > Pseudomonadati > Pseudomonadota > Gammaproteobacteria > Moraxellales > Moraxellaceae > Acinetobacter > Acinetobacter sp. 1000160. The sequence continues at coordinate 138,175 of NZ_JFWP02000001.1, read as the reverse complement.
TATGATCATCTGAAAGCTCAAGAAATCACTTTTATGCTCAGAAAATATCTCTTGAGTTAAGCCAAATAAGGCTAGGTCTTTGAGTTCTTATTTTGATCAGAAAAAACTTAAAGGATATAACAGAGATGTCAGCATTTTTAATTATTATTGGATTTATTCTGGCTTTGTCCGGAATGATCTTTGGACCGCATCTATTTGCTAAGCACATAACAAATATCCAGGAAGCCAAAGCCATCAGCTTTTTATGTATGCTGCCCAGCGTATTGAGCTTGGCAATTGGTTTCTATCTGAGATAAGTACTAAAAATGTCCTGCTCTTGCATTTATAAGATTAAAGTTGAAGTAAAGCCCTGACTAAATCATTAAATATACATACAGGTCTGTATACAAACCCAATCATCAATTACCATAAAATGTAACAATACAATTTCATTTTAATTGCAATATATATCACATGATTTATACCTTTTTATAAATCTGATTATTACTTTAAAAATCTAAACTTGAGGGTTTTCCCATGAAAAAGATACTGCTTACATTCACTACATTACTGGCAATTTCTACTGGTGCAATGGCAACTGATCTCAGTCCGAAGCATGACACGATTCGCGGCGGTGGTTGTGGCTTTAGCTGTGGCCACTAACATTTAAAATTAATATACAACCTCAGCACAGCCAGTAAAGGCCCTCATTAGAGGGCTTTTACCACTCGTCAAAATCAAAAAAGACAATCAAAGTATAAGTTTCATTTATTTATATATGATCTAGCCACCAAGAGAATTAACCATGCCAAAGCTGATACACAATGGCCAATCGTTATACTATACAGATTCAGGCCGCGGTCCGATCACCCTGATATTTTCCCACGGTTTATTGATGGACAATGAAATGTTCAATCAGCAGATTGAATTCTTTAAAGAGAAATATCGTTGTATAACTTGGGATGAAAGAGCGCATGGTCAAACAGCCAGTGATTCAATTGAAGCATTCAATTACTATGATTCGGCAGATGATCTGGTTGCTATTCTGGATGAATTAAATATACAGAAAGCCATCCTTGTTGGCATGAGCCAGGGCGGCTATCTTTCACTGCGCTGTGCTTTAAAGCATCGTAATCGGGTAAGTGCTCTGGTGTTGATAGATACACAGGCCCAGTTAGAAGACCCTGAAAAATTAATGAATTACAAACCTTTGTTTGAGCAGTGGATTGATCATGGCCTGACACAAGATATCGCTGACTTTATCGCCCGTGTCATACTCGGAGCAGATGCACCTGAAAGATTTGTATGGCAGGAAAAGTGGAAAAGCTGGCAACCGCATAATTTAGCCGCTGCCTTTAATGCGCTGCTAGATCGCAAAGATATTTCTGAAGATATTGCAAAGCTTAAGCTGCCTGCAATTGTTATTCATGGAGAAAACGATATCGCAATTGGGCTAGACCGCGCTAAAGATATGGCTTTACGCTTAAATTCAGAACTGGCCGTGATTCGGGAAGCTGGGCATGCAGCGAATCTGACCCATGCCGAACAGGTCAATCAGGTCATAGATAATTTCCTTAACACCCTCACTCAGGATTCATGATCAGTAGAGTTAAAAATCAAATGTCTGACTACACACTAGCAATGATGAATCTTGATCTGATGTATTGAAGTATGTGCAGCATAAAATAGTGTGTAGCATTAACTTTTATTAGATTAACTTTACATTCTGAAATGTGAGCAGCCGTTTGAATTGTATAAAATACAAACTAATCAGCTCAGCTATTGTTAAAGGTGTTATTTTTGAAGATTAAAGCCGTTGTTCTTCAGGACGAAGAATTAAAATTACATAAACTCCGGAAAGTTCAAGATTCAGTTTATGATGCTGCCAAAAAAAGCAAAGTCTCAACCTGGCTATGGATTTATGCTGAAACGGCAGAATTTTTCAATTTCCATATCTGGGAAGAGTTGGACAATGCTTATCTCAATAAAGTCATTCATTATAAAAACAAGTTTTATAAAGTAATTGAAATCGACCCGACAGATAAGATCCGTTATTCTTGAACCCTCTATCTGATCGGAAACTTTCCGGCTTTTAATAAAAATCACTTCAAAGATAAGGATGAATACCGCGCTGGTTTAGTCCTGCTCTTTTACGAATATAACTTTGATTTTCATACAGAAGTGCTTCTAGCATGCCCTGCACATTTTGCTCATTCAGCACTGAAGGTATGAATTCTTCACAGCCTAAACCATGAAAGAAAATATCAACCTTTGAGCTTTTTTGAACATACTTCATCGACCAGTTCTTAAAGCTGTACCTCCTAATTTTTTTGATTTCAAATTCAACAATATCCTGATGTCTTGGATCTCTTTTGATGCTTTCAAATAGAGGTAAAACAATAAAATCTTCCCCTTCCAGACATTGGAAATATGCATTATTTGCATAATACAGTACGCCAAACACCAGATTTTTTGCATTAAAGTCTCTGGCTCTGGTCAGGATATTACTGAGATCATCAATCAAATCGTCAGCCAGACCTTGTCGTGAACTTGCATAGCACAATTGAATTTTCATGTTTTTCTTACCTATTGCATGCTATGAATCAATTGACTTTTAATCATTTAGCTCAAAGGCATAGGGTTCGGTTGCATATTCGGCAGCAAGAAGCGTTATGAATGAAGATATTGAGTCTGTGGTCAGTAAAAATGGATTAAAATCGTCTCTATGATGTTCCAGGAAAAAATCACTCAATCTTTTATTGATGGGTGCAAATTTCATATTCCAGTGCTTAAATAGTCCGAAATCGCAGTTTTGATAAAATAAAATTTCGCAGTTTTTATGGCGATCATCTTTTAAAATTTTCTGATAAAAAAGTTCATCTACTTTACTTTTACGCCCCTCCAAGCATTGAACAAAATATCCATGGCCATAGTAAAGAACACCCGTAATATCATTACGAGAATTAAAATCAACTGCTGTATCAAGAATTGTTAATAAATCCTGTTTCAGGTCAGGATAGATATTTGTCGCCTTACTTGCATATAAAACTCTAACGAATTCCATCTGGGACGTGCTCACATCTAAAAAATTAAAGGGAGATAGACAAATAATTCACTTAAATGAGGGAGTTATAGTGTTTTATGTCCACGTATACAAAGCTTAATAACCACCATACAGGCTTTTGTTTTTTAATGCTATTTTTATTTTTTCCAGCTTTCTGTATGTCATCTACCAGCCTTCTGTTAAAAAATATTAATCGATTTTTTTTAGAAATTTATCGATTAAAAATAAAAAATTGATTTCACTATGAATTAATGAATATTTGCTGAAACATTATGGTTATTTTTTAATCAAATGTACGATATTTCTCATAATCATGTACGCCAAAGCTTATACCGATCCATTTTCCAATCCCTATAATTTTCTCATACACCGGCATTTCGATAATCCATTATTTTTATTGAGTTTAAGATAATAGCCATGATCATTTTAAACGATAAAAACCCATATAAAGGCTTACTTTAAATAATGGTGTAGACCCACTCCCTACCTTTGAGATGAGGCCCTTAAAGGTAGGGATTTTCTTATGATCAGTAATAGAGGTAAAACGATGAATATAATCAAGAATTTTTTTATTTTTGCTGTTTCGGTAATCGTTATTTCTGTATTGATCATCTTGTTTGATAAAATCGGAATGAATAAAAACTTCAATCTGTTATTTTCATCCGTTCTATATTCAGTTTTTATTACCCTATATTTTAAGCATATTGCCATCAGTTTATTATGCGTGTTTGCATATTACTCGCTATTATTCCTACTGACTGATTCATTAGAAGTTTTTTGGATGCTTTTAACTTCACTCTCGACATGCATTTTAATTGAATTTGTAATGCCAAAACTCAAGAAAGATGTCCTCATATCGTTTTATAAGATCAATAGCTTATAAATTTATCCACATATCAATTACGATCCCATCCATCCTACGGGATTAGCTAAAGATGGACAAAGTCCTGCTACTTCATAGCCAATAGAAGTGATGTATGCATACAGATAAATTAAATAAAAATCCATGCAGATGGGATAAATTGTTGAACATCAATAATTAAAATCAAAACGCTCTTATAAGATTGAAAAGAGCGTTTAAATAATTAATTTGAAGTTATCAACTTATAGCGCGCGCTGATTCACCCTTTGTGAAAGCTGTTCAGCAGATTCCTTTCTCTCTGAATAACGATTTGTGAGGTACTGACTTTGTCCACGCGTAAGTAACGTAAATTTATAGAGTTCCTCCATCACATCCACAATGCGGTCGTAGTAAGAAGAAGCTTTCATACGTCCATCCTCTTCAAATTCCAAAAATGCTTTAGGAATCGAAGATTGGTTTGGAATCGTAATCATGCGCATCCAGCGCCCCAAAATATGCATCTGATTCACGCTATTAAACGACTGAGACCCTCCACTGACTTGCATCAATGCCAACGTTTTGCCTTGAGTTGCACGAATCGAACCGCCAGCAAGCGGAATCCAGTCAATTTGTGATTTAAAAATTGAGCTCATAGAACCATGCCGTTCAGGTGAACACCACACCATACCTTCTGACCAAGCCAATAGCTCATGTAACTCTTTAACCTTTGGATGCTCAGTGTCCGCATCTTCAGGTAAAGGCAAGCCTTTAGGATGAAAGATTTCTACTTCAGCACCAAACTGCTCCAGAATCCGTCCTGCTTCCAACACCGCTAATCGGCTGTATGAACGTTCGCGGTTAGATCCATACAACAGCAAAATACGTGGTGGATGATCAAGCTTTTTAGCTTGTACATTTTCTAAAGTAGGTTAATCAAGAAGATTCATATCTACATTTGGGAGAGTCATAAAAATTACACCTATTCTTTAAAAAACTTTTTTCTAAGCCACAAAGACACACTGACTAAAGCAATCAAAACAGGCACTTCAACCAATGGACCAATCACTGTGGTAAAAGCAACTGGCGAAGCTAAGCCAAAGGTTGCAATCGCTACTGCCAGCGCCAACTCAAAATTATTCCCTGTGGCCGTAAAAGAAATTGCTGTGGTTTTAGCATAGTCATTCCCCATCCCCCTGCTCATAAAAAAGCTGATAAAAAACATCATCACAAAGTAGATTGTGAGCGGGATCGCAATACGAATGACATCTAAAGGCAGACTCACAACTTCCCCACCTTTCAAGCTAAACATCGCCACAATCGTAAACAATAAAGCCAATAAACTCAGTGGACTGATTTTAGGCAAAAAGACATTTTGGTACCAATCTAAGCCCTTAGCTCGAACCATAGTCAATCGTGTTATAAAGCCAAGGAAAAAAGGGGTACCTAGATAAACCAGTACCGCATGGGTGACTGTCCAGAAATCAACATTGATCACTTGCCCTGCCACACCAAAAAAAGGTGGTAACAACGTCAAGAACAACCAAGCATATGTACTAAAAAATAAAATCTGGAAGAGACTATTAAAAGCGACCAAGGCAGCAACGTATTGATGATCACCACAGGCCAAACCGTTCCATACCAGAACCATGGCGATACAGCGTGCCAATCCAATAAGAATTAAGCCGGTCATATATTCAGGATAACTATGCAAAAAAATGACAGCCAATAAAAACATTAAAACAGGTGCAATCACCCAGTTTTGCACTAAGGAAAGTGTCAATGTTTTCTTGTCTTTAAAGACCTGTGGTAGAGCCGCATAGTCCACTTTGGCCAAAGGTGGATACATCATCAGAATTAACCCTATTGCAATCGGGATATTGACTGAATCCACACTCATTTGATCCAAAGTAACGGAAGCTTGTGGGAACAACCCACCTATCGCAATCCCTAAGGCCATGGCAATGAAAATCCATAGCGTAAGATTGCGATCTAAAAATGATAATCTGGGTTGAGCCATGAGCTTCTCATTCAATATCTGAGATGTGATTGATTGCGGAAATCAATTCAGGGCGTGTCATATTTACTGTGTCCAGTGCGAATAAAGCATCTAAACGACGATTGATATGATCCACAGTCACTTGGAATGCTTTTAGCTTTTGTTCTTTCGGTAAATCCAAATGTGAAGGATCAGCTAGGCCCCAATGAGCTTTGATTGCCCCCTCCAAATAAAGCGGACAAGCTTCCTGTGCTGCTGCGTCGCAAACTGTGATGACCACATCAGCTTGATATTGCTCACAGTCATCTACGGTTTTACTCCACAATCCCTGTGTGGAAATCCCCATATTCTCAAGCGTTTCGATTGTTAGGGGATGAACTTGTCCGGATGGTTTACTGCCAGCACTAAATGCCTTCCAGCCATCAGCTGCGCGGTGGTTAAATAAAACTTCTGAAAGGATACTTCTGCAACTGTTACCGGTACATAGGAATAAAAATTTCATTGTGTTTACTCACATTGAATTAACTGAGTCGAATTAACGTTTGCATTTATTATTTTCTCGTCATCCTGATTCGCAATAACGCTTAGAACAGACAGTGCCCATTCAGGCAGATCCGGATTTAAGCTGTAATACACCCACTGCCCTTTTCTTTCGTCTAGTAATATGGAAAGGTTTCTTAATAGGGCTAAGTGTCGAGAAATTTTCGGTTGACTCAGTTCAAGTTGTTCTGTGAGTTCACAGACACAAATACTGTTTTTAGCGACAACTAACCTCAAAATATCCAAGCGGGTTTGATCTGAAAGACATTTAAAAAAATCAGTTTGATTCATTTTCAAGCTCAATACATACTTTCATATAAATATACGCATATCCATATATACAAACAACTCATTTAAGCTAAATATTTTGCTTTCATAAAATGCCCACTGCTTAACATTAATTTTTTAAATTTATCTTCTTTTAAAAAGTTAAATGATTAAATCTCAGCTATTTACCCGATTACAGTCTATCAACCTCAAACCTACTCGCATCAGAATGTTCTAGACTGGCTGGTCAATAGACAGAACTGTCTATACTTATTTGATAATATGCCGTGGAAAATTGCTACTGTGAGTAAAGTTTATTATGCCAACGCGATATATCGTTGTAGGGTGTCCTACAACTGGTGGCGGTAAAGTCATCACAGGCAATCAAAACTTTTCAATCAATGGCCAAGCGATTGCCTGTATTGGCGATGAGGCAACCTGCCCCAAACACAGTTGTGTATCTATCATTATTACAGGTGACGCCACAACTCAGCTTGGTGGTCGATCGGTTGCTCGTATTCATGACTCACTCTCTTGCGGTTGTAAATTGCTACAGCTTGAAAATGCCTCATCTTGATGTAAAGGCGCTGATACCTCTCTCAATTTCACGACCAAGCAAGATCCTGAACAAGATGCGCTTATCACTCTCATTTATCGAATAGACTACTCTTTATTCGAACCAGTCAGTTTCTCAGTCACAAAAATCTTAAAAATAAATATTTTTCAATTATTTAAAACCCTAAATTTATAGAATACATTCCTTATTCGGGAAGACAGGTAGCGTTTAAAATTACACTGTTCAAACGCATCTTATGTTAATTTATTGGAGCAATGACCTAAAGTCACATTATAAAAAATGATGTATGTATGATGAAAAAATAAGGATGTATGTATGAACCCGTTTCAATTTCAAACCGTTCCCAACATCATTGCGGGGCTAGGTTCGATACAAGAACTTAAAAATATTTTAACCCAACACAACTATCATAACGCCCTGATCGTGACCGATGCCGGCATGATTCAGCATCAGTTGCATCAACCTATTCTTGAGATTTTAAAAGAAATTGATCTGGCACATCTCATCTATTCAGATATTCAGGCCGATCCCCCTGAACATATTGTTCTGGAAGCCGTGGATTTTGCCAAACAGGAAAAGATCGATGTCATCATAGGTTTTGGTGGCGGTAGTTCCATGGATGTGGCCAAGATCATCGCTTTGCTTGCACATCCAGCGCAGCAACAGCAGCTGAGTGAAATCTATGGCGTGAACCAGGCAAAAGCACCGCGCTTACCTCTTATCTTGATTCCAACCACGGCAGGTACCGGTTCAGAAGTGACTCCTATCTCGATTGTTACCACAGGAGCCACTACCAAAATGGGCGTGGTTTCTTCGATTCTCTATGCCGATGTTGCCATTTTAGATGCTACTTTCACACAAGGACTCCCTGCCCATATCACGGCGGCAACGGGTATCGATGCCATGGTGCATGCGATTGAAGCGTATACCTCGAATATTAAGAAAAACTTTTATGCCGATATGCTGGCGAAGAATGCACTCAAATTACTGAATCAGAATCTGGCAAAAGTCCTCAAGAATGGTGCCGATCTGGAAGCACGCCAGAATATGCTGCTAGGTTCAATGCTGGCAGGTCAGGCTTTTGCCAATGCACCCGTTGGCGCAGTGCATGCGCTTGCTTATCCATTAGGTGGACATTTTCATCTTTCGCATGGGCATACCAATGCGTTGGTTCTGGTAGAAGTGTTAAAATTCAATGCGCCCAAAGCCAAACAGCATTATGCCGAGCTCATGCAACTTCTGGACCCACGCAGTACGGGATGTACCGATGGCTTATGTGACCTGTTTATTGATCATATGCAAAACCATCTGGATCAAAGTGGCCTGACTCTGAAATTAAAAGATCTGGATGTTCCAGAGGCCAAACTGGTCCAATTGGCGAAAGATGCCATGCTACAAACCCGCCTCTTGCAAAATAATCCAAGAGAAATGACCGAACAAGATGCTTTACAGATTTATCAGGCGATCTACGCATGAGTAAACCCGTTTTAAAAACACGAAAACAATTTAAATTCTTTTTTCCGATCCAGACCCGTTGGGCTGATAATGATATCTATGGTCACGTCAATAATGTCACTTACTATAGTTATTTCGATACCGCTGCCAATTCATTGCTGATTCAAAAAACCGGATTTGATATTCACAACAGTGAAATTATTGGTCTGGTGGTAGATTCGGCTTGTAGCTTTTTACAGGAACTGTCATTTCCGGAAATGATTGAAGTGGGTGTGGCGATTGGCAAAATTGGCAATTCATCACTTCGCTATGAGCTGGCGATTTTTAAACAAGGTCAGCCGCAAGCAGCGGCACAAGGTCATTTTGTGCATGTCTTCGTTGATCGTAAAAATCGAAAAAGTACCGCCATTCCAGAGAAAATGCGGGAAGTTTTAAAGCACTATGTATTTTAATTTCAGATCGTAGAAATAAGCATGCCTCAACATCGTTCAAAACAATGTTGAGGCATGCCCTGATCAATCTAAATCATTAGATATGTGGTAAAGCATAAGGCACGATATCCTGGAAAGTACGACCATGTACATTTTCACCAATCGCATGCATTTTCCATGCATCGTTATGGCGATAAATTTTGGCAATGATCAAGCCTGTATGGGCACCTTGTGAAGATAGTTTATAACTGGCAATTTCCTGATTGTTTGATTGATCAACCAAACGGCAGAATGCATTTTCAACTTTCTCGAAGGTCTGGCCACGGAAGCTACTTACGGTAAATACTAAAGATTTTACTTGTGCAGGAATCTGGTTGAGGTTAACACGAATCACCTCATCATCGCCCTCACCATCGCCAGTCAGATTGTCACCTGAATGTTGGATACTGCCATCTTTACTTCGTAACTGACCAAAATAAACCACATCTACGACTTGTTTATTATCATCAAACAAAATTACAGAAGCATCAAGGTCAATATCTCCGCCACCACCAAAACCGAAAAAGCCTTTGCTTTTTGCAACGTCCCATCCCACACCTAAAAAGATCTGTTGTAAGCTGCTGCCATCAGCTTTTTGCAAACTGATTTTCTGACCTTTTTCTAAATTGATTCCCATACTTTTTACTCCTCTGGATAAAATGATTGTTTTTAATTGGATTGACTACGGTTTAAGTTTAACTTTGATGTTAACCACTGCAGGAAATTATTGCGATTTCGAGAACAAATCACCACTTTACCCTGACCTGAGAAACGTAACACCATGCCTTCGCCACTGGTCACGCTATTGACCAAATTGCCAAGAAAACCGCTATTTTGTGAGGTGGATACAGATAAATTATAATTTAGACGCGCATCCCAACAAACCACATGGCCATTATCAATAATGACTTCTTTGTTTGGTTCAACTTCTAGTTCAAACAAGGTGCCACAGCCAGAGACCACCACTTGGCCTTGCCCGCTGGTTTCCATTACTAGAAAACCGCCTGTATTACCAAAAAATGCACCGCCAATACTACTGTTTAAACGCGCTTTGACTTCAACTGAATCATGCGCTGCTACGAAAGCACCATCGCTGAGTACATACTGAGTCGCTCCCACATCCAGAATCTGCATATCGCCATCCAACGCTGCCGATAACAGACAGTCGCCATCACCGCGTACTGCTTCAATATGTTGCTGAAACAACGATTCATCATTGGCGAAACGACGTAATAAGGATTGCATCAAACCACCCTGCAAACGTCCTTTTAACTCCAGAGGAGCTTCCATCATCACCATGGCATTACTTTCGCAATAGATTTTGTCGCCACGACGCATGGATACATGCAGGAACGGTTCGGGTGAACCGACTAAGCTAAACTGTGCCATTGTTTGTTCCTTTTAATTTCTAACAATCTGATGTTGCTTCGCAGCCTTTAACCAATCAGGAAATTCTTGTAATAACAATTCATATAGACGTTCATCTGAAACACTATCAATCCGATCCAGACTAAAGAAATTACAGTTATCGACAATCCGTCCCGACATTTCATCTAGTTTTTCTAACGCACCGTAGTCTCGTCCACCAATGCCGACAAATTGCCAGAAAATTGGGAGTTTGGCCGCTTGCGATAATATTTTCTGCATTTGTCGACGGCTACCCACGCCACCATCTGAAATGAATAAAACATAGGTCGGGATTTGATCTTTGAATTTCTGGAAATAGTTAATCACAGCTTCAATCGCTGGAATCTCCTCATTATAACGAGCCCCAACTTGCCAGTTCTTCCAACCGCGTTGGGTGGTATTAATGAAATCATTGACATTGTTAAGAGTAACATCATCCAGTTGTGTCGTCTTAGCGGCAAAAGCCCAGCATTCGAAACTGCCATCGTCATCAAAATGAATAGCCAGTGGCATTAAGCGATTTACCACCTTTTGTACATCGCCACGGCGATATTGGCCATCCATTGATCCAGAGGCATCCAAGACCAGCGCAACACGTGCAGTCACGCCCAGCAAGTTTTTCTTTTCCAACTGAACCAGTGACTTTTTGGTCAGATCGATAATGGAAGCATTGCCCGTTTTTTCAGCTTTTTGTAAAGATAATTTTTTCTTTAAATCTATATTCGATTGCGGGTCTGCTGGTGCAGTCTGTGTTGCTGGCTCTTCAGCAACTTCTCCACCAAAATGTTGAATTAAAGCAGCAAGTCCGGCATTAAAACCTTGCCCGATTGCAGCCAAACGCCAAATACCGTCTTTTCGATAAATCTCGATCAGCATGGTGGCACGTTCTTGATCAAAGAATCCGCCATCTAACTTCAGTTCAGCAATCGGCTGTAACTGCAAGTTAAGAATTTGAATCGTGGCTTGCTGTAATTGCGACATGACATTCTGGCCATCAATTGCAGCGGTCAAAACCAAATGTTGAATACTTGCAGGTAATTTTGCAGAATCAACTAAAAAGCGACTGCATTTATTTTGGTTTTCAATCAGCCTAACAGCTTGACATGGCGTTTCAGGCTGATTGTAAAAGGTCATATATCGCTCATCACTTAAACGATACTGCGGATCAAGTCCAAAGCTGGCGATATCTAAATCAAAAGCTGCTTGGTATTGAATCTGGATATAAAAAGAGGATTGCCCCTGTAAAACATCAGTTAGTTTTATTTTTTGTCCGCGAACTAAATTCAACATATTAAGGAATAACCTATTTTTATCATTTATAAATATCGAAAAAGAAGATAGTGCCTAAACACTATCTTCCACAGGCATCTTAAACAGAAACACCATAAGAAGCCGCTAATGGCCCTAAGCCACCAGCAAAACCTTGACCGATTGCGCGGAATTTCCACTCGCTACCGTGTTTATAAAGTTCGCCAAAGATCATTGCAGTTTCAGTGCTGCTGTCTTCAGACAAGTCATAACGTGCAATTTCAGTACCACCCGCATCGTTAATTACACGAATGTAGGCATTCGCAACTTGTCCAAAGTTTTGGTTACGGGTTTGCCCCTCGTAAATCGTAACCGCAAAGATCACTTTTGCAACGTCAGCAGGAACTTTGCTTAAATCGATACTTAGGGTTTCGTCATCACCATCGCCTTCACCTGTACGGTTATCACCATTGTGAACCACAGAACCATCAGATGACTTTAAGTTATTAAAGAAAATAAAGTCATTATCGGCACGAACCTTACCACTTTCATTGACTAAGAATGCAATTGCATCTAAGTCAAATGCAGCACCATCAGTCACGCGTGGATTCCAACCTAAACCAACAGTTGTTTTGGTAATACCAGGCGCTTCTTTAGTTAAGCTAACGTTACCACCTTTGGTTAAACTAATTGCCATTTGAGTTTCTCCTTATTAAATTTCAACTCATTGTTTATTTCATTTAGATCATGGATATCATATAAATGATGTATCCATGCATTTTTATCAAGCTTGTGTTTGTTGTTTACTGTAAGCGATCGAAGACAATACAGCCCAAATGATAAATGCAATACCAATCAAGCCTGTGACCACTTCAGGCACATGACCACCTGTTCCGGTATAAAGCATAATTGCTGCCAAAGCACCAATCGCATAATGTGCGCCATGCTCTAGATAGATAAAAGCCTCCAATGTGCCTTTCTCAACCAGATAAATCGTCATCGAACGTACAAACATTGCCCCAATTGCCAGACCTAACATAATCACAACCACATCACTTGTAATCGCAAACGCACCAATCACGCCATCAAAACTAAACGAAGCATCTAATACTTCGAGATAGAGGAAACCACCAATACCAGCCTTTATGATATTAGTTGAAGCACCAGAAGCCTGTTTTTCGTCAGCTTCATCCTCTTCACTGCTACCCTCAAGTAAATGACCCAGCACTTGCACGCCGATATAGACCACAATGCCCCAGATCCCAGCGACAATTACGATTAGCTTTTGCTGCTCAGGAACAAATGCAGCCATGATCAATAAAGCAATCAGTGCTACGAATACTGACATGGCAGGAATATTGGCAAGATTGGATAAATGTGTTTCCAGCCAATGGAACCAGTGAGTATCTTTACCGTCATCAAACAAGAAGTTTAAGAACACTAAAAGTAAGAACATTCCACCAAAGGCTGCAATTTCAGCATGGTGAGCAAGTAACTTTTCTGAATAGGTTTTTGGATCATTCAGTGCCAGTTTTGCCACTTCAATCATGCCCATGTCAGCAGTTACGCCAACAATCAAAAGTGGGAAGATCAAACGCATACCAAATACAGCAACTAAAATCCCGACAGTAAGGAATAGTTTTTTCCAGAACTCATCCCAGTTTCTGAGTACTGATGCATTCACAACAGCATTATCGAAAGACAAGGAAACTTCCATAACTGCCAGTACAGTCGTAATCACCAATACTTTGAGCATCATCGAGAAACCAGCATTCGGGCCATGCGTAAAGCCCCACCATGCCGATAACCCGAGACAGATTACGGTAAAAATAATTGAGAAACGAAAGTGTTTCATTTTTTTCCTTTTTTAAACAGCATGAAGCTATTCATCATTTATATGTTGAAATGAGAACCTTAGCCGACCTGAATACCATATTGTTGGCACATTGCAGCAAGCCCACCAGAATAGCCCTGACCAACAGCTTTAAATTTCCACTCACCATTGTGTCGATAGACCTCGCCAAACACCATGGCTGTCTCAGTTGAATAATCTTCTGCCAAATCAAAACGAACCACTTCTACATTGGTGTCTTGATTTACGACACGAATAAAGGCATTGGCAATCTGTCCAAAATTCTGACCACGTGTTTGCGCATCATGAATCGTCACGGTAATCGCAATTTTTTCAATTTCAGCAGAAACTCTTGACAGATCAACCAATAAGGTTTCATCATCGCCATCACCTTGACCCGAACGGTTATCACCTGTGTGCTCTACAGAACCATCTTGAGATTTCAGTTGGTTATAGAAAATAAAGTCATGATCACCACGTACTTTACCTGTTGCGGTTAATAAGAATGCACTCGCATCCAAGTCAAATGCTGCGCCATCAGTTGCACGTTCATCCCAGCCCAATCCAATTAAAATGCGAACTAAATTTGGATCTGTCTTGCTTAGGGATAAATTTCCACCTTTATTTAAACTAATTGCCATTTTGTTTTTTCTCCTCGTTTGAACACTTAAAATTCAATAGTTTCAATGATGTCTACTTAGGTATCAAAATTGTTGTTATCTAATCTATACTCAAATATCAACTTTATTTACTGCCTGCAACCCAGCGTAGACCAAAGCCAAAGGCTTGATCCAATTCACGATGGCCAGGCACATAACGCACATGACGTTGTACTTGAATACTGCCGCCTTGATTCACCAACTCAACAATGCCACACATTCCCAAAGGTTGTCCTTCGGTCAAGCGGATTTCAATCGGTGGCTGATCGGGAACATAAATCGTGACCACGGCATCAGTTTCAGCCCAGTTCGGCACGCCTTCATAAATAAAGGCAAATAACACCACACGGCGAATCTGCTGCCAATGTTGGCCATTAATTCTGAGCCACTCACCTTCTTTTAATGCACCAGTACGGTCATCGGCAGAAAGCTGGATAAAGGGAAAATCATTAAAATCACCAAATTTCCCTCCTAAGGCCTGAATCACCGACTTGCTACCATCTTGCATCTCGAATAGGCAACCTAAGTCCAAATCAATACCTTGATTCTGGTTAAGCAATTTTTTAAAGAAACCACCTGATTGTGCCGGTTGAGTCCGCTGATTCCAGTTGAGATTAATTTTAATCTCACCAAAACCTTGAGCCTGTTTCTGTAAATTAATCTGGCTGTTGCGTTTGTCTAGGGTAATTTTGCTTAAATTAATTTTAGGCTGAGGGGCTGGTGCAGGTACAGGTTGAGGTACAGGCTCAGGCATCGTAGCTTGATCACTAACTTCTACCCCAAAATGTTCAGCTAGCGGTTGTAAACCACCATTAAAGCCTTGATTAACGAAGCGGAATTTCCACTGGTCTTTATGACGATAAACTTCGGCCAAAATCAGTGCTTTTTCAGTCTTTTCAGCACTTTTTACCGTTGCTGTAGCCGTGAGCTGTCCATGTTCCCATAATTCAATTTGAATATCTTGAATCGCATTAATTGCACCTTGTCCATCAATCGTTGCACACATTGCAAGTTTGCTGATATCCGCATCAAACAATTGTGTGTTCAGATTAAATTGCGCGATATACGGTGCTTTTGTTGTCGCCTCAACCAATTCTACACTACGGTTCGGTGTCTGCTTTTGCCCATAAAAGATCATGTCTGCATCACCACGAACCTTCGCCTGAGCATTCAAGACATAAGCGGTGACATCTAAACCAATATGAGCGGCTAACGTGGTTTTAATTTTCACTTGGCACTGTGACTGGCTTAATGCCAGATTGGCCCCTGTAATCAGTTGTTGCATCGATTACTCCTATATTTTTGATTTTATACTTTTAGACCAAACACTCTTGCCCGTTCTAAAATCCTTTCCGCCCAACGACGATGGGTTGCGGGTTCAAGCATACTGCCATGACAGGCAAATACCGCCTTGCTGCCATCGAGTAAAATACCTTGCGCTTGTTTTAACTCGATTTCATTGACCTGATAAGCCTGATGTACAATCGAGATCTGTGCAGGATGAATCACGGTTTTACCCGATAAACCATGCTGTAAATCCAGATATAATTCATCCTGCAACAATTTCACCTGACTAAAATGCTCACACACAGGCGCGCTCAGTGCAAAACCATAAGGTAAAAACTGACCTGCCAGATTCGCAATGAGTGTGCCGACTGGAGTTTGATATAAGGTCATATCAGTTGGGCGACGCAAAGCCAAACAATTCAATAAGTCATTCCCTCCGACCCGAAGTACCAATACGTTATGGAATTCTGGCAAGGCTTGTCTCAGCTCTTTCATTTGCCCCATATCAAAACTATCAGCAGTTTCAAGCGTAGGCATATAATGAAGATCTGGCGGAAGAACGCTAAGCCATTGCTTAAAACTGGCTAAGCCGAACTTAGGTAAGACCATTCCATCTAGGGCCGTAATTTCATTCCATTCGGCCAACTCCGCGGCCATTGCAATATGACGTGGTCGGATAAAAACTCTCGGATGGTGTTCAAGGCGCTGTTGCTGCTGAATTTGCTGTAATAGCTGTTTGAGATTTTGTTTGGCAAATTCTATTTCCGGCTCAGTAATGGCATCTTCTAGACAAATCACCAAGGAACGTAGCTCTGGATATTTTTCACCCTTCACCACAGCCCATAAATCTGGACGTGTGGCAGGCATATATAATGTTGCCCCTAAAGATAATGCAGATAACATAAAATTATCCTTTCCCCAATTTTTGAATCAATGTAATCGCTCTATACGGCGCAATTTGATCACCCACCACTTGTACTGGCGTGTCTGTGATTTGAGTTAAATGACGTAATAAGCGGGTATCTACATCATCGGCATCGCGAAGTAACACCAGATCAGGCACCCGTCTTAAAATTGCTCGGGTTGCTTCAGCAATACTCGGTTTTATCCGATTAATATTTTGAATGTCGTATTCTTGGGCCAGTTTCTGTACCACCTGCTGGCTTTGATCTTGTTGTGCCTGTTGTTGTGTTTCCGCCCAGACTGCATTAGGTTGTGGATTAAGCTGTGTGCGAATCTGGTTAATTCGCTGAATAAACTGTTGTGAAATATCAAATTCTTTTAAATGGCTATATTCGATACAACGATGCCATTGATCGATATTCTCGGCAGTGATTTCCTCGGCACTCAAGGTTTCGCCTTCACAAATACTGCGGGAAATAAGACCTGAAATAGTCGAACCCAAAATACCAGATGGAATCAGCCAGTCCTCACCACTGGCCGCCAACCATGCACAACCAGCAATATCAGATAACACCACCAACGGTAAAGGTCGACTTGCAAAACGAGCATCATTGCCTAGACTACGCTGTAATTCCTGACGAATTGCGCCTTTACCCGTCCAACCATCCACAAATACAATCGATTCGTGTCCATGTTTAGCAATAATGGTTTCCAATGCCGCAAAATCGATGCCACGATCTCGAATAATGCTGATGCCATAATGTACACAGTCACAGCCTAAATCCTGTATTGCATGATAAAGCAGTACACCTAAGGGTACGCCTGCACGTACAAAGCTCACCAATACAATTGGCTCCTTGAATTGTGCAATCAAGCTTTGTGCCAATTGCTGAACTTCTTGGGCCAAACGCAGTTGCCCTTGCTGCATGGCCTGTTCAAACAACTGTAAATGACGTTCGGTCGGTGCACTCTCCAAACTGATCATTTGCGAATAATGCTTCTCGCCAGATTGAATCAGGCGTTCTTTTTCGATGGTATCGGTTGGTTCAATATGCGTCCTTTTAAGTAAAAAAGTCACTTGTTCCGATTGGTAACTACCGCTAAACCCTTGTTTTAAAATTAATTCATTTGCTTTATCTTTATTGATAATCGCCATAATATCCTTCTTGTTTATATTGCTGCGTCAAATTATGTTTTACCCAACGATTCAATTGACTGTGGTTTGGCATGCCCCACCAATGACAAAGATTTAAAAACTCTACATCGGACAGACTATCGCCAAAACCGAGAATCGGGCGTTGTTGAGACGCAAACTGTTGCAATAAAAAACGAGCTGCATTGGCTTTACTTACCGGTTCTGGAATCAAAGCCAAATTATTGCCATTTAAATGAAAATAGAACCCATCCAATACATCTGGGCTTAAGCTATTTAATAGTTCTGGTAAGAAATTCGGTGCATAAGGATTATCATTTTCGGTATTTTGCTTGGCCACCACGTATAAGCCCAAACCTTGCTCTTCGACCACCCAAGTACGGATAGAACCAAAATGGGTTGCCTGTTGTTGTACCACCTCAATCAAAGCCTGTTGTCGTGCTTGATAAGGGGCCAATGCATGTTGCATCTGTGCATGCCAATCCAGATTTACACTGAAATCTGCATTCAGTACGGTGCCGCCATGAGAGCAGACTGCCCCATACTGAAAAGGTAAGTGTACCCGAGATAATGCTTCGGCACTTCGTGCCGTGACAGGAATCAGATGAGTACTATGCAACAACCACTGCACAAAATGCTGCTGAATTGGGTTCATATACGCCAATGCTTGTCCCTGTTTGTCCGTGGTGACCATTTTAAAGTCAGCTTGGGGAACAATACGGCGATGGGTCTGGAATAGAGTATCATCCAGATCAACCAGCATCAGTGGCGTTGCAATATTTTGCGCGTCAAATAAGAAATTAGTCATTTGCACTACACAGATTAAAAGTTTGATGTGGAAATTCTACTGCGCTGATGACTTCAGCATTTGGAATTGCGTCTAATAGGCTATTGGCAACTGAATCAGCACAGGTTTCCACTGTAATCAAGATTCGGTCATACTCTAATGGATTGATATTGTAAACAAAGTTCTGAATCCCCAAGCCATAGTTATCTGAAAAAGCCAAAGCAGACTGAATTGCATGGCCTACGGCGATCGGTGAGCGAGTGATTGCACTAAATTTTACCTCTGCGCCCTGACGTTGCAAATCTTCAGCCAATAAGAATGAAGACCAGACATATTCACCACTTCCCAACACTAAAATCCGTTGCTGAGGTTCGACCTTCAAACGAATATAGGCAGACGTATCCTGAATCGGTAACCGTCCCCAAGTCGGTTCAGACAAGGTTGCATACTCACCAAATGCCACGGTATCAACTTTGGGCATGTTGATCTGTGGCGGATTTTCGGCATCCTGCCACTGCCATTTACCTGTCATCAATGCCACGGACTGACAATGTAATCCAGCAATATGAATACCTGATGACCAATCTGCCAATGTGGCCGTCACAATATGGGAAATTTGATCAAAACCAGCTGCCTGTAATGCAGACACTAAATTGATGAAAGTTTTTCCTGTAGAAGCTTCATCATCAACCAATACAATACTTTTGCTGGCTAAAATTTTCTTTTGGATATCAGTATCAGGAGATCCATACAGCAATTGATCTTGCGCATGGCTATGTTCTTCTAAAAAGCGCGCCAATAACGGTGCACCTTCAACCGGATGACGCGTCGTGGTGACATAAAATGCATCTGGATAGCGTTCTTGCAGGACTTGATGTACACCTGCACCTAAACCCACCGCAGTTTCTGCCATCCCAATCACCAAGATTGGCTCTGGTAAATCGCTCGGGACCAGTTGGGCTAAATCAGTAAACGCATGACGCATCACCTGAGGGCTAACCGGAATATGTCTTCCCAAGACTTTTGAAACAAATAAAAAAGCTCTTTTCGGATTTATTCGCTCAGCAAAACCGAGTAAATCCTGCCATTTCCAATGGCTATTTTCATCGGGCTGTAAATCCAATTTACCGCGTTGTAATTCAATCTCAATCATATAATTCTTAAATCTAGGTTAAAATAATATACATAATGGTCTTTATATTACACAAATACTCTGACTTATGCTGCGTACAGTAATCGAACTTTGCATCTTTTCAGGTTGATAATTGAGCTTTAAAGCTTGAGCAATCGCCAAATGTACCAAATTCATACCGCTCATAAAGGTATGTGCAATGCCACCTGACGGCCGAGAGTTGACCTCCAAAATATACAACTGCTGTTGATCATTATATCGAGCTTGCATATTCACTAGCCCATCACAACCAAATAATGCAGCCACCTGATAGGCCAACTCAATCGCAGGATCTTCGAATGTCAAACTCTGACAACCATTGTTTTGTTTATAACGCGCAATCGCACCCTGCACCTGACCATGTATGCACAACATATCCACTGAGCACTCTAGTCCAGCAAGAAATGGCATGACCAAATACACAGGAGGGTGTTCTAACTGGCGATAACTCTCAATAAAACTTACAGGATTTGCCTTGAATCTCATGCTATTGGCAAAAACATCAAAAGCATCCGCATGAGGATCTAAATGCCAAAATCCTGAAGCAAAAACTCCTTTGGCAGGCTTGACGCACACATCACCTTTTTGCAGCCAGTCATGATATGCATCCTGTAATTGTTCGGCATTTTCAACAATGGTTGCCGGTGCAACCGCTAAGCCGTGAGTCACACAGATTTGAGTGAACAGGGATTTGTCATTCAGTTGCTCGATCTGCTCAACCGTATCACAGCCCGCCATCAGTCGAATACCCAATTGCTCGAAGCGATGTTTTTGAGCCAGATACATTGCAGCATGATGCCCAGCGATGATCAATTTGACGTTTAAGCGTTGTGCTTGCTGTAAAACCCACTCGACTCGCTCTGACAAAGGTGGTTCTTGTAAAGCAATATCGGCAACAGACGTAATTTCAGGACGATCGTCTGCATGTGATGCCACCACATGAATTCGGGTATCAAAAGGCGCGGTTTTTGCTGCCAAAATTAAATCACGTTGACAAGAATGTGCTTGGGTAAACCAAATCCCGATTGAGTTTTCTGCAATGCCAACCTGAGTAGGATCATTCACTAGTTGTGTCATACACATTCCACCATTTGTACCACCACTAAGCGGCCTCCATCCTGACGCGAAAGTAAAATTTGTTTTCCATCCAGCAATTCGATTTTTTCGCCAATTGGAATCATTGTTTTGGTTGCTACATCCATGAGGTCGGGCAGATTTTCATTGACTAGCCACCACTGATTTTGGTGAAAAATAAAGTAGCCAACACGTTTAGTTTGCTCTGGGGTTAGACGCTCGTTCGGCGCAATCAGATTATTGGCATGCCACAAGTAAAGCGATTGCCCGGTCCAGACCATTAAACGGTGGTTATCGGGTCTAAAGCTGCCTTCTCGACGTGCCGAATAGAGGTTCAATACAGGTAGCTTGCCTTTAAAGGCTGTGCCACAAAATGGACATACCGGTTTTGTTGTATTATCAAATACATACCATTTTTGTCCGCAATCACTATTTAAGCATGGTTGAATCAAATCCACCGTTTTAACTAAAGCCGTTTCCCAATCATTGGCTGAAGGTCGTTGTTGTGGCTGGTGCAAACCCGTTACAAAGCTTTGTAAAAACAGTTCTTTTAAATAAGGACCTGTCACGGTGAATGGAATTTTTTCTGGATCGGCCCACGGTAAAGCACTTGGACGTACCTGACTGACTTTTACCCGATTACTTAAATCAGTTGGATGCTCAATGAATAAGGCATTTTCACCCATTGCCAGATTTTCATCGCGCTGCGGATCATTCACATCATGGACTTTACCACCACGCAACGGATGCCGATACAGCAAATACATATAGATCAATACCGCCAAGGCATGGCGATCAGTCATGATATTCGGGAGACTTCGCTGCGGATCATCCTTTTTAAAGTAATTGGTTTTCACCACTTCAGGCGCAATGAAATCAGGCGTCCCCACCACATCCGGTGGGTATTTGCCTGGCACAACCAAACCATCAACATCAATTACACAAGCACGTCCAGTTACTGGGTCAATCAAAATATTCTTATAGGATAAATCTGAATGTGCCAAACCAGCTGCATGCATACGGCGCACAGCACGGGCAATCAAAATACAAATACGCAGATAATTCGACCAATTGCCTTTTTCTTTTTCATCTAAAAACCGATTTTGGTTATTGGCACTGGCAAACCATTTCCCTTCTTTTTCCTTACCTTTAATATCTAAAAAGTCATTATTTTTAGAACCATATTCAAAGAAAAACTGTTTTTGGTATGTTGGGGCTGTAATACCCAATAAACCATTATATTCAATCAAACCATCGGGCCAGCAAAAGACATTTTTCCAGTAATCCCCACCTGCACTGTTGAAAATACCTTGCCATTTATTGCCGACAATTTCTTTTAAGCGGTCCTTCTGTCTTTCCAGCTCAGCATGCGACTGATAAAAATGGTTTTTTTCTTTGCTAAAAAAACATACCACATAAGATTTATCCGGTGAAAAATAGACATCTTTCATTGCTCCTGAGCCAATGACTTCATCAACGAATGCGACTGGCCGACCATCTAAAGTTTGACATTGGATAATCTTAGTCATGGACAACATCCTCCACATCCGTAATCACAGGCTTATTCCATAAAATCGCCAAAGTACGATCATCATGATGTCCTGCACTAAAGAACTTTGACCATTCCAATAAAGCCTGATCTGGATGCAGTTGCTGTAACTGTGGTTCAATTTCTTGCCATAATGCTTGCCATTTTTCATGATTCGCGAGTCCAGCATCCGTTTCAAAGCGTGGATCGGAAATACCATCTGTCATTAAAATCACAGCTTCACAATCATCGTAATAGCCAATATTGACGCGACTAGCAAACTGCTGTGCAAAACTGCGATCTAAGAAACGTGTCTGTCCAGCAAACTCTCCACCATCAGGTTTGCCCATTAAACGCACTTTATCTTTGGCATATACAGCAATCGCACCGTCACCGATCCAGAAAGTACTGATAAAGGTTTTTTGCTCGCATTGTTTAACCACAGCCACCAACAAAGTCGTAGCATAGGCCTTAGCTGCAACCTGCTTTAAATTGGCTTCCTGCTCAATGGTCTCAATCGCCACTTGGGCTGTTTTATAGAAGGTATCGTGAAAATCTTTATAAATCTGCTGTGCAACAGATTTGGTCATTTCATCGTCACTGCCAACTTGCCATTGCAGCAACAAAGAATCCAAATGCGGATGATGCTGTTCAAGGTAATCTGTCAGCGTTTTGGCTACACTTTGCACCGCAAGTAAAGAACCTTGTCGAGAGTAACTAGCACTGCCAGCGCCATCTGCAACGATCAACACTGACCAATCAGTCTCTGCAACACGTGCAATTAAAAAATCATCATCACGGAAAGTACCAGCGTGCTCATGTGAGCGTCCGCGCTGGCTACAGGCAGCAAGGTTAAAATGCTCAGTCTGAATCAGTTGGTGGTCACTATGTGCTTTCTGATAAGGTTCATTGATATCGGGTTCATTGACCTGCCATAAACTACGCGGATCAGCGGTAATAATAAAGGTCACCTCACCGGAAGACCATGCTTGTACGGCTTCGTTGTTTTTATACTGAAAGGCCAGTTTAAACTCACCTGCTTGCAACGGAATACCCTGTAATTGTTGGGCTTGATCATCAAATACGATGCCCAAGTCTTCTGGAATCTTGATTGATTCAGAACAAATCAGCACGTCTTCTTTGACCGGATATTGCATTTGAATACGCGCTTGATAGTCTTGCCCAACACGTGCATTGGGTATCTGAAAATGAGGCATTTTTTTCACCATTTTCACCTCATGATTTGGTTTTCCTGAGGCATTATTGTGATTGTGGTCGGTATTATTTGAGCCGTTATCTGTAGTTAAACTAAGTAACAATGACGTTGTCATAAGTGGTGTAGCGACAAAGCTATTATTTATAAAAGATAGCTCGTTTTCTGGCTCAACAGGAGGAGACAAGTAAAGCTCGTCTAGAAAATCAAGCTGATCAATTGACTCCAATGCATCAGTCTCATTGTTTGGATTCTGCATCATTTGCGTATGATCGAATAGCGGTTGGCTTGATTCAGCGCTATTGATATTTTCAGCGTTAGAGATGTAAATCGGTAAGCGGCCCTGCTCCAGAATGCAACGTAATAAAGAATGCTGAAATGCTGCTGACTGTTCTAATTGAAACCCCATCAGCGTATAAATTTGTTCAGCCAAATCATAGTAGGCATTATAAATTTTTTTACTATTCAGCAATTGATCAATAGAATCACCATCCAGTAATAGAGGGGTCTGTTGAGTTTGATCTTGTAGTAACTGCTTCAATGTTTTCAATAAAGCAGTCTGAATTTCAGGAACTAAAGTTTGCGACATGGCCCTTCCTAAATCTAATGATTAACCACGTCCTCGTTGCACATCGAAGCCATCCATACCACCATAACCAAAACTGACTTGGCGACGGCACCATGGACAGGTCACGTCCTCGCTAAAACCGTCATAACACATCAATTGGCCACAACCACACATGGCAAAAGCCGTTTCAGCCAAACAATGCGGACATTCTGGAGTGCCTTGTAATAACGTGGTATTGATCTGCTGCTGATGTTGGGTTTGATCAGACCAGGTAAAATAATCCTCATCAATTTTGCAGCATTCGGTCAATTGAAAATGATATAAATTCAGGTTGATATTTAAATCTTGAGGCGCTTGATACTGAATTTCACGTTCAAATTTCATTAAATAGGGTCGATTCAGCTTGCCACAGCGTCCCACAAAAGTGACACAGTTTTCATCCACCAAGGTTTTCTTGGCAGGCAGATCTTTGACCAGACGCATATAACGCTCATCAATTGGCGGTAAATGATCTTGCTGCTGTCCATCCCCAATACTTTTGCTTTGTGCAACCACAGAAGCACTAATCCATTGGAAAAACTTTTTAAAGTCTTGTTCATTCAACTCATCAAAAGCAATACAGTGCTCTGTTAGTTGCTTGAGCGTTGCATAATCAACATTTTTTCCCATCCCTAAGGCAATCAGCGTACAGCGTCGTGCATATTTCTTTTGCCAGCGGTATATCGCATCTTTACATTCATCGGTCGGACGACCATCTGTAAACAAATAGACGATTGGCTTCCAATCCCCTTTGGTTTCTTCCGTTGTTTTAATCAAATGACGATCAAATTCATTCATCAAATGTTCTAAGGCTTTGCCTAAATGTGTTCCGCCACCCAAAGGTAATTTCACAGGATAGTAGGCAAACACCTCAACCAAAGGAACCAAGGTTCGAACAATCCCTGCAAAGGCAATAACAGAGATATAGACGGTTTCCAAGGCATATGGATCTTGACGTAATTGCTGCATAATCGACTGGATGCCTTGTTGCATCTGTTGAATATTCCCCCCCGCCATCGACTCAGAACAATCCAATACGAAAAAAACAGGTAAACGGCGCATCTTCTGATTATCCTTAATATATTCTTTATTTTATTTACAACACCAATTGAACTTCGGGCGGCGGTGGCGGCAATGAAACAGAGCCTGAAATCCCTGCACTACTGCTTCCCACCACGACACTGGCAGACACCCACTTAAAGAACCCTGCAAAAGAGGCCGCGTCCATAGTATCCAAGACCACAACTTTATCGGTCAGTTGTAGGAGATATTCCTGCTTGGCTTTTGGCCCAGCGGCACAGGCAACGATACTGGCAAAGTTTAACTGTTGTATGACAGGAATCGCTTGTTGGTAAGCATAGACATCAGACGGTGAGCCATCAGTCATCACAAACAATAGTGGCCGCCAATCTCCTTTGACCTCATCGGTACTTTTCTGTAATTGCTGATTAACTTGCTCAGCAAGCAACTCAAGTGCAGCACCCATAAAAGTTGCGCCTGCACTCGGAACATCAATATCGGCAAGCTGTACTTGATCCAAAGGCGTTAAAGGTAAATAAACCTTCGCCTCCAGATCAAAGGTAATAATACTTAAATGTACGCTCTCCAATGCATACGGGTCTTGGCGCAATGCACTCAACATGGACTGCAAGCCGACGTTCACCGAATGAATTGGCTCACCTCGCATCGATCCTGAGGTATCTAATAAAATATAAACGGGTAAACGGCGCATGTTGTTCTAAACCTTTCTTTAGCCGAAAATCAAATTTTTAAGCGTATTGTTTTAACCATTCCACAAATGAATCAGATTGGGATGCCTGCCCTACGGCATTAAATTTCCATCCTGCCGATTCACGGACAAGTTCAGCAAACAGTAATGAACGCTGTTGATCATATTGTCCCGTGCCCGACAAATCGAAACGAACCATTTCCCTGCCCGTGGTATCTACTGCACGGATGAATGCATTTTTGACTTGCCCAAAATGTTGATTATTTTCAGCAGCTTTATAGATTTGCACCACAAAAACGACTTTTTGGTATTGTTGACCCAAATCATTGAGCTTCACGATAATTTGTTCATCATCACCATCACCCGCACCTGTACGGTTATCACCAGTTAACCAGATATGTCCAGAAGAATGCTTTTGATTATTAAAAAAGATAACATCACTATTTTCTAAGGTGACATTTCCCTGTGCGTCTCGTCCCAGATTGTTGACTTTGCCATTATTCCCTACAAGGAAGGCGATCACATCCAGATCATATTCAGCGCTCTTACCCCCAAACAATCCACCCAAAAAGCCTTTTTTCTGTTCCTGAAAATCCCAACCTAAACCAATCGTTACTTGAGATAAATTATTTTCAGTTTTACTTAAACTTATGCCTTGACCTTTATTTAAACTCACAGCCATGGTTTTACCCTCTTCTTTAATCTTTGTTTTATAGTACGATGTTGACTTCAGGCGGTGGAGGTGGCAAATCACCCAAACCAGTGACTTCTTTTTGTCCGGCATCCACTTTCTGACTACCTGTTGAAATACTGGCAGAAACCCATTTAAAGAATGCTTTAATCGTATTTGAATCTGCAGTTGCCAATTCCACAACAACTTCAGTGATTTGTTTTAAAATTGAAGTATCGGCACCATGTCCCGCTGCGCAGGCCACGATCACTCCTGTTTTAACCTGTTGTAAACGTTGCAGTCCCTTTCGCCAATCATCTGTTGGCACACCATCAGTCATAATGAAAATCAAAGGTTTCCAGTCACCTTTGACTTCTACTGTAGTTTTAGCTACTTCTTGTTCAATTTTATCGGCTAACAGCGCTAAAGCATCGCCCAAGGCGGTGGTGCCTGTGACCTGTAAATCAGGTGTTTGAAAGACAGCCAATTCAGTTAAAGGGACTAACTGTTTAGCTTGACTATCAAAACTAATTAAAGATAAATAGGCCGTTTCTAGCGCATAAGGATCCTGACGTAAAGTCGAAAGTAAAATTTGCACCCCATTTTTTACGGCTTCTATAGGTTCACCATGCATAGAGCCTGAGGGATCAAGTAATAAATAAACGGGTAAACGACGCATTATTTTTTACCTTTATTTCGTTATGATTTAAGTTTTAAGCATAGATTACACTTTTAACTTCTCTAAATCATTACAAAGTAAAAAAATAAATACTATTCTGTCTATTTTACTTAAAGCTTCAATTGAATATTGTGCAATTCCGCATCAAAAGTGTCTACCAGACTTTTAATCGTAGGTTCTTGATGTAACAACTCGACAGCACGATTAAAGGCTTTTTGCTTACGTTGATTCTGCATCAACAACGGCGTATTTGAGTCCACTGCACCGTATTGCACATTAAAATGGGTTTGAGGCCATTGCGCTTTTAAGGCATCTTCCAGACCATGCTGTAACTGTGACAGCATGCCTTCATACTCCTGAGGAATCACCAGAACACAGGTGCCGTTAATTTGCCCTTGCATCACACCATGCTGTGCCAACTCCTGTACGGCAGGTGAAAGCTGGCTGGTTCTAAACCAGTATTCCCATTTTTCCAGATTCCACTCGCCCTCCAAAGTCTGCTCACGCAGCTTGAGAATGTCTTGTGGCATTAAATCGTCTGATATTGCTGGAGCAGCAGTCACTACGCTTGTGGTTGTTGCAACCACAGTGTCTACAACCTGTTGCTTGATAACAGCAACTGAAGACTCTGCTTCCACTACAGGTTGCGGTTCAAGCTGCAGCTCATCTACGGGAGCAGAAGTTTCAACATTTTCTTCAACCGGGAAAATCAGAACTTCTTCCGAATCGGTAATACTCGATTGAACGACTTCTGTCTGTACTGAAGTTTCCAGACCGATTAATTGTCCCGCTTCTGCATCAAATACCATCAAATTACGATCTGGATTTTGCGCAACAGGTTCAGGTTCAGGTTCAGGTTCAGGTTCAGGTTCAGGTTCAGGTTCAGGTTCAGGTTCAGGTTCAACATTAACCGCTTCTTGCTGAACCGCAAGTTGATTTTCTGTATTTACATGTTGTACTGGTTGCTGAACTTCTGCTGCAACCTGGATAACAGGCGTTGCACTTACAGTGACTTCATTTAAGCTCATCGGTCTAAACGCCAGTAAGCGTAACACCGTCATTTCAAAGCCTTGCTCTTGCGTCACTGCCAGTTGTAACTCTGCCCGCCCTTTGCATGCAATCTGATAATAAAGCTGTAAGTCTTGGGCAGAAACTGTCTTAGAAAGCTGTAAAATTTTCTGATTGATTTCTTCACTGTACTTCAGCGCAAGATCTGGCAAGTATTGCAACAATGCCAGTTCATGTAAGGTTGAAACCAGTTGATCCAGTACCAGAGACACATCGAGGGCTTGCTGTCTAAATTGTAGAAGTAGCTGACTCACACGCGCTTGCTGATTTTGATGAATCGCCAGAATCAGGTCGTAAATAATGGTTCGGTCAATCAGGCCCAACATGTCTTTGACATCTTGGTGATGTACGGCACCTTGACCATAGGCAATTGCCTGATCTGTTAATGACAAGGCATCACGTAAGGAGCCTTGTGCAGACTCGGCAATTTGCCAAATCGCATCCTGATCCGCGTCTATCTGTTCTTTATTCAGAATTGCAGTTAAATGTTCAGTAATTTCATCGACAGCTAACGGGCGCAGAGTAAATTGCAGACAACGCGAAATCACGGTAATCGGTAATTTTTGTGGATCTGTGGTCGCGAACAGGAATTTGACATGCTCAGGCGGTTCTTCCAAGGTCTTTAACAAGGCATTAAACGAATGCGTTGAAAGCATGTGCACTTCATCGATCAGGTAGACCTTGAAACGACCTTGCGTTGGCGCATAAGGAACATTGTCGAGTAACTCTCGGGTATCTTCCACTTTGGTCCGTGACGCCGCATCAATTTCAATCAAGTCGATAAAGCGGCCTTCATTCACCGCCTTACATGTGGTGCATACTTCACACGGCGTTGAGGTGACACCGGTTTCACAGTTTAAGCATTTGGCTAAAATACGGGCAATCGTGGTTTTCCCCACGCCACGCGTTCCTGTAAACAAGTAAGCATGATGCAAACGACCGCGTTCCAATGCGCTGGTTAACGCACGAGAAACATGGTTTTGCCCCACTAACTCATTGAAATTACGTGGACGGTATTTTCTTGCCAGTACTTGATACATGTATGCTCCTTTTCGCCTGTTAAGCATACTGTTTTTTTGAAAGACTGTGAACGAATACGCGTTCAATTGATCAAGATTAAGTACTTTACCTGATTTTTTCTGTGGTTTTCATCACTTTCATACAAGACTTGCACCAACATTCAACTCAAGGGACAATACACACCAATTTAAATGTTGTTGGTTTCATTTCCCATGTCTCAATCTTTAGCGGTACTCGGCGGCATTACCGCAGAACAGTTTCTTAATGAATATTGGCAAAAAAAACCTTTGCTGGTTCGTAATGCCATGCCTGAAATTATTGGCCTATTAGAACCAGCGGACGTACAAGAGCTAGCGCTGGAAGAACATGTTACTGCCCGTCTGATTCGTCAAAAAAACAAGAATCCAAATGAATGGCATGTGAAGTCTTCACCACTCACCAAAGGCGACTTCCAGAAATTGCCTAATCTATGGACACTACTGGTTCAAGCCGTTGACCATTACTCCTTCGATATTGCTGAGTTATGGAAAAAATTTCCGTTTATCCCGCAATGGCGTCGTGATGACATCATGGTTTCTTATGCGCCCAAAGGCGGTTCTGTTGGAAAACACTTCGATTTTTATGATGTGTTCCTGATCCAGGGTCACGGTCACCGTCGCTGGCAACTTGGACAAATGTGTGACGAATCAACCCAGTTCATTGCTGACCAGCCATTAAAGCTTTTGGCTGACATGGATGTGCATTTTGATGAGGTACTCGCACCGGGCGACTTACTTTATGTCCCACCCGGTCTATCACATTACGGCGTTGCTGAAGATGATTGCTTGACCTTTTCCTTTGGTTTCCGTATGCCAAATCTTTCTGAAATGATTGATCAGGTCAGCGATAAATTTGCAGAAAACACCCTGCTCAAGAATCCATTGGCAGATATCTCACGTCAACAGACAGCACATCTAGGTGAAATTAATAGCACTGAGTTTGCTTATTTAAAAACCCAACTCCTAGACTACCTCACTCAAGCACCTGAGTTTGATGCCGCCATCATGGCCTACATGAGTGAAGCAAGCTATCCAAACAATATTCCGGAACCTGAAGAAGTAGATGCGAATGATGTAGCTGAAGTGATTGGTGCAGATTACCAGATCATTTTGGAACCTGCTTCAAGATTGCTTTACCGGAAACAGGACGATTCTTTCGAGTTTTGGGCCAATGGTGATACGGTTTGTATCTCGGCAGCGTTCATGCCTTATTTAAAACAAATTGCAGATGGTGAAAGCCTATTACTGGATGAACGTTTTAATGAAGCGGATATTCTGGAAGACATCGCATTGTTACTCAACAATGCCATTGTAATGTTATTACCGCCAAATTAATCCATATCCCCTTAAACATTCTGGCCCGATAGAGAAGCCTTTTCTCTTTTGGGCTACGCCAATAAAAATCCACAAAAATAAATCCCTACTTTTTATATTGATTACATTTTACTGCTTGAATAAAGTCGTTTTTTAAATAGACTCAAATTAATTCATTACAAAAAAATATTGAATAGAAATCATGCTTATATAACTGCAAGGAGTATCACTTGTGTTTAAAAAAATATTAGGTTTTTCTTTTCTCGCCACTGCATTGATCTTGCAAACTAGCCATGCCTGTACCCGTGCGGTTTATCTCGGAAATAATGATCATATTATTACTGCCCGATCGATGGACTGGAAAGTGGATGTCGGTACCAACCTGTGGATTTTACCCAGTGGCGTAGTTCGAGACAGCAATGCCGGCCCTAAATCGCTGAAATGGAAAGCCAAGTATGGCAGTGTGATTGCCACAGGCTATGATATTTCCACTACAGACGGCATGAATGAAGCCGGATTGGTCGCTAATGTTTTATGGCTGGGTGAATCTCAATATCCCGATACCAAACACTCGAATAAACCGCAGCTGAGCATTTCGGCCTGGGCGCAATATGTACTGGATAATTATGCGACTGTCGCCGAGGCTGTCAGCGCATTAGAAAAACAACCTTTTGACCTGATTACCGACAGTGTGCCAGGTGAACAGCGTCTTGCCACCTTGCATTTATCCATTTCAGACAAGACCGGAGACAGTGCAATCATTGAGTACATTGGCGGCAAACAAGTGATTCATCATAATAAAAAATATCAGGTCATGACCAATTCACCCACCTTTGATCAGCAACTTGCATTAAACAGCTACTGGCAGCAAATTGGTGGAACGGTGATGCTACCTGGTACTAACCGCGCAGCTGACCGTTTTGCCCGTGCCTCTTTTTATATCAATGCCATTCCCAAAAATGACAATCCTAAAGATGCCATTGCCTCGGTGTTTAGTGTCATTCGTAATGCCTCCGTACCTTATGGATTAAATACTGCAGAAGAACCGAATATTTCTTCTACCCGCTGGAGAACGGTTGCGGATCATAAACAGCAACTTTACTTCTTTGAATCGGCCGTTTCACCCAATGTATTCTGGGTAGATTTAAAGAAAATCAACTTTAAAGATGGTTTAACGCGTAAACTTGATCTTGGAAAAGATCAACAAAATACCTTTGCTGGTGATGCCACCAATCAATTTAAAATATCAAAACCATTTGAGTTTCTTGGTCCACAACTACACCATTAACACTGAACCCTAGAGAGTTGAAAACATGAAAAAAACCTTAAGTTTAATGAGCCTTTGTCTTGTGATGAGCGGATGCTCGACCTTGCCCGACTCTGCGACACAATCAGCAGGTAATTTGGCGACAGCAGGCTCTTTAAACTGTAAAGCAAACGAACTTTGCCCCAATGTCTTTGTGGAATGGGATCAGCAACAGAAACAGCAATTAAGAGTTGAGACGGTGCTCAACAGCAGCTATGACTACTATGATATTAAAGCGATTACCTTCCTGCTTGATGGCAAAGCATTTTCATATCCGGCGACTGGCCCAACCCAGCAGAAAAATATTAATCGCCTGATTCCAAGACGCTCTTCAAATAGTTTTATTGTTCCGAGCTCGTTTCTATATGAACTCAGCAAAGCTCAACAGGTCGAGCTTTCAATCGAAACCGACAAAGGGAATATTCAGCGTTCAGTTTATGCGCCAAACCAGCCATCAATGCTCTATCAAAATTTTGTCAAGTTGATCGCTGGTCTACCAGCGCCTGCCAACAAATCGTAAAAAAGAAAATTATACGATTAAAGTCAGTTATTTATTTTAACTAAAATAACTGACTTTTAAATATTACAGTTTTATTAAAAATCCGGATTCAGAATCAATTTTCAAAAAGATCTCTGTAAAAATTAAATAAGCCATAGCAAACAACAATTAAACTCTTCTCATTATTTTCCAAACGATAAAGATTATTTGCATCACAGCACATATCTTGTAAAAACAATTAGATGAATTATCATCCATTCATTACCTTCTCTGATTTTATTTAAAACTTCGTCTAAATAAACTAATTCCAGATTATTTCTTAAATATTCATATCTTTAATTTTTATACTGCCCTTGAAAAGAAAGCCTGAAGGATCAATTAAATAAATATTATTATTTTTCCCTATGATATTTTTTAAATACCATGTAGAATCCCAGCGAAAATTGCATGATGAAATGCAACTTGGTGCTCTTGGTGATGGGCTAACTTGAGGCGTTATATGTCAAAAAAAGAAGATATTATTAACACTGCATTAAGACTTTTTAATTCGCACAGTTACAACTCGATTGGCGTCGATCGTATTATCAGTGAATCTGGCGTTGCAAAGATGACTTTTTATAAATACTTTCCATCAAAGGAAAAGCTGATTGAAGAGTGTCTGATACAACGTAATATCAACCTTCAGGCCTCTTTGAATGCAACTTTGGCGGAGTGTGACCAGTCAGATCACCTAAGCCAGCTTAAGGCGATTTTTCAATGGTATGCTGCATGGTTTAATAGTGAAGACTTCAATGGATGCATGTTCCAGAAAGCTTTAGAAGAAGTCATCAAAATCTATCCATCGACCTTGCAACCTGCAACCCAATACAAGATCTGGTTAACTGCACTGGTGCAAAACTTGCTGACCAATCTTGAAATTCACAATCCGACCCATCTCGCCACGCTGATTGTCAGCATTCTGGATGGGATGACGATTCAAGCCCATGTCAACAGACATTCCGTTGAGATGAATGAATACTGGAAACGTGTTGAGCATCTGATCAATTTTGAAAAAGAATTTGCATAAGCCTGATTATCCCTTTATGAATAAGGGGATAATCATTCATTAAATTTAAGCAAGATCTGAATAAAAAATTGAAAAAAATAAAGCGTGATTTATAATTATTATTGTGGCTCACGCTTGCGTCTGAGTGTAAAAAGAATAATAAGTATTATTACCCTCTGGCGGTTGTACTTTCGCACTCCCAATCCTTCTTATGCAGACAGATCGTTCTGTCTTGTTTTCTATTATATATACTTTCTATTAAAGCACAATCTTTTTTTCAATATTTTTATATTTGTTAAATATATTAAGCACTTAATTTTATTTTACAGTTTAACTAAAGAATAGCTTGGCCTAAAAAACTGGTCTGATTCTCAAAATGCGACAAAAAACACATTTAATCACCATAAAAATAACTAAAGCACACTATCCACAAGAATCAAGAAAAACACCACATTTTGAATTGTTTTATCAATTTTACTTATATGTATTTTCATTAAAAACCATTGCAATTATGCAGTTTTACTACAATTTTCTCCTATGCTGACTTTATACTAGCCACGGCTGTAACGTAACGAGTGTAAGTATGCAAAAGGATTTTGAAATCGACGCAATGAGAGAATCAGCAGGTACAATCGTCAATGTACTTAAATCTCTCGCCAATACCGATCGGTTAATTATTTTGTGTCATTTAGCTAAACAAGAGCTGAATGTTTCACAGATTGAGGAGATTACGCAAATCTTCCAACCTACCCTGTCTCAACAGCTAATGATGCTACGGAAAAGCAATGCAGTGTCTACCCGCCGTGATGGTAAACAAATTTTTTACTCCATTCTCGATCCGAAATTAAAAGCAATTTTAAATACCTTGTATGAACATTATTGCCCTCAAGCATAATTTTTGAGGAAATTACAATCAGCATCACTTTCTTTAGCATTTTTTCTGCATAATATATATGAATTTATGATTTAGACTATGATGCATGAAATTGTTCAACCAAAATGTTTCCAGACTTTTTCCTGCACGAAAATGGCTAAGTGAATATCAGTTTTCAAGCTTTAAGTCGGACTTAATTGCCGCGCTTATTGTGCTGGCAATGCTGGTACCCCAAGGTATGGCCTATGCCATGCTGGCTGGGTTACCACCAGTTATGGGAATATACGCCAGTATATTGCCCATGATTGTTTATGCCTTTACCGGAACCAGTACAACGCTGTCTATAGGCCCCGTTGCCATTATTTCAATGATGGTCTTTGCTGCATTAAATCCATTATTTCCCGTGGGCTCTACCGCTTATATAGAAGCTGCCTGCTTATTGGCGCTTTTGGTGGGCATCATTTCGATGATTCTGGGGCTATTACGTTTCGGATTCTTAATCCAGTTAATTAGTCATCCGGTGATTCAGAGTTTTATCATTGCATCGGCCCTGTTAATTGCCTTAGGACAGCTCAAGTTTCTGCTCGATATTCCGCTACAAGCCACAAATATTCCAAAATTTATCCTGAGCTTATCTCAAAATTTTCACCGGATCACAGTTTCAGGAATGAGCTTTGGCCTGCTCTCGGTATTGTTACTTTTTTTGCTTCCCAAATTTATCCGCTCGGAATTCCTCAACAAAGTCCTGCCTCTGCTTCTGGTCGTCTGCTCCATTGTCGTACTCAGCCTTTGGAGTGAAAATAATCTGGGCATTCAAACCGTAGGGATCATTCCGACAGGTTTACCCGGCTTACAGTTTCCAACATGGAACCTCAGTTTAGTCCAGCAACTGTTACCCAGCGCTTTTATGATTGCCATGATTAGTTTTGTTGAATCACTGGCCATAGCTCAGGCCACCGCTTTGCAAAAACGCGATGATTTAAATAGTAATCAGGAACTGATTGCTTTAGGTCTGGCAAATATTGTTGCTGGTGTAAATTCAGGTTTTGCGGTATCGGGCAGCTTATCCCGTACTGTGGTCAATGCCGATGCAGGTGCAAAGACCCCGATTGCGGGTGTACTTTCTTCATTGTTCATGATCGCTGTGAGCTTATATTTTACGGGGTTTTTCCAGAATTTACCTTTAGCTGTGCTGGCTGCAACCATTTTTGTTTCCATCTGGAAGCTGGTTCGCCTGAGCCCTTTTATTGAAACCTGGAAATATTCAAAAGCCGACGGCCTCGCCATGTGGGCAACATTTTTTGGCGTCACCTGTATTGATATCTCGACAGGATTGATTATTGGTATTATTTTAACCTTTGTTCTATTACTTTGGAAAATTAGCCGACCGCATATTGCAGTGATTGGTCTGATTGAAGGGACCCAGCATTTCAGAAATGTGTCACGCTATGATGTCATTACGACCCCAACCGTGGTGGCTTTTCGGGTAGATGAAAATCTGACTTTTTTAAACGCGCATGTGTTAAAAGGTCATGTGATTACAGAAGTCAGTCAAAATGCAGTTCTACAACATGTGGTGATCAATTGCTCAAGTATTAGCAATATTGACCTGAGTGCTTTAGAAATGCTGGAAGATCTTAACCGTGAATTGGCACAGTTAAATATTCAATTGCATTTGTCAGAAGTGAAAAGTTTTGTGATGGACCGGTTGGTTAAATCTGAACTGACCACGCAACTCACAGGCCAGATTTTTCTATCACATTATCAAGCAATACAAACACTTTCGCCTGATATGCTTGTAGAATAAACAATTTTACCGGATTATTTTTTATACAAAAGGATGTGTCATGTTTTCTTAATTTTTTTTTAAAAACATTGTCTTAATTTTTTCAATATTTTTAAAGTAATTGAATTGCAAAAAAAATTTTATTATTCACGGTTCTTAGGTATAGAATACCGCGCTTGTTTAACCTTAAACCGTGCATAGGTTTATAAGGCCTTTATATGTTTAATGTATTGTCTCGCTTGAGTTTAGTTAGCAAAATTATTATCGCTATTTTTCTAGGGATCGGAGTAGCTCTGCTCTTTCCTAACTTTACACCCTATTTAAGTTTATTGGGTGAATTATTCATTAAAGCATTAAAGTCTGTTGCACCGATTTTAGTTTTTGTTTTAGTCC
Source organism: Acinetobacter sp. 1000160 (assembly GCF_000588715.1). Classification (NCBI taxonomy): domain Bacteria; kingdom Pseudomonadati; phylum Pseudomonadota; class Gammaproteobacteria; order Moraxellales; family Moraxellaceae; genus Acinetobacter; species Acinetobacter sp. 1000160. The sequence continues at coordinate 101,676 of NZ_JFWP02000001.1, read as the reverse complement.
TTTCTTCGATTGCAAATTTCCAGATTGGACAGCACTCTAATATCAGACCTGTTCTGGTGTTGTATCTGGTGGGAATGCTGTTGGCTGCGTTTAGTGCGGTAGCTGCAAGTATCATGTTCCCAAGCCAGCTGTTTTTACACTTACCTGCTGAAAGTGGACTTCAGGCGCCTGGTAGCCTGGCAGAAATTTTAAAGAATTTACTTTTAAGTTTTATTGCCAACCCTGTTCAAGCCATTGGTGAAGCCAACTTTATCGGTATTCTGGCATGGGCAATCGGCTTAGGCCTGGCTTTACGTCATAGTTCGGATGCCACCAAACAGGTATTGACTGATGTGGCCGATGCGGTGAATAAGATCATTCATACCGTGATTGGCTTTGCCCCAATCGGTATTTTTGGTCTGGTTGCGGTGACCTTTGCCGATGCAGGCTTGGCGACATTACAAAGCTATGCACATCTCCTGTTCGTGTTAATTGGGACCATGTTGTTTGTCGCGCTGGTGATCAACCCGATCCTGGTTGCGATTACCATGAAAGCCAATCCCTATCCGCTGGTATTTACCTGCCTCAAAGAAAGTGGCATCACCGCATTCTTTACCCGTAGCTCTGCAGCCAATATTCCGGTGAATCTGGATCTGGCTCACCGTTTGGGTGTACATGAAGCCACTGCAAGTGTGTCTATTCCACTCGGTGCGACCATTAACATGGCAGGTGCTGCCGTGACCATTACGGTACTTACCCTTGCGGCCGTGCATACTTTGGGTATTCCTGTTGACCTAAGCACCATGATTATTTTATCTGTGGTTGCTGCTATTTCTGCCTGTGGTGCCTCAGGCGTTGCGGGTGGCTCTTTGCTCCTGATCCCTGTTGCTTGTAGCCTGTTTGGTATATCATCTGAAATTGCAATGCAGATCGTTGCGATTGGTATGATTATCAGTGTATTGCAGGATTCAACAGAAACAGCGCTAAACTCATCAACCGATGTCCTCTTTACCGCTGCTGTAGATTTTAGAGACCGTCAAAACCCATAGGTATATATGCCACTTCAACGTTTACCCAACTGGATTCAACTTGGTGCTTTTTTTCTTGCACTGAATGCAGGAATGGTAAACGTTTTAGGCTTATTTACCGTGTTGCATCAATCTGTTTCACACATGACAGGCAATGTCAGCATTCTGGCCATGAGTTTGCTGGACTGGCAGCCTGAACATTTTATCTATCTCAGTCTGGTCATTCTCTGCTTTATCACAGGGTCATTCTATAGTGGCCTGATTCTGGGGAATGGCAATCTGGCCTTTGGTCGTCGTTACGGCCTTCCTCTGAGCCTGGTGGCTATCTTTCTGTTCCTGACCTGGTTATTGCTGCCTTACTTCCCCCGTTATGGCCTGCTCTGGGCGTGTGTAGCCATGGGCGTGCAGAATGCCATGGTCAGTCACTACAAAGGTGCGATTATCCGGACAACGCACCTTTCAGGCGTTCTCACCGATATAGGTCTGGCTTTAGGATATAAAGCCCGTGGCTTACATGTAGAAAAACGCCGGATTTTTCTACATCTGCTTATCTTTATCGGTTTTTTATTGGGTGGACTCATTGCGAGTGCACTTTATCCTTATTTAAAATTAAATAGTTTTCTCATCCCTGCCGGCTTAAGTCTGGGGATGAGTATGACATACTGGATTTTTTATTTTCGTTCTTCATCAAACTCACATCTGGATTGAATTATGGTTAAAAATGCATTGCAGGCCCAATTATTAAAAGCTGGTTTGGTGGATAATAAAAAAGCGAAAAAACTGACCAAACAGGCTCAACACGGGCAACGGACTGGACAAAATGATGATGCGACTCTGAAGGCGGAAATTGATCGTGCCAAACAGGAAAAATTAGCCAAAGATCAGGCGCTGAATCTGGAAAAGCAAAAGATTCTAGAAGAGAAAGCCCTAAAAGCTTCGATTATCCAAATGATTAAGCAGCATAAAGTACAAGATATTAAGGGTGATGTGACTTATCAATTTATTGATGAAGGTAAAATCAAGAAAGTCTATCTTTCACAACAGGTTTATAACGCCCTTGTTTCAGGCTCACTGGTGATTGCCAAGGATCAGGACAGTTATGCTTATCTGCCTAAAGCGCTGGCTGACAAGATTGACCAGAAAATGTCAGGTTTTATCTTGGTGAATAACAATAGCGAAAAAAATGATCAGGCCACCGATGAGGAAGATCCATACGCAGCTTATGTGATTCCTGATGACTTGATGTGGTAAAACACCACGGCGTTATGTAAAAACGCCTTACAGAACGTATATAAACTGTGATCAGATTATTATAAATATCAAATACACCTTACAATTCTGTCTTAAAAGAAATGTAAGGTGTATTCGTTTGGATTATTTAGGTTTTATCCGTGATATTCGGGTTGAGTTAAGTCATTATCCCTGGCTTGAGATGATATTATCCTTAGCTGTTTTAATTTTATTTGCAGCGCTTGCGAACTTTATTGCGAAAAGAATTATTGTTCGTGGCATTCGCCATCTGATTACAAAATTTAAGTCTCCAAACCAATCTATATTTGCACAACACAGTGTTACTCGCCGTTTTGCAAATATTGTTCCTGCCATCGTTATCATGAATGGTATCAGCACGATTCCTCATCTGCCTGCAAAAATCGTAAGTCTGGTACAAATGGGGGCGCAAGCATTCATTTTCCTTACACTTGCCCTTACGGTCAGTGAAGCTTTAAATATCTTTAACCTGATTTATCAGCGCAATCCAAAATCAAGAAACAAGCCCATCAAAGGCTATCTACAGCTGGTCAAGCTGATCCTGTTTGTGGTGTGTGGCTTGATGATCTTGGGAACTTTCCTCAAGAAAGATGTGTTTACCCTGCTTGCCGGTTTTGGTGCCATGGCAGCAGTGCTGATGCTGGTATTTCAGAACACTATCCTTTCGTTAGTTGCCAGCGTACAGATTGCTTCTTATGACATGGTACGTATCGGGGACTGGATTGAAATGCCATCGTTAAATGCGGATGGCGATGTCATTGATATGTCATTACATACGGTGACCGTACAGAACTTTGACAAGACTTTTACCACCATCCCCACTAACAAACTGGTGACGGATACCTTTAGAAACTGGCGTGGTATGAGTGAGTCCGGCTGTCGTCGTATTAAACGCTCTCTTTTCCTCGATCAAAGTAGCGTTCATTTCATGAGTGACGAAGAGCAGCAAAAGCTAAAAGATTTTCTATTACTGGATCAATATCTGGATGCCAAGAAATCTGAAATTGAAGAGTTCAATAATCACTTGAGTAACCAGTCGCGTTATAACCAGCGCCGCTTAACCAACCTTGGAACATTCCGTGCTTACGTTGAATTTTATTTACGCCAGCATCAAGGGATTGCACAAAACCAGACCATTCTGGTACGTCAAATGCAGCCAACAAGCGAAGGTCTGCCATTAGAGATCTATGCATTTACCAATACCATTGCCTGGGCCGCTTATGAAGCCATCCAGTCAGATATTTTCGATCATCTGATTGCGATTATTCCGGAGTTTGGTCTGAGAATTTATCAAGCACCATCAGGTCATGATTTTCAATTACTTACGCCAGAGCATGAAAACAAAGTTTAAATAAAATATTAAAAAAGCACCTTCGGGTGCTTTTTTAATGGATTTCGAAGTACTTCTTACACCCTTCCATCCATTCTTTAGACACAGGTGCTTCACGGGGGTATTCGGTATTTGCCAGCTTACAATCTTCTACCTTCTTTAAGCCATTGTCCGCTGGAAAGGAATAACCATAATAACCATCACTATTGCGCTGATAGCCTCCTGTTTGTCTATAATCCAGATACAGGTAGCCCATACATAATAATAGGATCCCCAAAATTACAAGCATCACCCCTTTTAAGCTCATTGTTCTGCTCTATGGCCTATTTTTCAACATTATAATCATATTTTATTAACATTTTAGGATAAAAGAATCTTATCTTCTCAATGAACTCAGGCTCCTATCTCGCATTATATAACCAGCAATATTTTATAAATCACATAAAAAAAGCCCTAAAAATTTAGGGCTTTTTTGCTCTTTTTATTCAGTCCCACTCAAGCTGAAACTGGATATTGGTATTGGTAAAATTAGGATTCAAAAACACGCGGTAACCTGCGGCTTTTAACTCAGAGACTACGATGTCTGCGTCCTCACTACTGACTTCATGCTTGGAAAATTGTTGTAAGGCATCGCGATCGCCGTCATTGGCTCTTAATTTAATGGTACTTGAAATCTTGGAGAGAATTTTATCTACAGTTAATTTTTTAACATTGGCATTTGAAATTGCAGTAGCTCGTGATGCAGGTAACAAAATTTCTTCGTTCACTGTATTCCGCCTGTGATATCAGAATAAGAAAAAAATATAATATGTTCTATTTCCACTTTTTCAAGTGTTAAAATTGAACTAAACGACATATTTTGGCGCATATCAAGAAATTCTGTATGCAGCTTGATTGATAAGTACAGCTTAACGCAAATCATCTAACTGTTTTAAAGCAAGTTTTACCGTGTAATTTACCTGATCAGGATTAGTTTGTTTTCGAGACGTGATTGCTGCTGACACTTTTTTATCAATATTATGCCCAGCCAATTGCTTTGCATCCTGACTATTGAGATAACCGACCGTTAAACCTTGAACTTCCACCCTTATGGCATGCTGATCAGATGGATTGGAAGGTTCAGACAGCACTCTCGCCGCGACTTCAATCAATTTGGATGCAGGAACTGTGTTTTCTACAATTGTTTTTAAATTAGTCTGATAAGAAGATTCACTCACAATCTCGAACGTATATAAGACATTATCAACAAAAGAGGCATCTTCTGAAGCAGAGGTAGATAAACTCTCATTATTTTGAAATTTTCTGGCAAATAATATGATCAATAAACCAATGACCAGCGTAATTATTATTGTCCACATAAATATCTCCCCCAACATTTAGAGGTAGATATAGCATGTGTAAATGATGGTAAATTTTTATGGTTTGTATACGGATCGCATTTAGTCTGCAATGTTTGTTATTTTTCTTTGCTCATAATATTGCAAAATACTACTCACCTTCAGCAATAGATAGCCAAACAATAGCCCGTTCATAATAATGCCGAGCCCAACAGCAATAATTTTTCCAGACCAGACTTGAACAATATCCAGATTCTCATTTCTGACTTCGATTTGCCCAAAGAGTACAATAAAGGCAAGGCCAGCAATACATCCTAATATAATAACAACCCAGGCAACAAACGTATTGGTTGTGCTTTCTCTCAGTTGGGATTGGGTCTCACTCATATTGTCCCCTGAATAGGCCTAATGATTAACATTATGTGATGAATATATCAAATTATATACAGAGAAAAAGCTCCATATTGGAGCTTTTTTATTGCAGTTCGTTATTGTTTATTTACAGATGATATCCAGCTTTTCAGCATAGTAATCTGTCGAAATCTTCAAATCATTCATCAATTTTTCTTTGGTGTAATCTTTTGGCGCCACCTTTAACAAGGCTGGAATATATTTCGATTCATATAACTTCGGATAGTCCTCACAAAGCACTTGGGTCTGCTGTTGTTTAGGTGTGTCAGGATTATCCAGAATATCCATGTACTCGGAAATTTTATTGTCTACGCTCTCGAAGCTTTCCTGAGCCTTTTCACTCTTTACTTCAGGCTGCTTATTACAACCTGTAAAAAGGATTGCAATCAAACCAAAGAATAGAATCTTGTTTTTCATAAGGATCTTTTAAATTCTGGAAACTAATACAAGTAAGTGTATATCAGTTTTCATTTGAATAAGTGACAATTTCATTTTCAGTTTCTTGTCTATTTCGTAAAGTTTAGTCTTCGGCTTTTGATGGCTCCATTTTATTTATATTTGTCAGTCATCTATCTCAAAAAAGGCTTTGCAGCTCAAAGCCTTTTTCGTTATGAGATTAATTTTATAAATAAATTTCAGGTGGATACGGTGTATCGTCACTAATTGGGGAATATAAGCTCTGCCCTACAAAGAAACCGTTTGGAGCCTGTGCAATATCAATGGTGACTGAATCGGCCATAACCTGAGGATAGGCCCAGATGAACTGTTTCATCAGTCCCAAAGGTTGATTATTTTGCATATCACCAAAGATACGCTGCCAGATCGGTGTTTGGTAAGGTTTACTCGCGTCAAATCCATATAAATGTGCAATGGACGAGTCAGGCACAAACCCAGCCAGATACGCAACCTTATCTTCCGGATAGTTCAAATCCTGAGTTGGAATTTCAGCCACAGCCTGATGTGCCAATCCCAAACGCGCTTCTAAAATCCAGTCATAAGCTTCCGTCATCAGATAATCAAAATTTGGATAGGCATAATATTCACGTGGATAATTGATATCCGTCACCAAAGTTTCAATTGGGGTGCGAATGGTCGGGAAGAAAATCAGCGGAGATACTTTTGCCTGTGGGTATTTTGTCTTAAGCACCGACCGAATATCCTGACAGGTTTGCCCTAACTTGTTTCTTAACCAGCTTTTAAACTGATCATACGGCGTTCCGGTCTTGTTCATCGCTTCATAAATGGTGCCCAGATCTGGCGCATATAAACCGGTATCCGCATTAAAAGCCAGTTTGGTTGGGTAATCATAGACACATGGCAGATCTGTACCTTGGTTATACCACCACCACGGTTCGCCAATCTGCATATTCACTTCACACCCGCCGGCAACCAGGGTATCGGCAAACTCAATAAAGGCTTTATGTAAATAAGCCTGCGCATTTTGATCACATGGACTAAAGAAGTAACTTGGTGGCTCATAGCCTGTTCGACCCAGATTATTATTCCAGTCCCGCTGAGCCCAGTATTCATTAGCACCTAAGGAATACATTTCAAAGCTCACACCAAAGATAGGCTGCATATCGGCACAATGGAGTGCCTGGGCAAAATGTTCGTGCCATTTTCGAGTACATGGATTAACGACATTGGCATTGCTGACTAACGGATCAGGAATCTGCCATTTGTTGATATCAGCATTCCATGCCATTTCAGGATACTTCGACATGCCACAATAGTGATTGATTAGACCGTGATAACCCAAAGCCGCCATGTTATCAACCAATCGCTGTGGGTTGAGATCATAATGATCATCATAACTGGTACATAGGCCATACTCATGCGCAGGTACTGAGACCTGATTTAAAGCCAGCTTGGCATTCGGGCCGGTAGTCACGGAGTTGGTTACCCGAATATATCCCTCTTCTGCCTGTGCTAATGGCAGAGTTGAATGTCCGTTATAACTGAGGGTAAATCCAGAGAAAGAAATACGCTGAATGTTACTGACAGGAAATGGATCTGTTGCAGAGAAGCCCGACTTGACGCTATCCCAATTAATATGAATATGGGCTGATCGTGAAGCAGGCTGATCGGCATAATTAAACAGCACGATATAAGCGACCTTATCTACTCCATTTTCATGATATTGCACAGTCAAGGTCGGCGTTAAAGCGGGATTATTTAACGTTGGCATACTGGCCGACAATTCAATATCAAAATCCCAGATTGTACCGCTGTAATCATATTTGGTCTCATAGGCAAGAAACTGATGATCTTTTGCATCATAAGAATCCCAACTAATCCCCACTAGGTCAGTAGTGGTGCGGGAACGGAAAAAGGCTTCAAAACCGTTAGCAAAATTGGTAATGGCAAAAGACATGGTTTGCGGGCCATCAACTCGCCAAAACTTTGGGCTAAACCGATCAATGCTCGAAGTTGTAACAGTTAAGCTAGGAGATTTTTTAAAGTTTTTTTCAAAGTTATTCGTCATTTGATAATGCTCTCATTTAATAATTAAGTTTTCATGTTAAGTAATCTTGTTATTTTTGGCTGTTTGCATCGGTAATCATTGATCAAAAACCCAGCACTTACATGGAGTTTATGTAACTTGAATTTTTGAATGCATAAAAAAAGCTTATCTATTGATAAGCTTTCCAACAACAGCCTTATTTTGATACCTTTCCTTGCAGCCTGATATTGTTATATGCAGCTCAAATAAGCTGCTTATCTCAAGCTAGACAGTGAACAGCTTAAGCCGCCATTCGTCTACATTCTATGGCACATTGATGGCAGGTTTCGGCACACTGTTGACAATGTTCAGAAGCATGTTTGATACACTCTTCAGCGCACCAGTCACATATTTTTGCACAGATCTGGCACATATCCGCCAGAAAGATTGATTCTCGTTGATGAGCTTTGGCACATAACATACAGATATCCGAACATTCCAGACATCGGGTAATGCACTCCCGCATCATTTCGACTTTTTCTTCTTGTAAACAGGCGGATGCACAAGTGGTACAGGCCAATGAACAAACCAGACAAGCTTTGGCGCAATCTGAAAACTGGATAGAGTCCATCTTATTCTCCTTAGCTAAATCATCAAAAATGCTTAGTAAATAAGCTAACCAGATAAAGTGCTGCAAAACATAAGGATTCGGTTATAAAAAGTAAGCCATGTTTTTTTAAGTAATCGAATGAAGCAAAGATCTCTCGATCTGACTTTTCAGCGAAAGAAGCAGTCGCAGTATGCGGTAGATATCTACGGAAAAAATTAAGAATAGTCCGAGCGTTTTTTGTATGGGATTATTTTATTTATGCGGATAAAAAAACGCTCAAAATCAGCAATGAAGATGAGCGCTTTATATTAAGCCGGGTCACTCTATAAAAAAATAATCAGTGCCCATAAATATTTTTGTGCAAGATGTCTGAAAGCCAGTGGATAAAGCCTGTTTTATTCTTGAACTGCGGAGTATCGAATAAATTTACATTCAACTCAAAATGATTAAAATTAATAAATTTATAGCTTCCGCCGCCTAAAGCAACCACATCGCTGTGTGGATATTTGAGCGTTTTTAGCGCTTCGCTAAAGAACAAAGCTTTAAGCGCTATCTCACTATTCTTATGCGCCTGATAACTTTGGGACTGAAGGAATAAATCATATTCTTGATCTAAACGTGTCATGATTTGGGAAATAACCACTTTAGACTCCTTTATTATTGGAACACCTGTTATCGCATACAAAACAGTAAAAGCCCACCTTTTAATGGACTTTTATAGTATTAAATTGGTATGACTAGTGCAGGCTTAACTCTTCATCTTTGGCAATCACGACCGAAGTGAGCATCGGAATACCCAAGATCACCGGGACCATAATGATCCATAAATCGGTTGTTAAATGACTTGAAAAGAAGAAATGGATAACCATGGCCACCAACGCCAATACACTCAACAATACACCCATGAATCGAACTGCAAATTTAATCAGCATTTTTGATCCTATATAATTGTCAGTACACTTCATCAGTATACGCCTAGCATTTCGATCAAGATACCTGCTTTTATACAACCGATACATCACAATAAGCCCCCATCCTTGCACCTGAGCTTTTCTCCTCTCTATTGCTGATTTTCTGCTATGCTACAGAACAAGCTGAATTAGTACTTGATATTAGAGGAAACCGAAATGCTGCGATGGTTTGAAAAGCTAGTCGATCCATACCCCACCAAAGACTTAAACAAACCATTACCTACGACCTTTTTTGCTTTCGTTTGGCAATCGACTCAAGGCATTCGCCCTTTTCTATTTTTACTGATTGCATGTACTGCCGCAGCAGCATGTTTTGAAGCTTTATTCTTTTCCTATATTGGTAAATTGGTCGACTGGCTCACAAAAAGTCAACCCAGCACCTTTTTACAAACCAATCAACAGAACTTAACCATTCTGATCAGTATTCTGTTTGCCAATATTTTCTTTGTCAGCCTGCAATCTATTATTAAACACCAAGTATTGTTCAGTAACTTTCCAATGCGTATGCGTTGGCGTTTTCATAATTTATTACTGCAACAAAGCCTGGACTTCTTCCATACCGATTTCGCTGGACGTCTTTCTGCCAAAGTCATGCAGACTGCACTGGCGGTACGTGAATTCTGGATGATCCTCGGGGATATGCTGGTTTATGTACTGGTCTATTTTGTGACCATTAGTCTGGTCATGGGTGCAATTTCGCCAGTGTTGATTGTGCCGCTGATTTTATGGTTAGCCTTATTTATTGGCATTGCCAGCTATTTTATTCCACGACTTGGCAAAATCTCCCAGCAACAGGCCGATGCGCGTTCCGTCATGACCGGTCGAGTTACCGACGCCTATACCAATATCCAGACAGTTAAGCTCTTCGCTCATGCGGGTCGTGAAAGCCAATATGCCAAAGAGTCGATGCAGGAATTTATGGTGACCGTGTATAAACAAATGCGTCTGGGGGTGAAATACCAGATCAGTATTCGTGTACTCAGCGCATTCCTGTTTATTAGTGTGATTGGAACCTCGGTCTGGCTTTGGACACAAGGTCAGGCAGCAATCGGGGTCATTGCGGCAACCACGGCGATGGTACTCAAGTTAGACAGTCTGGCCGAATTCATCATGTGGCACATTACTATGCTATTTGAAAATGTCGGTACCATTCAGGACGGGATGAAAACTTTGGGCAAACCGATCCAGATTCAGGACAAGGCAAATGCCACTGAGTTACAGGTACAGCACGGCGAGATTCGTTTTGAAGATGTCAGCTTTGCTTATAACCAGAAGAATGTCATTGATCATTTTAACCTGACCATCAAACCGGGTGAGAAAATTGGGATTGTCGGTCGTTCCGGTGCCGGGAAATCGACACTGATTCAGCTGCTGCTGCACTTCTATAACATCAACCAAGGTCGTATTTTGATTGATGGTCAAAATATTCATGATGTGACCCAAGATAGTTTACGTGCCAATATTGCCTTGGTAACGCAAGATACCTCGCTGCTACATCGTACCGTCGCCGAAAATATTAAATACGGTCGCCCGAATGCAACTGAAGCTGAAATTCAACAGGCGGTGAGAAAAGCCAAAGCGGAAGAGTTTATTCCGCAGCTAACAGATATGAAAGGTCGTGTTGGGTTTGATGCTTATGTGGGTGAACGTGGCGTGAAACTGTCAGGTGGACAACGTCAACGTATTGCCATTTCACGGGTTTTCCTGAAAGATGCACCGATTTTAATATTGGATGAAGCCACCAGCGCCCTTGATTCCGAAGTCGAAGCCGCAATTCAAAGCAGTTTAAATGACTTGATGGTTGGCAAAACGGTCATTGCAATTGCCCACCGTTTATCTACTATTGCTCAAATGGATCGTCTCATTGTGCTGGATCAGGGCAGAATCGCAGAACAAGGCACACATGAGGAGCTGATTGCTCAAGATGGTTTATATGCTCAACTATGGAAACGCCAGACAGGCGGTTTTTTGGTTGAACAACGGGTAACGCAGGACACAGAATAATGTTGTATTTAGAAGACCTTAATATTGGCGATCGTTTCATCAGCAGTGAATATGAAATGACACTACAAGAAGTTAAGCAGTTTGCCAATCAATACGACCCACAACCCTTTCATACCGATGAGCAAGCTGCTGCGCAACACCCTATTTTTCAGGGATTGGCAGCAAGTGGCTGGCACACTTCAGCCGTGACCATGCGACTTTGGACGGAATGTTTTCCGGTTGCTGGCGGCTTACTGGGAACAGAATCGAGTTTACGCTGGCCAAGACCGACACGTGCAGGAGATAAAATTCACGTTGAAGTTGAAATTACCGCAATCGTGCCGTCTAAAACTAAACCCGATCGCGGTATCGTCAGCTACGTAACCCAAGCTTTGAACCAGCACGGTGATGTGCTATTAATATCGACAACCAAAATTATGGTGTTTAGAAAAGTAGCTTAAAGCTTGGACATGCAGTGACTGTTTTGTCCAACAATTTTTATGATTGATTATTTTATTTCATGTAAAGATGTTTAAGACTTTAATGTTTAAAAGATATTGGCAAAATTGATGAGCGCCACGGAAAGCCCATGAAAACAAGCACAACTCGTCAAGATCAAGGAATACCAGGCGTCTATGGCTTATTGCTATTAGATGTGGTTTCTCGCTGGGGATATAGCGATGAAACTTTATTTGCTCCATTTCATTTAACGAGTGAGCAGCTGGCTGATCCGAACTATCGAATTCCAACACCGATTGCCAATGAACTGGTGAAGCATTCTTTGCGCCTGACTGGTGAAAGTACACTGGGTTTTCATCTCGGTACGCAAATGCGGATTTCCATTCATGGCTTTATTGGTTATGCCATTATGACGGCGCATGATATTACCGATGCCATTGCACTGGCCAGCCGCTTTATTCAATTACGTCTACCCTTTCTACAACTATATTTTTCGACCTTCGGCCCCAAAGCCACTTTACAACTGCAGTGTGATATCGAAGTCGAACCGTTGCGCACTGAAATTATTCTAGGTCTGACCATTGGCATCATGACCATGGCCAGAGCGCTAACCGGAATAGAAGATTTAAGCGGTGAAGTGGATCTGGATTTCCCTGAACCGGCAGGCTTTGAAAAATATCGGGACAAACTCAGCAGCAGCATTCGTTTTAATCAACCGCATTTGATCTCGAGCTTTGATAAAAAATATCTGGGCCTGAAAATGGTCAATGCCGATCCGATTGCCAGCCAGATTGCTATTAACCAGTGTGAAACAGAACTGTCAGCACTCGGCGAACGTCGGCGTTTAGCGATGCGGGTGCGGGATATTCTGACCAATTCAGAACAGCATTATCTCAGTATCGAAAGTGTGGCTGAACGTTTGCATATGTCCGACCGTACCTTAAAGCGTCAGTTGGCAGCAGAAGGTACTTCTTTTTCCACTTTAGTGGATGAAGTACGTTATCGTCATGCCACCTCCCTGCTTTCCCGCACCGATTATAGTCTGGAACAGATTGCAGATGAGCTTGGCTATTCTGACGTGGCAAACTTCAGTCGTGCCTTTAAACGCTGGAGTGGCCGTAGCCCAAGTAACTGGCGCAAAGATCCATACTTATAGTAAGTTCAACGGCGAAAGCTTTTGTTTTTATTGAAAAGCATGTATAAACCAAATAAAAATGATACGACAGATTGTTAAGGAGTTGTCATGAATCATCCAGCAGAATTGAAATATGCACGTACGCATGAATGGGTAAGAATCGAGGGTGACCTCGTTGTGACTGGTATTACCGACCATGCACAAGATGAGTTGGGTGATTTGGTCTACGTAGAAACCCCAGCAGTAGGCAGTCATGTCACCGCAACTGAACAGGCCGGTATTGTTGAATCAGTCAAAACTGCCTCAGATATTCATGCACCTGTTTCAGGTACAGTCGTTGAAGTGAATAGTGATCTTGAAGATGATCCTGATTTTGTTAATGATGAACCTTATGGCAAGGGCTGGATTTACAAGATCAAACCGGACAATATCGCAGATGTAGAAAAACTGCTTTCAAATAGTGAATACGAGTCAGGTTTATAATCGAATAGATCTGAACAAAAAAGCCCGGCTGATTTGACCGGGCTTTTTTTTAAAATGAATGCACGTGGTGGTACCTTGCAGCGCTCATACTTGCGTCTAAAATCTGAATTTGACGACACATATGTGATCAAGTCACAGCTTAATCGTTCACGCATCTTTACGAACAACAGGCTGAATCATTTTTTCTTTTCTTGCCAAGCCTTCATCTTGAAAATTCGATAAATAAATAATCAAAATTTCTGCTACTTTTTTATGTAGAAAAGCACTCAATATTATATTTTTTTAATGTCAAATTTCTCTGGCTGGTTACCTTTGTAACATCATGTGTCAATATTTTTGCCTAGTTTTTGACTGCTTCAATTTAATCTACATCTGTACTTTTTATAAATTGTAACTTTTGAAAACATTGTGCGTAAATTTCACTCATCAACCCGAGCATTTTTGCTGAAAAAAACCGCGCTTTTTTCAATAAAAAAATTAATATTCATAGAGTTATTTTAAATTACATAAAATATACAAATAAAATACACAAACATAACAGTATTTTAAAAATCATTTGTGCTTGAATCTGTGACCTTATCAATCCCAAGAATAGTCATTCATTTTTTTAGCTATTCAGTTGTGATTGCAAATTATGGATATGTAAGGACAGGCATCCATTATGAATTTTTCGAATCCCACAGTTGTTGTATTCGTGGTGTATATCCTGGCCATGCTTGGCATCGGTTTATACGCCTATTTTTCTACTAAAAATCTTGATGATTATATTCTTGGAGGCCGAAGTTTAGGCAGTTTTGTAACCGCATTATCTGCGGGTGCATCAGACATGAGCGGTTGGTTACTCATGGGCCTACCTGGCGCTATTTACTTAACGGGTTTATCTGAATCGTGGATTGCGATCGGTTTGATTATCGGTGCATGGCTGAACTGGTATTTGGTGGCTGGGCGTTTACGTGTCCATACCGAAGTACAAAACAATGCCCTCACCTTGCCTGATTATTTTACTGGTCGTTTTGATGACCAGAAGAAAATCTTACGCGTCACTTCTGCATTGATTATTCTGGTATTTTTCGCAATTTATTGTGCTTCTGGCATGGTCGCTGGTGCACGTTTGTTTGAAACATTATTCCAATTGCCGTATAGCACAGCTTTATGGATCGGTGCATTTGCAACCATTGGCTATGTTTGTATCGGTGGCTTCCTTGCGATCAGCTGGACCGATACCTTCCAGGCGGGCTTAATGATTTTCGCATTATTGCTCCTGCCAATTGTGACCTACATGTCTTTAGGTATCGGCATGGAAGAGTTTACCGCTGTTGTTGAAAGTGTTCGCCCACATGCCTTTGATTTTGCGACAAACTTAAGCGTTGTTGCGATTCTTTCTGCAGCTGCATGGGGCTTAGGCTATTTTGGTCAACCACACATCCTGGTTCGCTTCATGGCTGCTGATTCTGTGAAATCAATTCCAGCGGCTCGCCGTATTGGTATGACCTGGATGGTTTTATGCTTGGCGGGCGCAGTCGGTTCAGGCTTTATCGGTATTGCATACTTCCAGATGCATCCTGAATTTGCGGCAGCAGTAACAGCTAACCCTGAGACTGTGTTCATGGAATTGACCAAGATCTTATTCAACCCTTGGGTTGTGGGTGTGATCCTTGCTGCGATTTTATCTGCAATTATGAGTACATTAAGCTGCCAGTTACTGGTGTGTTCAAGTGCTTTAACCGAAGATTTATACAAAGGCTTTATCCGTAAAAACGCATCTCAAAAAGAACTCGTTTGGGTAGGCCGCTCAATGGTGATCGCCGTTGCCATGCTAGCTCTTTTCCTCGCGCAAAATCCGGACAGCAAAGTACTGGGCCTGGTTGCCTATGCATGGGCAGGTTTTGGTGCAGCATTCGGTCCATTGATTATTCTTTCATTGTTCTGGAAGCGTATGACCTTGAACGGCGCATTGGCAGGTATGGTTGTGGGTGCTGTAACCGTTATCCTTTGGAAGAACTTCTTTGGTGCTACAGGCATCTACGAAATTATTCCGGGCTTCGTTTTCGCCTTGATCAGTATTGTGGTGGTGAGCTTACTCGGTAAAGCACCAAATGCTGCTGTAACCAGCCGCTTCGAACAAGCTGATGAAATTTATGCACGCGAAATGAAATAATTTTGCTGAAAAATTTAAGGGGCTTTCGAGCCCCTTTTTTTATTTAAAATTTTGTCCGTGATTTAATTTTTATTTTCGAGCTGTCTTTCACCACCTGCATCACAGGATAACTACGGGTTTCCTTCACCCCTGGCAACTGCCATAAAATCTGTCCTGCAATGCGACGAAACTCCTCCATTCCCGCACTACGCAATTTAATCAGAAAATCAAAACCGCCACTGACCATATGACATTCCACGATTTCAGGATACTGCGTGACTGCGTCAATAAAATCATCGAGTACATGCGGTGTGGTCTTATCCAGCAGCACTTCCACAAAGACCAGAAAATTGGCATTGAGCTTATTCGGATTCAGTTTCGCCTCATACCCCAAGATAAACTCATCCTTCGTCAATTTCTGCACGCGCGCCATCACCGCAGTCGGTGATAGGTTCACAAGTTCCGCCAATTTACTATTGGAAATCCTTCCATCTGTTTGAAGAATATCCAGAATTTTCAGATCAGTTCGATCTAGTGTATAAATAGGGCCATTCAACTGAATTTTCCTCTAAAAAATAAGCAAATTATAGTGAGTTACTCGGGATTTATTCTGTAATCATAAATTATCTAAACCTCTCTGCTCAATATGTTTTAGAGATTGTTATTGGAATTTAGCATGAATACATTGGATACTCCCGCACAAATGGACACAGCTCACGCAGACGGTTATATCACCGAATTTAAAGAAAAAAGTGAGTTTGAGCAACGCATCAATACGGCATGGCGCCGTGCAGAGCCTGAAGCAGTCGCTGTACTTGCTGAAGCAGCCAACATTTCCCCTGAACTTGACCATAAAATTTATGAGCTCGCATTTAGCTTAGCGCACAATTTGCGTGAGCGTAAAAGTTCAGCAGGTAAAGCTGGTATCGTTCAAGGTTTACTTCAAGAATTTTCACTTTCTTCACAAGAAGGTGTGGCCCTGATGTGTTTGGCAGAAGCTTTGCTTCGTATTCCAGATACTGCAACACGTGATTTATTGATCCGTGACAAAATCAACCAAGGCAACTGGAAAGAACACGTTGGTCAAAGTAACCTGATGTTCGTCAACGCCGCTGCCTGGGGTTTGATGTTAACTGGTAAGTTAATGGAAACACCAAAGCAAACCAGTTTATCAAGTGTTTTAACTGGCCTATTGGCACGTAGTGGTCGCGGTATCATCCGTAAAGCCGTTGACGTTGCCATGCGTATGATGGGTGAACAATTCGTTACCGGCGAAACCATCGGCGAAGCGCTTGAACACGCAAAACCATTTGAGCACAAGGGTTTCCGCTACTCATACGACATGTTGGGTGAAGCAGCCCTAACTGAACATGATGCTGAGCGTTATTACAACGACTACACCCAAGCCATTCATGCCATTGGTAAAGCATCGAACGGTCGTGGTGTTTATGATGGTCCGGGTATTTCAATCAAGCTTTCTGCATTGCACCCACGTTACCAACGTGCGCAAATTGACCGTGTTCATCATGAACTTTACAACAAAGTTTTTGAACTGGCGTGCTTGGCAAAACAATACGATATCGGCTTAAACATCGATGCTGAAGAATCTGAGCGCTTGGAAATCTCGCTTGAATTGCTTGAACGCCTATGTTTCGAACCGAAACTTGCCAACTGGAAAGGTATTGGTTTCGTGATTCAGGCCTACCAAAAGCGCTGTTTCTACGTTGTTGATTACATCGTTGATCTTGCAAAACGCAGTAACAAACGCCTGATGATCCGTTTGGTGAAAGGTGCATATTGGGATAGCGAAATCAAGAAAGCACAAATCGATGGCATGACCGACTACCCTGTGTTTACCCGTAAAGTTCACACTGACTTGTCTTACATTGCATGTGCGAAAAAATTACTTGCTGCACCAGATCAAGTGTATCCGCAGTTTGCGACACACAATGCGCAATCGCTTGCAACGATTTACAACCTGGCTGATCCAAGCAAATATTATCCAGGTCAATACGAGTTCCAATGCTTGCACGGTATGGGTGAGCCATTGTACGAACAAGTGGTTGGTTCTAAAGAAGACAATAAACTTGGTGTGCCATGTCGTGTTTACGCACCTGTGGGTAACCATGAAACTTTGTTGGCTTACTTGGTCCGTCGTTTACTTGAAAATGGTGCCAACACCTCATTCGTCAACCGTATTGCGGATAAAACTTTAAAAGTTGAAGATTTAATTCAATCTCCAATCAAAGATATTCAAACTTCAGCGAAAGATGAAGGCCAGCTTGGTTTAAAACACCCAGCGATTCCACTTCCGCATGATCTTTATCCATTACGTCCAAACTCAAGTGGCTTTGATCTCAATAACGATCAACCGTTAGCAGACCTGGATGCGACCGCACAGAAGCTACGTAACCAGATTTGGAAAAGTGCCCCTTTACTTGGTTTTGAATCAGCAGTCCATGATGAAAGTAATGCGCTTGCAATTACAAACCCTGCACAAAACAGTGAAGTTGTCGGTTATGTTAATGAAGCAACCAGCGCTGATGTACAACTGGCGTTAGAAGCTGCAGCACAAGCAGAACAAAGCTGGGCAGCAACTGATAAAGTTGAGCGTGCTGCTTGCTTAAAACGTGCTGCTGACTTGATGGAAGCCCGTATTCAAGAGTTGATGGTTTTACTTTGCCGCGAAAGTGGTAAAACCTATGCCAATGCGATTGCAGAAGTTCGTGAAGCGGTCGATTTCCTACGTTACTACGCAACTCAAATTGAAAACCTGCCTGCAAATGCACAGGTGAAGCCATTAGGTACCGTATTGTGTATCAGCCCATGGAACTTCCCTCTTGCAATTTTCTCGGGTCAGATTGCAGCTGCATTGGTAAGCGGTAACTGTGTTATTGCCAAACCAGCGGAACAAACACCACTCATTGCAGCACAAGCGGTGCAAATGCTTTGGGAAGCTGGCGTGCCACACGGCGCTGTACAGCTTGTTCCAGGCCGTGGTGAAACAGTCGGTGCGCAATTGAGCCAGGATGACCGCATCCAAGGCATCATGTTCACAGGTTCGACTGAAGTTGCAAAAATCTTGCAAAAGACGGTAGCAAAACGTTTATCTCCAAATGGTCAACCTATTCCGTTAATCGCGGAAACCGGTGGTCAAAATGCGATGATCGTAGACTCTTCTGCGTTGACTGAACAAGTGGTTCTCGATGTTGTCAGTTCTGCATTCGACAGTGCCGGTCAACGTTGTTCTGCACTTCGTATCTTATGTGTACAAGAAGACAGCGCTGCAACCGTCATCAAAATGTTGAAAGGTGCGATGCAACAGTTGATCGTCGGCAACCCTGCGATCTTAAAAACCGACATTGGTCCTGTGATCGATACTGAAGCGAAACAAACCATCGATACGCACATTCAAAAGATGAAATCTAAGGGTTACCCTGTTCATCAATTGATGTTCAACGATGCTGCAAGCCAACAGGCACTTGCACAAGGTACTTTCGTTCCGCCAACAGCAATCGAATTACCAAACCTTGATGACCTTGAGCGTGAAGTATTTGGTCCTGTACTACACATCATCACCTATAAGTACGGTGAACTTGAGCAGTTGATCGATCGTATCAATGCCAAAGGTTACGGCTTGACCATGGGTCTACATACCCGTATCGATGAAACCATTAATACGGTGATTCAACGTGCTGAAGTGGGTAACTTATACATCAACCGCAACATCGTCGGCGCAGTGGTAGGTGTACAACCGTTTGGTGGTGAAGGCTTGTCTGGTACGGGTCCGAAAGCCGGTGGTCCACTTTATATGTACCGTTTGATGGAACATTGTTCAGAGAAAGTATTGGCGACCCCATTTGCGGTAAAAGCTGAAATCTCTCAGTTTGATGCCGTATCCAATGTGGCTTACCAAAGCTTGCTGACTTGGGCAAAACAACACATGGCTCAAGCAGTACCGACAATTCCAGCATTTGGCGTAGGTAAATTCTACGAGTTGCAAGGTCCGACTGGCGAAAGTAACCAGTACATTATCCTGCCTCGCCATCGTGTGCTTTCGATTGCTAATGATGATGCTAGCCAGCTTCAGCAATTGCTTGCGATTTTCGCTGTTAGCAGTACAGCTGCGGTATTGAAAGACAATGCATTCTTGGTAAAACACAAAGCGTCTTTACCAAAAGATGTTTTGGATGCAATCACTGTGATTTCAAGCGTTGAAAAAGATGCCTTTGATGCCGTGCTTCATCAAGGTTCTGTTGAACAGTTGCAAGATTTGCAAACTAAAGTTGCTGCCCGTTCAGGTGCGATTGTTGGCATTACCCAGCTACAAGCCAATGAGCAGATTCCGTTAGAGCGTCTTGTGATTGAACGTGCCATCAGCGTGAATACAGCAGCAGCTGGCGGTAACGCAAGCTTGATGACTTTATCTGAAGACTAATATTCGCCTTTTCGAGAGATATTAAGTCTCTCACTGACCCGAATCATGTTTACATGGTTCGGGTTTTTTATTATGTTTTAGTTGATCTTTATTGCAATTATAAAAATGAGAACCTGAAAATGCAGTTTTTCCCCGCTACTGAATATCAACCTCACTGTGCCCAGCTTTTTGAAGATTATAAAACAAAGATCAGGCAGCTTATCCCTTTTGCCATTGTTGAACATATTGGCTCATCCGCGATCCCCAATGCAATCTCAAAGGGTGATCTCGATATTTATGTTGAAGTCCCTACTCAACAGTTTTTAGATACCATTAAAGATTTACAACAACTTAATTTTAAAGAAAAGTCTGATACATTACGTACCCATGAGCTATGTATGCTGCAATCACAAGCGCATGATGTCGCCTTGCAAATCGTTGTGACGGGCTCGGAATTTCAAAATTTTCTTACTTTTCGGGATCAACTACGACGTCACCCAGAGCTGGTTCAGCAATACAATCAACTCAAACAAAGTTGTTCAGGTACTTCACCAGAGCAGTATCGTCAGATTAAAGCAATATTTATACAGAATGTACTGAATCCTAATCCAGCTTACAAATAAGCAAATTTGATAATTTCCCTGCACCTTGTAGCACTTTTTTTGATACCATTCCTGTTTAGATTTCACCTATAGTTTTCTTGTTTATGACCATCTCTTACCAGCAGCAACTTCAAGAGAAAGTTGAACGAATCACCGCACAATTTGCCCCGTTCAATCCACCAGCTTTAGAAGTGTTTCAATCACCCGAACAACATTTCCGTATGCGTGCAGAATTCCGTCTCTGGCATACCGAAGATGATCTGTTCTATGCCATGTTTGAACGTGCTGAAGATGGAAAGCAAAAAGAAGTTGTTCGTGTAGATGAATTTCCGATTGCAGATCAAAGCATCAATGACTTAATGCCGCGTCTATTAGAAGAATTAAAAGCAGTACCGATTCTATCGCAACGTATTTTTGAAGCGGATTTTCTTGCAACATTAAGCGGAGAAATGCTGGTTACGCTGATTTATCACCGTAAACTGGATGCAGAATGGGAAACGGCAGCAAAAACGTTAGCAGAAAAACTGAATATCAAGATCATGGGCCGTAGCCGTGGCCAAAAAGTGATTATTGGCGATGACTATGTGGTTGAGCAGCTCAACGTTCATGGTCGTACTTTTAAATACAAACAAATTGAAAGCAGTTTTACCCAGCCAAATGCGCAAGTGTGCCAGCATATGCTGGAATGGGCATGTGATGCTGCACAAGGATCTCAACAAGATCTTTTAGAATTGTATTGTGGTAATGGTAACTTTACCCTACCGTTGTCTTTAAAATTTAATCGTGTACTTGCCACTGAGCTGGCTAAATCTTCGGTTTATGCGGCGCAATGGAATATTGAGCAAAATCAGATTGAAAATATTCAGGTGGCGCGTTTATCTGCGGAAGAGTTTACCCAAGCGTATCAGGGCGAACGTGAGTTTAGACGCCTGCAAGAAGCTGAAATTGATATTCAAAGCTATGACTTCGATACAGTTTTCGTCGATCCGCCACGTGCAGGCATTGATGATGAAACGCTGAAACTGCTACAGGGATTCAAGCGTATTCTCTATATCTCATGTAATCCGGACACCCTGCATGACAACCTCAACACACTGACTCAAACCCATCGCATTGTGAAGTTCGCTATGTTCGATCAGTTCCCTTTTACCCATCATGTTGAGTCGGGTGTTTTACTTGAGAAGATTTAAACAAATTATTTCAACGTAACAATAAATTATAAAGGGTTTCAATAACCCTTTATTTTTGCTCAAAGGATATGGATAAAAAAGTGATATTTTTCAAAGGTCAAGTCATGATACCGTCATAATTTCGTTTGAGATGAGCAGACTCATCGAAAAAATTGAAGTTCAACTGCTGCTTTTATCACTTAAGCTGACTTGTATTTTATTTTAAAGTGGCTATATTTCGAGCTATGTTAGGTTGTTAATGAAGGCTCTATGAGTTTTTGGCAAAAATTGTTCAATGCAGACGAACAATATAACGAACACAAGAACCAGACTTCTTGCGTGGAAAACGATTGTTCTTGCAAAACCAATGAACAGCTACTCGATGCTTTAGTCAAAGCAACAGATGAGGATGTCATTAAAGGCATTAAGAAAGTACTGATTTCTCGGGGTTATAGCCGCAAAGAATTACTTGCGATGATCAAACCACCGATTCAATAAAAATAAGCCCCTCATCTCCTTAAATTCAGGAGATGAGGGTGTCATCAAGATTTACACTTTTCCCGATTCACTTCTGCCACCATCGGTCCCAGATTAAATCGCTTATCATGGCGTTTATTTTGTATTGAATACATACTTGAAATCGATCCATCCAGATATAACGCATGTTCTATTTTCAACTGTTGCTTAAAAACTGCGCAAACTGGTAAAAACTTACCCGTTGTTGTGAAATCACAAAATACAGCTCATTATTTTTTACGCCCACCCCATTTCTGATTTTAACTGAAGTTGAGTCCGGTAAAAATTGATCATTGATTTTACCCTGATAGACCAGCATCGGCCCTGACTGGGGCGCAAACTGTGCCTGAAAACCTGAATGTGCATAATCAGCCGTGGTTTTGATGACGGCACTGCGATCATTCCACGCCACGACTCCATTCGGTTGCATAAAAAAATTACCAAAACCTTTCGCCTGATTTAACTGACGCAGCTCTTTGCCCTGTTCGACATATAATCCAACCGGCTGAAAGTCAGCATGATACATTCCCACATTCATGGCAAAATTGAGTTGGGCACAAGCCGGCAATGCTTTTTGTAAAGTTGCAAACTTTTGATAGTAGCGATTGCTTTCAGGATTTTTTAAAAATAATTCCAGTTGATCCAGGTGGTCGACTTTAATGACATCGTAGCTGTTTTGATTAAATTGAATGGCTTGCTGCTGCATCGCATATGCAGATGGAACAGCTAAAAATGTAAAGGAGAACAGTAACCAGCTTTTCATTATGCGATATATTTAAGATGAGATCTGGCTATTTTCTCACAACAGCAAATCATGCAGAATGACGGATACAAACTCCACACATAATCATTGGATTGAGTGTATAAATAAGCTCGATTGATTCACATTTTTTCACTAAAATAAGCGTGTAAATACAATAACCTTGTATCAACATGCAGCAAAGACATCCGCGCTTTCCAATTGGCGCCCATCTGATCGTAAAACACTTTGGTTATAGTCACCACGGCATTTATGCAGGACGTGGCCGAGTCATTCATTATTCCGGTTTTGCCCATATATTTAAAAAGCATCCGATTGAAATGACCTCTATCCAGCGTTTTGCGCGAGGAAAGCCTATTTATATCAGGGGCTATCACTCCACGCGCTACAAAGCCAGAACCGTAGTACGGCGTATGCGCTCACGCATGCATGAAAATCACTACCATCTCATCATTAACAACTGCGAACACTTATGTACCTGGGCCATTACCGGTGTTGAATCCAGTACTCAGGTCGAACGCATGCAACGCCGTTTAGCCACGATCGGTTATGTTAGCTCGGTCATGAGTTATATGAATGGCCTGATGCTGACGGTTGCGACAGCCTGCTTCGCGATTGTGCTGTATATTAAAATACTGTTGCGCCATCAAGCCAAAAAATCGGTTCCAGCTTACTTACAGCTCAAAGAAAAGCATTCCAAGAAATAAAATGATTTTTAAAACATTGTAGGTAGAGTACCTTATTAATTTTTAACTGTTCCCTTTAAGCTATCTCGTACTCATCATCAAATCATTCCAGCTTAAATTAAGCTCAAGCTTTGGGTACTAAAATCAGCAAGAGATCATAATGAATATATCGATTCGAAATGAACAACCATCTGATATTCCCCATATTTTTAAACTCACTCAAGCGGCTTTCAAAGATATAGAATACTCCAGTCATACAGAGCAGTTTATTGTGAATGCTTTACGCAATTCTCAACAATTGACCGTATCGCTAGTCTCTGAATATGAAGGCCAAATTATTGGGCATATTGCGTTTTCTCCTGTTTCGATCTCGGATGGAACAACCAATTGGTACGGTTTAGGACCTGTCTCTGTACAACCTGAATTTCAAAATCAAGGGATTGGCTCTCAACTGATCCATGCCGGTTTAGACAAATTGAAAATGTTAAAAGCTGCTGGCTGTGTTTTACTCGGCGATCCTGACTATTATGCTCGCTTCGGCTTTAAAGCGAAGCCGGAACTTGTTTTGCAAGGTGTTCCCGCAGTGTATTTCCAGATTCTTTGTTTCACGGATAAAATGCCTCACGGCGACGTGGTTTATGCAGAAGCATTTAATGCGACTGCATAGTCTTAAGCGCTCAGCTTCAGTTAAAGCTGAGCGCTTATATTTGTGATTATAGAATTCTAAAGCGAATAAATTGAATACACGCTTAATGACAAACAACTTCTTCAGAAGCTTCTAAAGCCTTTTCAAAGATTTCGGCATAGCTCGCGACCAGTTCAGCTTTATCTGTTCCATTGACAATATAGCGTGCGCCCACATAATTCTTTTTATGCTGATTGATGTAATCAGAAAGTCTTTTACCTGTGAACATGCCCTTTTTCATACCGACAATCATGACACGGGCCGCGATGTCAGCCTGTAAAGCCAATTTTGGATTTTTGACTAAATCAATTTTTAAGTAATCGCCCAGGCGTTTATAGTTGGACAACCATGTCAGTTGCACATAGCCATAACCAATATAGGGATAATATTGCTTAGACTTTAAATATTTTTCAGAGCCGTACTCGATCACTGGCTGCATCGTTTTCGCTGTTTCATGCCAAGCCGTTGCCAAGATATAAGCCGCCTGCGTGGTTATAATGGCCGTATCTTCAGCCAGTACTGAGACAAGAAAGTTAATGCCATCGACCTGAGATTGTGCCAACTTGCCAAAATTTTTGCGTAAAATATCAAAACCGTCTTGTGTAATTGTCATGTTCTTTTCCTCTTTATAATAAAAAACCGCCCGAAGGCGGCATTGAATTGAAGTTATTATTTAAAATTTGTCTTTAAAGTCTTTTACTTCTCTTGCAACATCTAGAATCGTTAAATCCTCTCTTGCATTGATGTAGTTAAAAGTCCAGCGAATGAGTGCCCACACAGGTAAGCCACAAAGGAAATACAAACCACCGAGGGCAAATACGCCAAACATATTCTTACTCCAGTCTTGCAAATCAAAATGCTGAATCACAAAACCGCCACCCGCAATGCTTCCGACCGAAGTAGAAATTAATGAAACCACCCACTCACGCCTAGATTTTGGCAACCGTGTCATCACAACAACAATCCAGGCCAAAAGCATGAAAGTGAGTGCCATCAAGATAATAAAAAACACACCATAAGATTTTATTGCGGCTGCAATGTCTGCACCCGCTGAAACGAGGTCTACCATTTTCCTCCTCCAAAAAAAGAAAAGCCCTGAGCGATACAGGGCATTATTTAAATAAGATAATTTTATAAAGCAGCCGACTTATCCTTGTTGAAGTCATCACTCTTGTTATTCACTTCCTATCACAGCACATGTTTTATCTATAAAAAAACCTCCCGTGTGGGAGGCCGACTAATTAAAAAAGTCACAGTGGATAAAGCGGCAAATACTGCGAATGAGAAAAAGGTAAATAATGACCTGTTCTCATCCGCTTAGGCGAAAGCTTGTATTTATGCACTGAGTCATAATTTTTTGCATTGTTTGTATTTACAGCATAGATCTCTTCTCCAACTGCTGCATAGGCTGCTCTTAAGTCAAAATCCAGTTGAGTCAGTCCATCCAATACAATAACTTGATAAAATTCTGGTAACTCTAATCCATGACTTGAAACCCAGCTCCCCATCAGTTTTCCATCAATATAGACATTCATCGAATGCTTGCCTGTGATTTCAAAAGTGACTACTGGATTTAAACAAGGCTCATCTTGCGTAAAAGTGACATTATCCATACTGCCATAATCCCCTAATATCACCGTGAACTTCTCATCCACAAACAAACTGTAAATGACAAATCCCTGTTTCACCTGATCAGCAATCAGCTTTCTTTCTGGTGGATAGGCAAGTCCAGCAAGCATAAAAGCATGCTGAGATGCATTTGAGTTACTCAAGGAAAAACTACCCTGACATACCTGAAAATAGGCCGATAAGAACGGTGCCTTGGTCAGTTGCTCGGCCCATCCAAACTGGATAAAGACATTGGACAGATCATAAGGCAGTTCAGTTGCCTCCAGTTGCACATATTCGAAATCCATATCTAATTGATAGGCCTGTGTATGGACAGTCTTATCATTGATTTTTAACAACTGTACAGCATTTGCTGTTACCCGAATCACCAGATTCTCGATTTTATTAAAATCATTTAGGGTGATGGGTAAATCAGTACTACTGAACATTGACACTCTTTTGCCTTCTATACTGATCGTGACATGATCTTGTCCGTGTTTAAAAAGGATTAAAGTCTCGGCCTGTTCACCGATGCTGATTTTGTAATCACGATTGCCCTGTAGCGGTGCAATAAGACCCTGCATGCTGACAGGTCGAATGACCGCAATATCCGGTATAAATCTAGCTTCAGACACAGCTAGCATATTGCGCGACTGGATAAGCTGATAATCATCATAACTAAGAGCGGGTTCCTGCATATCTTCGACTACTGTTAAGGCACCTAGATACGGGCTGGATTCCATCAGGGTCACAGCCGCAGCATCTGGTGTGATCTGCATACAAGACGGGACAATAGTAGCGAAAGAAAAACGCGTTAAATCTTGGTTTAAATAGCTAATATTATTTGTACTCTTCATTTTCAAATACCTCAAATTCTTTATAAATTTCAAACCAATTCCAGGTTTTAGACATAAAAAAACTCGGTCTCCATGACGGAACCGAGTTTTCATTAGGCAACAAAAAAGCCCATCTATGATGAGCTTTCAAGTTTTGTCATATTTAATCTTTAATACGACCAGTATAGTAAAACTATAGCGTGCTTTCCGAAATAATGGAATCCTTAGTTATGCATATTTTTGTAAGTGTTTTTACGATATTGCTCAATCACGATTTCTGCTTCTTCAATAGCTGACTCTAATGCTTTAACCATCAGATTTTCATAAGTTTTCCAGGTCTTTCGATAGCTTTCTACATTAAGTTGATGGCGATGAATTCCAGCATAGGCCAAACGTCCTTTCGCTGTGTAATTTTCTTCCAGTTCCGGGTTTAAAACGAAATCCAGCACCATTCGAGATACCAACCAGGCCAAGTGATACATGGCAATCCGTTCTGGTTCACGCTTTTTATCTCGTTCAGCCTGTTTAATAAAAATATCTGCCAAATACTGACGGACATAGTCATAATCTGTAGCTGACTTATTTTCAAACACAATCAATGCGGTCACGGACTTGGCCAACTGCGTATCCATTGCAGCAATCGTACCTAAACGATCCTGATAGCTTAAACGCTCGCCTGTGCCACGCACGTAAGGATCAAAACCTGGAGAACTTACCGTTAAACCATGAGTTAACCACTCAAACTTTTCAAATTTAGTTACCATCGCATTCATATTTTCACCTCATCTCATTATTTATTTTTCTGGCATGATCTATGTTGTCTCTCAAGTAATAGATCCTTTGCCAATTTGAATCATCATGTTCGTGTTTGCTTGTGCATGTCATGACTTTATTTACGACCTGACGCTACCTTGCTGTCTCTTTTCATCTTTGAATTAATGATATTTTTCTGTTTGCTCCACACAGTGCATGGCCTGTTTGATCTCTTCAAATCGGCTCTTGCTACATGGGCGGGTAAAGCTCTTGATTTGAGAAATATAGCTATGCGCACAGCCGAGCACTTCAACCAGAGACTTGGCTCTACCCTTGTGTTGATTGAGCCAGTTGCTGAGCATCGTAATCTGTTGTTGCGTTGCTTGATTGTCGATACGTTTTTGTTTTTTGAGCTGTTTCTGCTCATCTTCCAGTCGCATTGCTTTTAGTTTTTTACTGTATTCCACTCTTCGTGGCTGAAATTTAGTTTGAATCTGGGTGATTGCATTGCCTTTTGCCAACCAGGCTTCAATTTCAGCATTTAAGTTTTGTTTGATATGCATGTTTGGAGTTATTGCTTTGCCCATACGCCACCTCTCACATTGAAATTTAATTAATACGACCATAATATTAGCAAACTAATATTAAATCAATAAGAATACTAATTTGACTTCACATTAGTTTGCTAATATTCTGAATTTAATAATATTCAGGTCGATTGAAATGCTAAAAGATAGGCTCAAAGAAGCTAGAAAAAGAGCAAAGAAGTCTCAAAAAGATGTGGTTGCCGCTGTCGGAATAACCCAGTCCGCTTTAAGCCAACTGGAAACAGGATTAGTGAATTCATCCTCGCATCTTCCCTCTATCGCCAAATACTTAGGTGTTGATGCTTACTGGCTGCAAACTGGTCAAGGACAAGCCGATCCAGATCCATTCCAGCCCGAACATGCAATTAATATTTCTCCGGTTCAGGCCAAGATGGCACCTGTTTTGTCATGGGTGCAAGCCGGTATTTTTACCAATGTGCAAGCTGTTGATATGGCTCAGGTTGAAGAATGGTTACCGCTACCCGATGATTGTGATCAGTGTTTTTATCTTAAAGTTCAAGGTCTAAGTAATTATCCTGTATTTCATGAAGGTGATTACATTCTGGTTGATCCAACCGTCCAGTATAGTGATATGCAATCAGGTGATATGATTGTTGTGAGAAAACATGAAGATGCCACCTTCAAGAAACTGGTGATCGAGACTGATAATTCGAGATACTTACAGGCGCTTAATCCGGAATTTAAACCGAATATTATTCCCTTGGACGAAGAATGTATTTTCGTGGGTGAAGTGGTCGATTCGATTCGTTATATTTACCAATCCAAACGTCGTTCAAAGATAAAACACAGTTAAAGGTGACGGATTAGTATAAAAAATTAGTATTCTGATAATAAACAAATATTAGAAAACTAATAATAAACATGAATAATAGGCAAATAAAAAAGCCTGAATAAGCTAGTCATTCAGGCTTTTTGATCAATTTCGATATTACTTTGCAGCAGTTGCTTCAGTTGTAATATTCACAGTGATCTTATCACCCACATTAGGCACATAATTTCCGATACCAAATGCTGAACGATTAAAGCTGGTGGTTGCATTAAAGCCAATTGCAGGTACTTTCGCCATTGGATGCTCGCCTTGTTTATTCAGTACAGCATCTAATACCACAGGTTTAGTTACACCTTTCACAGTCAAATCACCTGTAATTTTAAAGTGCTTTTTGTCTTTAGTTTCCACTTTGGTGCTTTTGAAAGTAATGTTTGGATATTTTGCAGCATTAAACCATGCTTCTTCCTGGAACTCTTTGTCTAAGGCAGGCACATTAGTATTGACGCTGCTTAAAGGAATCGTGACTTCAACTGATGAGTTTGCAGGTTTTGCATTATCAACTTTAATTGTACCCTGAATATCAGTGAAGTTTGCACTTGGTGTAGAGAAACCAAAGTGGTTCCAGCTGAATACTGTCGCAGTATGTGTTGGATCAATTTTATAATCGACTGGCGCAGCCAACGTTACAGAACTAGCTAAAGCGACTGCTAAACCGAGGCTTAATGTTTTAAATTGCATTTTTGGTATCCTTGTTTGATATAGCCATTAGTGTATAGATCAAGTATTTTTATTCACTAGTCTTTATAAAACGATATGTTTCATCCATGCAACAATAAAAGCGTTACAGTTATTATGTAAAACGCCTATCATAAGACTAACCGCTACTCGACAATTGATCTGAGAAATAACACGATCAGTTCATATATAGATTTAAATTCACAAAGATAAACAACAAGGTAGAATATGACACATACAGCTCAAGCACTTAGTACTTCAACACCTTATCGCGTTACATTGACAGATTCTTCTGGTCATAGCTGGTATGCAGATGAGCCAGCCGATAAAGGTGGTCAAGATACTGCACCCAACCCAGTTCAGCTGTTACTGTCAGCTTTAGGTGCCTGTACGACCATTACCTTAGAAATGTATGCCAATCACAAAGGCATCAAGCTTGAGCATGTGCAGGTGGATTTAGCCTTAAATCCCAATGGTGAACCTGAATCAGGACACAACAATATTGAACGTAAAATTATCTTAAAAGGTGAATTTACCGAAGATCAGCACAAACGTTTGTTAAAAGTTGCGGAAAGCTGCCCGATTCATAAGTTATTGACCTCAAATATTTCGATTCAGAGTGAATTAAGTATTGGGTAAGAGATATAAATATGGTCTTTATGTTAAAGACCATATTTTACAAAAAATTAATCTTGAACTGATAATTTAGTTCCTGACAATCAAATTCTTCCAACATATGCTGAGGAATGATCTGTTTTGCTTCTGGGCTTATAATCATATAAATTAAGTCATACCAATTCACTTCACTTTTGTCATCTGGACAGTAGAAAAGCCCCTGTTTCTGGTCCAATTTAATATATTTTTCATCGATACTTCTTAACTCATAACCATATTTATTGGTTAAAAGCAGGTTAATCAGTTCTATAATTTTTGTCTTATACTGCGGAAAAAACTCTGGTTTTTCAAAATTATGAACCATATCCAAGCTTGCCATCTTCAAAAAATGTGTTTCATACGTATCAATACAATTGACGCCAAAGACCCGCCAAGTAGATAAATTTTCAATGTTGTTCAAACTCTGAATTAAACTGTCTGTATATTTAAACAATTGATATTTGCATAGATTCTGTTTTGGATCTTCTGTGCAAAGAATTTCTGTATCAAAACCTATATCGAGATCAGCCATTGTACTTTGTTCAAATAAAGCTTCTCTAAGTTTTAAACGCCATTCATCACACTCAAAATAATAAGTCTGGTTAGCTGCGATTCTACAAATTATTGAAAATAAATATGGGTGCATGTAATTCATAATAATTTTTATTCCCCTATAAAACCAAAGAGTATTTCATAATTTCTTTAACTTTCTATCACTATTGTTTTAAGAAACTCAATTCACAAATGTAAAAAAGCGCCCTGAATCAGGACGCTTTTTTATACCACTTAATTCAATTAAGCAGTCAATTCTTTAACCGCAGCAACAACCGCTTCAGTAGTAATACCGAAGAACTGGAACAAGTCTTTTGCTGGCGCAGATTCGCCGTAAGTGGTCATACCGATCACTTTGCCGTCTAAACCAACAAACTTCCACCAGTAGTCTACATGAGCCGCTTCAACCGCTACACGTGCACGGATATGCGCAGGCAATACCGCTTCACGATATGCAGCATCTTGCTTCATAAACTCTTCGGCACATGGCATAGACACCACACGCACACCTTCAAGTTGTGCATATGCTTCCATTGCTAATGAAACTTCAGAACCTGTTGCGATAATGATTGCTTTCAACTCACCTTTCTCTTCAGCAAGTACATAACCACCTTTTGCAACGTTTTGAATTTGAGCTTCATTACGCGCTTGGAATGGCAAGTTTTGACGAGAGAAAATTAACGCAGATGGGCCTTCTTTACGTTGAAGTGCAGATTTCCAAGAAACAGCAGCTTCAACCGTATCACATGGACGCCAAGTATTTAAGTTTGGTGTACCGCGTAATGATGCAATTTGTTCGATTGGCTGATGCGTAGGACCATCTTCACCCAAACCGATTGAGTCATGCGTATACACATGAATCACACGTTGCTTCATCAATGCAGACATACGTACTGCATTACGCGCATATTCCATAAACATCAAGAATGTTGCTACGTAAGGAACAAAACCGCCATGTAAAGCGATACCATTCGCGATTGCTGTCATACCGAATTCACGCACACCATAGTACACGTAGTTGCCCGCTGGATTTTCTTGAACACCTTGGCAACCTTTCCAAAGTGTTAAGTTAGAGCCCGCCAAGTCAGCCGAACCACCTAATAATTCAGGAAGTAATGGACCGAACGCTTGTAGCGTATTTTGGCTTGCTTTACGTGTCGCAATGGTTTCAGCTTTGGCATTGGTTTCAGCAATGAAAGCATCTGCTTGTGCTGCGAACTCAGCTGGCAAATCGCCATTGATACGGCGTAATAATTCTGCTGCTTCAGTTGGATATTTTGCTTGGTATTGAGCAAACAATTCATTCCAAGCTGCTTCAGAGCTTTGACCTTTTGCTTTTGCATCCCAAGCTGCATAAACATCTTCAGGGATAACAAATGAATCTTCTTTCCAGCCTAATGCTTCACGGGTTAAAACGATTTCGTCTTTACCGAGTGGTGCACCGTGACAGTCTTCTTTACCTTGTTTATTTGGTGAACCCAAACCAATCACTGTTTTACAGATAATGATCGTTGGTTTGTTGCTTTCAGCTTTCGCTTCTACAGTCGCTTGACGAATTGCATCAGCGTCATGACCATCTACACGAAGCACTTGCCAACCATAAGCTTTGAAACGTTGTTCAGTATCATCGCTGAACCAGCCTTCAACTTCACCATCGATCGAGATACCATTGTCATCGTAGTATGCGATTAGCTTACCCAGACCTAATGTGCCTGCAAGTGAACATACTTCGTGAGAAATACCTTCCATCAAGCAGCCATCGCCAAGGAAGCAGTAAGTGAAGTGATCAACAACGTTTAAGCCATCTTTGTTGAACTGTGCAGCCAACGTTTTTTCAGCTAATGCAAAGCCGACTGCATTGGCAATCCCCTGACCCAATGGACCAGTTGTAGTTTCAATACCAGGCGCATAACCATATTCAGGGTGGCCCGGTGTTTTAGAATGTAATTGACGGAACTGTTTTAAATCTTCAATAGATAAATCATAACCCGTCAAATGCAATAACGCATATTGCAACATTGAGCCATGACCATTCGACAACACAAAACGGTCGCGGTTCGCCCATTGCGGGTTGGTCGGGTTATGATTTAAAAATTCACGCCAAACTACGTCAGCGATATCTGCCATCCCCATTGGTGCACCTGGATGCCCTGAGTTTGCTTGTTGCACAGCATCCATTGCCAAGACACGAATTGCGTTTGCAATACGACGTTCATTTAAAGGGGTTGTCATAAGTCAGAATCCGATTAAATCAAATAAGATGAGAGAAGATGAGAAATCATCTTTCAAAAACTGAGACTATTGTCTTAAAAAAACGCCAAGGGGTAAAGTCCAATACACGATATTTCTTGTTTTTCACGCAATCATTTAACATTAAATGTGTAAATGTTCATACGATAGGCGACGTCTGTGCTTCCTTGTAAAAAATTTAAACAGTAAATTACAGATTTATTCATATCAAAAACTATAAATATCAATTTCCCTGATACACATATCAATAAAAACATCATGAAAATGAAATAAATTCACGCTTTTTAGTCAGCTTGTGCTAGTCCTATGCGCCAAGTCGATGTAACATACTCTGTCTTTTTGAAAATACCAATGATAGGACGTTCATGCGCGAGTATGCTGTTTTTACTTCAGAATCTGTAAGCGAAGGTCATCCAGATAAAATGGCTGACCAAATTAGCGATGCAATTTTAGATGCAATCCTAAGAGAAGACCCGTATGCGCGTGTCGCTTGTGAAACATTAGTAAAAACAGGTGCGGTTGTTCTTGCTGGTGAAATCACAACGACAGCAAATGTGGACTTTGAAGCGATTGTACGTCAAACCGTCAATGGAATCGGTTATCACCATTCTGATTTAGGTTTCGATGGTTCAACTTGTGCCGTGATCAACATGATCGGTAAACAGTCTCCTGAGATTGCACAAGGTGTTGATCGCCAGAAGCCAGAAGATCAAGGTGCAGGTGACCAAGGTTTGATGTTCGGTTATGCAAGCCGTGAAACCGATGTGCTGATGCCTGCCCCAATCTCTTATGCGCACCGTTTAATGGAGCGTCAAGCAGAATTACGTCGTTCAGGTGCATTACCATGGTTACGCCCAGATGCGAAAAGCCAGGTGACTTTTGCTTATGAAAATGGCAAACCGGTTCGTTTAGATGCAGTTGTTTTATCAACGCAACATGATCCTGAAATTTCTCAAATCCAGTTAAAAGAAGCTGTAATCGAAGAAATCGTTAAACCGATCATTCCTGCTGAAATGTTCCATGCAGGCACGAAGTTCCACATCAACCCGACAGGTATGTTCGTCATTGGCGGTCCTGTAGGTGACTGTGGCTTAACAGGTCGTAAAATTATTGTAGATACCTATGGCGGTATGGCGCGTCATGGTGGTGGTGCTTTCTCTGGTAAAGACCCATCAAAAGTTGACCGTTCAGCGGCTTATGCGGGCCGTTATGTAGCAAAAAATATTGTTGCAGCTGGTTTGGCAGATAAATGTGAAATTCAGGTGAGCTATGCAATCGGTGTTGCTGAACCGACTTCGATTTCAATCAATACCTTTAATACCGGCAAAGTATCGGATGAGCTGATTGTTCAACTTGTACGTGAACATTTTGACTTACGTCCATATGGCATTACCCGTATGTTGAATCTGATTCAACCTATGTATAAGCAAACAGCAGCTTATGGTCATTTTGGCCGTGAAGGTTCTGATTCTGCATTTACCTGGGAAAAAACCGATAAAGTTGACATCCTTAAGGATGCTGCTGGACTGTAATTCCGCTACTGTAAAAAAGCTCGCCATGGCGAGCTTTTTTATTGCCCCAGAAATTATTTATTTGAATTGGTATTGTCCTGTTTGAACATCTCCAGCAGCGAATTGCTTTGCACTGGCTGATCTTCTTGATGATGCTGACTATATAAATGTGCAAGTTTAATCACAACCACCACTGCCAGACAGGCAGCAACACAAAACATCCACATGCCATACGGGCTGCGAATATGCTGAGAACCACAATAAGGGCACTCTTTATCTGTTGATGCAACGACCTTGTCACAACATGCACAATGATATTGATATAACATCATTCATATCTCCTCTTTATTTTTTTATTTTCTTTTTACAACAAATACTCATATGTCACACTTTTATCCTATGAGAAAAAAAACCATAATTCAATCACGTTTTCTGACCTACACATTCAAATTAACAAATTTTTATGACAATTTGATTAGAATCTTAAGTTTGACTCAATGATTAAGCTGTTCATTTTATTTTGATCTTTCATGTAATTTGATAAAATAAGATTTTACGCAGTGTGGAGTAACGCATGGCCCAATTGATCAATAAAGGTGGATTTCGCGAACGCGCCAATCGTAGTCGCAAGTACCAACAGTCAGAAAACGAGGTGACCCCCCTGCCACCGAGCCAATATCAGCCGCCTTCCAAAGAAACAGCTACGTCTACCAATCCAGAATCACCCGATCCAGCCCACCCCAAAGACCAAACATAAAAAAGCACACCAAATAAAGTGTGCTTTTTATAAAAATGAAATGAATTAATTCACATCTTTAAATTCAATTTGCTTCTGATCCGGTTTTACTTCACGTGCTTCACCATCAATAATGGTTGAGTCCCGATGCTGACCACCACCTTGTTGCTGGTTTTGCATATCTTGCATCTGGCGCATTAGATCAGCAAACGGATTTTGCCCTGCTGCACCACCGCTCATGCCACCCATACCGCCCATCATTTTATCCATCATGGCTTGCTGACGTTTGGCCATAGTTTTCATCAAGGCATTGCGGAATGCGGTTTGAACTGGTGGAATCAAGACCAATACTGCCAACACATCAGAAATCAAACCAGGAATCATCAATAAGAAACCTGCCATCGCAAGTGCCAGTTTCTTGGTAACAGCAGGATCACCACCCAACTGACCTGTCATCTGCATTTGCTGTAATTGCGGCATAATCGTTGAAGCACTTGAACGCAACAGGTTTAAACCAATAAAGAATGCGATGATGAACCAGAAAAAGACATACCACATACTTCCAACGAGGTCACCCACGCCAATCCAGACTAAAACCTCGGCAATTGTGCCAAATACCACGATAAGAAGTAGATTCATGTCAAATCTCTAAAATTAAAACCTTGTGCAATATTGATGAATCAATCCTGACACAACAAATAAAATAAACCCAATAAAGTTAATGATGGGTACATTTTCAAATTTATCAAGTCTTGTAAAAAAGCTTGTATAAAAAAGCTCCCAATTAAATTTGATCTAATTGAGAGCCCAAAGCGTCTTTAAAAATTAGCCACAAGTTGCTTGGGTAATTTTCTTCGATTGAGGATCAATCGTTACGGTCACACGATTTTCACGGTAATCCATGGTAACAGGCTGGTTTGGACCCACACTGCGAACAATTTCAGATTTGGTTTTTTGTTTAATCTGTGCTTCTGTTAAACCCGACTGACCGATTAACTTGGTTGCTTCGTCAGCGATACATTTTGGCTGGCTTGCACGGAACAGTTCCCATTCTTCAACCACCTGGCCATTTGGTAATTTGCAATAACCCACCTGACCATTGGCTTCATTGCGGATTTCCAGTTGTCCACCCTGGTCTACGCAGAATTTACTTGCTGGGTTAGGCATACCAATTTTTGGTGGCGTCATATCTTTATTTGGAGTTGCTGAACACGCTGCTAATGAAGCGACAATTGCACCTAAAAGTAAGATCTTTTTCATAATTTGAATTCTGATAAAGTGAAAAAGCAAAGATAACAAAATAACTTAACTTTTTATGTCAATGATTTGAAACAAGATGCAAACTTATATTCGATTCATAATTTTTTAAAAGTACTTATAAGCCTTTTAAAGGCTTTAACTTTCCGGCCTACTCATCTGCCTATAATTTTTTGTTTATTTGCTATTTTTCTTAAGCGATATTGCATTTCCTGCGCAATGTCTTGATTTTGACTTTGTGCATAGCGCTTTAACACAGCCATTGCATCTAGCGTACCAATATCTGCTAAAGCATGACTAAACCATTTTGCAATAACACCATCGTCAGAAGCAGTATATTCAAAACGCTTAAAATCCTGTTCAAGGATTCTGGCAATAATTGCGACGCTTGATGGATGAGCAAGACCTTGCAATTCTTTGGTTATCATTTGGTGCTGGTCATGTCCATCCAACAATAATAAATGATTTAGTGCCGAAGCTCTGATTTCCAGATTCTCTATTTTAAATGCCACATCGACTACAAATTCAAGTGTATCAGTCTCATTTTGCTGAACACCACGCTCAAACATTTCTAACAAATACGTCACTTTGTTTTGATCAGCTATGTTCACGTCCTCCCAGAATGAATCTATTCTTGCATCATGATTCAAAACAGAATCTCCTTTTTCTCAAATCCTAATTATTATTGGATAATAATATATTCCAACCGAATCGCCTCATCGACCAAATAGTGCTCTTTGATGATATAAAAATAAGGTCGCGTATTAATCCACGCGTCCATTGCCAGAATCGCTTCCGTATAGCCAGTGAATGCCGGAAAATCTTTGACTTGTATGATATCCATGAGCTGATCTCTTTTTTATCAAGCCTAGCACACGCAGTGCATTTTACTAAAGCATAAAATCTAGCCAGATTCATTAATGGATTTTTATACGGCCCTGTTCCATAGCCCAACATTACAAAACCAAGATGCAAAGTGCCTCTAGATAAGAGGCACATTTTAGGGACAAGATAGATCAATATTTAGAAAGAGACCATTTTCCCGGGATTCAACATGCCTGTCATACCATACCAGCCTTTTGACATTGGAATCGCCAACGGCGCCAGCAAACGTCCAAATAAAATATCACTATGCTGGATTTTGGTGAGCATTGCATAATCGGTATTTAAACCAGAAAAATCATCCGCAATCGCCTTACCGATCCTTACGGTTTGAGCCACACCATGACCACTCCAGCCGTGCACCGCATAAATTGGATATTTTTCTCCAAATTTACGGTTATCCGTCGCCCCGTTTACGGTCAGATCACTGACGCCACTCCAGCAGAAGTCCATCTCTACCTGGTTGAGCTGCGGAAACACTTTATGGGTTCGGCCCAGCAAATATTGATTGATACGCCCTACGCTCCAGCTGGTGCCGGTTCCTTGCCCACCAAATAATAAACGGTTTTTCGAAACACC
Source organism: Acinetobacter sp. 1000160 (assembly GCF_000588715.1). Classification (NCBI taxonomy): domain Bacteria; kingdom Pseudomonadati; phylum Pseudomonadota; class Gammaproteobacteria; order Moraxellales; family Moraxellaceae; genus Acinetobacter; species Acinetobacter sp. 1000160. The sequence goes on along the minus strand of NZ_JFWP02000001.1, from coordinate 63,536 downwards.
ACGATAATAGTCAATCTGCAACTGCGTATCATAGACCGGATGATCCTGCGGTAATAACTCGGTCAACGGCACCTCCAAAGGTGCGGTCACCGCAATATAAGTATGAAATGGAATCGCTGTCTGTTTTTTCTCAGGCAATAATTTAAAAGCATTGTGATGCACGGCAATCACAACGCTTTTACGCGCTTTGATGGTACCGCCGCTCGTATTGACATAGACCCCGTCAGCCTGCTCAGAAATAGACAATACTTCGGTCTGCTCGAATACTTGACCGCCATTTTTACAAAAGCCATGTACCAAAGCACGGTTTAAAGCCAGCGGCTGGATATGACCACCCAAATCATCGACCAGTCCACCTTTATACAGGTCAGATTTAATCAATTGTTTCAGTTCATATTCGCCCATCACCGTGGTGTTGTTTTCACCTAAGTACTTTCTGGCATCTGCGCCTTGCGTCAAAGCAATAAGATGCCCCTCATGTACCGCAGCGGTAATATGTCCACGCTTACGCGCCAGCTCAACATCATATTTTTCACTGATCTGGTCGATTAAGGACATTGCCTCGGTAGAGGTAAAATGCCAAAGCTTTTTCGCATCTTCATAGCTAAAACGCTTGATCATTTCTTCCGCTTCCCAACGGGCCAAACCAGGTGTGAGTTGTCCACCATTTCGGCCAGAAGCAGATGAACCGATGCGGTTTTTCTCCACCAGAATCGTATCCACGCCCTGTTCCGACAAATGCAACGCTGCCGAAGCGCCCAATAAACCCCCACCAATCACCACAACATCACATACTTGGTCCAAATTGAGTGCATCAAAGGTATGCCAGTCGTCTAAAGAACTCTCATAATAATTGGCTGGATGTTCAAATTCCCCATGCTTAGGATTGACCCAGCTCCACTCATTCGAATTTTGAGATGCTTTACTTTCCTTAAAGACCACATCATCTAAATGGATTGGTTTATTAATACCGTTAAACATTTGAAATTCACCCAAAAAATAAATTTTCTTACTTCACAATAAGACAAGGTTACCGCCAAAACAGTGATTAATAAAACCAGAATCTTTCAATATTTTTGATAGTTTATTTTCTAGAAAAGCGCTATGGCGACAAATTTTAAAAACATTAAAAAAGCACCCGAAGGTGCTTTTCATTTCTATAGGCTGGTTGCAATTAGAACCATAAAGCTAAACAACAACGTGCCTAAAGATCTTTTACAATGTACATGAACTTCCTGCTCAAACCCTTGAGCATACGACTCCAAGTTTTCCATAACCCTAACGCTCATTAAATGTACTGCACTTGTTAATTTGCCTAATAAATTAACACAATAAAATTAGCAAAAAGTCGTAGTCCTGACTAGCACAAATTTTGCACAAAAAAGTTGTTTTATGACAAAAATAGGCGCTTAACTCAAAATAATTAAATATTTAATTTAGAGCAATCCAAAAACAGGGATACAAAAAAAGCCCACGAAGGTGAGCTTTTTTTTATATGGTTTTTTTAGTGTTCTAGGGAACAACCGTAATCCCTGTTGCTTGTGGGCCTTTTTTACCATCGGTAATGGTAAATGTCACACGTTGACCTTCATGTAAAACTTTAAAACCGCTACTTTGGATTTCGCTGAAATGAGCAAAAACATCCTGTCCAGAATCAGCATGAATAAAGCCAAAACCTTTGGTTTCGTTGAACCATTTCACTGTACCCGTCACAGTATTCGACATATATTTAACCTATTTAATAAATTTTGGGGTGCTTGCTAGCACGTAACTTGGAATCATAAACTCTGAGATTAGATCTGATAAAACGAAAGGTTTATTCAAATGATGAAATGCAAGATTTACTGAATCAGCAGCGTTATTCTTCTCGTTGTAATTTACTATACACCAGTTTACTTTTTAGGCACAATGAATATTTATTGATCGCACCCAAATAGCCTGACTTATTGATCGGCACAGCGATTCCCCTACTGCCATCCCTATAACTTTTATAATACATTTCAAATAATTATAAGCCTGTTTTGCTTTAAAAATTATACCTTAAAATAATGATATAAATTTTTAACATATTATTTCATCGAATTTTAGCGTGCAAATAGAAGCAAGCAGCCCATTAGCAAATGCTGAGACCGTTCACTCCACACTATTTTCATCACAAAAAAAGCCCACAACGTGTGTGAGCTTTTTTTTACTGGTCTAAAAATTAGATAACAGTGATAAGGGTTGCTTGTGGTCCTTTCTTACCTTGACCAAGTACGAAAGAAACGCGTTGGCCTTCTTGTAATACTTTAAAACCTTTGCTTTGGATTTCGCTGAAGTGTGCAAAAACATCTTCACCAGAATCAGCTTGAATGAAACCAAAACCTTTAGTTTCGTTAAACCACTTAACAGTACCGGTAACTGTATCAGACATACTTTTAAACCTTTTAAAATTTGTTCATTTATAAGTTAAATCAAAATTTTTTAATCATGATTTAACTTAATCTATCTTTATTTGACAGATACTGCAAGCATACCAAACTTTAAGCCATACGAGATAGTAGATTGAGAGAAGTATAGATAGTTTTATCCCCTAAATAGATGAGGTTGGACTTTAATAAACCAAATCATTTGTAAATAACATTCACTGTTAAATCAAAAAATTACCTGTAGAGGCTAAGCGATCTAGCATCTAAAAACTGAGATTTAGCCAAATAAAAAATATTTTTGTTTTTTCTGCTCAAAATATTTTTTTGCATCAAGATTTAAATTTAAGCCTGGTTTCTTATGCAAAATTCAACTTTTAGCCCTACAATTCACTTCAGCACAGCTATGGGTAAAGACCCAAACGGCAATTTGTTCAGATATAAAAAAAGCCCACCTAAAGTGAGCTTCATTTTCAAGCAATCTTATTAGATAACTTTAATTGTTGTTGCTTGTGGTCCTTTTTTACCTTGACCAAGTACAAACGAAACGCGTTGGCCTTCGTTTAATACTTTGAAACCATTGCTTTGGATTTCGCTGAAGTGAGCAAAAACATCTTGGCCAGAATCAGCTTGAATGAAACCAAAACCTTTAGTTTCGTTAAACCACTTAACAGTACCAGTAACTGTATCAGACATACTTTTAAACCTTTAAACTTTGTTCATTTATGAGTTAAATCAAATTATTAATATTGATTTAACTCAATCTATCTTTAACCAATAGATACTTCAAGTGCGTAAATCATCTATGTTAATCGATAAAGCTGATTAACATCGGTATAGAAGCTTTTGCCATCTAGATTAAAATCGATTTCCCGACCTGACTCTAGCTGGATTTTCTTTCCAACTTCCACCCATTTGAAACCATCCAACGTATTTTGCTGACGTTTCATCGGGATAATTTGCACACAAATTTCATTGCCATTGCTGGCTTTGGCTACACGCCATTCATTAATAATTTTCAACACAAAATCACTCATTCCTGAGCTCAAGTGATCGATTTGGATTTACTATAACGCTAGATATATGGAGAGAGGCAAACTACAATTCTAGAATCTAATAATTTTTAGCTTTCTTTAGGGTTATTTCAGCTAACTTAATTGCTGTCTAATCTTTCAGATAACAACAACTCAATAATCACAGAGCTAATATTCGATTAACTTTAAAAGTGGTAGCGGGAGCTGGATTTGAACCAACGACCTTCGGGTTATGAGCCCGACGAGCTACCAGACTGCTCCATCCCGCAACAACATATTGATCAACATCTTCGATCAATGAGATGCTTTATACGCCCATCTCCCCCACAATGCAAATTTTTTTTAGAAAAATCACATAATTTACGCTCTAACGCTTAAATTAAATACAAATTGATCAAAATCCCCTCAGATTAAGCCATATCGATCAAACTGTTGAAATGAGACCGAATTGCAGGATAATTAACCGAACAAACCGAATTTGCTTAATAAATCTGCTATTTTGTTATAATTCAAAATCCTACAAAAATAATATGCATCAAAAAGCCTGCTATGTAACAATATCAACAATCTTTTATTGTTATAGTTCGACATGTCATTAATTATTGGTATTGATCCCGGCTCACGCTTAACAGGTTACGGAATTATCGAAAAAGATGGCAATAAACTACGTTTTGTCGATGCAGGCACCATTCGTACCGAAACCCAAGAAATGCCAGAACGTTTAAAACGTATCTTTGCCGGGGTTGAACGGATTGTTAAATTTCATGGTCCAACTGAAGCAGCGGTAGAGCAAGTCTTTATGGCGCAGAATCCCGATTCGGCATTGAAACTCGGTCAGGCACGCGGTGCTGCAATTGCCGCTCTAGTTAATCTGGATTTACAGGTGGCTGAATATACCGCACGACAAATTAAACAGTCTGTGGTCGGTTACGGCGCAGCAGATAAAGAACAGGTCCAGATGATGGTGATGCGTTTACTGAACCTGAGCATCAAACCACAGTCTGATGCTGCCGATGCCCTAGCTGCCGCCATTTGCCATGCCCATGCTTCGGGCAGTATGAGTAAAATGGCTGTGCTTAATGCATTAGGTGGCATGGCTCGTGGCCGCAGCCGTGTCAGCAGCAGACGCCGTTAGTCATTTTGATTGACTACCTGATAAATCATTTTGCCCATTTCATGCGCCTGTAATCCGCGCATCCCCTTTTCAGCCAACAGATCACCTGCCTGTGCATGTAAGCTCACGATTTCATGCAAAGCAATCTGCTGATGAAACTGTGCTTTTAAACTGGCAATCATGCCTGCCAGTACATCACCCATTCCACCTGTACCCATGCCCGCATTGCCTTGGGTACAAATGACTAATTCTTTCTCTAAAATGAGACTGCCCGCGCCTTTAAGTACCCATTGACCAGCGTACTTTTGCTGCAACTGCTGAATTGCTGCAATACGGTCCTGTTCAATTTCCTTGGCGCTACAACCTAACAAGGTCGCCGCCTCACCGGGATGCGGGGTGGCATACACATGATTATTTAACTGTTGTGGATCTTTTGCCAAAAACCAGAGCGCGTCGGCATCAAGTACCACGTCTAAATGAGAATTTTGATTCAGTCGCACAAACCATTGCTGATAAATTTGTTCAGCCCATTGATCCCGTCCTAAGCCCATACCCAAACCTACCGCATCGACATGTTCAAGTAATTGCTCGATGCCCTCCTGATCCAGAAGATTGATGTCTCTAACCATAATATTAGGTGAGCGTGCCAGAATAGCCTGATGGTGTTTGGCATGACAGACTACACTGACTTTGCCAGCTCCAGCATGAAAAGCGGCTTCAGCCGACATGATAACGGCGCCACCCATATCTGCATGACCGCCTACCACCAATACATGGCCATAACTGCCTTTATGTCCAAAGGCTTGCCGCTTGGGCAAGATCACTGTTTCGGGAGACAGATAAGCCAGCGGCTTTAATTGTGTATCTGGCGGAATCAGGCTGACTAACTGTAAATCGCCAACATATTGCTTGCCTTGACCTGTGAATAGGCCAGCCTTATAACCCAAAATTGTAAAAGTTTGATCTGCCTGTATCGCAACAGGTAAAGCCTGGCCTGTGTTGGCTTGCAAACCGCTGGGAATATCAATCGAGATTTTTAACCCTGTCTGGGCATTAAAGAGCTGGATAATCTTTTGCCAATATTGGTCGAGTTCCCGATTCAAGCCAATGCCAAATAAGGCATCAATATGACAATCAAAACCTGGAATTTCTTGATGGACTGCTGTTTCTGACAATATATAATCGATGGTTTGAATATCGACTTGATAAGACTGCGCATAATCTGCAGCTTGTTGTAAATCCGCTGATTGTCCGAGTTTTGTCGCAAACACGGTCACTTTTATTCCCTGCTGCTTCATATAGGCAGCCATATAGTAGCCGTCTCCAGCATTATTGCCTTGTCCGCACCAGACTGCGATCTTTTGAATTTTCTTTGACTTAAATTGCGGAATTAACTGTTGCGAGATCACCCATGCGGCTTGCTGCATTAGCCCCAAGGATGAATTTTGCTGAGCAAACCAACGCTGTTCCCATGCTTGGATACTCTGGCTATGGTAAACTACACCTTGCATGTTCTCTCCCTCATTCTTGGTTTATGGCTTCAACCTCCTCATCTCAGACGCAATCTCAACAGATTGAACTACAGCAGCTCGATCCACAAGCACTGAAGGCTTGGATTAAACAACAAGCTTTGGATTTGGGTTTTTCTGATTGTGTCATTGCCAAACCAGATGCTCAAGATCAAATGCCACGTTTTAAAGAATATTTAGAACGCGGATACCATGCAGACATGCACTATTTAGAGGAAAATCTGGAAAAACGTGCAGATCCAACCTTACTTGTGCCCGGTACAAAAAGCATTATTTGTGTGCGCATGAACTATCTTGTGGCATCACCGAAGCCCCGTTATGTTCCATTTGAACCAAATTCAGCCATTATTGCGCGTTATGCACGGGGCCGTGATTATCACAAAGTCATGCGTGGACGGCTAAAGACTTTAGCCACGCGTATCCGGGAAAAAGTCGGTGATTTTGAATCGCGCCCCTTTGCTGACTCTGCTCCGATCTTTGAAAAATCGCTGGCTGAAAGTGCAGGCATGGGATGGACCGGGAAACATACCCTACTCATTCATAAAAAATCAGGCTCTTTCTTTGTCTTAGGTGAACTGTTTACGTCACTGGAACTGCCTTTTGACCAACCTGCAACTGCACATTGCGGCTCATGTACCGCCTGTATCGACATTTGTCCGACCCAAGCCATTGTTGAGCCCTACATGCTGGATGCACGAAAATGTATCGCTTATTTAACCATTGAATATAAAGGCATCATTCCTGAAGAATTACGCTCGGGTATTGGTAACCGTATTTTCGGCTGTGATGACTGTCAACTGATTTGCCCGTGGAACAGCTTTGCCAAAACTGCTTCCATTCCGGATTTTGATCCAAGGCATGGTCTGGATAATATCAGCCTGCTGGAGATCTGGCGCTGGGATGAAGCCACTTTTCTTGCCAATACCGAAGGCAGCCCGATCCGCCGTACTGGTTATCAATCCTTTAAACGTAATATTGCAATCGGCCTTGGAAATGCTCCATACTCAGCTGAAATTGTCACGGCCTTGCAAGATGCAAAAACGTGGCACGACGAGATTGTCAATGTGCATATTGACTGGGCAATTCAACAGCAATTGCAACAGGCAGATATGCCCCAAATAGAAAAATGATGTTTTTTGCCCTTTGGCTTTGGCACGATTTCTGTATGATTAGTCTCAATGTTTGTCATCAATCATCATGGATATAACAATGACCTTACGTAATGACTGGACTCGTGATGAAATCCAAGCTCTATATGATCAACCTTTTCTAGACTTAGTTTTTGAAGCGCAAAGCGTACATCGTCAACATTTCCAGGCCAACTCGATTCAGGTCAGCACCCTTCTTTCCATTAAAACGGGTAAATGTCCTGAAGATTGTAAATATTGTTCGCAATCGGCGCATTACGATTCAAAATTAGAAGCTGAAAAACGTATTGCGGTTGATAAAGTCATTCGTGAAGCACAGGCTGCCAAAGAATCAGGCTCTTCACGTTTCTGTATGGGCGCTGCATGGCGTAATCCGCATGAACGTGATATGCCATATGTGCTTGAAATGGTACGTGAAGTAAAAGCATTAGGCCTTGAAACCTGCATGACCTTAGGTATGTTGAACCAGTCACAAGCCGAGCGTTTAAAAGATGCAGGCCTAGATTATTACAACCACAACCTGGATACTTCCCGCGAATACTATTCTCATATTATTAGCACGCGTACTTTTGATGATCGTCTGGATACTTTAGATCACGTTCGTCAAGCAGGCATGAAAGTTTGTAGTGGTGGTATTGTTGGGTTGGGCGAAAGCCGTAATGACCGTATTGGTCTATTACATGAACTGGCAACCATGCCTGTCCATCCTGAATCAGTCCCAATCAACATGCTGGTCCCTATCGAAGGTACACCACTTGCTGATGTCGAAAAACTAGATGTTACCGAATGGATCCGTACCATTGCGGTTGCACGTATCATCATGCCACACAGTTATATCCGCCTTTCAGCAGGTCGTGAATCACTCAGTGATTCTGATCAGGCACTTGCATTTATGGCGGGTGCAAACTCGCTCTTCTCTGGCGACAAATTATTAACCACACCAAATGCCGGCGAAGGAAAGGATCAAATCCTGTTTGCTAAATTAGGTTTAACCGCAGAGAAACCAAAACCGACCGTTGCGGAACTTTCGGTCGATGCCATGAGTGCATAAATGAAAAAGCCTTGTCAAATGACAAGGCTTTTTTTTAGATGAAAAATCAGATAGATGTCACCAGAATGCCATACTTGGCAGTTAGATACATGCCGACTCGAATAATATCCACGCCTGCTGCATGTGAAACTGACAGTTCCTGAGTATGCACATCAAAATGTAATGAATCGAAAACCTCCTGATGATGTATCAGCCAGGTTATTGTCTCTGCCATATTGTCATCGACAGTATAGGTTTCTGATTTAAAATCCTTATTCATTAAGCCAATCTAATCATTGAATACATGACACTATCATAGCGAATAGACAGCTTTAAATCAGCTAAGTCAAAGACATTTAGCGCTATGAATGCTCGCTAAATGTCTCAATAAGGCTTGGCCGTTTTAAGCTTGAGTTTAAGCAGCCTTTGGATTCACTATCGTCTGACCTGATTTCAAACTATCAACTGCTTTCGGGTTAAATTCCAGAGTCAACACGTGATTATCTAAATGGACATGATATGAACGAATCAATGACTGCTGCCCTTCATCTGTTTCAAGCACATATTCATCTGCAATATTTAAAATCCCTTCCAGATTGGTCGTACTTGAGGCACGGTCGTGACCAAACAGATCATAGATGGTTTGCAGATTAAAGCTGGTTTGTTTTTCCAATGGATGGCTTTTCAGATGACTTTCCAGAAATAAAACCAATTTATGTGCAAAGAAATAGTAATTCGGTTTATGGGTATAAAGCATGTTCATTGAAAGCTCCTCTTGAGGTTTTTTTCATCTAATCATGACTAAAAAACTAAAGATTGAACCTTAAAAAATTCTTAAAACCAGTACGCATATTTTGTTAACGGATTGTCATTTTTCTTCAAAATTGTTAATCAAAAACTACAAAAAAGTATTTGTTTTACATTTTTTCTCGGCAAAGTATTTTTCAGCCAGCCCCATAATTATGTATAAAAAATAAACAATCTGTTGTTTTTTTCTAAAGGAAAAATCAATCAATCTTTAGAAATATTAAAAAAAAAGATTAAAAAAATTGAATTTTTACTCTATAAAATATGAAAATGTAATCTATATCAAAAACTTATTTTAAATCGGAATTTTAGATTAAAAAAATACATAAAATGTGACGTAATTTGCACTTTTTAAATTAATTGCGATATATTTTGCGCATTACTTGTTCAGCGCAAAAATTCAACTGAAAAGTAATTTTAATTCAAACTTTTAGCTGATGTATTCGAGAAATTATTATGAAAAAACTTGCTTTGATCGCTACTCTTTCAGTTGTAGGTATTGCTAACGCTCAAGCTGCTGATGGAACGATTACAATTAATGGTCTAGTGACAGACAAAACTTGTGACATCGTAACTCCAGCAGGTAAAGACTTTACCGTAACACTTCCAACTGTATCTAAACAAACACTTGCAAAATCAGGTGATGTTGCTGGTCGTACCCCATTCCAAATTAACCTAGATAAATGTTCAGCGGGTAAAGTTGCAACTTACTTCGAACCAGGTGCAACTGTTGATTTTAACACTGGCCGTTTACTTAACCAAAACGCTGCTGGTGCTAAAAATGTTGATGTTCAACTTTTAGGTAGCAACAACCAAGTTATTCCAGTACTTGCTGCTGGCAGTAACGGTGCTCAAGCAAACTCTCAATGGGTTGATGTAGTAGAAGGCGGTACTGCTGACCTTAACTACTATGCTGAATATTATGCAACTGGCGCTTCATCTGCTGGTGAAGTAAACACTTCAGTTCAATATACAATTATTTATCAATAATCTATTGGTAGACTTTGCGGGTTTCTAGACTTCTAGGAATTCGCAATTGTAAATTTCACGCAATCATAGAGTAAATTTAAATGGCACTGAACGGTTACAATTTTTTGCTTGGTTTAACACTATCATCAGCATTTATCGCAACTCATACCCATGCAGAAATTATTTTGCACGGCACTCGTGTGATTTACCCGTCTGATGCACGTGAAGTAACTTTGCAAGTGAGTAACAACGGTTCTAAACCATCCCTTGTTCAGGCTTGGATTGATGAAGGTGATGCTAAAAGTACACCGGACCAGTCAAAAGTTCCATTTATGATTACCCCACCGATTTCGCGTGTTGATCCAACGAAGAGTCAATCCCTTCGTATTACGGCATTACCTAATGCAGCTCAGTTAAATCAAAAACAAGAAACCGTTTTTTGGCTGAATGTTCTGGATATTCCACCACGACCAACAGCGAATAGCAAAGATGCTGTTCCTGATAATTTTTTACAGCTTGCGATTCGTTCACGCATTAAATTTTTCTATCGCCCGGCGAGTATTAAAACTGATGCCAATCTTGCAGGTGAAAAATTGCAATGGATTAAAAGCGGACAAACGCTGATTGTAAAAAATCCAACACCGTTTCACGTCACTATGACGGCGATTTACCAGCAAAATGCAGGAAAGCCGGTGGATCTATTACCCAAAGGTTTAATGCTTGCACCTTTTTCAGAAGACAAAGTCCAGTTAAAAACGGGAAATACTGAAAAGATGAGCTATGTCAGCATTAATGATTATGGCGGTCGTATCGAACACCAGATCAAGCTTCAATAACAAACAAATTTATTCCCAATCCATAAATGATTTTGTACCTATCATTGAATAGGCGAACCGATTATGTCAAAGAAAAATGCAACAGCTAAATTCTTGAAGCGTCGTATCTGTTATTACCTGACTTCAGGGGTAATCACCGTAACGCTGCCTATGGCTGTTTATGCAGTAGAACAGACAACAGAACAAGCAGCACCCATGGAAGCGGAATTCGACTCTGTTTTTTTAATCGGTGATGCGCAAAAAGTCGATATTTCCCGCTTTAAATACGGCAACCCTGTTTTACCGGGTGAATATAACGTTGATGTCTACATCAATGGCAACTGGTTCGGCAAAAGAAGAATGATGTTTCGTTCAACGGAACAAAACCAGAATGCCTTTACCTGTTTTACCTCAGGTTCATTACTTGAGTACGGCGTAAAGCAAGCAGTTCTGGTCAACCGTACTGAATCGAATGCGCCAAATGCATGCTATAAAATTGAAGAATGGATTGAAAATGCCTATTACGATTTCGATACCTCACGCCTGCGTATCGACATTTCGATTCCACAAATTGCATTACAAAAAAATGCCCAGGGCTATGTAGATCCGAGTATCTGGGATCGCGGTGTTAATGCCGGATTTTTATCGTATAGCGGTAGTGCTTACAAAACCTTTAACCGTTTAAATGATAATAAAGAGACTACTAATGCCTTTATGGCAATTACAGCGGGTGCAAACATTGCAGGATGGCAACTTCGCCATAACGGTCAGTGGCAATGGCAAGATGGCGCTCAAAGTGAATTAGACCCAACAAATAAGAAAAAATCAAACTACGAGTCTACCAGCACTTATTTACAACGTGCCTTTCCTCAATATCGTGGGGTTTTAACCTTGGGTGATAGCTTTACCAATGGTGAGTTATTTGACTCATTCGGTTATCGCGGACTAGATTTTTCGAGCGATGACCGCATGCTGCCGAATAGTATGCTCGGCTATGCGCCCCGTATTCGTGGTAATGCAAAAACCAATGCGAAAGTAGAAGTTCGTCAACAGGGTCAGTTGATTTACCAGACCACGGTTGCACCAGGTAGCTTTGAAATCAATGATCTCTACCCGACAGGTTTTGGTGGTGAACTTGAAGTTTCGATTATTGAATCGAATGGTGAAATACAAAAGCTAGCGGTTCCTTATGCGTCTGTTGTGCAAATGCTGCGCCCCGGACTCAGCCGCTACTCGATCACTGCCGGTGAGTTCCGCGACCGTGATATTGATTTAACGCCGTGGGTGACGCAAGGTAAATACCAACGTGGTATTAACAACTACTTGACCGGCTATACCGGCTTTCAACTGGCTGAAGACTACAGTGCCTTACTATTAGGTGCCGCGGTAGCAACACCTATTGGTGCGGTCTCTTTTGACGTGACCCAGTCCAATACTGACTTTGACAAGCAAGGTTCACAATCCGGACAAAGTTTCCGTCTCAGCTATAGCAAACTGATCTCACCGACCAATACCAACTTAACCTTGGCAGCCTATCGTTATTCGACGGAAAACTATTATAAATTACGTGATGCCCTGCTCATTCGTGACCTTGAAGATAAAGGTGTGAATACCTTTGCGGTAGGTAAACAACGCAGTGAATTCCAGATTACCCTGAACCAAGGCCTGCCTGAGGGCTGGGGTAATGTTTATATGGTCGGTTCGTGGAATGATTACTGGAACCGTAATGAGACCAGTCGCCAATATCAAATCGGTTACAGCAATAATTATCATGGTTTGACCTATGGTCTTTCTGCGACCAATCGTGAGATTGAATACGGTTCAAGAAATCAAACCCGTGATACTGAATATTTGATGACCCTTTCTTTCCCGATCAATTTCAGAAAGAGTTCTGTCAACGTCAATGCGACCGCGTCTGAAAACAGCCGCACCGTGGGTATGAGTGGTATGGTCGGTGATCGTTTTAACTACGGTGCTTCTGTATCTCATCAAGATAGACAAAACCCGAGTTTTAACGTGAATAGCCGTTATCGTACGAACTTTGCGACCGTAGGTGGCTCATATAGCATCGCTGATTCTTATCAACAGGCGATGCTCAGTGTAAGTGGCAGTATCGTTGCACATGAAAAAGGTATCCTGTTTGGTCCAGAACAAGGGCAAACTATGGTGCTGGTCTATGCACCAGATGCTGCAGGTGCCAAAGTTAACAATACCGTTGGTCTCAGCGTAAATAAGGCTGGTTATGCCGTGATTCCGTATGTCACACCTTACCGTTTGAATGACATCACACTTGATCCGCAAGAAATGTCAACCAATGTTGAATTGGAAGAAACCAGCCAGCGTATTGCCCCATTTGCGGGTGCGATTGCAAAAGTAGATTTCTCGACCAAGAAGGGTTATGCCATCTATATCAATACCAAAACAGCAACAGGTGAGAGCTTACCATTTGCATCGCAAGTTTTTAATGCTAAAGATGAATCTGTTGGTATTGTTGCCCAAGGCAGCATGGTGTATTTACGTACCCAAGAGCCAAAAGGTGATCTGTATGTAAAATGGGGCGAAGAAGCCAATGAACAGTGCCACTTCAGTTATGATGTTAGCGCACAAATTTCTAAAGATCAGCAAAGCATGATCATGTCTGAGGCCGTATGCAAATGAAAAAATTACTTGTAAGTACTGCCTTAATGGCTGCTGGCTTTGGTGTGAATACCGCAGCTCAGGCTGCTTGTTCAACCAGTACATACTTCCGGACTATTGACGTGTCTATGCAGGTTGGCCGTGTTGTAGTACGTCCGAGCGATCCAGTCGGGAAGGTCTTGGTTAAATCTCTTTTTGAAATTCGTCCAGACTCTAGAACTACATATAGTTGTAATAGTAGCGATATGATGGTCGCACGTTTACTCCAAAATTATGCATTGAGTCCACTGGGCGACAATATCTATTCCACCAACATTCCTGGAATTGGAATTCGTCTTTATCGAGAAGCTTTTAATGCAACAAACTTCTCAGGCTATTATCCTTACACTCGTCCAGTACCGAGTACACGTATTAGCCTTGCTGAAGGATATTTCGTTGTTGAAATTGTAAAAACAGCAGAAAATACCGGCTCAGGAACATTAGTGCCAGGCGTATACAGTACCTATTATGCTGGAAACCGAAATGATCGCCCTTTTTTGACCAGTACTGTTTACGGTAATGCCATTACGATCGCATCTTCATCTTGTGAGTGGAGAGGTAATATTAATAAAGCGGTACAACTTCCAACTGTAATGAAGTCAGGCTTTAAAGGGATAGGTTCTACACAAGGCGACCATGCTTTTGAACTCAACATTTTGTGTAATGGTGGTGAAAATCAAACAGGTTATGAAGAGAAGAACCTGATTAGTTTAACCTTTGATTATCAACAAGAAGGTAATAACACTCAGGTTTTAAAGAATCTCGAACCGAATGCGACAAAAGCAAATGGTGTCGGTGTGCAGCTTGTATCAAATTATCAAAATAAAAATCAGGTGATTGGGCTAGGTAATAAGTTGGAGCTAGGAACTGTAAAATCGAACCAAACCGTTCAATATAATGTTCCTCTCACTGCTCGCTACTACCAAACTGCAGCCAATGTTACAGCGGGTAAAGTCCGTGCCATGGCAACCGTAACCATCCAATACGATTAAACTTCTACTAGGCCTCTTCTCCCCAAAGAGGCTTTTTTATTCTCTATGCAACAGCAACACATCATTTAACTACATCTGTCCCTGTAACACTTCCATGTTTAAGTAATCAAATCCCTTTCTATAAATACCTAAAACTAAGTAAATTACTCTAATTTTTTAAATCCACATTATAATAAAAATATGTGACAGAATTAACAAAATCAATTTATTATATTAATTATCAATTTAAAAATAAAACCTTAAATAGATCACACTTTAAATAAATATTTAATTAAAAATTTATTTAAATATTGCCCCAATAATAAATTCCATGTTAATTAATACTTAATATATTTATAAAAGGCAATAAATATGTATAACTATATTTATAAATCTGCCCTACTTTTATCATTAATGGCATTTGCTTCGGTGAGTTATGCTGCAAGCACAATCCAATTGAATGGAAGTATTGTAGAAGATACCTGTTCTCAACAACTGCAAATCAATGAATGCGAACAATTGAACATGTTACGGCAAAAAATTGAATCCCAAACTATTTCATTAAGCGATTTAAATACTTCACCTCAAAAAAACACCATGACTGAGATTAGCTTTGAGCAACTTCCAGATCATAAAAATGCGATTATTATTGCAAACTACTACTAGTTAATACATTTATTATCAAGATGTGATTCAGTTAACATTAATAACGAATTCACATCTTTTTAATAATCAAAAAACTCTTTTAGATTTAAATAGTAATTCAATACCTAAAATTTATTTATTGCATTTTTATCAGCATGAAAAACGGGCTATTCAATAGTTTGATTGAGTTGCGGGCATAACGAGCAGACATCTACTCTCCACATTCTTACTTGGGTAGATTGAAGATAGAAAGCAAAAATGGCGGATACTGTAACAAATCCCAAGCAAGCATAGAGCACAGCGGTTTGAGTACAACTGATCTAAACAATTTTTGTAGCCACCCTCTTTTACAATATGGCATTCCCTTACTTAGTTTAGTTCTTTATGTTGAAGAAATAGCGGGACTGCTCTGATCTATTTCTCAGGACATTTTACTCTGCGATCAATGCTAAACCATATACAAGTCTTCAAGCGCGATTCTACTCAAAAATACTCACTTGAGTCTGACCATCTATTGAAAATATACATTTGCCTTTAAATTCTTGTGCATTCCCCAGCTCATTTTCAGCGCAGAACTCCAGATAAAGATATACGTCTCCACTTTTTTGATTTATATAATAATTCCCACGCAAATTATCGTTAAAACTCACGCTTTTTTCCTTTATCACATTGGCGAGCACAAGTTTTTTGCACTTTTGGATCAATTTTTCTTTATTTAAATGAATCTCAGATTTTCGAATATAAGAAGTGTTTTTACTCAAATCCCTGACATTTTTTTGATTATCATTCTCAATAATATAAGAATCAAACTCTGTCATTATATTAGAGTCTTTACTCTTATAATCTTCAAAACTTTCACACCCGAATAAAAATAACATCATGGTGAAAGCTAAGACATTCTTCACTTTAATAATCTATAAGAATAAAAACTATAAGATATCAAAAATAATGAAATATGACAAAGGATAATATATCCGCCTGAGCATAATTATGATGGGACTTATATAGTCTTAAGATAATTCAAGAAGATACTACAGGTCTTGCCCTGTTGTTTTATTTCTATTGCGACCATTAATTTTTAGACATTAAAAAAGCACTTACAGTTAATACATGTAAGTGCTTGATATATGGTGGGCCCACACAGACTTGAACTGTGGACCAACGGATTATGAGTCCGCTGCTCTAACCAACTGAGCTATAGGCCCTATAAATTTCCATCATATTAATATGATGAATGCTGCCTGATCTTAGTCAAATTTAACTTCAATTACAAGCAGATGATTTTATCAAACCACCTAAAAAAGTGTTAAAAATCATAAACTGCGCTGATTCTATCTGATCTCGCTATAATGAGTAAAGTAAATATTGCACGGTTTTGATCATTTTAAAGCCATCCAAATTACTGTTATCTGGTGTTTTCGGATATGTATTTTCCTGAAAACTCGTATTAAACTGCGACCACGCACAGCCAATGATCATGGATATGAAAAAGTTTTTAGGAAAATCTATTTTTAAAGCAACAGGTTGGACATATAATGTTGATCCAGCAATCTTAGAGAATAAACAAGTCATTATCGGTTTTGAGCATACCTCTAATCTCGATACCATCCTTTCTCTGGCTTTGTTTGATATTTTAGAGATTAAAATTCATACGCTTATTAAAAAAGAATTATTTAAAGGTCCATTAAAACCAATTTTACAACGTTTAGGTGGCATTGCTGTAGACCGCAAAGCCAGTAAAGATATTGTCACGCAAATGGTGGAGCTATTTAATCAGAATGATCGTTTTAATCTGGTGATTGCACCGGAAGCAACCCGTGCTAAAGATGGTGAAGCGCGTAAACCGATCCGTACCGGTTTCTGGCATATCGCCAAAGCAGCCAATGTGCCGATCATTCTGATGTATGCCAACGCCCGAACCAAGCAAGGCGGCATCTTAGGCAAAATCTACCCGACCGAACTGCAACAGGATCTGGAAAAGATCAAGGCGCTGTATGCGGAATACGACATAGACGTAAAAATTAGCTAATGGACCCTGTCTATTTGTTCAATCTTTGATACTTGAGCAAGATTTTAAATTTTGAATATCAGTTCGGGCAGTTTTCAACAAAACCTTGGCTATGCTAATATTCCTGCACTTTTTTGAGTTTTAATTTTTTGGAGTTACTTCCATGGCGGGTCATTCTAAATGGGCCAATATTAAGCATCGTAAAGCTAAACAAGATGCAAGTCGCGGTAAGGTTTTTACTAAATATATCCGTGAAATCGTAACTGCTGCGCGTTTAGGCGGACCAGATGCTGCAAGCAACCCACGTTTACGTGCTGTTGTCGAAAAAGCACTTTCAGTCAATATGACACGCGACACCATTAACCGTGCGATCCAGCGTGGTGCTGGCGGCGAAGATAATGATGATTTAAAAGAAGTAACCTATGAAGGTTATGGTGTTGGCGGTGTGGCCGTTATTGTTGAAACCATGACCGACAACCTGAACCGTACCGTGCCAGATGTTCGTCACTGTTTCTCAAAAACCAATGGTAACTTGGGTACCAATGGTTCAGTGGCTTATCTGTTCACCAAACGTGGCGAAATTTCTTTTGACGATGTGTCTTTAGAAGATAAAGTCATGGAAGTTGCTTTAGAAGCAGGTGCTGACGATATCGAGATTGATGAAGACAGTATCTTGGTAATCACCAGCCCGGAAAGCTTTGGTGACGTTCAGGATGCGCTTACAGCTGCAGGTTTAAAATCTGACAACGCTGAAGTTGTGATGAGCCCATCGACTAAAGCTGAAATCACCGATATTGATCAAGCTAAACAAATCATGAAGATGATTGATATGCTTGAAGATCTTGATGATGTTCAAAACGTGTATACCAACGTTGAATTCTCTGAAGAGGTTTTAGCGCAACTTGATGCCTAAATCTTTCTGCCGAGTCAAAAATGCATCTGTTTAGATGCATTTTTTATAGCTTGTTTAAAAGTTTATAACAGTTAAAGACATTATATTCCTTAATCACAAAGCTGGAATGCAGCGCCACCACACTGTCGATCTTCCCAATACGGCGTAACAGGATTTCACTATAGTCATCCATATTGCGGGCCACCAGTTCCAGGATAAAATCAGCACTCTGTCCGGTCACCAGGAATGCATTGGTCACTTCCGGAATATCTTCCAGTTCCTGCAAGAACTTATCAAAAGTTTCACTATCGTGTTTGCTCAATGAAACCTGCAAAAGAATATGTAGGCTAAAGCCCAGTTTATTAAAATTGATTTCTCGTTTGAGCTGTCCCATCACTTGGGATTCGATCAGATTCTTAATGCGTCTGTGCACTGAACTAACCGAAAGGTTAATACGTTCTGATAGCTCATTCAGATTGACATCTTCATGGGTCAAAATTTCAAGAATTTGTTTATCAAAACGGTCCAATTCCATTTTACAGTCCTCATGTGTTATCTCGGTTTTTACGGAACTGTTTACGATCAGTAATTTTTAAGGGTCAAGGGAAAACATTCGTTTAACTTTTGACAATGCTGCATGGATAACGCAAACATGATTCCGATAAACTTGTGGTTTATCTTTGTCTCAAAGCCGAAACAAGACCTTTTGAGCAACTGTTCAACTGATCTCCCAATAGCTGAACAACTCGTTTCGATCCCCATCACACCCTGAAACATAAGATAACAAAGCCGTTTTATAATTATTTCCCTCTTTTCAGTTTTTTTAAAGTAAATTTGGCAATAATTTCTACTATTTTCAGCTTAAAACGAATTTTCTTTTAAAAATTAATTTTATTCACTAATAATTTTTTACTTTTGTGGCAGTTTTTCTATTTTCTTTCTCATAAAAAAAGCCCCGATGATTGCATCAGGGCTTTTTTACAGCATCATTTACTTATAACCCGCGCCAATCGACGCGTGCATTACGCTCCGTGGCATAAATACGCTGTACATATTGTCCAATCGGTAAATCAGACAATTCGTCATAATATTGTTTCAACTCACCACTGAACTGTTCAACATCATCATTCTCCAGCTCCCAAGGGGTACCTTTGATCATCAGTAAAGGGGCGAGAATTGAACAGACTGCAATATCAGCCAGCCCCAGACGGTCACCCACCAGATAACGCCCTTGATTATCAATCAGACGCTGGTTGAGATCGGTAATCAGCTCGGTCATGCGTAACTTGGATTGGGCTACTTTTTCAGGACTTAACTTATAATTGGTTGACACCAGACTTTTTAAGATTGGCTTGGAAATTTTTTCAAACTGTCGTAAATAGCCCTGCTCTCCCATCATGATTTCAAGTGGATGATCACCCACTGACAAGGCATGCGCCAAAGACCAGCGCCGGACATGTACACCCAGCTCATCAGCCAGCTTGTCAATCTCCAAGGCCTGTTCGCGCAACTGTTCATCACGTCTAAGTAATGCATGTTCAGGATAGGTCGTATCAAGATATAAAGCGATTTGGGTTGAATCAGCAATCCAGTGTTTATCATCCTTCAACATCGGCAGTAAATACTGCCCCGATTTAAGGAAGGTAAAGGCGCGATGAAAACCAGGAATCAAATTATGTGCAACATAGTCCAATTCCTTATGATCTAACAACCAGCGAGCTTTTTCACAATAGTGAGATAAAGGAAATTGGTATAAAACCCGCATAGACTCTCCAGATTTATTTTTCTACTCGATCAAACATAAGGTTTTTCATACTTTAGAAGTAAAAGCCAATGAATACAATGTCCTTTTTGCTCGATCTTTTTTAATTTTGGCGAGTTTGCTTTATAAATATTCCTGTTGAGATTATTCATTTCTTTCATAGAAAATACGGTTTCCCTTTGGGCAATAAAAAATCAAACACGACTAAGCATCTGTTTTTAATCAACATTACATATCTATTTTTCTGTTATTTTTCTCATAAAAAATGCTTAATAATTATTGTGATAATTAAGCCATAACTGATGGTTTAGTGGAAAAGTAAAACTTTTGTAAAGTTCCTCTTATCTATTAGAGGTGCTCACATGTCCAGTAATCAATCAGTGATCCACGCGCAAATACAACTGATTTCAAATGATCAGCAGGCCATTAATGCTGCCTATCAAGTTGCTGACTTTGCCTTAGAAGAGCGCAATATACGTGATCAAAACCGTATTCTACCTACAGAACAAATCATCCAGTTTAGCCAAAAGGGTCTTGGTGGAATCCGTGTACCACAGCAGTATGGTGGAGCTTTGGTTTCCAATAAAACCTTGGCCCACGTGTTCCGTATTTTAACTAAAGCCGATGCCAATGTTGGACAGATTCCTCAAAACCAGTTCGGGCTACTCAATTTTATCAATATCACCGGTTCAGATGCCCAAAAGCAGTTTATCTATACTGAAGTCCTTGCAGGTAAACGCATTGCCAATGGCGGGCCTGAGAAAAACGCTAAAGATACCAAGGCGATTCAAACCACGTTAACGTTGCAAAATGGTCAATATCTTTTAAACGGGGAAAAATTTTACTCGACTGGCACCAGTTTTGCAGATTGGCTAGCCATCCGTGCCTTACATCCAGACGGTTATACCGTATTGACGATCATTGACCGACATGCTGCGGGCGTTGAGGTCATTAATGACTGGAACGGCTTCGGTCAACGCACCACAGCCAGTGGAACAGTAAAACTTCACAGTGTCATCGCTGATCCGGCCTTATTTTTTGATGAACGCATTATCGCGGATACTCCAAATGTCCGTGGTGCCTATTCTCAACTGTTACAAGTCGCGATTGATGTTGGCATTGCCGAAGCAGCTTTTGATGACACCTTGTCCAGCGTGCGTAAAGCACGTCCGGTTATTGATGCAGGCGTAGAAAAAGCCAGTGAGGAACATTACACCCTGCAAGAGGTCGGCAAGCTCAATATCCTGCTCGATGCAGCCATTTTATTGCTAGATGAGGCAGCAGAATATCTGGATGAACTGGATCAACTCCCTAAGATTTCTGCCGAGCAAGCCGCTCGCGCTTCGATTTTGGTCGCAGAGGCAAAAATCTATGCCAATGATGCGGCCCTGCACATCTCCGAAAAACTACTCGAACTTGGCGGTAGCCGGGCCAGCCTGAGCCAACATAATCTTGATCAGCACTGGCGCAATGCTCGTGTCCATACCCTACACGATCCTGTGCGTTGGAAATTCCATGCAATTGGTGACTATTACCTGAATGGTACTCACCCTGCCCGCCATGCCTGGATTTAAGGAGTAAATTATAATGACCTCATATCAAGAATTACAAGGTTTTGCCAAGCCCCATTTAAAAGCGGCACATATCATTCAAAGCGATGCAGAAGCCTTGGAGATTGCCACACAACTCAGTCAGCAGTTTAAACAAGCTGCGGTTGAACGTGATGCCAATCGGGACTTGCCCTTTACCGAAATCGAAGCGTATAGCCAGTCAGGTTTATGGGCGATTACCGTACCTAAACAGTATGGCGGTGCAGAGGTTTCCAGCCACACCGTTGCCAAAGTGATTGCGCTGTTTAGCGGAGCAGATGGTTCAATCGGTCAAATTCCACAAAACCATTTTTATGCACTGGAAGTATTACGCAATACCGGTACCGAAGCACAAAAGCAGCGTCTCTATCAGGAAGTATTACAAGGTGCACGTTTTGGTAATGCGCTGGCTGAGTTTAAAACCCGTACCTCAGCACATAAACAAACCACCTTAATCCCAAGCGAAAACGGTTATCTGATTCAGGGGGAAAAGTTTTATTGTACGGGTAGTCTCTTTGCCCATCGTATTCCAACCTTAGTGGTGGATGAAACAGGTAATGAATTTTTGGCTTTTGTGCAGCGCGACAGTCAAGGTTTGGAACTGATTGATGACTGGTCTGGTTTTGGGCAACGGACTACAGGCAGCGGTACAGTCAAGTTTAATCAGGTCTACGTTGCCAAAGAGGATGTGATTCCATTTGATACCGCCTTTAAGCAATTGTCTTTGGTCGGCCCATTTGCGCAAATCATGCATGCCGCAATTGAAGTCGGGATTGCCCGTGCTGCTTTTGAGGAAACATTGCAACGCGTGCGTGTCGCTCGCCCCTGGATTGATGCCAATATTGAATCAGCAAATCAAGATCCGTTAACCCTATCTGAATTAGGTCGTGTCGCAACCGATGTCAAAGCCAGTGAATTACTCCTCAAACAGGCGGCTCGATCTGTTGATGCTGCCAAACAGGATCTCAATCCAGAAAGCTTAGCCAAAGCCTCAATTGATGTTGCCAAAGTTCGTGCGCATAGTAGCGAAACTGCATTAAAGGCCTCATCGAAACTGATTGAACTGGCGGGCAGTCGTGGTAGTCAACGTGCCGATGGGCTGGACCGTCACTGGCGTAATGCGCGTGTACACACCTTGCATGATGCGGCACGCTGGAAATATTACTTCATCGGTAATTATGTGTTGAATGGCATTCTGCCTCCACGTCGGGGGACATTGTAATGACGCAAACGACTGCCAAGAAAATTTTACTGAACGCCTTTGATATGAACTGCGTCGGTCATATCAATCATGGCCTATGGACACATCCGCGTGATCAGTCACATCGCTTTAATGAGCTGAATTATTGGACTGAACTGGCACAAACTTTAGAACAAGGTTTGTTTGATGGTTTATTTCTCGCCGATATTACCGGTGTTTATGATGTCTATCAAAATGGGATTGAGCTGACCCTGAAAGAGTCAATTCAACTGCCAAGCCATGACCCTTCTACCCTGATTTCAGCCATGGCTTTGGTCACGCAGAATTTGAGTTTTGGCGTCACGGTCAATCTCAGCTATGAGCAGCCTTATCAATTTGCACGGCGTTTTGCCAGTCTCGATCATTTAACCCAAGGTCGTTTGGGCTGGAATATTGTCACTGGCTATCTGGACAGTGCTGAACGCCTGATTGGGCAAAAAGGCTTAAAAGATCATGATGCACGTTATGATCAAGCCGAGGAGTTCTTACAGCTTTGCTATCAATATTGGGAAGGTTCCTGGGAAAATGACGCCTTAAAGAAAGATAAGCAACAGCGTGTTTTTACTGACCCCAAAAAAGTCCACTCGATCAATCATCAAGGGCAATATTACCAAAGCCAAGGGGTGTTTCAGGTTGCGCCATCGGTACAGCGCACACCAACACTTTTTCAGGCAGGGGCTTCACCAAAAGGACTACAGTTTGCCACGCGTCATGCGGAATGTATTTTTATTGGCGGTGATCAACCCGAAAAGATTCGTCAGCAAGTCAATAAAATACGACTACAAGCACAACAACAAGGTCGAGATGAAGATGCAATTAAAATCTTTGTCGGCATTACCGTCGTTGTGGCTGAAACACATGAACTTGCCCAGCAAAAACTGGCTGAATATCGTCAATATGCCAGCCCAGAAGCAGGTTTAGCACATTATGCCAGTTCAGTCGGTATTGATCTTGCCAAGTTTGCAGATGATGAAGCGATTCCGTATCAAAAGAGCAACAGTATTGCTTCGGTCAATGAAAAGTTTAAAGAACAGCGCATCAGCAAAAATGATCTAAAAGCCCAACATGTGCTCGGTGGACGCTATCCGCTCATTGTTGGCAGTGGTGTTGAAGTTGCGGAATACCTGATTGATCTGCTTGATCAGACCGGTATTGATGGTTTTAACCTGACCCGTACGGTTGCACCAGAATCGCATCATGATTTTATTCGACTGGTCATTCCAGAGTTACAACAACGTGGACGTTATAAAACTGAATATGCCACAGGTTCATTACGCAATAAGCTTTTTGCCCAAGGCGATCATTTAGCTGCTAGCCATCCTGCTGATCAGTTCCGATGTAGAACGCATAACAACACAGATACTCTCAAAATAATTGAAGAAATTAGTGCTTAACATTAAAGAAAAGAATTGGAGAAATATATGGCTCAAACAGCCTCTAAAAAATGGCTCGGTATTGGCCTGGTCGTTGTTGTTGCAATTATTGCCTTATTGATCTGGAATAAACACAGACAAAGCAGTAATAGTGAACTGGTGATTGGAATCAGTCCTTCTTTTGCTCATCCGCTTCAAGTCGCAGCGGATGAAGCCAAACAACAGGGATTAAATGTCAAACTGGTCGAGTTTTCCGACTGGAATACGCCTAATATTACGCTTAGTCATGGCGATATTGATGCCAACTTTTTCCAGCATCAGCCCTTTTTGGATAATGCCATTAAAGAAACCGGCTTTAAGTTAAAGTCATTTGCTGCAGGTGCGGCGTCGCATGTTGGACTGTATTCAAAAAAATATAAAAGTTTTGATGAACTGCCAAATGGTGCCACTGTTGCGATTCCGAATGATCCCGTTAATCAGGGGCGCGCACTACTCCTTTTACAGCAAGCCAAGTTAATTGAACTGAAAGATAGCAATAATCATCTTTCTGCACTGAAAGACATTACCGCAAATCCGAAGAACCTGAAATTTACCGAAGTTGAAGGGCCGCAAACTGCACGTGCCATTGACGATGTTGATCTCGCTTTTGGCTATCCGCATTACTTACGTTTAGCCAAAACGGCTGATCCTGAAAGTGCCTTACTGTTTGATGACAACACCAATAAGCGTTATGCGATTTTATTTGTGGTGCGTGATGACTATCAGGACAAAGACAACAAGCTACAGAAATTTGTCGAGATTTATCAAAACTCGCCAAAAGTCAAAGCGGCCTTGGATAGCGATTTCGGTCCAACGTTGTGGTTCCCTGGCTGGAAATAAGGAGAACAATGATGGTGAGTTTTGGTTCACAAGTCGATTTTTCAGTTCCCCATCTGAAAATACGCGGTTTAAACAAGTTTTATGATGTACAGGGCCAACGCTTACATGCCTTAAAAGACATTCATCTCGATATTCCCAAAGCACAAATTGTTGGAATTATCGGAAAAAGCGGAGCAGGTAAATCTTCCCTGCTCCGCACTCTAAATGGCCTAGAATCCATTGATACCGGCAGCATCCTGATTCATCAGCAAAATATTGCTGAACTCAGCCATGCCGAGTTGATCAAGACCCGACAGAAAATTGGCATGATTTTTCAGCATTTTAATTTAATGTCTGCCAAAACAGTGTGGGAAAATGTGGCTCTACCATTGCGGATCGCAGCTTATGACAAGGCTGAGATTGAGCAACGGGTCAGTGATGTATTGACGCTAGTGGGATTAGAAGCAAAGCGAAATGATTACCCTGCTCAACTTTCTGGTGGACAAAAACAGCGTGTGGGGATCGCGCGGGCCTTGGTGTCGCAACCTGAAATCCTGCTGTGTGATGAAGCCACTTCTGCACTCGACCCTGAAAGTACCGCCAATATTCTGGCTTTGCTGAAACAGATTAACCAGGACCTTGGTTTGACCATTGTCCTGATCACCCATGAAATGCAGGTCATCCAGGAGATTTGTGATCAGGTGGTCGTGATTGATCAGGGTGAAATCGTTGAGTCGGGGCAAGTCTGGTCGGTATTTTCCAATCCGCAACAACAGATCACACAGGAATTACTCAATTTTGAGCAGGTGAATTTACCTTTTGAACTGAGTCCAACCATTCTGCCTCAGACTACCCATCAGCTTTTAAAACTGAAATATGTCAGTGAATCGAAATCGGTGCCTGATTTATATGAATTACTGGATAGATTTAACAGCCCTGTTCAGGTGTATTACAGTCAGATTGATACCATTCAGCAGCATAGTATTGGTTCTTTAGTCATTGCGATTGGCAATCTCGAATTCGATCTGAACAGCCCCCAATTTGCAAAACATCCAGCCATAACACAACTTGAGGTGATCGGTTATGTACAATCAACTCATTGATCTGTTACTGACAGGCACCACCGATACCCTGATTATGGTTGGTGTGTCTGCGATTCTCGCCTTTTTGATTGGTTTGCCGATTGCCTTGATTTTGGTCAGCACCGCCGATTTTGGCATTTATCCGTCCAGGAGAATCAATCAGTCCTTAGGCTGGATCATTAACATCACTCGATCAGTCCCCTTCCTGATTTTAATGGTGGCTTTGATTCCATTTACCCGCTGGATCGTCGGCACCAGTTATGGTGTGCTCGCCGCAATTGTACCTTTGACTATCGCCGCGATTCCGTTCTTTGCCCGTATTGCCGAAGTCAGCCTACGCGAAGTCGATCAAGGGCTGATTGAGGCAGCACAAGCAATGGGCTGTAATCGCAAGCAGATTCTTTGGCACGTGCTGCTCCCGGAAGCATTACCCGGAATTATCGCAGGTTTTACCGTGACTATTGTCACCATGATCAGTTCTTCCGCCATTGCCGGTGCAATAGGTGCAGGCGGTCTAGGCGATATTGCCTATCGTTATGGTTACCAGCGTTTTGATATGCAAGTGATGCTGGCGGTGATTTTGGTCCTGATCGTTTTGGTCATGTTGGTGCAGGCCACTGGCGATCATATTGCCCAACAACTGGATAAACGCAAAGTTTAAGCCCGAATGGATCATCCACTCTAGCCATGACTTTGTCATGGCTTTCATGTAAAATCAGCAGCAATTTTTATATTACACATTTGTGAGTGGTTTCATGGGTTTTAATTGCGGTATTGTTGGTCTGCCAAACGTAGGTAAATCTACATTATTTAATGCATTAACAAAGGCAGCGATTGCTGCTGAAAACTTTCCGTTCTGCACCATTGAACCGAACACAGGCATCGTACCCGTACCAGATCCACGTTTGGACAAACTTGCTGCAATCGTAAAACCACAACGTATTTTACCAACCACGATGGAATTCGTTGACATCGCCGGTCTGGTTGCAGGCGCATCTAAAGGTGAAGGTTTGGGTAACCAGTTCCTTGCCAATATCCGTGAAACAGATGCGATTGCACACGTTGTTCGTTGCTTCGAAGATGAGAACGTCATTCACGTAAATGGTAAAATTGATCCATTAGATGATATTGCAACCATCAATACCGAACTTGCTCTAGCTGACCTTGATACCGTTGCTAAAGCATTGTTACGCTTAACTAAAGCGGCAAAAGGTGGCGATAAAGAAGCGCTTGCAACCAAAGCAGTTTTAGAAAAAATCCAGCCTTTACTGGATGAAGGTAAACCGGCACGTGCCGCTGACCTTTCTGATGATGAGCGTAAAGCAGTGCGTGGTTTTGGTTTAATGACCCTTAAACCAACCATGTATATTGCCAACGTAGCTGAAGATGGTTTTGAAAACAACCCACATCTTGAAGCAGTACAAAAGCTCGCTGCTGAAGAAAATGCGATTGTTGTGCCACTTTGCAACCAGATCGAAGCTGAAATTTCATTGCTTGAAGATGAAGATCGCGCTGAATTCCTTGAAGCAATGGGTATGGAAGAACCAGGCCTAAACGTGGTAATCCGTGCTGGTTATAAACTGCTTGGTCTACAAACTTACTTCACTGCGGGTGTACAAGAAGTTCGTGCCTGGACAGTTAAAGTGGGTGCCACTGCGCCACAAGCAGCTGGTGTGATTCACACTGACTTTGAAAAAGGCTTTATCCGTGCTGAATGTGTTGCCTATGATGACTTCATTCAATTTAACGGTGAGAATGGTGCCAAAGAAGCGGGTAAATGGCGCTTGGAAGGTAAAACCTATGTCGTTCAGGACGGTGATGTCTTGCACTTCCGTTTTAACGTCTAAGTCAGTGTTCTGATAAGAAAAACCGCTAATGAGGAATTTTTTGGCGGTTTTTTTATTTAAAATATTCATGTTAAATAAACACTTTATCAATGCCTATAGATAATAATTCAATAAAGAATCTCATTTATAATTTTTATCAAGCCATCTTTTAATAGAAGCAATGTCTTTGAATCTATAATAAACCCGTCCCTCTACCTGTCCTTCAAAACCTACTGAATCTTCACCTAGTAGGCTTGTTAACTCTGTTAACTTCATATTTTTATCTATCTGATAAAGATTAACTTCATAAGAACTACCCTCTATTTGAGGGGTACAACAATAATATGATGTGTGAAGAGTTATAAGTAATGGGATTTGCTTCATTTTGGGTCTATAAATACTAACGGCTAAAAGCTTAGGACTTTCTTTAGCAGCAAAATCAAAATATTTATTTACAAGAAACTTCTTTTTTGAATTTCCCATATAATTTTTTAAGGTCTCACCTTGCTCCGATGAACACGTATAATTAAATAATTTATAGTCATTTTTCTTAAAAATACTCAAATCTATGACTTGTTGCATATGACATTGGTCTTTTGCCCATGCATCCTTATAACAGAATAGAAATATTAAAATAAACAGAAAATGCATAAGGTTCTTTTTCATTTAACGATTCCATATTGTCCGCATATTAATTTCAAATTTAATATTTTCTTAAAAATGAAATCCGCTCTTTTGTCATTTCAGTTTGGCATGCTATAGCTTCAAAATGACTTTCTCGTCCAAATTCATCTTCATTTGCCATACATAGCTTTTCTTTCTTCTTAACCCAGTTTCTTTGGGATGCTTTTAACTTTTCTTTTTCATTTTGAGAAAGTTTAGATATTTTACTTTTATAAACTGAGTTTAGCACTTTGTCATTTTCTTTGTATTCAATTAAATAACAATTCAATATATCATTAAAAAAAGTACTATCAGGTTTACAAGTAATAACATCTTTATCTGCATAGGCAAACATACTAAATACAATCCAATAAAGAATCTCATTTATAATTTTTATCCAGCTATTTTTTAATAGTAGCTATATCCTTAAATTTAAAATGCATATAGTCATCTGAAACACCATCTAAACCACTTTGATCATCACCAGGATTCTTACTAATATCTATCAACTTCACACCTTCATTATTATTAATTATTTGATATAAGTTAACTGAATAAGTTACTCCACTTATAGTAGGAGTATCCCATCGCTGGGTATGCAAGGTAATGAGAATACGGGCTTTATTCTTTTGTTTATAAATACTCACAGCTTCTAGCTTCTGTGGCCACTTTCCACCATCTGTACTATATTTATTAATAAATATTTTTCGACCTTCTCCTTCTAAGAAATTAATCACATATGGATTTTCTTCATCACAAGTTTTACTAACTATTCGAAAATCATTTTTAAATTTAAGACTTATTTTCGTAAATTTTATATCGCAACTTTCGTAAGTATTATCATTTTTTGTCTCAGCACAGGTGGTTTGTATAAAAAAAATAAAGAAAAAAATGAAGTTAAATTTAATCACAAATATTTGTATCCTTACAATTAATCCATCCTCTTGTTATCTTACCAACTTTATTTTTATATTTCACTCTCAACCAGCCAGAACTTATCTCATCCACCAAAAAACTATCACCTTTAACCAAATACCCTTTATGTTCAGTTGAAAAATTATTAACATCATTAATAAATGTTTTTCTCACAACTTTACCATTAGTTAATTTACCATTAAACCATTCACCAAATCTTTTTGATTGTATTTCCTTAATTAAAAATTCTTTTTTAGAGTACGGGTAATTATAAACAATCTTTTTTGTTTTTCTATTTAAAATATCACCACCACCCCCAAAATAGTTTGATACCAAAAAATTATATTTACAATAACTATTTTCATTACAATCATAAGAATTTATTAAGAAATACTTATCAACATAATTATAATTCTTACTGTAATCTCTATAATCCTCATTATATGAATATGCAATATATATTTTTTTATCCTTAGAAAAAACGTATTCTACACGTGCAATATCATCAGGAACCTCTATTGAGTCAATTTTTCTTATTTTTTTATTACAATCAGTTATATATACATCTAAATTTATATCATTAACCTGTGTACCAATACATTGACTATCATTTAATTTAAATTTTTCTCCTGCGTAAATAAAGGATACGCTAAATATGCAAAAAAATAGAGCAAATATTCTCTTTATAAAAAAAATCATTTACATTCACCATATTTCAAAATAAATTCATTTGCTATCTTTTTTTTAGCAACCTTTCTTTGAGGTAATTTCATTTTACCTCCATTAACTAAATAAGTGATTGATGTAGTTATACTATCAGAATCTACTTTTATAGTTTCTTTTGCTGCTAAAATTGGAATTCTACCATTTTCTTTATTCTTCCAGAACCAAGCTCCTGTTTGTATTGCAACACTATAATTACTTTCTAACAACGTTGGATTATTTACGATATCCAAACCTGTATCTTTCGCACAATCTTCATACCCTTTAAAATGTGTTAAATGTAATAACCCTCTGCCTCTGTAATCCTTATTTGGATATTTTTCGTTTCCATATAAATGAAAACCATATGCAGCATCATTATCTGTAAGATTATTCCAAATATAGTCCAATTTTTGTCTTAGAGTATACTTTCCTAAACCTTTACGCTCAAAACCAGCATTTATAGCTGTCGGAGATATAGCATAAATATTCTCGGGTCTCTTAAAAGTTTTTTTAGTGTAGGTTAATCCTTCTCTTAACTTAGTAAAGTCTTCCGTTTCAATTTTCCCCTGCGCTAATATATTTATAAGATCTCTACAAGAATTCACATTATACTTTTCCATAAAATTAGGTAAGGTTAATAAAGCCTTCTGGAATTCACTTTTTGCTTTTGGTGCAATGACTTTAATAAAATCAATATCATAACTTAATGATTTTTGGCATTTTTTACATAATACCTTGCCTTGAATTGCTCTATTGATCTCTGGATCATTAGCTGCTGTCGTTCCTTTGGTTACATCAACATCCAAATGCAACTCAGCAGGATTATTTTTTATTCGTGTTGCCATATAAGGCTGAGGTTTCAATGGTTTACCATCAGGTTTATACACGGTAAATTCCAGTTTTTGCCCAACCATACTCTGTAGAGCCAACTTTCCATTCGAGATACTATACAATTGCTTTCTACCGCTCTCGACAATTAACATTTCTACATTTGTTTTCTCTATAACGTAGTCATTACCATCCCGATCTAAAATCTTGATCATAGAGCGACTTAAAAATTTTGCATAAGGTTCATCCAGTTTGATGAGGATCGGCTTCTCATTCCCATTACCAGAATTCATAGAACTTTTTAAGATAAATTGATCACTAGATGTCAATACTAGAACTTCTATATCCCGATTAGGAGAAGACTTCACCTCTACAATTCCCTGATCATCAGTGAATTTATCTGGTGAGTTTCCTTTTCCTTTTGGTCTGGACTGAACAGGGAAATTCTTCATAATTTTCCCATTACTATCCACTACTTTAAAAAATGTACTTACAATTCCTTTAGCCGACGAAGGCTGTTTACTTTGTTTATATTCCTCTATTGTTTTAGGCAGTTGAACTTTAACTGGATTCTCTGCTGACGACGCAATAGAGGAATCTATGGTTTTGAATACCGTATAATCTTTTTGATTCTGCGGTTTAGCTAATAATTCCACCTTCCTGTGTGGAGATGCCTGAAAAACAAATAAACCATTAGAATCTGCCTTTTGAGTATTGGCTTTGGAGGAACCTTGATATCGAGACTGAACATCCAAGTGACCAAAAGACTGTCCAGATTTATCGTAAAATTTGGCTGTAATGGAGACTAAGTTACTCATTGGTCAGCATCCTCTTCCGTGTCTCTTTCATCACTTTCTTGTTCATAAAGCGCTTCTTCTAATAGTTCATCAATATTTTCACTATCAAGCAGATCCAGCTTTAAGCGTGGAAGATCTGAATTAAAGATGAGTGCTGTAAAGTCGGTTGTTTGCGGTGTGTAGAAGCGTAGTGAACTCACTTTATTTTCAGAATCAAGTTGATCCATTTTTGTTTTTATGAGGTTGTTACTCTTTCGGTCTAAAATAAAGATCTCTTTTTTTCCTTCAGATTCTATATTCCAGTTATAGTTCACCTGATTGCTAAACAGTGTCTTGGCTGTTGGCAGGCTCAATTTTGGAACCACAATATTCGCCCCACCTTCAAACCAATGCTGTCCAGCCTTCACCTCAAACTTGCCGCCTGTAGTTGGGAAAATCCCTGAACCATTTAGCTTGATTTGTGAAGACCCTGCGGTAAATACAATTTCTTTGGGGCTGATGATTTCAATCCGGTCTTCAGTCGAAATAATCTGAATAGCTTGTTTGGCAAACAAGTCCATACCATCCGACTGGGCATGCGCTTCAAATTTTCCTTTTGCAGCAACCTGCTTGATCCCATGCTGCGCAGCAAAAAGGCTGATCCTGTTCTGTACATGCGCAATCAAGTTCTTTTGCGTGCTCAGGTTAATACTCTCGCCCGCAACCTGATTAATCTGGCCCTCTGCTGAAATATGAATATCTGCCTGACTACTCAAACCAATGCCATCGGGTGAACTCAGTAATAACAACGCCTTATTGAACTTGGCAATCTTTGCTTCGATCTGTGCAGCGAAATCTTTGAGTTGTGCTAATGATTCAATTTCATCGGTCTGCTGATGTTTGGCCACTTCACTCAGTGCTATCGCATTGCTGAGGTTGTCTTCGAGCTGCTGCTTGGCAGGTTGTGCATCCAGATGTTCACCTTGCGCCTGCTCTTGCTTGTGCGTCGAAAATAATAAACCTTCACCTGCACGCACAGCGCCCCATTGGTCCGTCCGTAGTTCAAATCCTTCGCCACGGTCATCGCTTTCAGCCGTGTCTTTCGGATAACTAAGCTTGCCGAGATTGAGTTGGCTCGCAGCATGGCTACTTTGTAGTTGGGCACTGATCTGCCCCTGAGTATCATCAAATCTCAATTGGTTAAAGCCGCTACCTTGGTATTCTCTGGACTTGATTCCTGCCAGTTTCTTGGTGTCAGGCAGCTTGCCTATATGATCGAATTTAGTCGGACTGCGATGGGCTTCATGAATTCGTCCAGCAACAAATGGTCGGTCAATATTGCCATCAGAGAAGTTGATCACCACAATCTCACCAATGCGTGGCAAGAAGCGTGCGCCATAGCCTTCGCCAGCCCAAGGCGTCAGCACATCCACCCAGGCAGAGTCGGTGTCATTATCATTGGCACCTGCGCCACCATCATGCTGATGATCCTCTGCACGGGTAAACAGGAAGCGAACTTTAATCCGTCCCCACTCATCCACATGGATCTCTTCACCTTCAGGCCCAACCACTTTTGCCCGCATGGGGTGAGCAGTCGGTCTATGTGTGAAGGGATGATATTCAGGTACGATTTTGATACTACGGCGCTGCAGGGTCAGTTGATTCGCCTGACGTTCCTCACGATCTTCAATATACCAGTCACTTTCGGTTAATAACTGGTTGATCTGTTGTTTTAAGTCTTTCGGCAAATTATTCTGGTTATAAAACTGTTTGGCTGTAATCAGAAATTGCTGATCACCGCCTGGGTGCAGATTAATTTCAGGATGTTCTGCGAGCTCAAACCAGTATCCGACATGCGCATCGCGAACGGTGGTATGGGCGACAAAATGTTTTGATTGCAGATCATAATAGTGCACTCGGTTCTGGGTGAGTTTTTCAATCTGTACATTTCCCGACTCAGTTGCGCCATCTTCACCGTTGAGGTCCTGCATCCATGCCGGACTGAAATGCCAGGCATCTTCGAGTGCAAGGGAAGCTGCATCATGGTCTTGGCTATGCTGATGTTTGGTTTGAACACTGCCCGCACCATCTTCTTGCTCCAGTACATCAGCTTGCCAACGCTGGATATGTACAGCGGTTGGCTGTAGGCGATGTTGTGCCCTCAGGCTGGTCATGCTGTCATATTGTTCCGTGGCATTGCTGCGATGGTAACGAATTGTTCTTCGGTCTAAAGCTTGGTATTGACTATTGTCATCAATAAGGCGAAGTTTTTGTGGCTGGATCGGGTGATTACTATTCGGAACAGTAAGCGCTGCTTCTTCTATTAAGGTGCTAATTCCTTCCGAATAGAGCAACCGTTGAATAAACTCGCTATCCAGCTCATTCGACTGCATCATAAATGGCCGAATATCGTAGTTTCCTGTGAGCCCGCTCAGATCAAGACTTAAACTGGAAGCAAATAAAGCACTACGTTGCTGCCACTCACGGAACAATATTTCTATAACCTCAACCGCAGACTTATTCATAAATACGCGACTGTTACGGCGTAGTTTCCACAGTGCGGTTGGATCTTCTAAAGTGAGCTTATACAGTGTCAGGCTACCATCCGATTGCCCTTGCAGTGCCTGCGTAATGATCCCTGTGACGCGGGCGAGTTGACCTTGATCCGTCACTGCATCAACCGCCGCTTGGCTGCCGATAAATCGTTTCAGGGGAATGGCCGCATCCGTGGATAGGCAAATCAGCTCTGCCTTGAATCCAGCATTGAGTTGGTGTTGACCATCAATACGTTGCAGGAATACCTTTGTATTTAAATTCGGATTTGAAAACTGAATATGCAGCGCACGCTTTTGGGTGGTTAGTCCTATTTTTTCTAATAGATACTCAATATTGTTGAATTTCATCCTAATATTTTTTATATGAAACGATTTAATTATTTATTTTAAATGAGGAAACAGCGTTTTATTTACCACTTTAGATCATATTAAATAGCAGTTTATGCCTTTATTATATCCAACGGAGATAAATAGGCCCTTTGAAATCATTTTTGGTTTTTTAAGCGATTAAGCGTATTAAAATTAAAATATATAAAATCTAAAAAAACACCTGAAAGTTAGACAATTTCTGTCTAACTTTCAGGTATGAATTGTATAGAGTAACCTATTTGCTTAAGCGACTGTCTGCGGCTTCACATCCATTTCAGCACGCTTGATGTGGGCTTCTTTTAAAATCCGCTGGTGTAACAGTTTACGAAAGCCCAGCAAGAAGACGAATTCAGCCAGTACAAATAACGGTCCAATAGCTAAACCAATCGCATCATCAACAAAAGCAGGCTTTTTCTTTTCAAAATAATGCCCCACGAATTGGAACACCCAGCCCACCACAAAAATACCGATACTGGCCCCTAGCCAGCTCCACATGGATAAAGCGGCAATTTTTACGGCCAAAGGATAAGCCAAGACAAAAAGAATCAACATCAGCCCACCAAACAGCTTATCCAGTGAAATATAGTAAATGCTACTGATTACGATGAGCAGTATGGCTAATGTGATTGAAAAGCCAGAAATTTCGATACCTGCACGTGCCGTTAAACACAAAATAGAAAAAACAATCAAAGGAATACCCACAAAATGGGTCACAATATTATTTCGATCCAGATGATAAGCTGCATACTGGCTGAGTAGACGTTCCAGATTTGTCATTTTTCTTTCCTCATATCATTCGTTTATGCTGTTAATCTATAAGAAATAGCGTGAGCAAGTTGTCACGTAGCTGACAAATGGATATCTTTTTAAGCAAGGAATAATCGTGATAGAGCCGCTTTATATTCAGCATTTAAAACAAAACGCATGGTTTAGCCACTTAGCAGAGCCTTTTCAAAATTTTATTCTTGAACATGGCAAAAAATATACTGTTGAGAAAAATGCGGCTGTTTTTAGCGCACAAGACCGTTTTGATGGGGTCTATGGTGTGCTGGAAGGCTCGATTAGTCTGGGTTATATCGATGTCAATGGTAACGAAGCCATCGCTGCAATTGCTGAACCGATCATGTGGTTTGGTGAAATTTCCCTGATTGACCGGCAACCCCGCTCGCATGACGCGATTGCATTGAAGAAAAGTGTGGTACTGCAAATACCTGCACAGCCACTTCATGATTTCTTGCTACAAAATCCCTATTACTGGTATTACTTTGCCATGCTCACCAGTCAAAAATTACGCTATGTATTTTTAGAACATATTGCGATTCAAACCCAAAGTATTGGCCAGCGTCTGGCGCAGCGGCTGTTATTTATTTTGGAAGGTTATGGTAACCGTTCATCGATTCAAGATTTCAACATTCAGATCTCACAGGACCAGCTGGCCAATATGCTGACCGTTTCCAGACAAACCATCAATCACGAACTGAATCAGTTTGAAAAGCAAGGTGTAATTCAGTTGGGCTTTAAAAAAATTGCAGTACTCGATTTAGACGGTCTCAGAAAATTGGCCACAGTCGGTTATTTAAAAGAGTAAACCTGATCTTTTGTATTTTAAATTGATAAGCACCGCATTTTTTGCAATATGCTTTTAAACTTAAACCTAAATTAAAAGACAAACTCTCACTATAAAATGCTACGCATGCTCTAAAATATTTCACAAAATCAGTCTGCTTTCCTCTCATCAACACGCTTACATTAAGGCTAAGCACTATCGCTTACCCGATGCAGATGACAATCATGAGAAAAATTGCAACGATTCTAACAGCAGGCTTA
Source organism: Acinetobacter sp. 1000160 (assembly GCF_000588715.1). Classification (NCBI taxonomy): domain Bacteria; kingdom Pseudomonadati; phylum Pseudomonadota; class Gammaproteobacteria; order Moraxellales; family Moraxellaceae; genus Acinetobacter; species Acinetobacter sp. 1000160. The sequence goes on along the minus strand of NZ_JFWP02000001.1, from coordinate 27,125 downwards.
TTTACCGTACTTAGCGCTAGCGCATTTGCCTGCCCGAAAGGAACTCAACTCCAGGGCGGTACAGGACCAAATCACAAAGGTGGTAAATGTGTTGCAACAAGTGTGGTAAAAACCAAGAAAGCAGCAACCAAAACCACTCAAACCGCCAAACATGACATGACGAAAATGAAAGATACGACCAAACATGATGCAATGAAGGCAGCAACAGATACGAAAAAAGTAGCCAGCACCACAGCAAGCAAAGCTAAACAGGAAGCCGCAAAAACAGTCAAAACCTCATAATCGTTTGATGACTTTAACCATAAAAAAGCGAGATCAATGATCTCGCTTTTTTATCTCTATCTGCTTATTTAGGCGAGGTATTCCCTAAAGCCGGATTATCAATCGCATCTTTACATTGTGCTTTATCACGCTCATAGTCTGCCTGCTTTTGGACAGATACATTTGCCTTGTCTTTAACATCACGTGCCCAGGTATCCAGACTGGTCAATGCCTTACGGCACAACGCATATTTCCCTTCAGTCACCGAATCGGTCATTTTGACATTGATACGCCAATCGGTACTGAGCTGGCGTAATGGCTTTCTGACCTTCTCTTCAATTTCAGCCGTTTGCTTGTTATAAACAATTGGATCAATTTCATTAATCAGTTTCCATGCGGCATTGGCATAGCTGGTTGCATCATTATTCAGTTTTGGCGCTGGCTTGATCTCTACCTTCTGTTTTGGCTCATCGCCTGAGTTACCACAAGCTGCCAATAAAAAGGCACTACACAACAGAATTGCTGTTACACGCGTATTTAGATTCGTCATATCAGATCGCCGATGGAACATAAGGCCATTATGCTAGTCAATTTGGGAATAATTCTCAATCATTGTGACATTTTAATCACGCATAGCACGCGGGCTAATTCAATGCAGAGGCATGGTTTTCTCGCGACCTATTTGCTTTATATTGTGATCAGTCAAATAAACAATATATCAGGAAGCAAAACATTCATGTCGCAAGTTAAAATTTATGCCTTACAACAAACCATTGAGCAGTTTAGAAACCAGCTTTCCCATGCCATTCATCAGGCGCTGGTAGATAGTCTGAATTACCCGGTCGAAAAGAAATTCCAGCGTTTCATCAGTCTTGCGACCAGTGATTTTATCTATCCGCAAGATCGCAGTGAAAATTACCTGATTATTGAAATCTCCATGTTTGAAGGCCGCAGCAATGAAGCAAAAAAACGTTTAATCCGGTTACTTTTTTCTTATATTCAACAACACTGCGGAATCTCTCCCCACGACGTTGAAATCACCATTTTTGAAACACCAAAAGTGAACTGGGGCATTCGTGGACAACATGCTGATGAATTAAAACTAAATTACCAAGTCAATGTCTAAATCAATCAAAGGGCTGTTTAACCATTATTTTTGTCTGACAAAAAGCAGGTTTTTTTATGATATATGGGCTTAATTCCGTAAAAAGTTCTGCTATGCTTAAACACAAATTACTCAGGATAGGATTATTCGCATGAGCGTCACTCTTGGAACTCCACTTCAATCTTCTGCATTTAAGGTTTTACTGTTAGGTTCTGGAGAGCTGGGTAAAGAAGTGGTGATTTCTTTACAACGTCTGGGTGTCGAAGTTCATGCTGCTGACCGTTATGATCATGCGCCTGCCATGCAAGTCGCTCATTATGCTTATATCCTGAATATGGCCGATCCAGCCGAATTAAAACAACTGATTGAAAACATCAAACCGAACCTAATTGTTCCTGAAATTGAAGCGATTGCCACTGAAGTCTTGCTTGAAATTGAACAAAATAAAACCGCAACCGTAATTCCCTCGGCCAAAGCGGTCAACCTGACCATGAACCGTGAAGGGATTCGTCGTTTAGCTGCTGAAGAGCTTGGCCTCCCGACTTCGGCTTATCGCTTTGCCAGCACTTTAGAAAGTTTCCGCGCTGCCTGTGACGATATTGGTTATCCAAACTTTGTTAAACCGGTAATGTCATCTTCTGGTAAAGGCCAGTCTCGCGTAAAAAGCTTTGATGAGGTGGATGCCGCTTGGGAGTATGCAATGCAAGGCGGCCGCGTGAATCAGGGTACCGTGATTATTGAATCACAAATTGATTTCGATTTTGAAATTACTTTACTCACTGTCCGCGCCAAAAATCCGGAAACAGGCGAAGTTGAAACGCATTTCTGTGATCCGATTGGACATCGTCAAGATGCAGGTGATTATGTCGAAAGCTGGCAGCCACAAGCAATGACCCCTGCTGCGCTACAAGAAGCCAAGCGTATTGCCAATAAGGTCACTGTTGCATTAGGTGGCTGTGGTATTTTCGGGGTTGAGTTATTCATTAAGGGCGATAAAGTCTGGTTTAGTGAAGTTTCCCCTCGTCCACACGACACCGGTTTGGTGACGCTGGCTTCACAATTCCAAAGCGAATTTGAACTGCATGCCCGTGCCATTTTAGGTTTGCCTGTGAATACTGCCCGTCACAGTGTGGCGGCAAGTGCAGTGATCTATGCGGGTGTGGATGCCAAAAATCTCAGCTTTGCTGGCTTGAATCTTGCTTTAGCCAATCCAGCTACAGACTTACGCCTATTTGGAAAACCGGAAGGTTTTAAGCGCCGTCGTATGGGTGTTGCCACTGCACGTGCTGAGACCACAGATCTTGCGCGTGAATTGGCCCAACAAGCCGCAGACCAAGTGAGCGTACACACTAACTCTTAACCTGAATTGAGTAGACCCATTTTCATGATCAATACATCTCCATTGTTGAACTACGTCACCAGTCATCATGATATTCAAGCCATTAATCAATGGCGAACGGATGTAGAAAAGCAATTACAGGAGAGTTATGAAAATGGGCAACCTATTCGTGAAGTGATTGGTGCGCGTTCCGATTCGATTGATGAAGCCCTGATCTTTCTATGGAATCATGCGGGTTTAAATCAGACTGAATTGGGACTCTTTGCCGTGGGTGGCTATGGCCGCCATGAAATGCTGCCCTATTCAGATACCGATATCATGATTTTGTCTGAGGATGAAATCAGTGAAGAACAAGAAAAACTCATTTCGACCTTTATTTCTTCTTTATGGGATGTCGGTAATTTCAAACCCGGCATCAGCGTTCGGACCATTCAAAACTGTGTCGAACAGGCGATTAATGACCTGACCGTTGCGACCACGCTGATTGAAGCACGTCTGATCACAGGCAATCCGCAACTGGCAAAGTGGCCGCGTCGCATCGTGGCACAGACATGGACGGATCAAACCTTCTATGATGCCAAAATGGCTGAACAGGCCAAACGCTACGCACAGCACAACAACACTGAAAGCAATCTGGAGCCTGATATTAAAAATGCCCCGGGCGGTATTCGCGATATCAACCAGATCGGCTGGATTGCCAAACGTCATTTCCGAGTCAATCGCATTTATGATCTGGTGCATTTAGGTTTTATTACCGAGTTTGAACTTGGGGTACTTGAAGAAGCTGAAAGCTTTTTATGGGAAATCCGCACCCAGTTACACCGTCTAGCCAAACGCGATGAAAACCGTCTATTGTTTGAATACCAGCGCGACATTGCCGCAAAATTTGGCTATGTCCGTGAAGAAGGTCAACCGGTTAATTTTGCCGTTGAACAGTTTATGAAGCGCTATTACCGTACCGCGCAACAGGTCTCAACCCTGAATGAAATGCTACTGGCCTATTTCAATGAATCGGTGATTACGCCTCGTCTGCCGGATTATGAACGCCACATTATTGATATTAATGAGCGCTTTAAAATTGTCGATGGGAAATTGGCTGTTCAACATCATAAAGTTTTTTCAGAAGAGCCAATCGCCATCCTGGAATTATTCTATCTGCTGGCAAATCGTCCTGAAATTACCGGGATTCGTGCCCGTACCCTGCGTCTGCTGGTATTGGCTGCCAAACGGATTGACCAGCGTTTCCGCGATAATCCGGAACATCAGGCCATGTTCATGTCGATTATCCGTTCACCGCATCTGTATAACACCATGGTGGCAATGAAACGTTACGGCGTGTTGGGTAATTACATTCCCGCATTTGGCCAGATCACTGGCTTGATGCAATACGACCTGTTCCATATTTATACGGTCGATGCGCATACTTTATTGTTACTCCGTAATTTAAGCCGCTTTAAAGAACCTGAATTTGCCAAAGAATTTCCGGTGGTCAGTTCCGTGTTCCAGCGTATTGCCCGCCATGACATCGTGTATATGGCTGCGATTTTCCATGATATTGCCAAAGGCCGTGGTGGTGATCACAGTGAACTCGGCGCGATCGATGCCATTGAATTCTGTCGCACGCATGGTTTTACCGAACGTGAATGCAAGCTGGTGGCATGGCTGATCAACAATCACCTGTTGATGTCACTGACGGCTCAGAAAAAAGATATTTCCGATCCGGATGAAGTCAAAGACTTTGCTGAAAAAGTCGGTGATATGGAGCATCTCGATTATCTCTATACCCTGACGGTGGCCGACATTAATGCCACGAATCCTAAACTGTGGAATACATGGCGTGCCTCATTGATGCGTCAGCTGTATACCTATGCACGTGATGTCATCCGTTCGGGCTTGGGTCGTCCAGTCGACTATCAAATGCTGATTGAAGACACCAAATTTGCGGCCAGCGAACTTCTGGTCAATGACTTCTCCCTTGCTGAAGTAGAGAAAGTCTGGCAAGAGCTGGGCGATGAATACTTCGTCAAAGAATCAGCCAATGAAATTGCATGGCATACCCAAGCCATTCTGCAACACGGCGATAATCCCGAACCTTTGGTGTTATTACGTGCGCATCGTAATGCAGCAGATGATGCAGTGCAGATCTTTATCTATACTCGTGATCAGCCAAACCTATTTGCGACAACGGTGGCCGTATTAGACCGTATGAATCTGGATGTTCAGGACGCGCGTATTATTACCGCCTCAACCTCATTCAGCCTGGATACTTATCTGGTACTGGATCGTTTTGGCACCTTGTTGACTGACCCAGAACGTGAACGCAAAGTGAAAGCGGCTCTGGTCGATGCCTTAAGTCATTCCGACCAGTATCCGGGGATCATGCAACGCCGTATCCCACGTCATTTACGTCACTTTGATGTACAAAATACCGTAGATATCGTGTTGAACCCGACCTTACAGCAACATATGGTCGAGATTTCCACACTGGATCAACCCGGCCTGCTGGCACGTATCGGTGGCTTGTTCATGCTGCAAGGTCTGGATATCCATTCGGCCAGAATTGCCACCTTGGGCGAACGTGCAGAAGATATTTTCTTTGTCACCAAGAAAAATGGTGTCTTGCTCAGCGATGAAGAAGTCAAAACTTTTGTGGAAACCCTCAAAGCGGCTTTAGACGAAGCATCAAATCAAATTTGTAATCCATCTTAAATTTTATTGTTTGGTAACTGTTTAAATGAACTCTAGCTTGTCGTTATTGCATCCCTATCCTTTTGAAAAGTTAAACCAACTGTTTAAAGAGATACAACCTGCCAATTTACCGTTGATTCCCCTGTCAATTGGTGAACCGAAACATCCGGCGCCAGAGTTTGTAAAGCAGGCAATTATTGATAATTTTGCCCATTTATCGACCTACCCAAACAGTAAAGGCCTACCAGAGCTGCGCCAAAGTATTGCACAATGGCTTACAAATCGCTTTAAGCTGAACCAGATCAGTGCAGAGGATCATATTCTGCCCGTTTCTGGCACACGCGAAGGTATTTTCTCTTTTGTACAAGCCTTGATTAAACGTGAAGATGCACCTTATGTGGTGATGCCAAATCCGTTCTATCAGATTTATGAAGGGGCAGCCTTACTGGCAGGCGCAAAACCTTATTTCATCAACTGTACCGAAGACAATGGTTACTTAGGTGATTTTGATGCGGTTCCTGCGGAAGTGTGGGAAAAAACGGCATTACTGTTTGTATGCACTCCCGGCAACCCAACGGGTACGGTGCTGTCAAAAGAACAGTTTAAAAAGCTGATTGCCCTGTCTGATCAATATGATTTTGTGATTGCATCAGATGAATGTTATTCAGAACTCTGGTTTGATCAGGCTCCGGTTGGTCTACTCGAAGTTTGTGCGGAAATGGGCCGTGACGATTATAAAAACTGTATCGTGTTCCATTCACTTTCTAAACGCTCAAACCTGCCGGGCATGCGTTCTGGTTTTGTTGCTGGTGATGCGGCTTTATTAAAACCTTATTTGCAATACCGTACTTATCATGGCGCTGCAATGCCGGTACAAAATCAATTGGCTTCAATTGCAGCTTGGAATGATGAAGCACACGTTGAAGAAAACCGTCAGCAATACCGTGCCAAATTTGATTTATTCCAGTCAGAACTCGGTCATGTATTGCCGTTACAAAAACCGGATGCGGGCTTCTATTACTGGCTAAAAGTGGATAATGATGAAACTTTTGCCAAGATGTTAATGGAAAAAGCACATATTAAAGTTTTGCCAGGTCGTTATCTGTCTCGTGAGACGGAACAAGGGAATCCTGGTGAAGGTCATGTGCGTATGGCACTGGTTGCAGATTTGAGTCAGTGTGAAGAAGTGGTGAAACGCCTTAAAGCTATTCTATAAATAAAAAATCCCCGAATATTCGGGGATTTTTTTAGCGCTATGAATTAGAAATCAAATATGCTTGATCAATATAATCATTTCCATATTCAGCAGCTATCTTTTTACTTATTTACTAAAAGTTTAAGCTTTAAATTTGCCCAACAAATAAGATGACTGCAATGCCTATCATCAGGCTACCAGAAACCCGACTCACAACTTTTACAGCCTGTGGGCGCGTCGCCAACAGTTTATTGGCGGCAATTCCCACCAACACATAAACCACCGCACAACTCAATAGGTGAATCATACCCAGCAAAATAATCTGGGTAGTCGGTGCAAAATTCATTTCCGGATGAATAAACGGTGGCAATAAAGCAAAAAACAACAGCAAGACTTTAGGATTCAACCCACTAATCCCCACGCCTTTCAGTAACCACGAACGTGCAGAATCGAGTGTTTGCGTTTCTTCATGATCACTGGAAATGGTGGCAGGATGAAGTAATAAATTTGCACCCATCCATAATAAATAACAGGCACCTAAAATCGTCATGGTGGTTAACAGTATCGGATAGTGTTGCAGTAATGCACCTACCCCAGCGGCCACACACAAGATGGCGATAGAATGCCCCAAGATCAGGCCGGTCACGGCATTCAGTACGAATTTACCTTGAATGCCCGCAAGAATGGCATAGGCCCAATCTGCACCAGGTGTTAGCACAAATAAGATCGAAACACACCAAAATGCAAAAATTACACTAAGTTCCATACCCAAGCCCTTCCTGCATCATCAACGCTATTTTTAATCGCCTTCTTTTTCACCATTCGGTGAAGATTGTTGAGAAAGGATATGCTTTAATGGTGAAAATGTTATTCTAAATACTTCTATTTCTTTTAAGCCAACAGGGAGATTCTTCCAAATGGACCGCATTGATAAGAAAATTATTGCTGAACTACAGGCCAATGGACGATTATCTATCACAGAACTGGCGGAACGAATCGGTTTAAGCCTGTCTCCTTGTCATCGTCGGGTCAAAGCTTTGGAAGAAAGTGGCGTGATCAAAGGCTATCATGCCGATCTTGAAGCCTCAAAAATCGGTCTTAATTTCTCGGCAATTATCTTTGTGACCTTAAAAGACGGAGATAAAACCGCCCTGTCCAGCTTTGAAGAAAAAGTCATCGACATTCCCAATGTCATTCAGGCACAGCGCTTATTTGGCAATCCGGATTATTTACTGCATGTGGTAGCAAAAGACCTGGCAAGTTTCCAGAAGCTCTATGATGACAGCCTTTCCGCCCTACCCAATGTGCAACGCCTGACCTCGACCATTGTCATGAAAAATGTGGTGTCCAACCGGCTTCTGCCTTTATAAAAAGGCATTATCCTCTTGGGTGAACCTAAAATGTATCAATGTGAATAAACTCACACTATACTTATTAGCCATCAAGACTTGATGACTATGGAAAGATGACTTCTCAAAATCCCAAGAAAATAAAGAAAAAGGGTTGGCTCATTTTAGCAATCGTGGTTGTACTTTTAATTATTGTAATTGTGGTTTGGCAGACTAAAACTGCTCAAAAATCGAAAGCGACGAATCAGCAAAAAAATGCCGATACCACTGCACAAAAAGCTGCGCTGACCGTTACGGTGGTATCACCTCAACAGCAAAACTGGAAACAGACATTTACCGCCAATGGCAATATTGCGGCATGGCAAGAAGTAGTCATTGGCAGCGAACTCTCAGGCCAGCGTCTGACTCGGGTCAATGTCAATGTCGGTGATGAGGTTCGACGTGGTCAGGTTCTGGCAGAGATTAACAGCGACACCATTCGTGCCGACCTTGCCGCAGCGAAAGCCAGTTATGCCGAAGCACAGGCAGTGCTTGCCGATGCCATGACCAATAATAGACGTATTCAGCAACTCAAAAATACAGGTGCAATCTCGGCTCAGGAAGCCACCCAATATCAAACCTCCCAATCCACTGCGCAAGCCAAGCTGGATGCAGCCAAGGCACAGATTGAAAGTAATCAGTTACGTTTAGCTCAAACCAGAGTGGTCTCGCCTGACAATGGGGTCATTTCGGCACGTACTGCCACGGTCGGTTCTTTGGCACAAACCGGACAGGAACTGTTCCGCCTGATTCGCGATCACCGCCTGGAATGGCGCGCAGAAGTGACCACCTCTGATTTGTATAAGCTCAAACAAGGCATGACAGCGCATATCATTTCACCTGATCCAGCTCAACCTGCTGTGGCAGGGAAAGTCAGAATGATCGCGCCCGTGATTGATCCACAGACCCGTTATGGACTGGTGTATGTGGATATTCCAACCACGCAGGCTGTACGCATGGGCATGTTTGTTAAAGGTGAATTTGATTTAGGCCAGAAAGCCGCATTAACCGTTCCGCAAACTGCGCTGTTGTTACGTGATGGTTTTTCTTATGTGTTTATTGTCAATGACAACAATCGTGTGACTCAACAGAAAGTCAGTGTGGGGCGCCGTCTGGGCGATCGGGTCGAAATTTTAGATTTGGCCCCGAATGTCAAAGTAGTGTCTTCCGGCACAGGTTTCTTGGCAGATGGCGATCTGGTCAGTATTGCCAAAGATATTCCCGACACACCACTGACCAAACAGCTCGTGACCACACAGGAGAAATGATATGAATTTCTCCGCCTGGTCGATCCGTAATCCTATTCCCGGCATCCTGTTATTTATCATGCTGGGTCTGGCGGGATTATTATGCTTTAAATGGATGAAGATCCAGCAGTTCCCTGATATTGAACTGCCGATGGTCACGGTCACCGCAGCCCTTCCCGGTGCTGCGCCGCCACAACTTGAGACTGAAGTGGCGCGTAAAATCGAAAACTCGATTGCCACCCTGCAAGGACTCAGAAACCAGTACACCAATATTCAGGATGGCGTAGTGACGGTCACCGCAGAATTCCAGCTGGAAAAGCCCCTGCAGGAAGCGGTGGATGACGTGCGTAATGCAGTATCGCAGGTTCGTTCCGATTTACCTGCTGATCTACGCGACCCCATTGTTAGCAAGATTAACCTGTCTGGCTCTCCGATTCTGACTTATACCATCCAGTCGCCAAAAATGGATGAAGAAGCGCTGTCATGGTTTGTGGATTACGACATTGCCCGTGCCATGCTTCAGGTCAAAGGGGTTGGTGCAGTGGCACGTGTTGGCGGTGTGACACGTCAGGTTGATGTTGAACTTGATCCTGAAAAACTCTTGGCACTGAATGCAACGGCGACCGATATTACCCGTCAACTGCGTTTAGTCCAGCAAGATGCTTCCGGTGGACAAACCAAAATTGGGGGCAGTGAACAATCGATTCGTACCATTGCCACGGTCAAGACAGCAGATGAAATTGGTGCAATGGATATTGCCTTAAGTGATGGTCGGCATATTCGTCTGGATCAGGTCGCCACGGTTCGTGACGGGATTGCCGAAAGACGTTCAGCTGCATTGTTAAATGGACAGCCCGTCATTGGTTTTGAAATCACCCGCAGTAAAGGGGCCAGTGAGGTTGATGTTCAAAAAGGTGTCGCTGAAGCACTGGATAAACTGAAAACGGCACATCCGGATATCAAGATTACCGAAGCGTTTAACTTCGTCAATCCTGTGGTTGACAATTACGAAGGCTCAATGTCGCTGCTGTATGAAGGCGCTATTCTGGCGATTTTGGTGGTGTGGTTATTCTTACGTGACTGGCGTGCCACGATTATTGCCGCAACTGCCCTGCCATTGTCTATTTTGCCTGCCATGATCGGCATGTATTTCTTTGGCTTTACCCTCAATACCGTAACACTACTGGCCATGTCACTGGTGGTCGGGATTCTGGTCGATGATGCGATTGTAGAAATTGAAAATATCATACGGCATCTGCGCATGGGCAAGACCCCCTATGAAGCTGCGATGGAAGCTGCCGATGAAATTGGTCTGGCCGTGATTGCAACCACTTTCACCCTGATTGCCGTATTCCTGCCGACTGCCTTTATGAGTGGCATTGCAGGAAAATTCTTTGTTCAGTTTGGCTGGACTGCAGCATTGGCAATTTTTGCTTCCCTCTTGGTTGCACGTTTGCTTACCCCGATGATGTCTGCCTATATCCTGAAACCGTGGATCGGCAAAGTTGAACAGCAGGACGATGCTTCAGATGCCAAAACGGCGGCAGATCAAGGCACAGCCCGTTTAGCCAAAGACCGCGCCAAAGATGGCAAAGTCATGCGTGGTTATATGCGACTGGTCACCTGGTGTCTCAATCATCGCTGGATCACCTTAGGTGGTGCAATTGCCTTCTTTATTGCCTCGGTCATGCTGATTCCCTTATTACCGACAGGATTTGTGCCGCCCCCTGATACCGGGCAAACACAGGTTCGTCTGGAGCTAACACCCGGTTCTCAATTCGGGGATACCCTTAAAACTGCCGAATATGCACGCAATCTGATTAAAGACCATCCTGAAATCAAAAGTATCTATACCACCATTGGTGGCGGTGCTGCAGGATCAGATCCGTTTTCAGGTGGCGCATCCAGTGAACCGCGTAAAGCCACCCTCACAATTCAGACCACGGAACGCTCTGATCGTAGTGCCAGTTTGCAAGACATTGAAGATGAACTGCGCCAACGCCTTGCCCCACTTCCTGGTGCACGTATACAGGTCGGGCTTGCAGGTAACAATAGCCAATACCAGATCGCACTGTCTGGGGATGATCCAGATACACTCATGGCAACCGCACGGAGCCTTGAACGTGAATTACGAACTGTTCCCAATGTAGGAAGTATCACTTCAAGTGCTGCCCTGATTCGTCCCGAACTGGTGATTCGTCCAGACTTTGCCAAAGCAGCTGATCTGGGCGTCACCACCTATGATATTGCAGAGACTTTGCGTATTGCGACAGCAGGTGATTTCGACCAGAATCTGGCCAAGTTAAACCTGTCGCAACGTCAGGTTCCTGTGGTGATCAAGCTACCGCTATCCGCACGTCAGGATCAGGAATTGATGAAACGCCTAATGGTCAAAGGCAGTCATGGCCCTGTCATGTTAGGTACCATTGCCGATGTCAATATTGAAAGTGGTCCATCGCAGATTGACCGCTTTAACCGCTTACGCAACATCAACTTTACCATCGAGCTGAATAATCAGCCGCTGGGTGATATCGCAGCAAAAGTTGACCAGCTCCCAACCATGAAGAATCTGCCACCGACGGTGAAACGTACCAATATTGGTGATGCCGAAGTCATGCAGGAACTGTTTTCAAGCTTTGGGCTTGCCATGTTAACCGGCGTATTGTGTATTTATGTGGTGCTGGTGCTGTTATTCAAAGACTTCCTGCAACCGATTACCATTCTGGTAGCCCTACCTTTATCGCTTGGCGGTGCATTTGTGATGCTGCTACTGGCGAAAAGCAGTTTCTCGATGCCAAGCCTGATCGGTCTGATTATGCTGATGGGGATCGCCAGCAAGAACTCGATTCTACTGGTGGATTACGCCATTATTGCCAGAGATGAAAAACATTCCTCCCGCTTCAATGCCTTGCTGGATGCCTGCCATAAACGGGCACGTCCGATTATCATGACCACGCTGGCCATGGGTGCAGGGATGTTGCCGATTGCCTTAGGCATTGGTACTGATCCGAGTTTCCGGGCACCGATGGCGATTTCGGTGATTGGCGGCTTGATTACCAGTACCTTCTTGTCCTTACTGGTGATTCCGGTGGTGTATACTTTTATTGATGATATTAATCGCAAAATCCACAGCTTCAGGAAGTCCCAACCTCCATCGATTGAATCCTCTCAATAGGTCGGAGTTAAAAAAGACGGTCATATGACCGTCTTTTTTATGTTCAGGATAATATCAGTGCCAGCATAAAAAAGATAAAACTGCTGCCCGCCAGATAATACAAATAATGCATCTGCTGATTTAACCATGACAGATACATGGTTGCGCTCATCAATTTCACCATCGCCAGATTCCAGATCAACACCACGCCCACCATCCAGCCACAGACCAGAATATTTTGCATTACATTGTATTGAGGATAGATCAGGATCACCAACACCGAATAAAACATCAGGTTCTTGGGATTGAGCAGACTCGAACCCAAACCCAGTAAAAAGTGCCTGAATAGTGCTTGTTTTGGTGGTCGAGCATCATGTCCCGGTTCGGCTTTAGTCAATATCTGTGCAGAACGTGCAGCGCGAAAACATTGAACTGCCAGATAAGCAAAATAAAGCACACCCAACCATTTCATCACGACCAGTAATTCGGTATTGACTTTGCCCAGCAAGAATAGACTGCAATAAATCACTAGCAGAATAATGGCATTCCCCAGTGCAATCCCCATACACGTCAAGCGCGCTGCCTTTATTTGGCTTTGTATCAAGGTTTTTAAAATTAAAAAGAAATCAGCCCCAGGCGTCAGCAAAGCAATAAAATGCGTCACAACAATGGTTAAAAAAAGCTCCATAGCCGCTCTCCAGATGAAGGAGAGCCAGCTTAAAAAAGCTTAAAACTTTATTCTTGTACAAAATTGCGAGCACTAAGATTTTTTAGCATATTGTTTTGGGGTAACCCCCGTATATTGTTTAAATACACGATGAAAATGACTTTGGTCCGTAAACTCTAACTCATGTGCCAGCTCGGCCAGATCACAGCCCTGACGTAAACGTAAACGCGCCTGATTGACCTTTTGATTTAATTGATAAGCATGTGGGGTTAAACCCAAATATTGTTTAAACAGCCGGATCAGTGCATAGCGGCTGATCTGTAATTTTTCAGCCAGTTGCTGTAGTGATAAATCCTCAATATCACTCGCCAGACACTCGATCAAACGAGGTAAATAGGACTGAAAATAACCCGCTTCCCCAATATTTTCCCAATGAAAATTCGGTATTAACATTTCGGTTAAGGTATTAATCAAATATTGTTCTTTTTCCAACCGTGAAATCTGAGGATCAAATAACCACTGATTTAATGTAGTAAATGCAGTGTAAAGATGGTGGTCATGGAGAATTGTAGGTCTTAATTGCGGCACATAGGAGGTGTTTAAATCCAAATGCAAATCCATTTCCTGTTGAAGCTCATCAAGCAGCCCAGCGAACCATGTTGCATCAAGATGCATCATCTGGTAACTCCAGGCCTGTTGCGGTAAAGGATTACAAGCATGCTCTACATGGGCTGGAATAACCACGACGCTACCCGCCTGAATTAACTGTTCGGAAGCAAAGGAACTGGAAAAATGACTCTGCCCCGCATCAACAGCCCCGATTGAAAAGGTAGGATGGCTATGCGATTTATAACAGATCCGGCTTTGACATGCCCTACGTGTTTCAACGTACGGCATGTCCGGATGGCGCCAAAACTCAACGCTTGAGTTCAAAATAACTTAAACCTTTAACCGGTATCCCGATCATTTCTGCGCTAAAGCTTTTTCAATATCTGCTTCTAAGGCCTCTGGTTTAGTGGTTGGGGCATAACGCTCCAACACCTCACCATTACGGCCAACCAGAAACTTGGTGAAATTCCATTTGATATTACGACTACCCAAAAGCCCTTTTGCCTCACGGGTTAAATAACGGAAAATCACATGGGCTTCAGGCCCTTTGACATCCACCTTGGCAAACATGGGAAAACTGACGCCATAATTACGCTGGCAAAAGGTCCCGATTTCTTTATTGGTCCCCGGATCCTGTCCTCCAAACTGATTGCAAGGAAATCCTAATACTTCAAGTCCCTGAGATTTATATTTTTCATAAAGTTTTTCTAATCCGGCAAACTGCGGAGTAAAGCCACACTTACTTGCAGTATTTACAATCAGCATGACCTTGCCTTTATAATCAGCGAGCGCTTTTGTTTCTCCCTCTAACAACTCAGCTTCAAACTGATAAATGTTACTCATGGATAAGTTTCCTCGTCATTCTTCTCATCTGTTTTAAGTTGTAATGATGCCGAATTCACGCAATAACGCAGTCCTGTCGGCTGTGGGCCATCCTCAAACACATGGCCCAAATGTGCATCGCAATCATGGCAGACAATTTCTGTTCTGACCATACCATGCGATAAATCTTCATGTTCTTCTATTGCCACACTATCAATCGGCTTAAAGAAGCTTGGCCAGCCACAGCCGCTATCGTATTTTGTATCGGAAGAAAACAATTCCGCACCACAACAACGACACACATAAGTACCATGTTGCTTGTTATTCCAATATTGTCCTGTAAATGCGGGTTCTGTGCCTTTTTGACGGGTGATGCGATATTCTTCTGCGGATAACTCTCTTTGCCATTCTCGGTCTGTTTTATTCACTTTTCCCATAACCTGCACCTTTTATTCTGATGTTAAAAATATCTTGATGATCAGATTTTATATTTACGCCATTCGCAAAAAAAACTCTAGTCTCAGATCGTATAATTTGTTGAAGTTTAAGCATCTAAACCTAGAAATAGCAAAAAGAAAGCAATTTAAATATTCAAAGTAAGCAAATTTTAACAATATTGTCTTTTGCGTGAGCAAATATAGTGATATTCTTGTTTCGCACGGTTGTATAGGACAAGAAATGTCTCAGAAGAAAAGTGTGGTGTTCCAGAACTTATTACCAACCATCAGACAATATCAACAATCGGGTTTTACCCATGAAAAGATTGTTGAATTGCTGAGAGATCAGCATGATCTCAATCTGGTCACAGTGGAAACCTTTAAAAGTTATTTATACCGATATGCAAAAGTGAATCCTGCTATGTCTAAAAGTACAGTTGTTCCCCAGTCTCATCCATCAAGCCGAGAAATTAAAAAATCATCTAAGCTTGAGCATGTTTGTTATGACATCCGAGGACCTGTACTACGAGCCGCCAATGAAATGGAGGAGCAAGGACACAAGATTATCAAACTGAATATCGGTAATCCTGCCCCATTTGGCTTTGAAGCCCCTCAAGAAATTATTAATGATGTCGCTTTAAACCTGCCGAATGCGATTGGCTACACCGATTCAAAGGGGATCTTCCCTGCACGTAAAGCCATCTGCCAATACTACCAGCAGAAAGGCATCTTCGATATGCATGTGAATGATGTCTATGTCGGCAACGGCGTGTCTGAACTGATCGTGATGGCCATGCAAGGTCTGCTGGATGATGGCGATGAAATGCTGGTGCCGATGCCCGACTATCCGTTATGGACAGCAGCGGTAAATCTTTCTGGCGGTACCGCAGTTCATTATAAATGTGATTCGGAGAACTACTGGTATCCAGATATCGCGGATATGGAAAGCAAAATTACGCCAAATACCCGTGGTATCGTGATTATCAACCCGAACAACCCGACCGGTTCAGTTTATCCACGCCATGTGTTAGAGCAAATTGTTGCATTGGCGAAAAAGCACGACCTGATTTTATTTGCTGACGAAATCTACGACAAAATCGTGTATGACGGCATTGAACATGTCGCTGTCGCAGCATTGGCGGGCGACCAGTTGTGTATTTCATTCAATGGCTTGTCCAAAGCCTACCGGATTGCCGGTTATCGCGCGGGCTGGATGGCAATTACAGGCAATAAAGCACGTGCTGCAGACTATATTGAAGGTCTGGATATGCTGGCTTCAATGCGCTTATGTGCCAACCACCAAGCGCAATATGCAATTCAAACAGCCTTAGGCGGTTATCAGTCGATTAATGACTTGATTCGCCCGGGTGGACGTTTATATGAACAGCGTAATATTGCCTGGGAAATGCTGAATGAAATTCCCGGCCTCAGCTGTGTGAAGCCTGATGGCGCAATGTACTGCTTCCCTAAACTTGATCCAGCGGTTTATCCAGTTGAAGATGACGAGAAACTGATGCTGGATCTGTTAAAAGCTGAAAAAGTATTATTGGTACAAGGCACCGGCTTTAACTGGCCAACACCAGACCACTTCCGTGTGGTGTTCCTGCCTGCAGAAAATGAGCTGCGTGAAGCAATCAATCGCCTCGGTCGCTTCCTGGCAAAAATGCGTTAATAAAAAAATCCCCCTCTCAGTAAAGGGGGATTTTTTTATATTTATTCCGATGCATTGTTCTCGCTTTGAGCTTCCCGCCATATTCTTTCATATTGTTGCGATTTTTTCAGGTTTTTGGCCAGACCGAAACCACCAGTTTTATATAGACGCGCAAGTCCCTGCCAGCCCTCTTCATTATCCTGCTCTAAGGCACGTTCATAAAACTCGGCTGCCTTTTTATAGTTTTTAATGGTTCCTTCACCATACTCATGCATCAGTCCTGCACTAAAAGAAGCAAGACCAGATGCCTCAGAAGCCAAGCTAAATAACCGCAAAGCCTCTTTATTATCTTTCTCGACGCCTCCAGTCCCTTCAATATAAAAAAAGGCCAAGGCATTCATTGCCGTAGCGTCACCTTGCTGAGCAGCCAACTGTAAATAGTGTCTTGCCTTTCCAAGATCTTGCGGCAGACCTTTCAGCCCTGCCTCATACATACGTCCTAACGTCGTCTGAGCCACATCAAATCCGGCATCTGCAGCTCGCGTAATCCATTCCACGCCCTTTTTAAGGTTGGTTACCACCCCGTCTTCATCAGAAAGATAAAGATAACCCAAACTATATTGTGCTCGTAATTGCCCTTTTTCTGCAGCTTGGGCATACCATTTCATGGCAGTCAGGTTATCTTCTTCAATACCCTCTCCCAGATCATACATATAACCGACCTGGTACATTGCATCCGCATTTCCTTGTGCGGCAGCTCTTTTAAACCACGTCAAGGCTTCATCATAATTCCATTCTACGCCTTCAGCAAAATAGTAGGCTTTAGCCAGCTCATATTGCGCATTTATATCACCAGACTGAGCCTGTACCATTAAAGCTTGTCGGTCTGGCGCGTCATCGGCATAAGATAAATTTACCCAACTGCTGGTCAACAATATTGCAAGCACAATATTTTTAAATTTCATTATCTAACTCATATTGCTATATTTTTATGCGATCACATTCTAGCGATAAAACCAATGATGTAAATCGATATTGATATATGTAAGGAAATCAAAAACTAATTTTTATCTTTTCAGCGAAATAACAAAGCAAAGATACGGTTTGCCAAAATATTAAGCATGCCATTTTCGGTTTGCATGCTAAACTATGCGTTGGTTTGAAAAAGGATAGTCCTTCTATGCGGTTTGTTCATCTCGGTATCCATACAGAATTCTCGATCACGGAATCGATTGTTCGCATACCTGATTTGGTCAAGGCTGCCGTAAAAGATGAGATGCCTGCGCTGGCACTCACAGACTTATCCAACCTGCATGCCGCAGTAAAATTTTATGAAGCCTGCCTAAAAAAAGGCATTAAACCGGTTTTAGGCAGTGTCATTCGCCTCAACGATGCCGAACATCGTGCCACCCTGCTGGCCATGAGCAATACCGGCTGGCGTAACCTGACTGAAATCGTGTCTCGCGGTTTTATCGAAGGCCAACAGTTAAGTATTCCATGCGTACAAAAAGAGTGGATACTTGAACAGGCTGAAGACCTGATTGTCATGTTGGGTCAACATAGCGATGTGGGCAAAATGCTCTGCTCTTCCAATCCACAAAAAGCTGAACCTTTACTGGAAGCATGGATTGAGAAATTTGGTAATCGCGTTTATCTGGCCTTAACCCGTACTGAACGTGTCGGTGAAGAAGATTTTATTCAGCAAGCGGTAAAACTAGCCGCCAAATATCAGATTGGTGTTGTTGCCCATAATGATGTTCACTTTGTTGAGCAAATAGATTTTGACGCGCATGAAGCGCGTGTCTGTATTGCGGACGGTTATGTCCTTGGCGATGCTAAACGCCCCAAAAACTATAGCCCTGAACAATATTTTAAAACGGGCGAACAAATGTCTGAGCTGTTTTCAGACATTCCGAGTGCGATTGAAAATACTTACCATATTGCAAAACGTTGTAATGTCGCTTTACAGCTCGGGACTTATTTCTTACCTGATTTCCCGATTCCAGATGGCTATACCATCGACACCTATTTCGAGCATTTGTCTCGTGAAGGTTTAGAAGAACGTTTAAATGTACTTTATCCAGTTGCTGAACGTGACGAAGACTGGGCTGAGATTCGCAAACCGTATGATGAGCGAATCAAATATGAAGTCGACATTATTCTCAAGATGGGATTCCCGGGTTACTTCCTGATCGTCATGGACTTCATTCAATGGGCCAAAAATAATGGCGTGCCTGTTGGTCCGGGCCGTGGTTCAGGTGCAGGCTCACTAGTTGCGTATAGCTTAAAAATTACCGATCTTGACCCACTCCGTTATGACCTGCTGTTTGAACGTTTCTTAAATCCGGAACGTGTCTCGATGCCCGACTTTGACGTCGATTTCTGTATTGCAGGCCGTGACCGTGTAATTGAATACGTGGCACAAAATTATGGTCGTCAAGCGGTTTCACAGATTGCCACCTTCGGTACCATGGCGGCAAAAGGTGCGATCCGGGATGTGGCCCGTGTCTTGGGTAAATCTTATGGTCTGGCTGACCGTATTTCCAAAATGGTACCGACCAAGCCACTGGGTGTTGATCTGGCCACTGCGATTGATATGGAACCGCAGCTCAAGGATATCGTCACCAACCCGTCCAATCCGGACAACGATGATGCTGCCGAAATCTGGGAAATGGCACTCAAGCTGGAAGGGATTACACGTAATACCGGTAAACATGCCGGCGGTGTGGTCATTGCACCGGGTAAAATTACCGATTACTCGGCAGTGTTGTGTGATCCTGATGGGACCAACCGTGTTGCACAATATGATAAGGACGATGTTGAAGCCGCAGGTCTGGTTAAGTTCGACTTTTTGGGCTTACGTAACCTGACGGTCATTGAAGATGCCGTTCAGAATATCAATAAACGGATCAAATCCGAGATCCCCCTAAACATTTCCAATGTCCCTTTAGACGATAAAGATGCTTATCTGGTGTTTGCTGAAGCAAATACGACTGCGGTATTCCAGTTTGAATCCGTCGGCATGAAAAAGATGTTGAAGGAAGCACGACCAAGCAAATTTGAAGAAATTATTGCCTTCGTTTCCTTGTATCGTCCGGGTCCGATGGACCTGATTCCCGACTTTATCCATCGTATGCATGGTGGGGAATTTGAGTATCTTCATCCACTACTTGAAGGCGTGCTAGAACCGACCTACGGGATTATGGTTTATCAGGAACAGGTAATGCAGGCTGCACAGTTCTGTGCAGGCTATACCCTTGGTGGCGCAGACTTACTTCGTCGTGCCATGGGTAAAAAGAAACCTGAAGAAATGGTTAAACAGCGCCAGATCTTTATTGAAGGTGCTGCGAAAAAGGATATTGATGAAGCCACCGCCAACCATATCTTTGACTATATGGAAAAGTTCGCAGGCTATGGTTTTAACAAATCGCATGCCGCAGCCTATGCCCTGGTTGCCTATCACACCGCTTGGTTAAAAGCCCATTATCCTGCTGAATTTATGGCGGCGGTTTTATCTTCGGAAATGCAGAACACCGACAGTATCGTGTTCCTGATTGATGACTGCCGTAATAACAAACTGGAAGTACTGCCACCTTCAGTGAATATGTCTTTGTATCATTTCCATGCCAGCGATGAAGCCACCATTGTCTATGGTTTAGGTGCCATTAAAGGTGTCGGTGAGCAGGCCATGCAATCGGTCATCGACTCACGCATCAATGAAGGTCCGTATAAGGACTTATTCGACTTCTGTCATCGTATTGATTTGAAAAAGATCAATAAACGGACCTTGGAAGCTCTGATTCGTGCGGGTGCGCTGGATTGTCTCGGCATTGAACGTTCCAGCTTGATGGCACAATTGCCAGAAGCCGTGCAAGCCGCCGAGCAAGCGCGTAGTAACCGTGAAACAGGGATTATGGACCTGTTTGGTGAAGTCGAAGAAGTTCAACGCAAACCCGCTAAACCAGTAAAACCCTGGTCAGATGAAGTTCGTCTTAAAGGTGAAAAAGATACGCTTGGACTTTATCTCACAGGTCATCCGATTGATGTCTATCGCCCGGAATTGAAATCATTTATTTCTGCAAAACTGAATGAACTGACCCCGACCCGTCGCGGTGTGACCACTGTTTTTGCAGGTTTAGTGGTTGATATTGCCAACTTCCCGAACCGGATTATGATCACACTGGATGATGGTACAGCCCGTGTCGAAATCAGTTGTAACCACGAGCGTTTCCAGCGCTATAAAGAGGTGGTGCGCTTAGAACAAGTGGTGGTGATTGAAGGTGAAATCTACGAACGTGAAGGTTTTGACCGTCCAATGGCACGCTTAAGTAAGGCATTCAGTTTGAATGAAATTCGCCAAAAACGTGCCCAAAGCATTCAGATTCGACTGGCTCAAGAGCTGATGAGCAAAACGCTGGCGAAAGACTTGCAGGCCATTCTTCTCCCTTATTGTAATGTGGATATGTGCCAGCATATCGGACTGCACATCCAGCTGGACCAGAGTTTTGCAACTGCCGAGCTACAACTTGGCCCACAATGGAAAGTTGCACCACTGGATGAGCTGCTCAGCAAGTTGCGGGATTATTTTGGCAAAGAAGCCATTGCGATCGAATATCAGGTGAAATCTAAAGCGGCCAGAGTGGCTGAAGCGCCTAAAGTGGCAAACATCGCACCGCCGCCGGATAATATGTCAATGGATGAAGCGCTTGATCTCTATCAGGCAGAAGTCTCTCAATACTCTTAATTCTGGATAATATATGAACCAGTTTGACTCAAATAACGTGTCCAAACATTTGGATCATGTCCGTATTGTCATGGTCAATACCCCCCTCCCCGCCAATATTGGTAGTGCATTACGTGCAATGAAAACCATGGGCTTATCCAAGCTGGTACTGGTTGCACCGAAAACCTATCCACATCCCGATATTGATGCTTTGGCAGCGGGTGCACAGGATTTGATTGCACAAATTGAAATTGTTGAGACTTTAGAACAGGCCATTCAGGATTGTCATATTGTCTTCGGCACCAGTGCCCGTAGTCGTACTATTCCATGGCCATTGCTTGATGTTCGGCCTGCGGCAAAAGAAGCCTTACAAGCGGCTAGCAAAGCACAGCATATTGCCATCGTGTTTGGTCGTGAAGATCGGGGACTGACCAACGAAGAACTGGCCTTGGCCAATTACCACTTAACCATTCCGGTCAATCCTGAGTATGGGGTGCTGAATGTGGCACAAGCCATTCAGGTGGTCTGTTATGAATTGAGAATGGCTGCGCTTGAACAAAATACCCAGACTGAAGATACGCCAAGCGATCACATGCAACTGAAACAACAGCAAAGCATGGAATGGGATGAACCGCTGGTGACACAGCAACAGATGGAAGAATTCTATCCTCATCTGGAAAAAATGCTGACTGAAATCGAGTTTTTGGACCCGAATAATCCGCGTTTATTGCCATTACGCTTGCGTCGTTTATTTGGCAGGATACAATTAGATCGTATGGAGTATCATTTATTACGCGGCATCTTCAGTCGCGTTCAGGCATTGGCCAATGGTTCATGGAAAAAGACAAACACGGAGGATCGTTCAAATGATTAAACAGCTTAAAGAAGATATCGAGGCTGTGTTTGCGCGTGATCCTGCGGCTCGAAACACGCTGGAAGTGCTAACCACCTATCCGGGTATCCATGCGCTGATCATGCATCGTATGGCACATGAATTGTGGAAAAAAGAATATAAGGGTACGGCTCGCCTGCTTTCTTCATTTAGCCGCTTTGCCACAGGGATTGAAATTCATCCGGGTGCAAAAATTGGCAAACGTTTCTTTATCGATCACGGCATGGGCGTGGTGATTGGTGAAACCGCTGAAATTGGTAATGATGTCACGCTTTATCATGGTGTGACCTTAGGCGGCACCACCTGGAATAAAGGCAAACGCCATCCGACGCTGGAAGATGGTGTGGTGGTAGGTGCTGGCGCAAAAATTCTGGGGCCGTTTACCGTGCATAAAGGTGCCAAAGTCGGTTCAAATGCTGTCGTAACGAAGGAAGTGCCTGAAAATGTGACTGCGGTTGGTAACCCTGCCCGATATATCTTTAAAGATAAAAGTCAGGTTGAACAGGATGAAGTCAGTCGCCGTGACTATGCTGAAAGTATTGGCTTCCAGCCTTATGCCACCACTCAGGATCAGTCTGATCCTATTTTAGAAGGTATTCGTGTCCTTCTGGACCGTATGCAAAAAAATGAAAAGCGGATGAATGTGCTGTGTCAGCGCCTGTCGGAACTGGATCCGAGTTTCGCTCCGCAAAGTTCTAAAAATCAACCATTGAGTAAAGAAGAACTGAAAATTATTGAAGAAGTTAGACGTGAGTGCGAAGCACAGAACAAAACTTCGGCAACATAAGCAGATATATAAGAAATGTAACAAGCTTATCATTGCAAGTTGGTTTTGCTTTTCCTAGACTGGTGAAACCAACGATCTACTTCTCATTTAACTAAAATTAATGGATGTAAGCATGAATTTTAAGCCTTTGGCATTACTTGTACTTTCAACTTCTTTTTTAACCGCTTGTGGCGTCGCCCCTGTCAAAAAAGATAAAGCTTCTGAGCCATTTGTATTCAAAGAGCCAGAACCAACCGCACCGTTCTATGCTTTAAATCCAATCAAATATGATGCGCCGCCAAGCTTTGAAGTTGCACTTAAAGATGCTGCAGCCCAACCTGTGACTAAAATGGTGGTGTCATTACAGAATGACCCGTCAAAAACAACCACATTAGATATCAATAAACTGATCGTTCCGACCATCGACAGCAAACAACGTAATGTTAAATATGCGGTTCTTGCTGGTGAAAACGAAGTCGACGTGACCGAGATTGATGACTTCTTACAACTGGTTGAAGGTAAAGCGCGTCACTATCCACCTCGCTTCCCTGACCGTCAAGAACGCAAGGGCTATGAAGCCAAGTTAAAAGAAACCACGCAAAAACTGGATGCTTTGGCAGAAAAACCAAATGCGTCTATTGATGTTCTGACACGTGCCTTTAAAGCAAGTGTAATGGCACGTAATATGGATTTGGGTACCGCTTATACCACTAAATCATTGAACTATGCGCAACGTATTCTGGCAATGAACCCGAATGATGCTGAAACAAACTTCTGGTTCGGTTTTGGCCTGTCTGAAGGTGGCGGTCAACGTGAAGCGATTCCTTATTTAGATAAGGCGATGAAAGGTGGTGTTCAGGAAGCTTATCTTTCTGCTGCCAACAATTATCTCTGGTTAGAGCAAAAGAAAAATGCGCTTCAAACCTTAAAGAACTACAAAATCAATTACCCAGATGAGGCTGAAGTCACTGATCGTCTGATCAAGGAAGTTGAATCTGGAAAACGCTGGAATGTGTGGCAAGTATTGAACTAATTACTCGCCCATGCTGTAGTGAAAAATAGACTGTCGTGTACAGTCTATTTTTTTATGGATGATTGAAAAAACATTCGATTTTCGTATTATAGCTACCATCTCCCAGCCAACTTGCTGATTTATAATGCTAGCATTTACCCCGAATCAACGTTTATTTGCGATTAGCCTACTCAGTGCGATGGTAATGAGTGGCTGCCAAGTTGTCAGTCTGAAACAGCAAGACCTGAATGTCACGATTGCGAACGAGCGTAATAGTATTCTGACTCAGAAGAAATTGAGCGAAGCCAGTCTCAATGTGTTGTCAATGTCAGGCAAAGAAGCAAAAGTCTGCATGCAGACACCAGATGAATGTATTGCAGATCTGCATAAAATTCCGCAGATTCAGGATGAGCAGCTGTTATCAACTTCCAGTGAATTATACCTTTCCAAAGCTATGAGTCTGTCTGACTCGTCTGAATGTAAAGTCAGCAAGCTCAGCAAACATAAGGGCGAAGAACAACAAAAAACAATTCAGAAAACCTATGAACAGTGTCTGGATCAAGAGCTTGAAGCCCTCGATAAGAGCATTCGTTATAGTTATGCTTATTTATTTAAAACCGCTCGTCAGCCGCAAGAGCGTATTTTCGATAACAGACAAGTTCAGATCCGGGATTTCTATAATCAGGCCTTGACCAAACTGGTCAATGTCCATAGCTTAAGAAATCCGGCTAAAACCATTACCCCGACCATTAAAATTGGTAAAAGTATCTATACCATTGATATCCAGTCTTATCAGCGCTTGCAAAACATGCAGCTTGAAAAGTTTATTTCCAGCTATAACATGAACTTTTCCGGCTTAAGAGCGATTAACCGTCGGGATGGTTTCGGCTCGGATTTCGTTGCGGTATTCCCTTCCTCAGAGAATACTGCCCACGGAGACAATAAATATATTCTTGATCCGTTAAGCTTTGACTACCCCAATGGTGTTAACCCGAACATTCATAAAGCCCGTTATCTGGCTGCGACCATTATTGCTCAACCCAAGAATGCGGCTGCAACGATCAATGATGTTTTAAATAATCCAAACTTTGAAGTCAAAGTTTATGATCCCTATAGTGTCGAGAAAGTAAGTATTGCTGGAAAAGAATATTCACTGGCAGCCAATTTCTCTGCACCTTATGGGCTTTGGCTGGCTGAAAATAACTTAGGCACTGCTGCCTACCTGACCCTGATTGACCGCGATCAGCATCTGACCATGCCGCATCTCTACATGCTTGAACCTTATAATCCAAATAAGAAAGTGATTGTACTGGTGCATGGTCTGGCCAGTAGTCCTGAAGCCTGGATTGCAGTGACTAACGATATTATGGGCGACCCTGTATTACGTGAGCATTATCAGGTCTGGCAAGTGTTCTACTCCACCAATATGCCGATTCTGGAAAGCCGTTTTCAAATCTATGCCCTGTTAAAGCAAGCCTTTGCTTCACTGAACCCGAAAGATGCAGCTGCACAGGATGCAGTTTTAATCGGTCATAGTATGGGTGGGATTATCAGTCGGCTTTTAGTGAGCAATGCGGATATTTCCAAAGAGGCTCTGACCATGATGAATAGCCGCCAGCAGGCACGTTTGCGCAAACATCCGGTGATTGGCGAGCGACTGAAAATGGAACCGATTGCCAATTTTGATCGTGCCATTTTCCTGGCCTCCCCGCATCGCGGTACAGATTATGCCGATCGCTGGTTTACCTTGGCAGCCCGAAAGATTATCAAGCTCCCTGCGACGTTCTTGACCACTTTGGCGGATACACTTACCAGCGATGACATGGACCTTAAGGAGTTTGTCAAAACCCTGACCAATGACGTGATCCAGAATGGCCCAAGTGATCTGAGTAAAAAATCCAAATTTATGGAATTAACGGCCACCATTCCGCCAGAAAAAGGGCTGGTTTTCCATTCCATTATGGGAAATGTCACCAAAAGCAATGATCCAGAGCTTATCACCGATGGCATTGTGCCTTATAAAAGTGCCCATCTGGATGGTGCGGTATCGGAAAAGATCTTCACCGGTGGCCACTCCATTCAGGAAACACCTGAAGCCGTACTGGAACTTCGCCGTATTTTACGTGAACATCTGGTCGATCATGGCTTATATAAACCGACTAAAAACTAAACCCAATAAAAAAGCCCCAAACCATTGGGGCTTTTTTTGCCAGATTATTTAGACGCCTGAACGGATCATGTAATCAAAGGCAGACAGTGAGGCTTTGGCACCTTCACCGGTAGCAATGATAATTTGCTTGTACGGCACAGTGGTACAGTCACCTGCGGCAAATACACCCTTGACACTGGTTTCGTTACGGTCGTTGATCACGATCTCGCCACGGTTGCTCAACTCAACCGCACTGTTCTTCAGGAAATCAGTGTTTGGCAATAAGCCGATCTGTACAAAGATCCCTGCCAGCTCAACCGTATGCTCAATATCAGTCGCACGGTCTTTATATTTCAATGCCGTCACCTGAGCACCATCACCGACCACTTCGGTACTCAATGCATTCATGATCACGGTGGTATTTGGCAAGCTGTTTAACTTGTCTTGCAACACTTGGTCGGCACGAAGTTTGGTATCGAATTCAACCA
This sequence comes from Acinetobacter sp. 1000160, assembly GCF_000588715.1. Taxonomy (NCBI): domain Bacteria; kingdom Pseudomonadati; phylum Pseudomonadota; class Gammaproteobacteria; order Moraxellales; family Moraxellaceae; genus Acinetobacter; species Acinetobacter sp. 1000160. The sequence continues at coordinate 532 of NZ_JFWP02000001.1, read as the reverse complement.
GTGTGACATGTTCAACAATACCGGCAAGGTCAATCGCTGCTTCTACACCCGAGTTACCGCCACCAATCACCGCAACACGTTTGCCTTTGAATAATGGGCCATCACAGTGCGGGCAGTAAGCCACACCACGGGTACGGTATTCTGCTTCACCCGGCACATTCATCTCTCTCCAGCGTGCACCGGTGGAAAGAATGATGGTTTTCGATTCCAGCTTGGCACCATTTTCCAGTTCAACTTCAACCAAACCGTTGGCCGTTTGATCTGCACCTGTGATCTTGCTGACACGTTGCAGGTTCATGATATCCACACCGTATTCACGGACATGTGCTTCCATATCCTGAGCAAACTTCGGACCAACGGTTTTCTGCACCGTGGTGAAGTTTTCAATGTCCATGGTATCCATCACCTGACCGCCAAAGCGTTCAGCCACGATACCGGTCTTGATGCCTTTACGTGCTGCATAGATTGCCGCAGTACCACCGGCAGGACCACCACCAATCACCAACACATCAAATGCATCTTTGGCATTGAT